>NZ_JAUTXY010000002.1:0-681333 GCF_036327795.1 Rhodococcus artemisiae
AGGCGGTCAAGGTAGTCACCCGCGCTCACCAGACGCTGATCTGGGAACGCACTCGCCACCTGTTGCGGTTGCGGGTAGCGTTGCGGGACTACTTCCCCGCCGCGCTCGAGGCCTACACGCCGCTCGGGCTCACCTCCACCCCAGTGTTGACCCTGCTGGCCAAGGCCCCGACCCCGGATATGGCCGCCGCGCTCACCCTCCGGCAGATCACCGCCGCGTTGAAGAGCCGCCGTGACATCGAGACCAAAGCGGCGGCGCTCCAGCAGGTACTGCGCGCCGAACACCTCGGCCAGCCCGCTCCTGTGACCACGGCGTATGCGGCGACGGTCCGGTCACTCGTGGCGATCCTGACGACGCTGAACTCCGAGATCGCGAACCTCGAGAAAGACGTGTCGGCGCATTTTGGTGAGCACCCGGATGCTGAGATCCTGCTCAGCCAGCCCGGTCTCGGCGTCGTTCTCGGTGCCCGGGTGCTTGCCGAGTTCGGGGACGCCCCGGGCCGTTATACCAGCGCGAAGGCGCGCAAGAATTACGCCGGGACCAGTCCGATCACCAGGCAGTCCGGCAAAACGCGAGTGGTCTCCGCCCGGCATATACATAACGATCGGCTTGTCGATGCCCTGCACATGCAGGCTTCCTGCGCGCTCCTGCACGATGAGCAGGTCCGTGCCTATTACGACCAGCTTCGCGCCCGCGACGTCAGCCACAATGCCGCTCTGCGGCAGGTCGGCAACCGGCTCGTCGGCATCCTCCACGGCTGCCTCAAGACCCACACGCACTATGACCAGGCGACCGCGTGGTCGCATCGTCAGCACACCCTCGCTGCTTGACAGCTGAGATCCAGGGATGTCTGATCGGTCACCTACGACCAGAGAGGCCGCGTGGTTACCGGTCGGTGCGGGAGTGATGCTCCACAAGCTTGGTCAACATCGCAGTGAATTGCGCACGTTCGTCCGCATCCAGTGGTGCGAACGCCACGTCCTGCACCGCAGTGAGCGTGAGCTCGAGGTCGAACAGCCGGTTCCGTCCTCGGCGGGTGAGGCTGATGATGTTCCGGCGCCGGTCGCTCGGGTCGGGAGCGCGTTCGACGAAGTGCCGATCGACGAGTGCGTCGACGACGGACACCACGTCGCTGCGATCCAGACCGCATCGGCGTCCCAGATCGACCTGGCTGGACGGCCCGTACTCGTCGAGCGCGGCGAGCACGCGGTAATGGTGCCCGCGAGCATCGGAGGCGTCGAGGCGGTCGAACACGACGCGGTGGATGTGAAGCGCGGCTTGGCTCAGCAGGAAGCTGGGGAGATGCTCGAGTCGAGCCGGACCGGTCGGGGTAGCACTGACCGGACCGGTCGGGATAGCACTGACCGGACCGGTCGGGATAGCACTGACCGGACCGGTCGGGGCATCGATGGCGGGCATGCGACGGAGTCTACGTTCGGCGATGCCCGGGACGAAAGTTCCATGAGGCCCGTCCCTGTCACCGTCCGCGGTGGTCGGTGATGGGCGTGCGAGGCCCGCGTTTCGGCACTCGGGAGTACCCACCGGATGCGGCGATCAAGCGCACCGCCCGATAGCGGTGAGGACGTAGTGGTTCGAGGTACTCGACCATGCCGTCGTCGTCGAGCGGTCCGCCGAGCAGCGACCAGCCGACGACGTTCGCCAGGTGATAGTCGCCCACCGACAGTGCGTCGGCGTCGCCGAACGCGCGCTGCGCGACCTCGGCGGCGGTCCACACGCCGATTCCCGGCAGGGACCTCAGTTTCCGCTGGGCTTCGTCCGGGGGGTCGTCGCACAGGCGCTCGAGACGGTCGGCGAGCTGCGCGCACCGCACGATCGTGCGCGCCCGGGCGGGGTCGACGTTCGCCTTGTGGAACTCCCACGATGGGATTCGCCGCCACACCTGGGCGCTCGGCGGAACACACATACCTGTCGGTGCGGGGCCCGGGGCGGGTTCGCCGAAGCGGGTGACGAGGCGGCGCCACGATGCGAACGCCGCGACGCCGTGCACACGCTGTTCGAGGACGGCCGGGACGAGCGATTCGAAGACGCGTCCGGTGCGTGTGATCCGCAGTGCAGGGAATAGCCGGTGGGCCTCGACGAGCGCGGGATGTTCGGGTGCGAAGCCGGACGGGTCGTCATGAGCACCGAGGAGTGCGGGGAGCTGTTCGTGTAGTTCTGCCGAACCGGGGCCCCACAGTTGTGCGCGTGCTCCGTTCGGGCCGTCCTGGGTCAGGCGGTATGTCACCGGACCGGACTCCATCCGAGACACCCGCCACACGGCGGCGCCGTCGGTGCGGTGACATGGATCCCACGCGCCACGCTGGAGAGGCAGCAGCGTCGACGCGAGGTCGACGGGCCATGGCACTCTTATACGGGTGTCCGTGGTGAACGTGGACGTGGGCACCGAATCACCGTACGCCCGTGAACGAAACTCGGGTTTAGACGGTGTCGGACGGAAAGGCTATGGTCGCGACATGATCATCGTGAGCACCGACGGATCCTGTTTGCGCAATCCCGGTGGCGCCATCGGGTGGGCGTGGGTCAATCACGAAGGCCCCAGTGCATCGGGGGGTGAGCGTTCGGGAACCAATCAGATCGCGGAACTGCGGGCACTGCTCGAAGCGCTTCGCGCACATCCCGGTTCCGACCCGATGATCATCGAGTCCGATTCCCAGTACGCCATCAAGTGTGCGTCCGAGTGGCTGCCCGGCTGGAAACGCAAGGGCTGGAAGACGGCCTCGGGTGCCCCGGTGAAGAACCTCGATCTGGTTCGCGACATCGACCGCGAGATCGCCGAGCGCAAGGGGCCCGTGCGGTTCCGCTGGGTGCGCGGGCACGTCGGCAATCACTTCAATGAGGTCGCCGACAAGCTTGCCGGTGAGGCAGCACGCGAGGCGGCCGCCCGGCCCGGTCCCATCGAGGTCCCGAAGAGCACGCCCGCAGCGGTCGAGACCAAGAATGCCTCGCCCGCTGCAGATGCCGAAATGACTCTGTTCTGAGTCCGGCCGGCGTGCTGCTCAGTACCGGCGTGCTGCTCAGTAATAGACGGCGAGGCGGCCGTTCGGCCCGTCGACGCAGGTGACGGGGGTATCGAAAACTCCGGTGAGGACCTCGTCCACCAGGATCTCGTCGGGGGTCCCGAACTCCACGACCTTGCCGTCCTTCATCGCGCAGATCCGGTCGGCGTAGTGGCCGGCGAAGTTGATGTCGTGGAGCACGATGACCACGGTGCGCCCGAGTTCGACGGCCACCTTGTGGAGATGCTGCATCATTTGGACCGAGTGCTTCATGTCGAGGTTGTTGAGCGGTTCGTCCAGCAGGATGTAGTCGGTGTCCTGGCACAGCACCATCGCCACGTAGGCGCGCTGCCGCTGCCCGCCCGAGAGCTGATCCAGGTAGCGGTGCTCGAGGTCGGTGAGGCCGAAGAACTCGATGGCCTGGGTGATGGCGTCCTCGTCCTTGCTGGTGAGACGGCCCTTCGAGTGCGGGAACCGGCCGAAACCGACGAGCTGCCGCACCGTCAACCGGGTCACGAAGTGGTTCTCCTGGCGGAGCACCGAGACGATCTTCGCGAGGTCCTTCGACTTGGTGCTCGAGACGTCGTAGCCGGCGATCTCGATGGTTCCGGCGTCGGCGCCGAGCAACCGGCCCACGATCGTCAGCATCGTCGACTTGCCCGCTCCGTTCGGTCCGACGAGGGCCGTGATGCCACCTGCGGGGATGGTCAGGTCGATCTCGCCGATCGTGACCGTGCTGCTGTACTCCTTACGGAGTCCCTTGATCTCGATCAAAGTCTGCCCTTTCGGAGGATCACGTAGAGGAAGGCCGAACCGCCGACGGCCTCGATGATGATGGACACGGCGCCCTCGGCGTAGAAGATGTTCTTGAGCACGAAATATGCACCGCCGAGGATGACGAATCCGGTCAGAATCGCCACCGGGAACACGAAGCGGTGGTCGTGTGTGTTCGCGAACTGGTAGGCCAGGGTCGCCACGAGGAAACCGAGGAAGGTCAGGGGGCCGACGAGAGCCGTGGTGGTGGCCATGAGGACCGACACCAGAAACAGGATGAGGATGATCTCGCGGCGATGGTTCATGCCGAGATTGGTCGTCACATCCTTGCCCAGTGCGACGATGTTGAGTCTGCGAGACCGCCACCACAGCGTTCCTGCGGCGGCGACGCAGAGCGGGATCGCCAGCGGCAGGTAGGACGCGTCCGCGTTGGACACCGAGCCGAACAGCTTGGCGGTGAGAATGTCGAACTCGCTGGGCGTGAGCATGCGCTGCATGAACGTCGCGACGGAGCCGAGTCCGCCACCGAGCACTATGCCGACCAGCAACATCACCTGCAGGTTCGCGTACTTACCGGACAGCAACCACCCGTAGAGCATCAGCGCGAAGCCGACCATGAGCACCAGCATCAAGGCGAACTGCGGCACACCCTGGAGGGTCGTCACCCCCACTGCGCCGAGGAAGAAGACGGCGGCGGTCTGAATCGCGACGTAGAGTGCCTCGAACCCCATGATCGACGGCGTGATGATGCGGTTGTTCGTCGCGGATTGGAATGACACCGTCGCGACTGCCTGGCACACCACGACGAGCAGGATCACGACGAGATTGGTGGCACGCATCCGGGCGATCCGCCAGTAACCCGTAGTCCCGAACTGGACCGGATTGTCCCAGGCCACCAGTCCCACGGCGATCACGACGGAGAGGAGGGTGAGGGCACCCACGAGGATCCAGTAGCGACGTCGTTGCCGCACGGTCGAGAAAGCCCCGGTACCTGTGTGTCGTTTCCGCACTGTCTCGGTGGACATCGTCGCGGTGGACGGTGTGACGACGGCCGCACCACGATCTGTTGTGACAGGCGCTTGTGTATCAGGCATTGCGGCGGCTCCGGAGAAGCAGGGCGATGAAGACGATGGAGCCGACGACGCCGAGGATCAGCGACACCGGAATCTCGAACGGCATGATGATCGTCCGGCCGATCAGGTCACAGACGGTCACGATAGCGATGCCGAGCAGACACACCCAGGGGAGGTTGCTGCGCAGGTCGTCACCGCGGAACATCGACACGATGTTGGGGACGATCAGCCCGAGGAACGGGAGAGCGCCCACCACCACGGTGACGACGCCGGTGGCGACCGCGATGAGGCCCGTGCCCAGAAGAATGATGCGGTTGTAGTTCAGGCCGACGTTGGTGGCCACGTCCTCGCCGAGTCCCGCCACCGTGAACCGGTCGGCGACGATGAACACGAGGACCGCGACGATGGCGACCACCCAGAGGACTTCGTACTGGCCCTTGATGATCGACGTGAAACTCCCGGCGAACCAGATGCCCAGGCTCTGGAGTTTGTCGGTCGCGAGGGCGATGTATGTGGTGATGGAACCCACCACAGCGCCGAGCATGATGCCGACGATGGGAACGATCAGCGACGACGACAACTGCACGCGGCGCAGGAAGAGGAAGAAGATCATCGTCCCGATGAATGCGGCGACGATGGCGCCGAGCATGCGGGGCATGAGGCCTGCGGTGGGGAAGACGATCATCATGATCAGCAGCCCCAGACCTGCCCACTCGGTCGTCCCGGTGGTGGTCGGCTCCACGAAGCGGTTCTGGGTGAGCAACTGCATCACGAGGCCGGACATCGCCATGGCCGCGCCGGCGAGGACCAGCGCGATCGTGCGGGGGATTCGGGTGATACTGAACATCTCCCAGCCGAACTCGCCACCGAAGATGTCGAACACACCGGTGAACAGAGATACGACCAGTAGGAGTCCGACCCCCAGGAAACCCAGTAGGAGTTTCCAGTCGAAAAGCTTGTCCCGCGTCCGGGAGGGTCTGATCTGCGTACTCATCTCACCGTTGTTCTCACTCGTGAATCACATCGGCCGCGGGCCCGGCCTGATGGCCGAACCCGCGGCGATCGACGCGCTGGATCAGTTGTTCTCTGCGCCCTGTGCGTTCTTCTCGAGCAGATCTGCGAGGGAGTTGAAGAACTCCGTGTAGGTCTGGATGCTCTCGTTGGTGTAGGTGTCGGCGGGCAGGTAGATGACGTTGCCGTCCTGGATTGCCGGCACGTTCTGCAGCGCCGCGGAGTCTTCGAGGACCGTCGCTGCGGGCACGTAGTCCGGGCCGTCGGCCGAGACAGCGGCGTCGCGATCCATGACGATGATCAGGCCCGGGTTGGATGCGGCGATGGCCTCGACGGAGATGTCGTCACCCTGGTGGTCGTCGGATCCCTCGGGTACCTCGAGTGCGGGGGTGAAGTCGAAGATGTCGAACATGGGACCGATGGTGCGGCCGTTGCTCGGAGCCACATAGCCGATCTGACCGCCGGACACGATGATGCCCATCACCGACTGATCGGGCGAGTATGCGGCCTGGACTCGGGCGATCGATGCGTCGAACGCGTCGCTGAGTTCCTGCGCCTCGGCTTGCTTGTCGAAGATCTCGCCGAGAACCGTGACGCCGCGCTTGAGCTCGGAGTCGAACGCCTCCTCGTCGCGGGGGGCGACCTCGACGATGGTCGCGTCCGGCGCGAGTTCCTGGAACTTCTCGCGGTACTGCCCGTAGCGACCACCGTTGATGATCAGGTCGGGGTCGACGGCGACGACGGCTTCGAGGTTGGGCTCGCGGTGCGAACCGAGGTCGACGATGCTGGCGTCCTCGGTGTAGGAAATCGTGTCCGGCATCAGGGAGACAGCGCCTGCGGCGAGCGGGATGCCCCACGTGTCGAGGGTCTCGAACGTGCTGTTGTCGGTGGCGACCACGGACTGCGGCGGAACGGTGACCGTCTGGGTACCGAAGTTGTCCTCGACCGTGACGGTCGTGGCGGCGGTGTCGTCGGAGGACTCGGTGGCGGGGTCGCTCGAACATGCCGTCAGGGCAAGGGCTGCCAACGTGCCGAACACGGCACCTCGGTACAGGCGGGAGGCGTTCATCGTTTTCCTTGCTGCTCGCTTACGAAGGGCAGGTAATCCCTTTAGGACACCTTACAAAACGGTTAGCATAACCTAACCTGGAAACTTCGCTAGCTCTGCCTCGGATCCCCTGGTGAACTGGTGTTATCGGCGACCTGCCTTCGTGGCGAGTTCGCGCTTGAGGATCTTGCCCGTCGCGGTCATCGGGAGCACTGTGGTGAACTCGATCGATCGCGGGTACTTGTACACCGCCATCTGATCCCGGCACCACGCGATGAGTTCGGCCTCCTCGACCTGCTTGCCCGGTTCGAGGATGACGAACGCCTTGACCTCCTCGCCGTGCGTCTGATGAGGCACGCCGATCACTGCTGCGAGCGAGACCGCGGCGTGCGTGATCAGCACTTCCTCGATCTCCCGTGGGTACACGTTGAAACCGCCGCGCACGATCAGGTCCTTTGCGCGGTCGACGATGTAATAGAAGCCGTCGGAGTCCCGTCGGGCGAGGTCGCCTGTGCGCAGCCATCCGTCGCGCATCACCTCGGCGGTCGCTTCGGGGCGGCCGAGATAGCCGGACATGACGTTGTGTCCCCGCACTGCGATCTCGCCGACAGTGTCGAGGTCGGTCACGGTGTTCCACTCCGTGTCGACGAGTCGCGCCTCGATTCCCCACACCGGGACACCGATCGATCCGGGGCGGGGTTCGCGCTCCGGGTCGCTGAACAGGGCCAGCGGCGAGGTCTCGGAGAGGCCGTAACCCTCGAGGATCTGCACACCGAAACGCTCGGAGAACTGAGTGAGGATTTCGACGGGAAGTGCTGCTCCCCCCGAGATCGCGCGACGCATCGTCGCGGCGATCCGGTCGACATCCACACTCTCGTCCAGTGCGCTGAGCAGGCCCCAATACATTGTCGGCACACCGGCGAAAACGGTGATGCCCTCGTCCGTCATCAGTCTCAAGGCTGCGCGTGCCTCGAATCGTGGTAGCAATACCAGAGTGCCGCCCACCGACAGTCCCGCGTTCATCGTCACGGTCTGACCGAAGGAATGGAACAGGGGTAGCGTCACGAGGTAGGTGTCGTGGCGGATCGGGTTGCTGTCGAACAGTCGGTTCGAGGTGACGGCATTCATCACCATGTTGGAGTGGGAGAGCTGCGCGCCCTTGGGTTTTCCGGTGGTACCGCTCGTGTAGAGGATGACCGCGATGTCCTGCGGTGCGCGCACCACCGTGGAGAATGCGTCCGAGGTTTCCGCGAGTGCAGCTTCGAGACCCGAAACGTCGCCGGTGCCAGTGCCGGTTCCAGGCTCGTGGCCCGCGACGAACATGACGCGGCACTGTGTTGCCGACTCGAATCCCGCTCGGCCGAACTCGCCGATCGGCAGGTCCGGACCGCCCTCGAAGCAGATGTAGGCTTTTGCTCCGGAATCTTCGAGGTGATAGGCGATCTCGCGACCCTTGAGCATGATGTTCAGCGGCACCACGACCGCGCCGGCCTTGAGGATGCCGTAGTAGACGATCGGGAACTCGGGCACGTTGGGGAACGACATAGCGACGGTATCGCCGGGCTCGATACCGTGTTCGATCAGGAGGTTGGCGACCTGGTTCGAGCGGGAGTCGAGTTCGGCGTAGCTGATGCGAGTGTCTCCGAGCACCAGTGCGTCACGGGACGGGTATCGCCGGGCGGAATCTTCCAGGAGGACAGACAAGTTGAGCATTGTGGAGTCGCTTTCAGGATCAGATTCGGGAGGAGAGGGAGACGGTCGTGGTCAGGGAGGCTCCGGTGGCCGCTCGGACCTGCTCCTCGGTCACACCCGGCGCGCACTCACGCAGAGCCAGACCATCGTCGGTGACATCGATGACGGCAAGATTCGTGACGATCCGCTGCACCACGCCCTCACCCGTCAACGGAAGCGAACACGAATCGACGATCTTCGGCGCACCGGACTTGTCGGTGTGCTCCATCAACACGATCACCTTACGAGCACCGTGCACCAGATCCATCGCACCACCCATGCCCTTGACCATCTTGCCCGGCACCATCCAATTCGCCAGATCCCCGGTCTGGGAGACCTCCATACCACCGAGCACGGCGGTATCGATATGACCACCACGGATCATCCCGAACGACAGTGCCGAATCGAAGAACGCCGCACCCGGATCGACCGTCACCGTCTCCTTACCGGCATTGATCAGATCCGGATCGACCTCCTCGTCCGTCGGATACCGGCCCGTGCCCAAGATCCCGTTCTCACTGTGCAACGTCACCTGCACACCCTCGGGCAGATAATTCGGGATCAGGGTCGGCAAGCCGATACCGAGATTGACGTACTCACCCGGTGACAGTTCCTGCGCGGCACGCGCAGCCATCTCGATCCGCGACCACCCGACGGTCTCGGCGGTGTCCACACTGGTGCTCATGCTCACGCTCCCTTTCCGGCGCTGACGGTGCGCTTCTCGATCAGCTTGTCCTGGATGCCGGTGTGCACGATCCGATCGACGAACACACCCGGCAGATGCACCTGCCCCGGATCGATCTCACCCGGCTCGACGAGCTCCTCGACCTGCACGATGCACACCGCGCCGGCCATCGCCGCCAGCGGATTGAAATTCATCGCGGCCTTGTTGAACACCAGATTGCCCTCGGTATCCCCCCGCAGCGCATGCACCAACGAATAGTCGGCGCTGATCGACTCCTCGAGCACATACCGCTTACCACGGAACTCGCGGATCTCCTTCGCCGGCGACGCGATCTGCACCGACCCGTCCGCCGCATACCGCCACGGCAACCCACCCTCGGAGATCGGGGTGCCCACACCCGCGGGAGTGAAGAACGCCGGAATCCCGGCACCACCGGCGCGGAGTTTCTCGGCGAGGGTGCCCTGCGGTGTCAACTCCACCTCGAGTTCACCGGAGAGGTACTGGCGTGCGAATTCCTTGTTCTCACCGACGTACGACGCGGTGACCCGGCGGATCCGTTTTTCCCCGAGAAGAATCCCGAGTCCGTGGCCGTCGACGCCGCAGTTGTTGGAGAACACCTCGAAGTCGGTGGCGTTGCCGGCGGCGATCGCGGCGATCAACTCGTCGGGGATACCGCACAGGCCGAAACCACCGACGGCCAGCGACGCACCGGAGGGGATATGGGCGACCGCGTCGGCCGCCGTAGCGTAGACCTTGGTCATGACGTGGCCGCCTCGCATCGGTCGAGCAGTTCTTGCAGGAACTCGTCGGCTTTCGGCCACTCGCCGAATCCCGACGCGGGGTTGAGGTGTCCGACCTCACCCAGGTCGACGAACCGGCTACCCCACACCTCGGCCAGGCCTGCGACCCTACGCTGCTCTGCGAGCGGGTCGTTGCTGCTCGCCGCGACGATGCTGGGGAAGGGGAGACGGCGTCGCGGGATCGGAAGCCAGCCACCCTGTTCGAGATCATCCATCGTGGGATAGTTCTCGGGTAGCGGGGACTCCAGATCGGCCGGCGTCGCGAGCAGGGCACCGAGGATCGGTCTGGTCGACTGCTGCGCCCAGTGCACAGCGATCAGGACACCGGCGCTGTGCGCCACAAGAACCAGAGGTCCGTCGACCTCACCCACTACCGCGTCGAGCGCGGCGATCCGGGCCGCCAGACTCAGCTTGTCGTGCTCGAGCGGGGGTACCGTGCGCACCCGGTCGAGGCGATCGGCAAGCCGGGTCTGCCAGTGGTCGGCGACGTGGTCGCGCAGACCGGGGACGATGACCACGGTCGGTTCGGCATGGTTGTTCATTGCTCTCCCAAATCTGTTGTTCCACAGCGACCGTCGACGCTGCAAGATCGTGTGCTCAGATGTCTACGCAGATCTTCCCGAAGTGGCCACCGGACTTCTCGTAGTGGAACGCCTCTACGAGATCGACCAGGGGGAAGTGCCGGTCGATGATCGGCCGCAGGCCGGTCGATTCGATGGCGTCGATCATGTCGAGTTGGTGCCGGCGACTGCCCACCAGTAATGCACCCATTCGAAGTTGACGGGCCAGAGCCAGACGGATCGGGACGTCACCTCCGGTACCGGTGAGGACGCCGATCATGGCGATGTGGCCGCCGACGCGGGATGCAGTCATCGACTGCTGCATTGTTCCGGAGCCGCCGACCTCGATGACGTGGTCGACTCCGCGGTCGCCGGTGATCTTGCGGACCGCGGCGCCCCAGTCCGGTGTGGAGCGGTAGTTGAGGACGTGATCGGCCCCGATCTCGCGGAGCCGATCCAGCTTGTCGTCGCTCGACGAGGTGGAGATCACTGTTGCACCAGCAGACTTGGCGAATTGCAGTGCGAAGATCGATACGCCACCGGCCCCCAAGGTGAGGACGGTGTGTCCTGGACGGAGCGCACCGTCGACGAACAGTGCCCGCCACGCTGTCAATCCGGCTGTCGTCAAGGTCGCTGCTTCGGCATGACTGTAGCCCTCGGGTGCACGAGTGAATGCGGCCGCCGGCATCGTGACCTCGGTGCGTGCGAAGCCGTCGATGCCGTCACCCGGTACGCGTTCGAATCCTTGGGCGGTGGGTTCTCCGTCGATCCAGTCGGGGAAGAATGTGCTCACCACGCGGTCGCCCACAGCGAACTCGGTGACGTCCTGTCCGATCGCGATCACCTCACCGGCGCCGTCGGACAGCGGTATTCGGGGTTCGCTCACGCCCTTGAGCCCGCTGACAACGGCGAAGTCGTGAAAATTGAGCGAAGCGGCGCGAATCCGCACCCGTACTTCACCGTCGCCGGGTGTGTGTTCGGCGAGCGCGACCTCGGTGACGGTGTCGAAGCCGCCACCTGCACCGACCTGCAACGCTGTGACAGCCATGTCGTCCGTACTTTCCTTTCGTATCGGACGCGACCCGGGCCCGGCGTGAACGGCGGGCCCGGGTCGCGGTGATGGGTCAGGCGTGCTGTGTGAAACCGACCTGCCCGGGCCGTCGGTTCGGTGCGTACCCGAGCTTGGCGAGGGTTTCGTCGGCGTCGCGGTAGGTCTCGCCGATCTTGTAGATGTCGCGGGCTTCCTTACCGGTGGCGACTTCGCGGCCGAGTTCGCCGGCGATGCGGACCAGTTGCTGGATCTGCTGGACAGAGGTCATCTTCTCGCCCTTGCGGCCCCAAATGGTGTCTTCGTTGCCGCAACGGTTGTGCAGACCCATCGCAGTCGCCATGGTGTTGACCGGAAGGACCGAGCGCATGAGCGTTTCGAGGGTCAGGCAGGCCCCGTCCGGGACACGCTGCACGAAGTTCATGATGTTGTACGGGTTGGGGCCGTCGAAGCCACCGCCGATGCCCACCCAGGTCAGGTTGAGAGGTCCGGTGTACACCCCGCGGCGGATGAGACGCTCGACGGTCTCGAGTTGCGGGATGGACGAGAGCTGGAAATGGGGCTGGATGCCGGCCGCCTGCAAACGTCGCAGGTGCTCCTCTACCCACTCGGGACCGGCGGGAACGGTCATTTCGCGGTATGCCGCAGCAAGTTCCGGACGTTCCATCGAGGTGCCCGCGATGTCGTCCGCGGTCATGAGCTCCATGATGTTCATCTGGCTGGTGTTGATCGCGATCGTGACCTGATCAGGCTTGGGGTCGAGCTCGGCGAGCATGTGCCGGGTGTCGTCCGAGAGCCATTTCGCGTCGGCGCCTTCACCTTCCGGAGCGAAAGAGATGGACCCGCCGACCTGCAGGATCATGTCCGGCACGGCCTCGCGCAGGCCGGCGAGGAGTTCGTTGAACTTCGACAGGCGCTTGGAGCCCTTGCCGTCGAGTTCCCGCACGTGGATGTGCAGCACGGTGGCGCCGGCCTCGTAGCAGTCCACCGCCTTCTGGATGTGCTCTTCCATTGTCAGCGGCAGGTCTTCGCGGAAGTCGTTCGGCTCCCATTCGGGTCCGTACGGCGCGCAGGTGATGACCAGCTTTTCCTGGCATTCGGGGAAGAGGGCATCGTCGTGGAAATGCATGGCAGTCTCCTGTGGATCGAGTTGGGAAGTCTTGGGTCGAAAAAGGATCGGTGCGATCAGAAGGGGCGGTCGCCGATGATTCCGGCGCGTTCCATCTTGCGGACGGCAGGCCAGTAATCCTGGACCGCGTAGTGCTGCGTGCACCGGTTGTCCCAGATCGCGACGCTGTTCGGTGTCCATCTCCACCGCACCTGATATTCGGGGATCGTCGCCTGGCTCTGCAGGTATCGGAGCAGATCGCCGGCCCCGGGCGCGTAGTCGATGCCGCATCGGACATTGTCTGCGTTGTGGAAGTTGGTGAAGTGCGTGGTGAAGCTGTTGACGAAGAGGACCTTCTCGCCCGTTTCCGGATGGGTACGGACGACGGGGTGCTCTGCGTCGGGATAGCGTGCCTTCAGCTCGAGGCGCTTCTCGATCGGCAGTCTCGCACCGAACGACGCTTCGATGCTGTGTCGCGCACGCAGGCCGGCGATCTGTTCCTGGACACGCTGGGGCAGTCGCGCGTAGGCGAGGGCCATGTTCACCCAGATCGTGTCGCCGCCGATAGCGGGACCTTCGACGCATCGCAGGACGGATCCCATCGGCGGGTTCTCTCGCCAGGTGGCATCGCAGTGGTAGGAATTCTCGAATGCCTCGGGCGGGCTGTCGAGGTCCTTGTAGATGCGGACCAGACCTGGATGCTCCGGATCGCTGCCGAGTACCGGATGATCCTCGAGCCGGCCGAAGCGTTCCGCGAGCGTGACGTGCTCGGCCCGGCTCATGTTCTGGTCGCGGAAGAACAGCACCTTGTGTTCGAGTAGCAGTGCTTTCAGTTCGGCGAACAGCGCGTCGTCGCGAGACACCTCGGCCAGGTCCACGTCGTGAAGTTCTGCGCCGATGCTCGCGGTCAACGGTCGCGCGTTCATCGGACTCCCGGAGGCTGTACCGATGCAGGGTTTCGCACGGTCGACAGTGGTGGTCATGGCGGTTGTCCTCCTGTCCATGACGATGGGTGGGTGTGGGTCAGACCGAGAACACAGAGGAACCGACGCTGATGCCGGATTCCAGTTCACGGTGAGCGAGCTCGGCTTCTTCGAGCTTGTACCGCTGGTTGATGTCGATCTCGATGCGTCCGGCGGCGACGTGTCCGAACAGCTCGTTCGCCAGTTCGGCGCGCTCGGCAGGGTCGGCGATGTAGTCGGCGAGCGCGGGGCGAGTGACGAACAGTGAGCCCTTGACGGCGAGTTCCATGGCGTTGATCGGCGGGATCGGGCCGGAAGCAGTACCGAAGGCCACCAGCAGGCCGCGGCGGGCGAGGGAGTCGATCGAGGACTGGAAGGTCGACTCACCGATGCTGTCGAACACCACTGGCACGCCCTTGCCGTCGGTGAGCTCGCGGACTCGCTCGGCGACGTTCTCTCGGGTGTAGACGATGACCTCGCTGCACCCGTGGGCTCGCGCCACCTCGGCCTTCGCGTCAGTGGACACGGTGCCGATGACGTTGATGCCCAAGTGCCGTGCCCACTGGCAGAAGATCAGACCGACGCCACCGGCCGCCGCATGCAGCAGGACGGTGTCCCCGATATTCAGCGGGTGGATGCGGCGGAGCAGGTACGAAGTGGTCAGGCCGCGCATGGTCATTGCGGCTGCGGTGTCGAAGGGGATCTCGTCCGGAAGGGCGATCAGATGCTCGGCCGGCATCACGCGTTCGGTGCTGTACGCGCCGAGCGGGCTGCCCGTGTAGGTGACACGATCGCCTTCCCTGAAGTCTGTGACACCCGAGCCGATCGCCTCGATGACACCGGCGGCTTCGACTCCCATTCCTGCGGGGAGCGGGGCCGGGTACATACCGGTGCGAAAGTAGGTGTCGGCGAAATTGAGGCCCACGGCTTCGTGCCGGATCCGGACCTGGCCGGGTCCAGGTTCGCGGACCTCCACTGACTCCCACTTCAGGACCTCGGGGCCGCCGGTTTCGTAGAATCGGATCGCCTGTGCCATCTGTTCTTCTCCTCTGATGTCGCTGCGCCTGATGTCACCGCGTCGTCGGTGTTCTGCCACCTCGGAGGGTTCGTGTGACGCTGATAACACGACAGTAATCAGGAGTCGTGGGTCATACTTACCCTCAGGGGACATATTTATTGCCGATTCGGGACAGGCGTCCGAATCGGCGCTGCGGCAACGAAGGGAGGGGTCGACGATGAGATCGGCGAAACCTCTGGCGCGCTACGCGGCGCTGACGGGCTACATCGACCTGGGGCGCTCGTTGTCGGTCGAGCCGGTCCAGCTGCTGCGGAGCGTCAATCTCGATCCGGCGGGTCTCGAGCTCCAGGATCGCTGGGTGCCGGCCGCGTCGATCGCGCGACTGCTCGAGCTGTCGGCCGCAGCGACGGGACGTCAGGATTTCGGGCTCAGGCTTGCCGAACGGCGACGGTTGTCGACACTCGGCCCCCTGAGCATGGGTATCCGGGAGGAGCCGGATGCCCGGAGTGCGCTGCGGATGCTGATCCGCTATCAGCACACCTATAACGAAGCGCTGTTCATCGAGGTCATCGAACGCGATGGGCTGGCGACCGTCGTTCTCCGCGTCGAGACCGGCGAGCCGATGCCCGTGCGCCAGTCCGTGGAGCTCGCCCTTGCCGTGATCCATCAGCTGTTGCAACACCTGCTCGGAGATCGTTGGCGACCCGTGTCGGTGTCCTTCGAGCATCAGCGACCCGACGACGACAGCACCCACCGCCGCATCTTCGATGCGCCCCTGACATTCGGTGGTGACTACTCCGGAATCGTCATGTACGCGAACGACCTGGACCAGCCCAATCGCCTGTCCGACCCGTTGCTCCGCGGCTACGTACGACAGGCTCTCGACGAACTCGCAGCTCCGGAGGCGCCGACCCTCGAGCAGCGGGTGCGCGAGCTCGTCGAACTGCTACTGCCGACCGGGCGCTGTTCCGTCGAGCAGGTTGCTCAGAGTCTCGGCGTGGATCGGCGCACGGTCCACCGACATCTGGCCAAATCGGGGCAGACCTTCACCGGGGTAGTCGACGCCACTCGCGCCGAACTCGCCCGGCGGTTGGTGGCGAGCGGGCGGCACACCTTCACGGAGATCTCCGAAATGTTGTCGTTCTCGGCGCCGAGTAGCTTCTCCCGGTGGTTCGGTCAGCAGTTCGGCATGAGTCCTCGTGAGTGGCGCAAGCGCTCCGAAGAATGACTGTCCCGAAATGTGAAGAATTACGTCCCGGCAGGATAATTAATCTCGATCAGCGAGGGATAACGTGATGTGCACCACGTTCACCGTGGAATGGCGTGCATGACACACCACACTTCGACCCCTGCGTGAAACGAGTGCCGCGTGACCACGAAACCCGATTCGATTCCCACCCCGACCCTCGACGCCATGCGTCGGGATGGAAAATGGAATCCCTTGTGGGACACCCTGTCCGACTGGGATCCGGAGTGGACCGAGCAGTTCATGGCGATGAATGCCACCCCGATCGAGCGGGGCATCTTCACGCCGGAGTTCGTCGAACTCCTCAGCATCGCGATCGACGCTGCCGCTACCCACATGTACGCCCCCGGCGTACGGCGGCACATCCGTGCTGCGCTCGATCTCGGAGTCTCTCGCGACGAGATTCTCACCGTTCTGCAGATGGTCAGCGTCCTCGGAATCCATGCCTGCAATCTCGGCGTTCCGATCCTCGAGGAGGAACTCGACGCACATCAGGCGCGTCACGCAGCGTCCTGACCACACCTTCCCCCACTCGAGGAGCTCTCATGGGAAACCCTCCCGCCTCGATCGGTACCTCCGTCGAACTCGGCCCCGACTCTCCGGCCGATGTACTAGGATCCGATCGCATCGACTCTGCTCAGCCCCGCCGCCGCCCCACCTATCCCTGGGTGGTCTTTGCGCTGACGTTCGCGTTGCTGCTGTCCGATTACATGTCGCGCCAGGTGCTCAGTGCGGTCTTCCCGTTCCTGAAGGCCGATTGGGATCTGTCGGATTCCCAGCTCGCGTCGCTGACCAGCATCGTCGCGCTGATGGTGGGTTTGCTGACCTTCCCGCTGTCCCTGCTCGCGGACCGCTGGGGCAGGGTTCGCAGCCTCGCCCTGATGGCGGTGATCTGGAGCATCGCGACGTTGTTCTGCGCGGTGGCAGCCAACTACGAGCAGATGCTCGCCGCTCGCTTCCTGGTGGGCGTCGGCGAGGCTGCGTACGGCAGTGTCGGAATCGCATTGGTGCTCAGTGTCTTTGCACCCCGCATCCATTCGACTCTCAGCGGTGCTTTCATGGCCGGCGGCTCGTTCGGTTCGGTCGTCGGCGTCTCGCTCGGCGGTGTCATCGCTGTGCACCTGAGCTGGCGATGGTCGTTCGCTGCGATGGCAGTGCTCGGCCTCATTCTCGTCGCGCTGTTCCGCATCGTGGTCACCGAACGCCGGTTGGCCGCACACGCAGTCGACCAGGATGTCGCGTCACCTGCACGCCCGGACGCGCCCCCGATCCGAGTCCCCGTCTCGTCTCTGTTCACCAACCCTGCGGTCTGGTGCGCGTATCTCGGTGGCGGTCTGCAGATGTTCACCGCTGCAGTGCTGCTGTCGTGGACCCCCAGTTTCTTCAA
Source organism: Rhodococcus artemisiae (assembly GCF_036327795.1). Taxonomy (NCBI): domain Bacteria; kingdom Bacillati; phylum Actinomycetota; class Actinomycetes; order Mycobacteriales; family Nocardiaceae; genus Rhodococcus; species Rhodococcus artemisiae. The sequence goes on from NZ_JAUTXY010000002.1 coordinate 17,469, forward strand.
CCGCGAGTACGGCATGGCCCCGGACAAGGCGGGCCTGATCGCCGCGGCCTTCGTGATGCTGATCGGCACCGGCATGGTGGTGTGCGGCATCATCACCGACCGGGTCAGTCGCAACAACCCCTCCGGGAAGTGGTCCAGTGCCATCGCGTACTGCGTCATCTCGTTGACGTCCCTCGGAATCGCATTCCAATTGGAACCCGGTGCCGCGCAATTGACGCTCATCGCGCTCGGTGCCTTCTTCTCTGCCGGTTCCTCCGGCCCGACTGCAGCGATGGTTGCCAGTCTGACGCACCAGTCGGTGCGCGCGTCCGGCCTGGGGACCTTGACCGTCGCCAACAATATCCTGGGGCTGGCCACCGGACCGTTCATCGTCGGCATCCTCGCCGACCGGCTCGGCCTCATCGGCGCACTGCAGTTGACCCCGCTGGTGTACGTGCTCGCAATCGTGGCGCTGTTCTTCGGTAGACGGTTGTACGCGGCAGGGCTCGACAAGCTCGCGATTCAGAGTGCAGCCGCAGCGGCAAAGGCCTGACTCTGCGCTCCGCAGAACGACAGGACCGGGTGCGGATCGCTTCCGCACCCGGTCCCGGCCTGTTCAGGCCCCTCCATCGAAGGTTGTTCCGATACACCATGTGTACGGTCGCAGTGTGAACGAGATCGATCAGGTTGCGCAGTTCCGTCGACGGCACGGCATCGATGAGCTCATCGATGTCCACACGCATTTCATGCCGAAGAACGTGATGGACAAGGTCTGGGAGTACTTCGACACGGCAGGACCGCTCGTCGGACGGACCTGGCCCATCACCTACCGACACACCGAGGAGGAGCGCGTCGAGCGACTGCGCGCGTTCGGTGTCCGGTACTTCACGTCGATGCTCTACCCGCATCGGCCGGAGATGGCGGCGTGGCTCAATTCGTGGTCGGCCGATTTCGCCTCCCGAACCCCGGACTGCCTGCACACCGCGACGTTCTATCCCGAACCGGGCGCGGCGTCCTATGTCGCCGAGGCGATCTCGTCCGGTGCCGTCGTGTTCAAATCCCACATCCAGGTCGGCGACTACACGCCACTCGATCCGCAGTTGAAGGACGTGTGGGGACTGCTCGAGGACGAAGGGCTACCGATCGTCGTGCACTGTGGGTCGGGGCCGGCTCCCGGAACGCACACCGGACCCGAGCCGATGGCCGAACTGATGCGCCGGTACCCGAATCTGGCGGTGATCATTGCCCACATGGGGATGCCGGAGTACGAGGCCTTCCTCGACCTCGCGGACGAATACCCGCGCGTGCACCTCGACACCACGATGGCGTTCACGGACTTCGTGGAAGCGGACATGCCGTTTCCCGAAGCGGCACTGCCCAGGCTCGATACCCTCCGGTCGAGGATCCTTCTCGGCACCGACTTCCCCAACATCCCGTACGGCTACCTCCACCAACTCGAGGCGGTCGAGCGGTTCGCGCCGGATTCCGCGTGGGTACGCGAGGTGTGCCACGACAACGCGGCCGCATTGTTCGGGCTGGGGTAGCGCCAGCGTCGTTCGCTGCAGAAGAAGGCAGATACACACTGTCAGAAGTTGTGTACCTGCCTTTTCTGTTGTGTGGGCGATCGTTCGGGTGTAGCGGCAGCACCGAGTGTTCACCTGGCGTCCAATTTGCAGTACGACAGTCTCGTAATTCCGCGTTACGTGGGGGAGTTCCAATACAGCCGTTCTCGTTATCGATACGACGTCGCTGTGAAAGGGACATCATGCGTCGCCACACCATCACCGCGGGCATCCTGGGCCTGACTGCCCTTGTCGCGGTCACCGGTTGTCAGGCAACCAGTACGGATACGGATGAATCCGCCGCTGTCATCAAGATCGCCACAACTCCGCTGGGGGACGATCCGACCCAGGCCAACCCGATCGAATCACTCGCTTCACTTCTCGAGACGGAGACCGGGCGCGCGGTCGACATCGTCGATGTACCCGACTATCTGAGCGTGGTGGAAGCGATCCGCTCCGACCACGTCGACTTCGGCATCATGAGTGGCTTTCCCTCGGCACTGGCTGTCAGTACCGGTGAGGTCGACGCACTCATGGCATGGCGGGGCGATGGGGCGCCCGTCTCCACATGTGTCGTCCTCGACGACTCTCCGGTGCAGGCGCTCGACGATCTCCGCGACGGCACGGTCGCCTTCGCAGACCAGGCATCGAGCTCCGGGTACTTCATGCCCGTCTACATGCTGCACGAGGCAGGGCTCGAGCAGAACGATGACTACGAGGTGATCTTCGCGGGCGGCCACGAGGGTAGTTTTGCCGCGCTCGAACAGGGTCAGGTCGATGCCGCGTGCACGGCGATTATGCTCACCGAGCTCGGCGCGCCGATGTTCCCGTTCGAGGACGGCGAGTGGCGTGGCGTCGGTGAAAGTCCATCGATGCCCATAGCCGGCGCGGTGCTGGCACGTCCTTCACTCGACGAGGACACCCGCGCACTCCTGCAGCAAACGCTCCCCCGGGTGTTCTCCGAGGAGAACGCTGATGCGCTCGGCGCGCTCGGTTCAGGATTCGTCGGCCGTGAGGCGATCATGGACCCGGCCGGCTCGGAGTTCCAGTCGTTCGTGGACATCGCCGCAGTCGCAGGCGTCGAACTCGAGGACCTGGACTGATGAGCGCAACGACCCTCACTGCCGCCGCCCCGTCGGTACGGGCATCCAGCCAAGGCTCGCCTGTTGTGACCGTCAGGGCCCTTCAGGTTGCCTATGACACCGAACTCGTCCTCGACCGTGTGGACCTCGACCTTCACCCCGGTGAGATGGTTGCGCTCCTCGGTGCTTCCGGCTCCGGCAAGTCGACACTGATGAAAAGTCTGACCGGCTTTGCGCCGATCACCTCGGGCACAGCCGATGTCGCCGGGCGCGACGCCACCAGCGCATCCGGCCGGGAACTCCGCAGGCTGCGTGCCGACGTCGGCCAGGTGTTCCAGCAGTTCAACCTCATTCCCCGATTGAGCGTGTTCTCCAACGTTCTCACCGGTGCACTGCACCGGGCAGGACCTCTCAATGTGATCGGAGGCTTCACCAGCGAGCATCGACGACTCGCGATGCACTATCTCGACCGGGTCGGAATCGCACACAAGGCGAAGGAGCCTGCCCGCTCGCTGAGTGGCGGACAGCAGCAGCGTGTTGCGATCGCCCGTGCACTCATGCAACAACCCCGTGTCATCCTGGCCGACGAACCCGTCGCGTCTCTCGACCCGAAACTGGCCACGTCGGTGCTCGAGCTGTTGCATGACATCGCGAAAGGGGACGGCATTCCGGTGCTCGTGAGCCTGCACGTCCTTCCGCTCGCCCTCGCACACAGCGATCGGATCATCGGTCTCCGCCACGGCGAGATACTCCTGACCGCGCCGACAGCCCAACTCGATTCCGAAAAACTGTCCGTACTCTACGAATTCGAGGAGGTCGACGATGACGATCACCTCGCCTGATCCCGCACTCCAGCGCGATCCGATTCGGAAATCCGGGCACGTCATCGAGTCGCTCGACCAGGCCGAGCGTCATCGGCTCGAGCAGGCGTTCTCGATTCCCCGTACCCGGTTCCTCGCAGGAATCCCGATTGCGCTCATCGTCCTGCTCTGGTCCTTCAATGGTGCCGAATTCAACTTCGGCAAACTCGGTGACGGTGCTGTGAACATGGGCGAGTTCATGTCCCGGCTCTTCCCTCCGGACTTCTCGAAGTTCGGCAAGATCGTCGAACTGCTGATCGAGACCTTGCAGATGGCGATCGTCGGGACGGTACTCGGAGCGGTGTTGTCGCTGTTCGTGGCATTTGCGGCAGCTTCCACTCTCTCGCCGAAATGGATCTACTACCCGGCGCGCTGGACGATGAACGTCATCCGCTCGATCCCGGACCTCGTCTTCGCGCTCATGTTCGTCTCCGCAGTGGGGCTCGGCCCCTTCGCGGGCATCCTCGCAATGACACTCGGCTCACTCGGCTCGATCGGCAAGGTGTACGCCGAAGCAATGGAAGCCGTCGACCGCGGCCCGACGGTGGCCATGGAGGCGGTCGGCGCGTCGAAACGCCAGGTCATCCAGTACGGAGTACTTCCGCAGGCCGCGCCCCTGCTCGTGTCCTACACATTGCTGCTCTTCGAGGGGAATGTCAGGGGTGCCACAATTCTCGGTCTCGTCGGGGCCGGCGGCATCGGACTCGAACTGACCACGGCGATGAAGATGTACGACTACGGACATCTCAGCGCCATCATCATCTGCATCATCGTGCTGGTCACGGTGATCGACCAGGGCAGTGCCCTCATCAGAAGGAGAATCACGTGACGATCACTACTGTCGACATCTCGCTGAGCATCCCTGCCAATCTGCGGGACATGGGAGGCATCCGGATCGCGGGCGGTGTTCTGCGAGCGGGTCTGGTCATCCGAGCCGACGACCTTTCCACGATCCCAGAGGAGACAGCACGCGACCTCGTGGAGGGTGGCCTCGTCAGCGTCATCGATCTTCGATCGACTGACGAGGTCGCTCTCACGGGGCGTGGGGTGCTCGCCGGACACCCGGTCGCTTATCACCACCTGCCGCTCATGGCGGACATCGGTCAGGGGATGTCCGGTCTCTCGAAGGACGCAAGTTCGTCGGAAGGCGCAGGGCCGTCGACATTCTCATTCGATCATGTCCAGTTCGGCACGATGTACGCGGACATGGTGGAACGCGCCGCACCTCAACTCGCCAGCGCGTTGTCGATCATCTCGCTCGCTCCCGGAGCCACAGCATTCCATTGCACGGCCGGCCGCGACCGCACCGGCGTGCTCGCCTCGCTGTTGCTGCACTCGCTCGGCGCCGGCGACGACGACATCGTCGCGGATTACGCCCTCACCGACACGAACATGGCCGGGGTCCACTCCCGCACCCACGCCGTCATGAGTGTCCTGATGACGCGGATCGGCTTCGACCTCGACGATATCGCTGCATCGACGATCACGAACGAACCGTCCGATATTTCGATGATCACGATGCTTGCGGTTCTGCGTGAACGCCACGGCGATCCGCTTGCACCCCTGCGTGCGGCAGGCTTGGGCGACGACGTGGTGGCGCGGCTGCGCGAACGAGCGCGCGCGGCATGACGACGAGTGAGGTCCGTGCCACGGAGCAGGAGCGCCGTGGCCCGGGCCGTCCTCGCGACCAGGATCTCGACCAGCAGATACTCATGGCCACTATCGAACTCATCGACGCAGACGAGGCAGTGACCGTCACGCGCGTCATCGAACGTAGCGGCGTCAGCCGTGCAGCTCTCTATCGACGGTGGCCGTCGGTGACATCTCTCGTGGCCGCTGCGCTGGACGTCGGCCGAGAGGTACCGGAACCGGTGCCTTCGGGCGGAGATCTGCGTGAGGCGATCGTGGCATTGTTGGCCGGGACGGCGATTGGTGCTTCCGAGTTCCCGGAACAGCGGTTCCGGCATCGGATCAAGCTGAGTATGGAAGACCCGGAGTTGCAGCGGGCGTATTGGAATTCGCATGTGCGGCGGCGGCGCGTCCCGATCGAGGATGCACTACGGAACGGTGTCATGTCCGGCGTCTTCCGGTCGGACCTCGACCTCGAAGCGTGCTTCGATCTCATCGCGGGCGTGTTCTACTACCAGATGATCGTGCGCGGCGACAGGATGGACGATCCGGTCGTGCGGTCGAGGTGCGAGGCAGCCCTCGACGTCGTGTGGCGCGGAATGCTCGCCGATGCAGATGGGGAACGGTCGGCATCGGCGAGCTGATCGCGCTCAGACGGAGAGGTCGCGCCGGATGATCTTGCCGGTCGCGTTGCGCGGCAGTAGATCCTGCGTGATCTTCCAGGTCTTCGGGATCTTGAAGTAGGCGAGGCGTTCCTTCAGGAAGTCCCGAAGGTCGTCTTCGGTGGCGTTGGTGTCGGCGTGAAGTACGACCACCGCGCCGACCTCTTGCCCGAGGTCTTCGTCGTCGATACCGATGACGGCGCATTCCTGGACTGCGGGATGCTCGTCGAGGGCCTGCTCGATCTCGGTCGGGTACACGTTCTCGCCGCCGCGCAGGATCAGATCGGAGCGCCGGCCGGTCAACCGGAGTCTGCCGTTCTCGAGAGTCCCGTAGTCGCCGGTGCGCAGCCAGCCATCGGAAGTGATCGCACCGTCGGTCGCGGCGTCGTTGTTCCAGTAACCGAGCATCACGAACGGGCTGCGGACACAGATTTCCCCCTCGACACCATCGTCGACCTTCACGCCGAACGGGTCGCGGATCTCCATGCTCACAGTGAGGATCGGGCTGCCGAGCGTGCCGGGGAAGGCTTCGATCTCGGGTGCGGTTGCCACCGCAATTGCGGTGCTGCACTCGGTCAGACCGTAGCTGTCCACGAGCGCCTGCTTCGCGAACGGGAACTTCTCCTGCAGTCGCTTCTTGAATGCCGGAGACGACGGTGCGGATGCCAGTGCGAACGCGCTCAGTGACGACAGGTCGTACTTGTCGGTGTCCTCGTGTTCGAGCATGCGGGACGCCATGGTCGGGACGGCGCCCCAGTTGGTGACCTTCTCGCGGTCGATCAGGGTGAACACCTTGTCGACGTCGAAGGCGCCCTCGGTCATGACGAGGGCGCTGCCGGTGGCGAGCCGGGGAACCGCGAGGTTGTGCAGGCTGGCGATGTGGAACAGCGGCGACGTCACGAGGTAGCGGAGGTCGCTCGGCACGGCGTCGTCGTACGGGCGCCCGTACATCTCCGACATCATCGCATCGTTGAACCGGTGGTAGTCGATGACGGCGAGCAGATTCCGTTGGGAATGCACCGCGCCCTTGGGGCGTCCGCTCGTGCCGCTGGTGAACAGGATGACGGCGGGATCGTCCTCGGCGACGTCGGTGACCGGGAGTTGGGCACCGGCTGCCGCGGCGACGATCCGCGGCACATCCTCTTCCATCGAGAGCAGCTCGAACCCGGACACCTCGGCCTTGGCGATCAGTGCGGCGCGCTTGGCATCGGCGACGATCACCTTCGGCTTCACCATCTCGACGCCGTACGCGATCTCCGCGGGCACCCACCACGAGTTGAGTCCGACGGAAATTGCCCCGAGGGCCTGTGTCGCCCAGAACGTGATGATCCATTCCGGGGCATTGGCAGCGAGCAGCGCGACCCGATCGCCCTTCCCCACGCCGTATTCGTCGCGCAGAGTCGTCGCCAGAGCCGCCACCGCATCGGCGTGCTGCGCGAAGGTGATGCGCCGATCGGCCGTGACTATGTAGTCGCGGTCGCCCCAGGCCTTCGACCTTGCGATCACATCGCCGATACGTCGGTCGCGATTGACCATCACCGGGATGTGGTTGCCACGAACCTCCTCCACAGCGATCTCGAACCGTCCGCCGGGGCCTGTCAGCCGGGATACGACCTTCTGCAGCATCTGTTGGACGTCCGCTGGTGCTGTCACTTCGATCGCCTTTCGTCGGTGTCGCCGTGGGGTTGTGCAACTTCGCGGGGCGACGATCTCATGCTCTGTCTCCAGTATGGCGTGATCGCTACCACTGACCGGGAGTGGACTGTGGTGGCGATCACCCCGAAGTCTCACTCACCGGGAGTCCGGGATGTCCGATGCGTGACGCTGGCTACTTTCTCGGCACCCCGATATGCCGCCGCGAGGTGCGATTTCCTCGCCGTCCTCGGCGTGCTCGAGACGAAGGAGATCTTCATCGTGAAACGCAGTACTGCTTCGAAGCTGGTGGCCGGCCTGGCCGCCACCATGGCGGTGACCTCGGCCTGTGCGTCGGATCGCGGACCGGATTCGTCGTTCGGCGGGCTTGCCCCGGTCGCCGCTGCGGAAGCGGCCGCAGCTCCGTCCGAGGTGAAGTTCGGAACGCTCGAGTCCCCCTGCGGCGCGGGTGATGCCGTAGGAGCAACGGATCAGGGCGTCACCGACACCGAGATCCGCATCGGATTCGGCGACGACAGCGGCTACGTCAAGAGCCCGGGCCTGAACAAGGAAATGGGCGACGCCGTCGCCGCCATGATCGATTGGTGCAACGAGCAGGGGGGCATCAACGGCCGGCAGATCACGGGTACCTACTACGACGGTGCGATGACCCAGGCGAACGCCGTCATGCAGAACGCCTGCGGGTCCGAGTTCATGATGGTCGGGCACGGCTTCGCCATGGACCAGACGTCCGAACAGACACGCGTCGCCTGCAACCTGGCAGCCGTCCCGGCGTTCACCGTCTCCCCGGATGCGGCGAACGGTCCGATGACGTACCAGGGCGTTCCCTTCCCCGTGGACTACGCCAACGGGTCGCAGTGGTTCCAGATTGCCGAGATGTACCCCGACCTTCTGAACGACTTCGACGTCATCGACTCCACGATGCCGACGATCATCACGTCGACGAACAAGATCCGCTCCATCGCGACGGCTGCGGGCTTCAACCTGAAGAACTGCGGCGTGACCCTCAACTACGAGGGTGAATCCAGCTACGTGCCGTTCGCCGAGAAATTCAAGGAATGTGGCGTGAAGGGCCTGTGGACGTCGCGGTCGCCGGTGCCCGCCGAGTTCAACTTGGTCAAGGCCTTCGACCAGGTCGGGATCGACCCCATCTTCATGGGCGAGGCCACCTGGTACGGCGACGCGGCTCGTGAGTGGAACGGCGCGAACGGTGGTCTGCTCGACAACCTGAACGCCGGCATGACCTTCCAGATGATCGAGAATGCCGACACCGTTCCCGCGGTGAAGGACTACGTCGACGTCGTTTCCGAACAGGGCGGCAAGACCGCGCTGCTCGGTATGCAGGCCACGTCGTCGTTCCTGCTGTGGGCAACGGCGGCACGTGAGTGTGGATCGGACCTCACCCGGCAGTGCATGATCGACGAACTGTCCGAGATCCACGAATGGGACGGCGGCGGATTGCACGCCGTGACCGATCCGGGCGCCAACATGCCCGCGAAGTGCGGTCTGGTCACCACGCTCGAGGGCACGGAGTTCTCGCAAGCGTTCCCGACTGAAGCCGGCACCTTCAAGTGCGACGACAGCTACCTGATCGCGACCGACGCGAGCACCTGGGGTACCGATCTCGGCCCCGACCGTATCGCCACGAAGTACCTGAATCCCAACATCATCAGGCCCGCGGCGTCCTGATCCGATGACGACCGGTGCCGGCAGCGTAGCCCGCTGCCGGCACCGACGAGCAGAGGTTTTCGCATGGACACCTTCTTGACCTTCACCGTTCTGGGGCTGGTGCTCGGATCGGTATACGCGATCGCAGCATCGGGCCTCGTTCTCACCTACAACACCTCGGGCATCTTCAACTTTGCGCACGGCGCGCAGGCGATGCTCGGCGCCTTCGCCTACTGGCAGTTCAAGGTGGGCTGGGGTCTGCCCACTCCCGTGGCACTGCTGATCGTGCTCGGCGTCCTCGGCCCACTGATGGGCCTGTTCCTCTACACCGTGATCATGCGCGGCATGCGTGACACGGCCGAGGTGACGAAGATCGTCGTCACCGTCTCGATCCTCCTCGGTATGGTCGCTGTCTCCCACTGGTTCTGGCATCCGGAGATCCCGCGCACCATGACGATGTTCTTCGGCGACCGAAGCGCAGTCGAGATCTTCGGCGTCGGTATCCGCTATCACGAGCTGATCTGTATCGCCGTCGCCATCCTCATCGCCGTGGGCCTGCGCGTCATGTTCACACGTACTCGATCGGGTGTCGCGATGCGTGGCGTCGTCGACGACCCGGATCTGTTGCGGCTCAACGGACACGACCCGGATCGCCTGGCAGCGATCTCGTGGGTGATGGGATCGACCCTGGCGGTGCTCGCCGGCATCCTGATCACACCCATCAACGGCGGCACCCTCGAAGCGAATATGCTGACGCTGCTGGTCATCGACGCGTTCGCCGCAGCGATGTTCGGCCGGCTGCGCAGTATCCCGCGCACCTTCGCCGGAGCGATCTTCCTCGGCCTGGCGGCCACCTACGTGCTGGCGTACTTCCCGACATCGTGGAACTGGACGTCGAACTTCCGCGTCTCGCTGCCGATGATCGCCCTGTTCGTCGTACTGATCGTGCTGCCGCAGGATCGCTTGCGCGGAGCGGTCACCCGCACCAGAGAGCGCTATCACGTGCCGTCGGTGCGTAAGGCAGTGGCGTGGGCCGTGGCCCTGGTGGTCATCGTCTACGCCATCCGATTGCTCATGGTGACGTCCTCGGTCACCACCATGACGATCGGCATGACGTTCGCGATCATCGCGCTGTCGTTGACGCTTCTCACCGGGTATGCCGGTGAGATGAATCTGGCACCGGTGTCGTTCGGTGCGATCTCCACGATCGTCGCGTTCCACTTCGGGATTTCCGGGGCCGGGCTCGCCGCTCACCTGAACCTGTGGGGCGTCGCATTCGGTGTTGCCGCGGCAGCCGTGATCGGCGGTCTGATCGCATTGCCTGCACTGCGGCTCCGCGGTCTGTATCTGGCCTTGGCGACCATGGCATTCGGTGTGTTCCTGTCGAACATGGTGCTGCGGGACACCACCCAGCGAGAGCTCTTCGGTATCAAGTTCTCTCTCTTCACCGACGGCAACATCGCGATTCCGCCGTTGAAGGTGGGGCCGCTGGATCTGCGCAACGAGACCGTGTTCCTCATGACCATGACGGTGATCTTCGCCGTGCTCGGTGTGGGAATCATCGCCCTGCGCAACAGCGGTTACGGCCGGCGTCTGGCCGCGATGAAGGACAGCCCCGCTGCATCCGCGATGCTCGGGCAGAGCCTGGTCCGGCTCAAGCTGGGTGTGTTCACCTTGTCGTCCGGCATCGCCGGACTCGGCGGTCTCTTCATGGCGAGTGCGATGGGGTCGGTGTCCAACGAGAGTTTCTCGATCATGGTGAGCCTGTCGCTGTTGATGCTCACCGTCGTCGCGGGAATCGGCTACGTCTCGGGTGCATTGTTCGGCGGTCTGATGTCGGGTATCGGTTTCGCGGTCATCATGACCTCGTTCGCGAACCTGGCTGCGGCGCAACCTGGACACGCCGACATGTGGAACTTCCTGGGTAATGTCGCCGCGGTGAGCCCGGCACTGATCGGCATCGGTGTCGCAGCCAACCCCAGTGGCAGCGTCCACCAGGTCGTCGAAGGCTATCGTCACCTCGCGAACGCCAAGCCGGTGCTCATCGGCGGCGCGGCCGTGGTGCTCTTGTCCTACGTCCTCGCGTTGGTGGGTGCCCTGGACAACTGGTGGTTCGCATCGATCACCATCGCGACGGTGTTCATGCTCCCGGTCGTCGGGCAGTGGCTGATGCCCGAGGCGGTACTCGGCGCCGAGGAAGCGAAGCGGCGTGCTCCGCTGGTCCCGGAGCGGGTGGGTCTCGATGTTCCCTACAGCGATCAGGTGCGTGACGAGATCGACCGTGAACTCGGTATCGACGGGTACCTGGCGGCCTCTCCCACACGGACCGACAAGGAGCTGGTCACCAATGGCTGACACGCCGATTCTCGAAACACGCGGTATCACAGTTCAGTTCGGCGGTCACAAGGCCGTCAAGGATGTGAGCATCGGAATCGCGGACGGCACCATCACCGGGCTGATCGGCCCGAACGGTGCTGGTAAGACCACGTTGTTCAACACCATCACCGGCCTGCAGAAGCCGACCGCCGGCAAGGTGTTCCTCGATGGCCGAGACATCACCTCGGCTCCGCCGTACAAGCGCGCTCGCCGTGGTCTCGCCCGCACCTTCCAGCGTCTCGAATTGTTCGTGTCGTTGTCGGTGCGCGACAACCTGCGTGTGGCCGGCGACATCCACAACGCCAACGGCCGCGCTCGCATCGATGTGGAAGCGGAGACCGACAGGCTGCTCGAACTCACCGGCCTGGCAGACATCGCAGACAAGGACGTCTCCGACATCCCTACCGGGCGGGCCCGTGTGGTGGAGGTGGCGCGGGCGCTGATGACGTCTCCGCGGGTTCTGCTGCTCGACGAACCGGCATCCGGTCAGACCGATCAGGAAACCGACGAGTTCGCGGAACTCCTCACCGGTCTCGCCGACCAGGGACTGGCGATCTGCCTTGTCGAACACGACATCCCGCTGGTGATGAAGCTGTGCTCGACGATCCACGTCCTCGATTACGGTGCGATCCTCGCCAGCGGACTTCCGGAGGAGATCAAGAACGACCAGAGCGTGATCAACGCGTACATCGGAACCGAGGAGGAAGCGGTATGAGCACCGAGCCTTTGCTCGAATTGGTCGATGTGCGTGCCGCGTACGGACCGATCGAAGTTCTGCACGGCGTCGATCTCGTGGTGGATCCCGGCGCGGTCGTTGCGTTGCTCGGCCCCAACGGCGGCGGCAAGACGACGACGCTGAAGGTGTGCTCCGGAATCCACCCGGCGACCTCGGGGGAGTTCCGGTTGGCGGGACGCGTGGTCAACGGTGTATCCGCGGCAGAGTTGGCCCGCCTGGGCGTGTGCTCGATCCCGGAAGGCCGTGGCGTGTTCCCCAACCTGACGGTGCGGGAGAACCTGTGGATCGCCACCGGCACCGGTGTTTCGCTCGCAGAACTCGAGGAGGTCGCCTACGCGCGGTTCCCGATTCTCGGTGAGCGACGCACCCAGCTGGCCGGGTCCATGTCGGGCGGCGAGCAGCAGATGCTCGCACTGTCGCGGGCGTTGGGCACCAACCCGACCGTGTTGTTGCTCGACGAGCTGTCGATGGGGCTGGCGCCTCGAATCGTCTCGCAGATCTACGACATCGTGGGTGAGCTTGCTGCCGAGGGTGTCTCGATTCTTGTCGCGGAACAGTTCGCACGGGCAGTGCTTCCCATCGCCACCAGTGCCGGACTCATGTTGCAGGGCCGGGTGGTTCGCACCGGTGGTCCAGCGGAGATCGAAGAAGCACTGTCCACCAGTTACCTAGGAGGTTGACCATGACTCTCGTCGAAGAACGACGTGAACAGTTCAAGAAGGATGTGGCCGCGTTGGGGCTCGATTCGGCGAGTGCCGGTTCCGGCGGAGGCAAGGGGCGGATCATCGGCCTGGTGCTGATGATCATCGGTGCCATCGCGGCATTCGTGATCTACATTGCGTCGCTGACGCTGTCGGACTCGCGAGACCTGCTGTCGTACCAGCTGCTGAGCATCGGATTCATCGCGATCACCCTGATCGGCGGGTTCGTGTACCTCGCGGCTGCGGTCACCCGGGTGCTGAGCCTCTGGCTCGTGCGGCAACTGCTCGAGAGTAATGCTCAGGCGGAGAAAGCAGCGGAGGAGCTCACACCGACAACTGCCTGACGAGGTGGGCGGCGCCGGTCAGCCCGGGTCCTCGACGAGACGCTCCTGTTGTTCTGTTGCGTCGTCGAGGTTCCCGGGCTCTTCGGTGTCGATGGGTGAATCGCCGATCAATGCGTCGACCCATCGCGTGGACTGATCGATATCGATGAGCAGGGCCTTCACAAGCAGTGTCAACGGCACGGCGAGTAGCGCACCGAGCGCGCCGAGCACCCACGACCAGAACACCAAGGACAAGAATGTCACCGTGACACTCAACCCGACGGCGTCGCCGACGAACTTCGGCTGGATGATCGACTGGATCACGAAGTTGATGACGCTGTAGACCACGATCACCCACACCATGAGGGCCGGTCCACCTTCGAGCAACGCCAGAATCGCGGGCGGTATGAGTCCGATGATGAAGCCGATATTCGGGATGTAGTTGGTGATGAACGACAGCAGTGCCCACAGGATCGGAAGTGGCACACCCAGCAGCCACAGCGCAGCACCGTCGAACACCGCCACGATGAGACCGAAGACCGTGGACACGATCAGGTACTTACGTGTTCCGCCGACGAAAGCGGAAAGCGCGTAGGAAATGTCGGGACGCATCCGGTCGACGATGCGCATGCGACGCCCGATCGTACTGCCGTCGATGGCCATGAACAGCAGCAGAGCCATGATGAACACGAGGTTCGAGACGACTCCGAGGAGTCCGGCCAGCAACTCGTCGAGGAATCCGACGAGTTTCCCGAGGTCGAGACTGCTGAGAGTGCTGGCGATGCGGTCGTCGTCGACTCCGGCATTGCTCAACTGCGCATGTGCCCCGTCGAGCAAGTTGTTCAGGCTGTCGGTGTACTGCGGCAGCTCTGTGGCAAGTTGGGCAACGGACAGGAGGAGTGCGCCGATCAAACCGAGCAGGATTGCGTACACGGCTGCCAGGGCGGCCAGCATCCCTGCCCACACGGGAATCCCCCGCCGCGCGGCCCATGTCTGGATCGGCTGCACCGCGATGGTGAGCATCAACGCCAGGAACAGCGGAGCGAGCAGGCCTGACAGTGCCCTTGCCCCGGCAACCGCGACGACGGTGGCTGCCAGGGCAAGGAGGACTATCAATCCACGAGGAATCGTCCAGGGCGGTGGCGCCGATTCTGTGCTGACCGGCGTGTATCGCGAGCCCATCCGGATTCCTCCTGGTCGATGCTGTGTTATTCGGCGAACACGCTGCGCAGGGTGGCTTCCTGCTCATGCGACAGGTTCGTCGAGATCAGTTCGGCCTTCTGGCCCTCGAACTCCTCGTGAACACGGTCGAGGGTTGCGTCGGAGGTCAGGACGAACAGTGCCGACGTGCCAGGAGTGATCTTGTCCTTCAGGTTCTTGATGAAGTCGTCGTCGATTCCGACGTCCGTCAGCGATCCCGTCAGAGCGCCGATACCCGCGCCGATGGCAGCACCGATGAGGGGGATGAAGAACAGGATGCCGAAGAGCAATCCCCAGAATGCACCGCCCAGGGCCCCGACCCCGGCGAGGTTGTTCAGCTGTCGTGTCTTCGGTTTCTTCGCGCCTTCGGCCCAACTGACCACGGCGGCATCGTGCACGGTGATGAGTTCCTGACGCTGCAGGTCTTTCAACGTCTCGACGGCAGTATCGGCGCCGGTTTCGGTATCGAACTTCCATACGGTCAGGGTTCCGGCCATGGGTTCCTCGATTCGGTGACGTGGTGATGCTGTCGAACTCGACGCTATGGCGGAGGCCGCTATCGGGTCTTCATACGGTGAGGGTGAGATCCCGCGGGAGCGGTCAGTCCGTTCCGGCAATCGGGTCTGCGCCGGCAATGGCGGCACGGACGGTCGGATAGACCGCGATCGGTGTGACCTTCGAATTCGAGTGGCCCAGCACATCACCGAACTGACCGACGTCGCGGGCGATACGCAGCGTGACTCCATTGTCGGCGAGCGTGTCGCGTAGTTCGAACAACATCTGTGCGGCACTGACATCGATGAACGGGGACGTCTCTGCATCCAGCACAACGACCCTGGTCTCGTCGGTGCAGCGCGCCTCGATCTGCTGATGCACGTAGTCGGAGTTCGCGAAATAGAGACCGGACTCGACCCGGACCACGAGAACGTCGGTCCTTCCCGCGGCATGGTCGCTCGACGGGTGCGTGGTGACATCCACCCACCGGTCGCCCTCGCGAACCAGTGACGCGACGTGCGGTCGGGACGACCGGTACAGCAACAGCAACATCGACACCCCGATGCCGATGACGAGTCCGGGAAGCGTATCGAACAGCAGCACGCCGAGCATTGCCGCGATCGCCGCCGCGAAGTCTTCTCGCGCAGCGACGCCGTAGATGCTGCCCAGCCGGTCGGTCCACACCCGGTAGAGACGGCGCAGCGCAGTGAAATCGACCAGTTCGACGACCGCTGCGATCACGATGGCTGCGAGGGCTGCGTCCGGCAGCTGTTCGAACAGTCCGGTGAGGAACAGCAGCGTCAGGACCACCAGGGCGGCGACCACGAGGCCGCTGACCTGCGTCCGGGCGCCCGCGCCGCCATTGACCGCGGTTTTGGAGAGACTGCCGTTGACGACCATGCCCGAGCTGAACCCCGATCCGAGGTTGGCGGCGCCGAGACCCAGTAGTTCGCGGTTGGGATCGACGGTGTAGCCGTGCTTGACCGCGTATGTCTTTGCCGCGCCGAGACCTTCGGCGAAGCCGATCAGCAGGACTCCGACGGCGGGCCCGAGGAGGTCGGTGTAGTCATGGAATCCGAGACCATCGGGTATCCCCAGTGTCGGTAGGCCAGAATCGATGTGCCCGACGATGGCCACTCCCTTGTCGTCGAGACCGAAGACCGCGACCGCAAGGATGCCGACGGCCACCGCGACCAGCGCTCCGGGGATGAGGGGCAGCCATCGTTTGAAACCCAGGACCACCATGAGACAGACGGCCCCCACGGTCAGAGTGCGCCACTCGGTGTCGCCGAGACCTCGGATGATGCCCCAGGCCTGGACGAAGAAGTTCCCTTCGGTCTTCTCGATTCCGAACAGTTTCGGCACCTGGCCGATGATGATCGTCAACGCGAGTCCGACGATGAATCCTTTGAGGACCGGTTCGGAGATGAACGCCGCGACGAATCCGAGGCGGGCGAACCCGGCGATCAGGCCTACGATCCCGGTGGCGATCGCCAATCCCGCCGACAGCGCGATGAACTTGCCGTCGTCGGCGCCGGCGATCGGAGCGATGATCGCCGCCGACAGTGCTGCGGTGGCAGACATCGGGCCGACGACGAGGTGCCTCGAACTTCCCGCTGCCGCATACAGAATCAGAGAGGGGATCGCCGCGTAGAGGCCTACCACCGGTGGAACCCCCGCGATCGTCGCGTAGGCGAGTGCCTCCGGGACGAGGACCGCCCAGACCGTCAGGCCGGCGATGACGTCGGGTCGGATCCAGGATCTGCGGTAGCCCTGCAATGATCCGAAGAGAGGCCAGGCAGTGGCGTTGGGGTGGTTCATTTTCGGGTGGTTCATCACAGACCACCGAGACCCTTGCCGACGACCGTCGCACCCATGATCAGGAGCACGATGGCCATCACCATGTGGTTGTTGGTCTGCAGCCAGTTCTTGGCTGAATCGAGTGCACCGCCCATCCGTTGCGCCGCCACCGCATAGCCGATGACGGGTACCAGGACCGAGCAGGCGGCAAGGATGGTGAAGACGAGCCAGACCACGACCGCGTTACCGGAGGACAATCCGGCGGTGCCGATCGCGACACCTGCCGACACGCACAGGAGCAGGTTCTTGGGGTTGACCGCCGACAGGGCGAGCCCGAGACCGGTGGCCTTGACGAACGTGAACTCGTCGATGGCCTGCATCCACTTGGGGGGTGTGGTGTC
The DNA here is from genome assembly GCF_036327795.1 of Rhodococcus artemisiae. Taxonomy (NCBI): domain Bacteria; kingdom Bacillati; phylum Actinomycetota; class Actinomycetes; order Mycobacteriales; family Nocardiaceae; genus Rhodococcus; species Rhodococcus artemisiae. The sequence continues at coordinate 34,596 of NZ_JAUTXY010000002.1, forward strand.
GGACCGCGATTGCCACTGCTTGAAGGCGAGGATGATCAGGAGGAGGCCGAGGACCACTTTGACCCAGCCGGTGGACGATCCGCCACCGTCGTCCGGGGTGATCGAACCGGCGAGGAGGATCACGATGCCGGTGACCGCGAGGATCCCGACGGCCCAGCCGACTCCGAATCCTGAACTGGTTGCTTTCGCATTGCGCGACAACAACATCAGGATGACGGCCACGATGGGTATCGGTGAAATCGCGACACCCACGGCCAGTGGAAGGATTTCTCCGATTGTGGCGCCCATGGCGATAAGTCAATCAGTCGGCCGACGGCCTACGGCTCACCTGTACCGGATGAATCTCAGCCGAGGAGTTGCTTTTTCGCGGCGGCAAATTCCTCGTCGGACAGCACACCCGCGGTGTGGAGTTCGCCGAGTTGCTTCAGTTTCTCGACCAGATCGTCGGATGACGCAGGCGGTGCGGCCGGAGTAGGGGCGGGGGCCGGGTAGTCCTGGGGCGGGGGAGGGGCCTGCTGCTGTGTGTAGGCCTGTTTCTCGGCTGCGCGCTGCTGACCACGGCGGTTGATGGCATTGGACGTGGCGGTGGCCGTGCCTGAGATGACTGCGGTGCGCGCGACGGTGCCGAGCAGACCCGGACGACCGACGCGTCCTCTGCGGAAGACCATGTGACTGCCTTTCTCTACGTTGCCGACAATGCAGCCTCGACCGCATCTCTCGGTACCTGAACGTGAAGTTCGACTTCGCCCCCGGCAGCCCGTACCTCGCCGGCGAGCTGGCGTGCCCATGTCTCCTCGTACACGATCACCACCGCCGACGTACCGGGCTCCATCGAGGATCGGACGACCTCGAGGTCGTCGTCGCTGACCAGACCGAGTGGGTCGACGGTGAGTCCGTCGAGCCCGGTTTCGGAGAGCGGTTCGTCGATCTCGATCTGGGTGACCGAGCCGTCGGCATCTTTTGCCAGATAGATGAGGTCGAGCACCGTGGCATACCCGCGGTCGACCACTTCGCCGAAGGCGGCGGTCACGGCTGGATCGATCCGAGTTCCGGGGAAGGACAGGACGACCATTTCGACGGGTCCGATGGCGGCTGGCTGCGTCATGTGCTCGATCCTTCCGAAGATGTCCTTGTCCGCGCTTCACCTGATTCGGATGAGGTTCGCTGTTTCCCGCTGGTACCGGAACCCGGCCATCGTGGTTCGAGTGGGGGAAAGACCAGACTCAACGCCGCCCCGATCGTGAAGTAACTGCGCAAGAATCGGAACAGGAGGTAGGCGGGGATGTGTCGAACCGACCTGCGCCACCACATGAAGCAGACGATGAATGCGAGGAGCATCTGCATTCCCAGGATCGTCGCGACGACGGGCTGCCAGCGTAGATCCCCGAAGGTCGAGCGGAAGACGACCTCGACGAGGACGGCGTAGATGAGAACCGGTGCGAGCATCGCGCGCCGGGCCGCGTTGACGAGTTGGAACGGGAGAACGAACGTCCCGGCCATGGATCGGGGGTAGAGCAACGCATCGCGATTGTGCGCGGTGATGTGATAAATGCTGCGGAACCATCGGATGCGCTGTTCGCGGAGGTGAGCATACGACATCGGTGTCTCGCTGTAGTAGATCGCTTTGGGATCCGAGACGGTGTGGTAGCCGGCCGAGTTCATTCGCAGACAGATATCGGTGTCCTCGCCGTTCATTCCCTCGACGATGCCGCCCACCTGCATCACCACACTTCGACGGTAGACCGAAAACATCCCGGGTACTCCGATCAATCCTTGATACCCGCCCAGCGCGACCTGGAAGAAGCCGTGTCGCATGAGCACCTCGACCAGGCGCACCTTGTCGATCCACGTCTCCTGAGTCTTGGGCAGCGGCAACCCGCCGACCGAGCCGACCGCCGGATCTGCGAAGTGACGCAGAGCGATCTCGAGGCATCCCGGGGCGATGACGGTGTCGGCGTCGATACGAACCAGGAACTCTTCTGTGATGTGATCGACGCCCATGTTGAGCGCGATCGCCTTGCCTGGTTGAGCGCATTCGAGGACCACACCCGTGATGACGTTGCATTCGGCGATCGCTTGCTCTGCGACCGTGAAGGTGTCGTCGGTCGACGCATTGTCGACGATGTAGAGGTGGATGTGGCCGGGGTAGGTGGCTGCGGCGCGGTCGACCGCAAAGATGGAGGCTGCGATATCGTGAGCTTCGTCGTGTGCAGGTATGAGCACTGCCAGCGGCGGGGAGAAGCTGTGTCGGCGTGAGCGTGCCAGCATCCGCCAGCCGAGCAACGACGCTAATGCTGCGAATACCTGTTGCACGAGAAAGACTCCCGGTCCGATCCCGCCCAGCAACGCCAACTTCTTGAGGTCGAGGACAGCGTTGAGGAAGAACACCTCGAACAAGGTTGCCACGACGATGGCAAGGCTGATGCAGAGAAACAACCGCAGGTAGGCGCTCGGCGGTGTTCTGGGATTCATGGGGCCGTGCCGTGCGGGGGGAAGCTTCGCCTGCCGCATGATCGTGTGCGGGAAGATCGCCAGGGCGAACAGCGCGGAGATCACCTGCTGGGTGAAGACCGACAATGCGACGAGGCCGAATTCATAGAGCCCCCAGCCGATCAGGTCGACCACGAAACACGTGAGGGCGAATTTCCCCAGCAGAGACGCTCCGATGAGCAGTCGTCGCCACCTGTTCGAATACGCGTAGACAGCGTAGGTGAGGAAGAAGACGATGATGAAGAGGCGGGTGGGCACCGCGACGTCACCTCGGTCGTGTGCCCAGAAAACAGGATCGTTCAGGTCTGCGATGCCCGTTTTCACCAGCACGGTCAGAATCGTCAGCGCGAGGACCGAGATCGCGGCGAAGGTGATGAGAAAACCGTTGCTTGCGCTGGCCGGGCGGTCGACCGCGTACTTCGCGGGTGCGCTGTCGGCCGACCGGTAGTGGTCGGCAATCGCTGTATGGTTCTGTGCTGCCCGCAGTTCGGCGCTCATCGCGGAGCGGTCGAGCGCGGAGACTCGGTGTAGACGAGCGCACCTTCGGCATCGACGGTGACGGAACCGCCAGGGGTTGCCACCTGAACACACTCCCGCCCGAACGGCGCGAGCTGAACCTGCGACGGATCGCCGGATGCCTGGATCGCCAATCCTGCGCCCTCACCGGGGCCGGTGGCGCACTGGATCACCGTTCCGTCCTCGGAGGAGGTGAGGTCCAGGAGCGGAGCGTTGTCGTCACCGGTGGTGAGACGGCCGTCCTGGACATGCGCGAGCGTGTTGACCTCGGGGCTCTGCCCGATCATGACGAAGGGTTCGCCGGGGGCGGGCGATGCGTTCCAGTGGTACTCCGGATACTGCTGTGCCGGAGAGAATTCGGACAATGTGGGGACCATGGCGTTGAGAAGGTCCACCGACGTCGTCGTCTCGGTGCCGGGGGCATAGACGGCGTAACCGGCCGCGAAGCTGCGGGGTATCGCGGTGAACCCCGCCCCGGGGTCGTCGCCGAGTACGAGTGCGGACGTGTCGAGGAGCTGGATCGGGTAGCTTGTGGGACGCACGTCGCACCCTCCGAGGTCGCGATCGCGCTGGATGGTGAGCGTGAGTCTGTTGTCGAGCAGCTGTGCGGTCGGTGGCAGCGGGACGACGACAGGATCCGGTGTGTCGAGCCGCCTGCTCTCGACGAGCTGCCCGTTCAGGCTGACATTCAGGATCCAGGTGAGATCCGCGGGAGACGCCGGCATCCGCAGATCGACTCGCACCGCTTCGGGAAGGCGCCCGCCCGGAAGGTCGGCAAGTGAGTACCGTGCGGTCCAACTGTGGTTCTCGGTGATCTCGGTTTCTGTGATGTCTGCTCCGAGCGCACCGAGTCCTGCGGGATCTCCGGCGGGGACGGTAGCGAGTGCACGTGGATCGGTGGCCGTAGTGTCGGCCGTGGTCGCCACCGGCGTCGACAGGAAGAGTGCTGCGAGGTCGGCCAGGGGTTCGACGACGCCGAGCACGGGTGTCTCGTCGATCGTGCCCAGCACGATTCCCTGACCTTCGGTGTCGGTGCTCCTCCAGCCGGTGACGTCGGTGAGACTCGCCGCTGGGCCGACCAAGAGTGTGTCGCCGGGACCGGATTCCGGGATCCGGTCGGAGTAGGTGATCTCGTACCCGGACTGCATCATGGCGATTCCGATATCGGCTGCGGTCGATCGCCATTCGTCGCTCTCATCGGTGAGCACTACGGTCAGGTCGCGGCCCAACGCCGAGACGGCATCGCGGACGGTGCGGATCGGCTCCGAGAGTGCTGCTTCGACCACCGTTCCGGGATCGAGGTGGATGACCATGCCGGGGGAGTCCTCCGGTGTGCACACCTCGGTGTGCAGGATTCCGCGGGTCTCGACCCGGACACGAACCTGCCCGTCCTGTGCGGTCCGCTGTGGAATGTCGATCCCCACATCCAGGTCGATGTTGCCTCGCGGCATTTCGCTCTCGTAGACCTGCTGGCCGTCCATCGCGACGCTCATGAAGACGGTGCTGTCCTCGGCGACCTGCGTGGTTCCGGTCAGATGCAGGCGGGTCTGCTCGCGTTCCGAGTCGACCGGGAGCGAGACGAGGAAGGACGTCGACGGTGAGGAGTCCGTCAGCCATGTGCCGTCCTCGCTGCCGAGTCCGGCGAGGGTCTTCGTGAAGTGGCGGTCGGCCGGAACGGACAACGGGGCGGTGCTGTCGTCCGCGCCGCCGAACCACAGGGGGCGGACGATGACGAACCCCAGGAGCAATACCACCGCGACTGCGAGCACCCACCATGCAGACGTGGGGACGGAGCGTTCCTTCTCTCCGGGAAAGTAGTCCGGTGTATCCGATTCACCGGATTCCGCTTTCTTCGGTTCCGCTTTCTCGGGCGGTGTGTCATCGTCGGCCATGTGCGACCTCCTCCGCAGCGTCTCTTCGGTCCCGGTTCCAGTACGAGGTGCACCGGATGTGATCGGTGTCGACTCGATCCGCGTACTTCTGCGCGATCTCGACCGATTCGGTCAGAAGGCCCGTCGACAGGCTGATCGGTTGCAACCCGAGGCCCAAGAGATGATCGTTGCGCACCTCGAGCTGGTTCTCGTCGGCTTCCTTGCGCGGGTTGGATACGGTCTCGACGTCGGCGCCGAGGAGGTCGGCGACGAGGTAGGCCAGATCGGATACCCGGTGGGTCTCGGAGACCTGATTCATCACACGCACGCGCCCGGAGACCTCTGCACCCGAGTCCACCGCCAGCCGGATGCAGCGCACCGTGTCGCGGATGTTGATGAAGGCGCGGGTCTGTCCGCCCGTCCCATGGACGGTCAGGGGATATCCGATCGCAGCTTCGACGAGGAACCGGTTGAGAACGGTTCCGAAGTCTCCGTCGTAGTCGAAGCGATTGATGAGCCGGGGGTCGAGCGCGGTCTCGTCGGTCTGCGTGCCCCACACGATTCCTTGGTGGAGGTCGGTGATGCGGAGACCGTCGTTGTTCGCGTAGAACTGGAAGAGCAACTGATCCAACGATTTACTCAGGTGGTACACGCTGCCCGGCTGTGTGGGATACAAGATCTCCCTGCTGTGGTTCCGGCCCGTGCGGTCGGGGTACGAGACGGTCAGATACCCCTCGGGAAGATCCATCGGTACCGATTCGTAGCCGTAGACCCCCATCGTTCCCAGATGCACGATGTGGGTGTCGAGCCCGAGCTCCACCACGGCTGCGAGGAGATTGTGGGTGACGGCCAGATTGTTCTGGATGGTGTAGCGCTTGTGGGCCGGTGATTTCATCGAATAGGGCGCTGCACGCTGTTCGGCGAAATGCACCACGGCATCCGGCCGCTTCGTCGCGAGAAGCTCCGTCAATGACGAATAGTCCTCGGCAAGGTCCATTTCCACGAAGTCGATCTCACTGCCCGTGACGTCCCTCCATGATCGGAGGCGCTCGGGCAGTGGACGTATCGGTGTCAGCGACCGAACCCCGAGTTCGTCGTCGATTCGTCGTCGAACGAAACTGTCGACGATGGTGACGTCGTGTCCGTGCGCGGAGAGGTGAAGCGCGGTCGGCCAGCCGCAGAATCCGTCGCCGCCGAGAATGAGTAGGTTCATGGGTGGCCTCTGCCGAGTCGTCTGAGCAGTGGAGTAGGTACGGCATGGCCCCGGACGTCACATGTGACTCGTCAGGGGCCCCTCCGTGGTGCCTACGGTGTCACGATCGCGAAGTCCGGATCGGGTGAATCGAGATATCCGACCAGTTCGGACAATGCGGCGACATCGCCGTCTGCTTCGACCGATCCTTCCTTGATCATGGCATTCAGATCCGCGCCCCCGAGCAGGGCTTCGTGCAGTTCACGATTCGTGAGTGTGAAGGTGGCATCCGGCGCCGGGAGATCGGCGTCCCCGAGATCGAAATGGACGAGCAGCCCGTTTCGCAATTGAGCTCGATGGGTGATCGATTGATCGCTCACTCGCCAGTCGATGGTGATCTGGGCATCCCACGCCCGGGGGCCGTCGACCCTCAACGCGAGGGCGTCAAAGACCTGATCGACGGTGAGCGCGCCGGCGATGTCGGGGGACGCCGTCGACAACGGCGTCCCGATGCCTCCGTTGCGGAGTTCGTACGCGCCCATCAGGAAGAAGTTTCTCCAGGTGCCGTTCTCGGAACCGTAGCCGAGCTGCTCGAGGGTGTCGGCCTGCAGTGCCTTCGCCTCGGTGTTGTCGGGGTCGGCGAAGATCACGTAGTTCAGTACTTGTGCCACCCAGCGGAAATCACCCTCATCGTACGAACGGCGTGCTTTGGCGATGACTTCCTGCGCGCCGCCCATGAACTCGACGTGTCTCTTCGCGGACGCGACCGGCGGATGCTCCCACAGATTTGCCGGATTTCCGTTGAACCAACCCATGTAGCGCTGATAGATGGCCTTGACGTTGTGACTGACGGAGCCGTAATAGCCGTGCGTGTGCCAGGCTGTCTCGATCGCCGGAGGCAGATCGATGTCCTCGGCGATCTCGATGCCCACGGACCCCTTGTTCATGGCCCGGAGCGTCTGATCGTGGAGGTAGCCGTAGAGGTCGCGCTGAACCGACAGGAAGTCCGTGATGCGCTCGGTGTCCCACGTCGGCCAATGGTGCGACGCGAACAGCACATCGGTGCGCGATGCGTAGCGGTTGATCGACTCGGTGAGGTACTTCGACCACACGTGCGGGTCGCGGACCAGCGCACCGCGCAGCGTCAGGAGGTTGTGCAGGGTGTGGGTCGCATTCTCGGCCATGCACAATGCACGTTTGTCGGGGAAGTAGAAGTTCATCTCCGCGGGAGCCTCGGTGCCCGGCGTGAGCTGGAATTCGACGCGCACCCCATCGATCACCTCGGATTGTCCGGTGTGATCGATGTGGACGGTCGGGGGGATGAGCGTCGGCGTGCCGGTGGAGTTCGTGGGTCCGAGGCCGGCACCGATGGATCCCTGAGCGCCACGCGGGAGTGCTGCCCCGTACATGTACGCGGACCTCCGCGCCATTGCGGTACCCGCGTACACGTTTTCGGCGACCGCATGTTCGACGAACCCGACGGGGGCCACCACGGGGCAGCGTCCCGCCTGGACATCCTCTTCGGTGGTGACACCTTTGACGCCACCGAAATGATCGATGTGGCAGTGCGAGTAGATCACGCCGGTGACGGGACGCTCTCCTCGGTTCGCGCGGTACAGGCCCAGTCCTGCGGCGGCGGTTTCGGTGGAGATGAGCGGATCGATGATGATGACGCCGGTGTCACCTTCGACGATGGTCATGTTCGACAGATCGAGTCCGCGAACCTGGTAGATACCTTCGGTGACCTCGTAGAGCCCCTGCATCGCGCAGAGCCTCGACTGGCGCCACAGACTCGGGTTGACCGTGGGCGGGCACTCTCCTTCGAGGAACGCGAATGCATCGCTGTCCCACACGGTGTTCCCCGACGCATCCTTGACCACCCCGGGCTCCAGGGAGGCGATGAACCCGCGCTCGGCGTCGGAGAAGTCCTGAGTGTCCGAGAACGGAAGGGTTCGTTGTGCTTCCGAATTCTTGTTCGACACAGTGGTTGTGGCGTCCTGATGTTGCGTCATGTATCGATCGTGCTGCCATCTCCGTGCAGTGCCATCACCTATTGCAGGTGAATTCGCCTTTGCTCCTCATCGACCGATAGGTCGGGAAATCGCTGCCGATCGTGCGACACCCGACAGGAGCGACACGATTGCGGTACCGACGACAAGGTAGAGCACGGCGCTGCACACCTTCGACGCCAAGGTCGCGTCGAACATGAAGGGCCACAGCGCTACGGCGACGGTGGCGAGAGTGCAGATCCAAGAGAAGAAACTCGTGGCACGCGGTGTCGACAAGATGAGCAGGTGGAGTAGGCCTGTCGCTACCAGTGCCGCAATGGCGGCGAACACCGCAAGGTTGGCGGCCTGGGAGCGCCCGAACAGTATTTCCGGCGTGATCACCGGGACGTCGAGCAGTTCACGGATGACGAGTAGTCCTACGACGGCCGCGAGAGCTGCGACGACGGCGGTAGCGAGGCCACCCGACCACAGCTTCTTTACGTCCACCGCGTTCGTCGCAGGGTCCGGATTGTACTGGGACATTCAGCGAATCCTCTCTCGATCAGTCGGGAAGTCGGCTCATTTCGATGAGGGTGATCCCCAGTGCATCGAATCGTGCCAGTACCCCGCGTAACTCGGTCGGACTCGCGATCGAGCCGTAGAGCATGGTGTATGCACCGGGAATGTCGGACACGTGCAGTTCCGGAAACGCGGTGAGTGTGCGTTCGGACAGCGTGCCGGCGACGGTGAACGAATATCGCACGCCCTTCGGCCACGAATCTGGCTGCATCGCCGCTCCTCTCGTGGTGCACCCCACAATGTCGCGCCCGGCGACGATTGCGCTTCACCCGTAAGTGGTGAACCTCGAGAGATCACCTGTCGCGGGCGATGTGAGATCCCTGGGCGACCGCGTGCAATGGAGCGTGACGGACCGTGCTCAGGTCCGAATCACACACGAAGGGAATCGACTATGTCTTCGTCCGATGGAGGCGTCAAACAAGGTTTCGCGGCCGGCACGTCGATCGCGGCTGCGCTCATCCTGCTCGTCGTCGGCGTGGTATCGATCCTGCAGGGGATCTCTGCTATCGCCACCGACGAACTGTTCGTGGTCGGCGCCGAGTACATATTCGAGTTGAACACAACGGCGTGGGGCTGGATCCATCTGATCGTCGGCATTCTCGTGGTGATCACCGCGTTTGCGCTGATGTCGGGGGCCACATGGGCACGCTTCGCGGCGATCGTACTCGCCTGCCTGTCGATCATCGCCAATTTCTTGTGGCTGCCGTATTACCCGATGTGGTCGATCCTGATCATCGCCTTGGACATCGTCGTGATCTGGGCCGTGTCGACGTGGGACCCCGATCGCTGAACTTCTGTCCGGCCTCTCGGGCTGACCGGTACGGCTGCACTACAGCAGACCGGTCAGCCGAGCGGCTGTGATGGCATCTCCCCGCGACGACACTCCCAGTTTTCCGTATACGCCTCGGAGATGTGTCTTGATGGTGTTGACCGACAGCGCCAGAGCATGCGCAATCTCCTGAGTGGTCTGCGGAGAGGGCAACTGTTTGAGCACGCGCGCTTCTGCGGGCGTGAGGACGACGTTCGTCGAAGCATGGGGCGCGTCGGGGTGCGTCCGGATTCTCTCGACGAACGGATCCAGCCTGCCGAAGCGGCCACTGTGGGTGTCGAGCAGCGCCACCGCGCCACCGATGGTGAGGAACGGCCGGACCAGGTGCTCGGGTTCGGCGAGGGTGAGCGCGGTCTCGAGATCGTCGTAGGCCCCGAATTCGTGGTCGGACGCTGCACGGAGGACCGCTCGCAATACATGGGCTTCGACCTCGGAGACCCCGTGGTCGAGCCGATGGTCCAGGACGGAATCCAGCAGCTCCCGGGCACGCGCCGAGCGCCCACGAGCGTGTTCGACTGTTGCAGCGGCGAGGTCGAAGTGGGGGCGTCGCCCCAGAACTCTTGTTGCCTCCTCGATGATCCGCTGAGCCTGGTCGAGTTCGTGGACGGCCACGAGTACTCGGGTGGCGAACGGAATGATCGGCGCTGACCGGGCGCCCATCCGAGAGTCGGCCAGAGCGGTCAGGACCACGTCGGCGACATCGCGGGCAGCTGCGATCTTGTCGGTGGTCCGGTGGAAGTCGATGAGTTGCGACATCGCGTAGCTGTCCCACCCCGCGAGAGGCGACGCCAGACCATCGCTGCCGACGGACATTGCGAGCGGCCGATCGATTCCTTCCGGCGCTTGTGTTCCGCAAAGGAAGTGATGGTAGCGGCACATCACCGCGCACCGGTCGGCATCGCCCGACCCCGACAGGCCGACACTCCGCGCGTATTCGACACCGATGAGCGCGCGCGGACCCATCGCCGACACGTGCCCACGAGTACCTTCGTTCAGGGCGAGCAGCATCAGCGCCTCCAAATGAGGGCGAATGCTGCCGGCGTGCTCGGCCATGCTGACGGCGGCGCGGAGACGATCACTCGTGCCTGGATCACCCGTCATCATTGCGCACTTAGACTGCTGGACCGCGACATAGGACTCGATATCGCGATGGCCCCCGGGTGCTGCCGGTGCGGAGACATCGACGACCTCGTCTCCGAGTGCGCTGCGGATGTCGATTTCGACGGCGTGATGGAAACGGTCGAACACTTCTGCGGGGCAGACGGAAGACGAGCGGGCGGACGTGGCGCGGAGAAATGCTTCGGCTTCGACCGGAACGCCGAGCGCCAGCGCATGCACGCTGCGCAAGAGATGGACGAAGGGGTCGTCCGCGATGTCGGACGGTGCAGAATCGAGGACCTTCAGAAACGCGGCACCGTGCGGTCCGAACACCGCCTTCGGCCCCAGGTCGAGGATGCATTTGGACAGCGCATAGCGATCTTGCGCGGCGGTGAGATATCGGATGGCCCGGACCGGGTCGCCGGCCCTGGAATACCAACCACCGACCCTGAGTTCGAGCCTGCGGACCCCGTCACGACCGAGCATCCGGTCGAGTTCGGCTTTGAGGTGTGAACGCATGAGCGGGTGGTAACTGTAGATTTCCGATCCGGCGCTTCCGGTGTGCGACATCGGAAAATATGCGGCGAGGATCTCCGCGAGTATCCGTGCCGCCTCGGGGCCTGCGAGTTCGGTGGCGAGATCTACATCGAACGAATCGGCAACCGCTGTCCGCATCAGGAACTCGCGTTGCTCCGCGCTGATGCTGTCGAGTAGCTCTCCCACGAGGAAATCGGATATCGCCGGATGATCCGATGCGGTGGCCGACTCCAGGATCTCTCTGCTGTCGCCGCGCGCCGACAACAGGAGCGCGAGGAAGCGGACCATGGCGGCCCACCCGCCGGTGAGTGCCACGACCGCATCGAGCTCGTCGTCGGTGACCACGACATTGCCCGCCGTGAGCGTACGACGGGTCTCGTCGCGGTCGAACGCCAGGACGGCATCATCGAGCCGTACCAGAGCTCCGGTCAGATCCAGCTGGTGCCACGGTATCGGCGGTGGAAATCTGGAGGTCAGCACCACGGTGACGTGCTCGGGAAGTATCTCGAGAAGATGCGCCAGCCCGGACAGCGTCAGTGGGTCGTGGACGGCATGAGCGTTGTCGAGGACGAGCACGGCCGGACCATCGTTCGCACCGAGCCACTGCGCGAACATCTCTGCCCGCGTCCTCGGTGCCTGGTCGCCGTGGCAGGGTGGTGAATCGCCGAACGACCGGTGGAGTTCGTCCCAGAATGCACGGGGATTGTTGTGTTCCTCGGAGAGCGTCGCCCATGCCACCTGTGTCTGCGATGCAGGCAGATGAGCGCAGCGCAGCCATTCGGTTACTGCCACGGTCTTGCCGGTTCCGGCCATGCCGCACACGAGCACGACACCCCCGCCGAGCTTCCGGGCACGCTCGAAGTGGGCGCACAGTTGATGCCGGTGGACCGGCTCGGTTGCGAGCCGGGGTATCGATCGAACGCCTCGGCCTGCGGTTCCTGTAGAACTGTCGTCGCTGGTTATGAGCAGCACCGCGGCTCCCATTCAAGAAATTGTCAGATGTCTTCTCCTAGGATCTGTCCCCCGCGTTCGAATTTATCGCAGTCGAGCCGATCTCGGGGGATGAACGGAATGAGCGCACGATGCAGCAAGGGTTCCACAACGATGGCATTTCATCCTCGCCGGGTGAGCCGACAGGAGAGTCGCGCTCACTACGGTTGTGTGTGCCGCCTGACGGTGGGTGCAGGCCACGAGCCGAGGAGGAACAGTGCCGGCGAAGCAAGCCGGTCCGCGGCGTGCACACACCTTGCGCGATGCCGTGGCCGGACTGGGCGGGGCCATCTCGTCGATCCCGGACGGGATGGCTTGTGGTCTGCTCGCCGGCGTCAACCCGGTCTACGGCCTCTATGCAAGTTCATCCGGTGCGTTCTTCGGAGGACTCGCCACCTCCACCCCCCTGATGGTCGTGACCACGACGAGTGCGGCTGCCCTCGCAACGGGCTCGGCTCTGGAGAGTGTTCCCGCCCAGAACCGCGACTCGGCGCTGATCCTTCTGACGATCCTCGGGGGCCTGCTCATGTGGGCAGCAGCGGCACTGCGCGTCGCTCGTTACACACGCTTCATCTCGCATTCGGTGATGATCGGATTCCTCACGGGGATCTCCGCGACGATCCTCATTTCCCAGATCCCGACGATGATCGGCGTTTCCACGAGCGGGCCCTCAGCGTTCGCCAAGGCGCTCGACCTCGTGACGGAACTCGGACACATCGACCTCGCGTCACTGGTGTGCGGCGCTCTGGCACTGACCGTGGTGGGCGTGCTGGGCCGGACCCGTTTCGTCGCGCTCGGTGCGCTCGGGGCCATCGCGATTCCCAGTGTCATCGTCTTCTTCCCCTGGTTCGACGATGTCGCGCAGGTTCGAGAGACCGGTGACCTCCCGACAGGCCTTCCGATGCCCGAAATACCCGAACTTTCGCTGCTGACCCCCGAATTGATCGCGGGCGCAGCATCTGTCGCGCTCATCGTGCTGGTTCAAGGCGTCGGCGTCCGCGAATCCGTACCGGAACCGAGCCGGAGACCGAATGCGGTCTCCCGTGATTTCTCGGCGCAGGGGCTCGCCAATGTCGCGTCCGGCTTCTTTCAGGGGATGCCGGTCGGGGGCTCCGTGTCGGCGACCTCCCTCAATATCGCATTGGGTGCACGCACCAGGTGGGCCGCGGTGTTCCGCGGTGTGTTCGTGCTCGTGCTCGTCCTTGTGGCAGGAGGGTTGATCGGACGGGTTCCGATGCCGGCCCTGGCCGCGCTGCTGATCTACGCCGCCGTGATGTCGATCCGCCCGCGCGAGATCGTATCGGTGTTCCGCGCCGGCGGAATCGGGCGCGTGACCCTCCTGATCACCGCGCTCGCGACCCTGCTGCTTCCTGTGGCGACGGCGGTGGGTGTCGGTGTCGCGTTGTCGCTGGTGCTACAGCTCAACAGGGACTCGATCGATATGCGCATCGTCGAGCTCGAACCGACCGACGACGGCGGGCTCCGCGAACTCGACCCACCCATCGTGCTGCACTCGGATCACGTCACAGTGCTCGACGTCTACGGGAGTCTGCTCTACGCGGGGGCACACAACTTTGCGAACCAATTGCCGTCGGCGGCGGACAGGGTTGTGGTGGTGCTGCGGCTGCGCGGACGCGTCACCGTCGGAGTCACGTTCATGAAAGCCCTGGTCGAGTATGCGAGGAGACTCGACGAGCGAGGCGGGCACCTGTACGTCAGTGGTGTGGATCCGGTCCTGATGAGCAGGTATCGCGAGAAAGTCGGGCTTCCTCCGTGCATCACTGTGGTCGAGGCCGAATCCGTTCTGGGTCGCTCGACCCTGCATGCGTTCGACGAGGGCACGCGTTGGCTTGCCGCTCAGCGGGATTCACCTGACGAGGAGTGAACATGAGTGGTGTGGTGGTTCAGCTGATTCCACTCGCGCTCGGGATCATCATGAGCCCGCTCGCGATCATCGGTGTGGTTGCGGTCCTCCTGTCGGCACGAGCACGGCCGAACAGCCTTGCATTTCTTGCAGGGTGGGTACTCGGTGCGTGCTCCGCGATCGGGGTGACGTATCTGATCCTGAGCAGGCTCGCCGTGCACGAGCATCATGATCCACCGCTGTGGGTTCCTATCCTGCATCTGACGCTCGCTCTTGTCTTCGCGGTCGGTTCGGGGATCATGTTCGTTGCATCGCAACGGATCAAGGCGATCAGTGCCGAACGTGCGGAAGGTGCCGAGCCCACGCCGGAACTCCCGGCAATGTTCCGGGCGATCTCGGAATTCGGCCCGGGCAAGAGCTTCGGTCTCGGAGTCGGCCTGTTCGTGCTCAATCCCGTGGACCTGTCGTGTGCGGTTGCGGCTGCCCTCACCCTGAGGCTCAGCGGGCTGACGGGCAGCGTCGTGTGGGTTACCTCCATTGCATTCGTGATCGTATCGGTGTCGTCTGTTGCCGTGCCCGTCCTGTTCCTGCTGATCCGCGGGGAGCGTGCACAGAAGCCGCTGACCGACCTGCGAACCTGGATCGCAACGCACACGAAACTTCTCAACGTCGCCCTGCTCGTGCTGCTCGCGATAATGCAGTTCGGTAAGGCGCTGAACACCTTGTGATTTCGTCATCCGGCAGAGCGGGGATCGGCCATGAACGTACTGGTTCCGGACAGTCAGCGGCGGACGCTCGACGAACTTGTCGATCGCCTCGATCTCAGCGCGGGAGAGTCTGCATCGAAACGCTCGGCCTTCTGGATCATGCTGACGTTGTCCGCGGTGATCGCCGCGTCGGGTGTGGCGGGCGATTCGACCGCGACGGTGATCGGCGCCATGATCGTCGCGCCGTTGTCGGTCCCCATTCTCGGTGTCGGACTGGGGATTGCGACTGCACAGGGAAGGCTGATCGTCCGCAGTCTGCTCCTCGTACTCTTGGGAATCGTGCTGGTGGTGGCGATCGGATTCGTCGTCTCGCAGTTGCTGCCCAATCCGACGAACGTACTGTCGAATTCTCAGGTGGTCGGCCGTACGTCTCCGAAGCTGATGGATCTCACCGCCGCGCTGGCAACCGGGTTGGTCGGCGTCATCGCCATCACCCGGCGCGACGTCGGAGACGTGCTTCCCGGTGTGGCCATAGCGATCTCGCTGGTACCGCCGCTCGCGGTGGTCGGCGTGTGTCTCGGCTCGGGCGCGCCGGGGCTCGCGCTCGGTGCGTTCGTGCTGTTCGCGTCGAACATGGTGGCGATGATCGTGACGGCGACGGTGGTGCTCGTCGTCGTGGGGTATGCACGCGAGGCCGGGGCCGGCGAAGCTAGGCGAGGCCGGGCCTATGCAGTCCTGGTCACAGGCTTGATCATCGTGGCGGTTCCGATGGTGGTGAACTCGTTGTCGTCGCTGTGGGCCGGTCAGATCGCCGATGCTGCACGGATCTGGCTCGGAGACGAGTCCGTTTCGCAGGTCACCGACGTGTCGTTGCAGCAACGGACGGCGCTCGTCCATGTCCTGTCGCCCGAGAAACTTCCCCCGGTGGACGAACTCCAGTCGGCGGTGGACGACCTCGTGCCGTGGCACCCGGAGGTCGTGATCGTGCACACCTACGGCGGCCGTTTCAGCGAGTGACGAGGCGGGCAGGGGAGGGACACGCGACGTGCTCCCTCCCCTGCCCGTGTTGTTCCGTGGCCGGCGAGATCAGCTTCCGGCAGCCTCGAGGCCGACGGTGATATCGGCGAGGATGTCGTCGATGTGCTCGATACCGACGGCGAGGCGGACGAGTCCGGGAGTGACGCCGGCCGCGAGCTGTTCCTCGGCGGAGAGCTGGGAGTGCGTGGTCGACGCCGGGTGGATGACCAGGGACCGCACGTCGCCGATGTTGGCCACGTGGCTGTGCAGGGTCAGTGCGTTCACGAACCGCTTACCGGCATCGATGCCGCCGGCGAGCTCGAACACCACGATCGCGCCCGCGCCCTTGGGTGCGAGCTGCTGGGCGCGGTCGTACCACGGTGACGACTTCAGGCCGGGGTAGGCGACCGAGGTGACCTCGGGGCGCTGGTCGAGGAACTCGGCGACCTTCTGGGCGTTGGAGACGTGGCGCTCGATGCGCAGACTCAGGGTTTCGAGTCCCTGCGAGATGAGGAACGCGTTGAACGGCGACACCGCGGAGCCGAGATCGCGCAGGAGCTGGACACGCGCCTTGAGGGCGAATGCGGGTGCGCCGAGGTCGGCGTAGACGACACCGTGGTAGCTGGGGTCGGGGGTGGTGAACCCGTCGTGGCGCCCCTGCGTCCAGTCGAAGTTGCCGCCGTCGACGATGACGCCGGCGATTGCGGTGCCGTGTCCGCCGAGGTACTTGGTGGCCGAGTGGACGACGATGTCGGCGCCGTGCTCGAGCGGGCGGATCAGGTACGGGGTGGCAACTGTGTTGTCGACGATCAGCGGCAGGCCGTTCTCGTGCGCGACACCGGAGACGCCGGGAATGTCGAGGATGTGGTTCTTCGGGTTCGCGATGGTCTCGGCGAAGAACGCCCGGGTGTTGGAACGGATGGCCGCGCGCCACTGCTCGAGATCGTCGGGATCCTCGACGAAGGTGGTTTCGATGCCGAGTTTGGTGAGCGTGTAGTGCAGCAGGTTGTAGGTGCCGCCGTACAGGTACGGGCTCGCAACGATGTGGTCGCCGGCCTGGGCGACGTTGAGGATCGCGAGGGTCTCGGCTGCCTGGCCGGAGGCGAGCAGCAATGCTGCGACGCCGCCTTCGAGGGCTGCGATGCGCTGCTCGACCGCATCCTGGGTGGGGTTCATGATGCGGGTGTAGATGTTGCCGGTTTCGGCGAGACCGAACAGCGCGGCAGCGTGGTCGGTGTTGTCGAACGTGTAGCTCGTGGTCTGGTAGATCGGAAGCGCCCGGGCTTTGGTGTCGCCGCCGGCGGGCTGTCCTACGTGGATCTGCTTCGTCTCGAAGTTCCAGTCGGCGGTCGGATCGACAGCGTCGGGCGTGGTGTCACTCATGGGTTTCGGGCTCCGGTTTTCTCGGGTGATTCAGTGCTCGGGTGATTCAGGGGATGCGCCGACCTTGCGGTCCGCGACCCGTGCAGCGATCGTCGAGCTGGCCGAGTCGTGGGACCGGAGGCTACGGGTGCGGGCGGTCAGCGGGCCTGGCACCCGCAGATACACAGTTTCCGGGCATGGACATGCGCCGACGGATACCCCGGCGACTGTTCGTACGTCCTGCTCACGGTCGTGACGATAGTCGCAATCGATGATCTCTACCAGTGCACCGGGAAATGCAGCGCGACGCGCCGATGTATTTGCATCCGTAGCGCACATACACTCTGTGTGCTGTACTTCTCCGGGGGCCGATCTTTGCTTCAATCGTGCAGTAACCAATTTCAGTTCTGCTCGAGTTCCGCACCCGACCACTAGCGATGGAGGGCACGTTGACAGTCGTCGATTCGGAGTTCACGCAGGCCGACGCCACGATGCTGCGCCCGCCACCACCCTCGATGGTCGAGCGAATGACACGCATCCTCGAAGCCTTCGATGCAAGCATCGCCAGGCTCACACTCGAAGAGGTGACGTTCCGCTCGGGCCTGCCCCGGTCGACCGTGCACCGCATCCTCGAACAGCTCGTCCGCCTCGACTGGCTCGAGCACAGCGCGCTCGGTTACGGGCTCGGATCCCGTGCTCTCGGGCTCGGCGGCGACATCGACCGAGACCGTCTCCGTGAATGCGCGGCGCCACACCTCCACGAACTGGCAATGCAGACCGGTGGCGTCGTGCATCTGGACGTTCTCGACGGAGCGCAGGTGTACTGCCTCGACAAGGTCGGTGGCGCAGGCGCTGCCGGGCTGCCGACGAGGGTGGGTGGCCGCACCGCGGCCTACGCCACCGCCGGTGGCAAGGCCATGCTCGCGACGCTCGACCCCGAGCAGGTCGACAGCCTGTATCCCTCCCGACTGGCTCCGGCCACCCACCACACGATCACCGACCGGGTGATGCTCCACCAGGAACTGAACCGTGTCCGCAAGCACCACGGCATCGCGTTCGACCGCGAGGAATCGATCGTCGGAATCGGCAGTGTCGGTGCACCCCTGCGGGGCACCGGTGGAATCATCGCGAGCGTGTCGCTGGCCGGTGGAGTGCGCGCGATCCAGCTGGAATGGATGGCACCTCTGGTGGCCGACTTCGCCCGGAAGATCTCCAGTGCGCTCGCGTGCGGAGACGAGGGTCAGCGAACCAGGTGGGCGTAATCGTCGCGGCGCTCGGCCGGCAGGATCGTGTTGAGCACGAAGCGGATCTGCAGACGGATGTACTCGTCCAACGAGTAGAGGGCCCCGAAGTGCCAGTGCTTGAGCGCCCACCCGTGTGCGAGCAGCAGTAGGTCGAACACCATGAGATCGACGTCGACGTCGTTCATGACGCCCGCGGCGATGCCGTCTTCGAGGACTTCCCGCAGTGGTGCCGAGGTCGACACCTCGAGTTCCTTGATGCGGTCGCGGCCGGCGCGATCGAGTGTCCGGCTCTCCCGATACGTCAACGTCACTGCATCGATGTTCTCGTCGACGATCTCGATATACCGCCGCATGCCGGCGACGAGGCGTTCGACGGGGTCGTCGCCCGCAGTTTCCATCGCGGGCGCCAGCTGGTCGCGGAACGATTCCAGGATGCTGATGATCGTCGCGAGGAGGACGTCCTCCTTGCCCCCGAAGTACTTGTAGATCAGGCCCACGCTGACACCCGCCTCATCGGCGAGCGCCTGCATGGACATCTGATGGAAACCGGTTCGCTGCATGACCGTTGCGGCGGCGCGAAGGACCTGGCGTCGCCGCGAATCCGTCCGTACCGCCCGCACCGCGTCGTGGACGGACAGTTCGTCCTGGTCGCTGGTCATGTCGTGCTCCTGTCGCGCCGCCGTTCTCGTCAGATTCCGAGATCCTTGGCGATGATCGTCTTCATGATCTCGGTGGTACCGCCGTAGATCGTCTGGATGCGGGCATCGACGAATGCCCGCGACACGGCGTACTCACGCATGTAACCGTAGCCGCCGTGCAACTGCAGGCATCGGTCGGCGACACGCACCTGCAGTTCGGTGGTCCACCACTTCAACCGCGCGGCGCGAGCGGCGGTGAGCCTGCCGTCGACGTGCTCGGCGATGCAGTCGTCGAGGAAGGTGCGGGCCAGGTCGAGTTCGGTGGACAGTTCGGCCAGCACGAACTGGGTGTTCTGGAAGCCGGACACCGGTTTACCGAAGGCCTTGCGTTCCCGCACGTAGGCGAGCGTCGTCTCGAAGATACCTTCGGCTGCGGCGACCGCACCCACTGCGAGCGACAAGCGCTCCTGAGGCAGATTGTGCACGAGCTGATAGAAGCCCTGCCCCTCCTCGCCCAGGCGATTCGCGACGGGCACACGCATATCGGTGAACGTCAGCTCACTGGTGTCCTGCGCGTGCAGACCGATCTTCTCCAGGTTCCGGCCACGCGAGAAGCCGGGCATGTCGGCTTCGGCGACCAGCAGCGTCAGGCCCTTGTGCGGGTCGTCGGAGGTGCGGGTCGCGACGACGAACAAGTCACCGTTCTGTCCGTTGGAGATGAACGTCTTCGAGCCGTTGACGATGTAGTGGTCGCCGTCGCGGACCGCCGACGTGCGGATGCCCGTCAGGTCGCTGCCCGTTCCGGGTTCGGTCATCGCAATGCCGAGGACCGTCTCGCCGCTGACGACGCGGGGCAGCCAGCGTGCTTTCTGTTCGTCTGTGGTCATGTCGGTGAGATAGGGCAGCACTACATCGTTCTGCAGCGAGAACGCGATACCGGCGGCGGCATGACCGGCCCGGTTGACCTCGTCGATCAAGATGGCGTTGTAGCGGAAGTCGTCGACACCCGGCCCGCCGTACTCGTCGGGGACCGAGAAGCCCAGCAGGCCGAGCTTGCCTGCCTCGACGAACAGGGAGCGATCGAGGCAGCTCGCGCGTTCCCAGTCCTCGTGGACGGGTGTGATCTTCTCGCGTACGAAGTCTCGTGCGACCTCGCGGAACTGGAGATGTTCGGATTCGTGGATCAGTGCGTTGTTCATCGGATCATCCCGGTAGCGGTAGGGGTGGTGAAGTGGCCGTCGGTGAATTCGTTCGCTGCCGCCGCGGTTGCCTTGTAGTGCAGCTTCTTTCCCGTTGCCGAAACCGGGAGGGAATCGACGAACCGGTATGCTCGCGGCCGTTTGAACGAGGACAGCAGGTGGTGAGCGCGGCAGTGCTCGTCGAGCGCGTCGACGGTCAGGTCGGGATCGGACGCGACGACATAGGCGACGACGATGCGCCCCCACCGTTCGTCCGGGACACCGACGACCAATGAGTCCTGCACGCCCGGGTGCTGATTGAGTGCTTCTTCGACCTGAACGGGATGCACGTTCTCTCCGCCGGAGACGAGCATGTCGTCCTTGCGGCCGACGATCGTGACGAACTCGCCGGCATCCCACGTCGCCAGGTCTCCGATGTGCAACCAGCCGTTCCGGAACTTGGCCTTCTCCTGGTCCGGAGAGTCGAAGTAGGCGTTGGAACACTTCGGTGACCGGACGATGACCTCGCCTACCTCGTCGCCGTCGCGCGCGACCACGTCGTCAGGATCGGCGAGCCGTTCCGGATACACGTGCACGACGCGAACATCGTCGTCGGTACAGGCGCGGCCCGCGGTCCCGGCGTGCTCGGGGAGATCGGACGGACGGAGGAAGGTGTTCCAGAACCCCTCGGTGCTCCCGTACCCGTTGAAGATTCGCGGGTTGAGCACCTTCTGGTAGCGGAGTGCAGCATCGCGCTCGAGGGGAGCGCCCATCGTGACGATGCCGCGCAGTGTCGACAGGTCGCGGGCACGTTGCTCCTGCGCGGTGGCGAGCATGGCGAGGTTCGTGGGTGCGCCGATGAGGAAGGTCAGGCCCAGCTCTTCGACGAGATCGAGGACCCGATCGGGATCGAAGGTGCGCAGCGGCACCACCTGTCCGCCGATGTAGAACGTCGGGTTCGGTCCGCCGGAGTACAGGCCGCCGCGGTGGAACCACGGGGTCATGTTGAGTGTCCTGTCCTCGGGGCCGAGCGGGAAATGCATGATCACGTCGTGCGCGCTGAGGATCTCGATCATGCTGTTGAGCGGGACGCCCTTGGGCATGCCGGTGGTGCCCGACGTGTACAGGCGGGTGGTCTCGTCCCAGACGGTCCGGTGCAGCGGCGGCAACGCGATCCGGTCGGCGGGGAGATCCTGGTAGCGCATCGCGGTGGCACCCGGGACGGAGACGGTCTCGCCGTCGCCGACCGCGATCATCACATCGGGTGTGTGCGACGAGTGTTCGAGTGCCCCCTCCACGGTCGGAGTGAGTTCGGTGTCGTAGACGAACGCTTTCGGTGTGCTGGTGTCGAGCACGAACGCGGTCTCTCCCGCGGCCAGACGGAAGTTGACTGGTGAGCCGACAGCGCCGACGGCCTGCACCGCGAGGTACAGCTCGGCGAACTCGATTCCGTTGAACAGCTGGTACGCGACGACGTCGCCGCTCCGGACACCCGCGTCGGCGAGGCCGGTCGCGATCCGGTCGACTCGTTCACCGAGCTGCTGGTAGGTCCACCGGCGCCCGGAAGCGGGGTCGGTGAGGGCGACCCGGTGCGCGTAACGCCCGGTGTTGCGCCGGAATCCGTTGAGATACGTGAAGTCGTTCTCGAAGTACTCCCGGTAGGCCCGGGCGTTGTACGACGCGGTCATGTGTCTCGTCCTGTCCTGGTGAGTGCGCTCAGCCGGCCATGGTGAGGCCGCCGCTGACGCTGATCACCTGTCCGGTGATGAACGATGCGGAGTCGGAAGCGAAGAACAGAACCGGGGCGGCGACCTCGTCGGGGCGGGCGAGCCGCCGGAACGGGATGGCTTTGATCAGTGCCGCCTTGAGCTTCTCGTCCTGTGACTGGAACAGCGGTGTGTCGGTGGGGCCGGGGCACACACAATTGACGTTGATGCTGTGCCGTGCCATTTCTCGTGCAAGCGATTTGGTGAGCGCGATGACGCCGCCCTTGGCCCCGGCGTAGATGGATTCGCCCGAGCTGCCGACGCGGCCGGCGTCGCTGGCGAGGTTGATGACCCGCCCGCCGTTGCCTGCCTCGATGATCCCGGGCAGGAAGGCGCTGCAGATGTTCACCGGGCCGAGGTAGTTGATCGCGACGACCTTCTGCGCAAATTCGGTTGTGGCATTGAGGAACTGGTCGGTCCGGTCCCATCCTGCAGCGTTGACGAGGACGTTGGGTACACCGACCTGAGCGTGGGTGTGTTCGCGGAGTGCGTCGACCTGGCCGCGGTCGGAGATGTCGACGGGGAGCGCGGTGATCAGGTCGGGGTGCTCCTTCGCGGTGGCCTCGGCGGCCGCGAGATCGAGGTCGGCGGCGATCACCTTGTCGCCCTGCGCGGCGAAGGCCAACGCAATGGATTTACCGATTCCGGAACCGGCTCCCGTGACGAGTGCGATGTTGTTCATGTGAATTGTCCTCTCGGCGTGGAAGATGCGGTCAGGCCTTGACGTACTTCGAGAATTCGGCGGGCCGCTTCTCGGCGAATGCCTTCGCTCCTTCGAGGCCTTCGTCGGACTTGCCGAACAGGTCGAGTGCAGACATCGCGAGGTTACTCAGACCGGCCTGGTGATCGGTGTCGGCGTTGAACGACTGCTTGAGGAATCGGATCGCGGTGGGGCTCTTCTCGGCGATCTCGGCGACGACGGCCTTGGCCTCGTCGAGCAACTTGTCCTGGGGGACCACCCAGTTCACGAGACCCCAACGCTCGGCTGTGGGGGCGTCGTACTGGCGGCACAGGTACCAGATCTCGCGGGCGCGCTTCTCGCCGACGATGCGGGCGAGGAAGGCGGAGCCGAATCCGGCATCGAACGATCCGACGCGGGGTCCGGCCTGGCCGAACTTCGCGTTCTCCGAGGCGATGGTGAGATCGCACAGGACGTGCAGGACGTGTCCGCCGCCGACGGCGATGCCGTTGACCGCAGCGATGACGGGTTTGGGAACATCGCGGATGAGCTTGTGCAGGTTGCCGATCTCGAACATGCCGCTCTCGGTGGGGCCGTAATCGCCGGTCTCGGCGCGCTGTTTGACGTCGCCGCCGGTGCAGAAGGCCTTCTCTCCCGCGCCGGTGAGGATGATCGCCGAGACGCGGGTGTCGGCCCAGGCGGAGCGGAAAGCCTTGATCAGTTCCTCGACGGTCTTGCCGCGAAAGGCGTTGTAGCGCTCGGGGCGATTGATCGTGATGATCGCGGCGGCGCCGTCGACCTCGTAGGTGATGTCGTCGAAGTCGGTCATGGTGACTCCCTTGTCGAAGTGAGAGAATGAATACTCATTCATTAAGCCTGAAGGTACATTCACCAGGATGTGGTGTCAAGGGTCACAGTCTTCGATGGTGGATGTACAGCCGAAAACGCCCCCGGGCCGCGGTGGCGCCGGGGGCGGAGGTGTCGGCTATCGGGAGTTGTTACTGAGGATTCAGAGCCATGAAGCGCGCGGGCACCTCGCCCCCGCCGTGGACGGCGAGATCGGCGCCGTTGACGTAGGACGCAAGCGGTCCGGCCAGGTACAGGCAGGCCCCCGCGATGTCGGAGGGCACGGCCATCCGCTGCATGGGCAGAGTCTTCGTCACCGCAGCTCCACCGTCGTCGCCGTAGACGTGAGCTGCAGCTTCGGTACGGATCAGGCCCGTGGTGATGTGATTGACCCGCACTTTCGGTGCCCACTCGAGCGCGAGCGCCTTGGTGAGTGCGAGCAGGCCGGCCTTGGCTGCGGTGTATGCGGCGGTGCCGGGCTGGGGATCGTGCGCCGACACACTGCCGATGTTGATGATCGAGCCGCCGGTGGGCTGGGTGCTCATGACGCGGTTCGCGGCCTGTGCTGCATAGAAGGGCGCAGAAAGATTGAGGGAGAGGATCCGGTCGAAGAATCGTGTCGACACCGTCGCCGCGTCCGCGTCGGGGGAGCCCCCCGCATTGTTGACCAGCACATCGAGTCGGCCGAATTCGGCGGCCGCCGCATCGACGACGGCAGCCGCCTGGTCGGCGGCACGGATGTCTGCGGCGAAGAACGACGCCTTGCGGCCGTCCGCTTCCGGGAGAGTCTCGGGCTCGGACCGCCCGCACACGAGCACGTCGGCGCCCGAAGCGAGGAAGGTCTCGGCGATGACGAAGCCGATGCCCTTCGTGCCGCCGGTGACGACGACTGCGTGTCCGGTGAAATCGGCCGGGTTCGCGATACTCATGGGACCGGAGCGTAACGGCGCGGCCGATGGTTCGGCCGCGCCGTTCCGCTCAGTGGGTCCGTCTCGGTCAGGGCAGATGAGCCGTCAGAGAAGATGAACCTTCTTGTAGAGGATCTTCGACGGCCCGCCGATCAGTCCGACGCTGTCGAGGAACGTCATGAGCTTGGCGCCGGACTTGCGCACCTTGTCGTGGTGGTGCTTGTTGCCCTTCGCCTCGGCGAGGGCGCGGTCACGGTCGAGCCCGGCGTTGGTGTACACGCGGGGATGGATCATGCTCTTGACGACGAAGTACACGACCACCGCAGTGTTGACACGCTCGATCGCGAGCCGTGTGCGGCTCGCGCCTGTGAGTCGTCGGGTGACCTCCTCGCGAGCGAACCGGATGTGCCGAGCTTCCTCGAGGACGTGGATCTTGCTCACAGTGCGGGTGACCGGCTGGACGCGCTCGTCGCGCATGAAGTCGCGCTGCATCATGTCGAGGATCTCCTCGGCGGCCATCACCGAGGCGTAGGCGTTGGCGCCGCGGAAGTAGTGACCCCACAGCCGTCCCAGGTGATGGATGTACTTCGGAGGACCGTAGCCGGGCATTCCGAGGCGTTCGCCGGCGTGCGCGAACATCACGGAGTGACGGCACTCGTCGGCGACCTCGGTGAGCGCGAACTGCACATGGCTCGAGTGCTTGTTGCGGCCGTACACGTCGCGCAGCAGCATCTGCATGAGCAGGATCTCGAACCACAGGCCGACGCCCGACACGCTCGCAGCCTCGTGCTTGGTCAGCTCGATGCGCTGCTCGTCGGTCAGCTCGTCCCACAGTGCGGTGCCGTAGAGCGTGCTCCATTCCGGTGTCATGCCGAATTTGTCGTCGGGGATCGGTGCGTCCCAGTCGACCTCGATGACCGGGTCGTACGACTTGCGGGCGGACGATGCGAGCAGGCGTCGCGCGGTGTCCTCGCGGTCGGAGATCGGGAGTCCTGGAACGAAACCCTTGCTGTTCTCGCGGGTGAGCGATGCGGTCATGCCTCCACCTTTAAGTGTGACGATGAGTAACTGTTAACTGAAGGCTACAGTGATCGCGCCCACGACACAATGCCCACCGCCGAATCGACGATGGGCATGGTGGATGGGCGTTGCGGATGGGACCTGTGGGTTCTGGAAGAGGTTGGGCTCAGCTGCGTGGCGGCGCCCAGAATGCCGCACCGACCGCGCCCACCAGCAGAACCGCCGCGAGAGCGAATGAGGCCTGCTGCATGCCCTCGAGGAACGCGTCCTGGGCGAGTGCGGCGAGTTGTTCGCCCTGAGGACCGGCCTGTTCCGCGACCTGCAAGGCGGCGGCGAGGGAATCCTCCACGGCCCCCCGCGCCGGTTCCGGGATCATCTCCGCGGTCGGCGCGATCCGGTTCCCGTATGCGGCGGCGAGGACGCTGCCCGCCGCAGCGACACCGATTGCCGCCCCGATCTCGCGCGTCGCATCGTTTACGGCCGATGCGACACCCTGCTGGTCTTCCGGGGTGTTCGACACGATCGCGTGCGTCCCGGGGGCGGTACAGAATCCGACGCCGACGCCCGTCACCATCATCGCCAGCGCGACATCGAGGTACGACGAGTCCGCGTCGAGCAGGCCGAGGAAGATCAGCGACACCCCGATCAAGGCCAGGCCGACGCTCATCAGGATGCGCAGTCCGATCCATCGGAGCATCAGCGGCACTGCGACCGACATGATCATCACGAGGACGAAGATGGGAGTCATCGCGACGGACGACATCAGCGGTGAATAGCCTTGGACGAGCTGGAGATACTGCACCATCAGGAAGAACAGCCCGAACCCGGCGAGGAACTGCAGGTTCAGAGCAGCGGCACCCACGCCGAATTCGCGGTTGCCGAACAGGCGCATGTCGAGCAGTGGCTCGGAGGCTCGTAGTTCGGCGAACACGAACCCGACGGCGGCAGCGAGACCGACAGCGACGCAACCCAGTGTCACCGGGTCGAGCCAGCCCCGATGGGGGCCTTCCATCACACCCAGGACGAACAGGCCGATGGACGCGATCGCGAGGATGCTGCCGCCGATGTCGAAGCGCCCGGGATTCTCGGCCCGCGAGGACGGGATCGTCAGTGACATCACGACCATGACGAGGGATGCGACAGCGAATCCGCCGAAGATCAGCTTCCATGAGGCGTATTCGAGGATGACTCCGGAGACGATCATGCCGACGACTGCCCCGGATCCGGCCACCCCAGCCCAGATCCCGATCGCTCGTGCTCGGTGCTCCGGAGAGAATCCCGTCGTGATGAGCGACAGCGTGGCCGGCATGACCAGGGCAGCCCCGACGCCGGCGATGCCCCGCGACGCGATCAACCACGTCGGACCGTCGGTGATCAGCGGAAGCGCCGACCCGAGGCCGAAGATCACCAGGCCGATGACGAGGACGCCGCGCCGGCCGAACCGGTCTCCCAGGGCGCCGCACGGGAGCAGTAGTGCGGCGAGTGCGAGCGTGTAGCCGTCGACCACCCATGTCAGTTGACTCTGCGTTGCACCGGTATCGACGGCGATGTCGGGCAACGCGGTGTTGAGTGCCGCCATCGCCGCAATTACCGCGGACACCGAGGCGCACGCCACGACGAGCAGCCACAGTTGAGCGCGCGTCATACGGGCAGTGCGAATCTCGGACTCCGGAGGTGCTGATGCTTCGGGCACGGTTGCCTTCCGAACGTCGCGGCGGATTTCTGGAACCACTCTTCTGGGGCCACTGAGGATTTGCGGAACCACAAACGAGACTGTCGGTATCGTAACGGAAACGACGGTTCCATAACCAGGTCATGACCGACACGAGAGAAACTGTGGGTGTGAGCGCACGCGACGATGCCCAGACATCCCGAGAACCCGATCCACGGAAGGTGCGGTCGCGGGCACGGCTGCTCGACGCCGCCACCGACCTGCTCGCCACGGGCGGCGCCGACGCCGTCACGATCGATGCCGTGACAACCCGCGCCGGGGTGGGTCGCGCGACGCTCTACCGGCATTTCGCGAACGGCACCGAGCTCGTGGCCGCTGCCTTCGCGCGCTTGATCCCGCCGGCCCCGCCCGTGCCGGAGAACGCCGACCTGCGCGAACAACTCGTCGAACTGCTCATCGGTCAGGCGCGGATCGTCGAGGAAGTACCCATTCCCCTCGCCGCGATGTGCTGGCTCGGGATGGGACCGGAACTCGTCCACGCGAGCCGCCCGGCGGACCCGGAAGCTCTGGAACGCCCCGAACTACAATCGCTGCGCGAGCAGCTCGTCGAGCGCTACCGCTCGTCGTTCGACCGCGTGCTCGGCACGGAGTCGGCGCACGAGGACCTCGGCGAGTTCGACTACGACCTCGCTCTCATCCAGCTGGTCGGCCCGGTCGTGTTCAACCGGCTCGTCACCCTGCCGCCTATCGGGCGGGGGGCATGCGAACAGATCGTCGACGACTTCCTCGCGGCTCGTCGCGCGGCGAGGGGGCAGTAGTGCCGGGGGGTCTGATCAGAGGGACCAGCGTCGTCGATCCGGCGCCCGCAGGACGAACGGCCGCGACCGGCGGAAGTCCTTGACCCTGAGCCTGCGCAGAGGCTGGATCCGGAACTCGTCCGGATCGAGCTCGGCGGCGAGCTTCTCGTCCACCAGGATCGAGCCGGGCCGGGCCGCGCCGGTGAGACGGGCAGCGTTGTTGACGACGGAACCGAACAGGTCGCCGAAGCGTGCCAGCACCGGCCCCCAGGCCAGGCCCACCCGGAGCTCAGGTGTGTCCTTGCTCGCGCCGAAGGTCTCCTGCAGTTCGAGCGCGATCCGTGCGCCGTCGGCCGGATCCTCCGCCGCGAACATCACTTCGTCGCCCACGGTCTTGATGACCCACCCGTGGTGTCCGGTGATGGCCGCAGTGACCTCGGATTCGAAGTACTCGAGCAGTTCGTTGAGTTCCCCCGCATCGATGCGACGGGTGAGCTGTGTGTAGCCGACCATGTCGGCGAATCCGACCACGACCTCGCGCAGAGGTGCGTCTCCCTCGGGGCGCCAGACGGAACGCTCCGTGGTACTGACGATGTGACGTCGCCAGATGTGGCTCTGCAGGGTTTCGGCCCGCATCGACAGCTGCTGCACGAGCGCATCGATGAGATCGGGCATCTCCTCGGCCGACACATCGGAATGCTCCTCGACGAGGTTGTCGAAGAGGTGGGTGTTGAACAGGGTCAGTTCCCATTCGGCGAGTCGTGAGATCGACTGGCCGAGCGACCGGGCCGCCGAGAGCTCGAGGTTCTCGTCGATCACGCCGCTACCGACGATCGCCGCGATATCCCGTAGCGCACCGACGTCGCCGTCGGTGAACATCTCCGCGTCGGGCTCGGGATCGACGGTGAATCCCAACGCCTGCCACAGTCGCCGGACCCGCGCGGGGGACATGCCTGCCATCGTGGCGACCTCGTCGACCGTATAGCGGCGTTCGCCCCCGAGCAGGCTGCGTTCGAGCTCCCTCTGAATGGCGGCAAGCATGTCGAGGCCGGGCTGCGGTCGTTGCTCCGGCGAGTTCACACCCGACATCCTTCCTTGTCGTGGTCCGGGGCACACGCCGGGTTCCGTTGTGACGAGGCGATCAAGGTGCCTCTGGACGGACGGAGTGTCGTACAGATGTGCGAGAGTGGGCGCCGTCGATCGCACAGCAGAGCCGAGAAAGGACGTGGCATGCCGCCCCGTAGACGTGCGGACCATCTGACCGAGGAACAACTCACGGAATTGAGCTCCGCCCTCGCGGAAGGGCGCCGCGCCACGGTATATCTCGTCGAGGGGATTTCCAGTCTGGGGATCGAGCCGGGGACGTCGGCGCGAGTCATCTCGATCGAGGGGACCACGGTCACCGTCCGCCCCAAGGGGGTCAACGACGAGCTCCCCTTCGAAACCGACGAGTTGCGCTTCACCCGAGATGTGGCAACGAAGGCGTCGCCGAAAAAGGCCGCCGCGAAGGCGCCCGCTGCGACCCGGGCACCCGCCCCGAAGCCTCCGGCGGCACAGCCCCCCGCAGCAACAACTCCACCTGCGAAAGCCGAACCCACACCGCCCGCCTCCCGGCCGGCAGCCAAGGAGAAGACCACCGTGACCTCCACTCCTGCGAATCCGCCGTCTGCGGCCGGCACCGAGCCCGCCAAGCCCAAGGCCCCGGCCAAACGAGGCGCCAAGAAGCCCGCAGCCATCAGCATCACCGTCACGATCGACCCCGAGAACGAATGGACGGTCGCTGTCGCACAGGGCACGCGGAAGATCGGCAAGCCCGCGGCGGTTGCGCCCGATGCCGTCGAACGCGCCGTCAAGGAACTCGGCGACGAGACCGCGATCGAAGCCGTGCACTCGGTGATCGACGAGGCACGCCGAACCGTGGAGGAACGCGTCGCGCAGTTGAGTCGCGAACTCGAGGAAGCCAGGAAGGCGCTCGAAAGTCTCGGTTCCAACCCCGCATAGTGCGTAAACCTCTAGTACGGTGACGGCGCTCTAGTACGCTGACCGCGGAGACGGTCGGGGCAGACCGCGTTGGAGGGGAATGATGTTCAAAAGACTTGCTGTGGTATTCGCAACCGCGATTGCCCTGGTCGGCAGCGGTGCGGCGGTAGCCACGGCTGCCCCTCCGGTCGTGCTCGGCGGTGGATCGGGTATCACGCTCGGTCACGGTGACGAGAATGTGTACGACTGCACGCTCACCACGATCGGACACGACGCGGCCGGTCGGCTCGTCGGACTCACGGCGGCGCACTGCGGCGAACCGGGCATGACGGTCAAGTCCGAGCAGGCCATCGATGCCGGAACACTGGGCCACATCGTGTCGACGAACGAGACCCTCGATTACGCGGTCATCGAGTTCTACGGCGACAGGGTCACCCCGGTCAACCGCATCGGCAACGTCACCATCACCGGGCTCGGTACCCCCGCCGGATTCCCGAACATCGCCTGCAAGGAAGGCCGCACCACCGGCAACACCTGCGGCATCGTGTGGGGCGACGTCTTCGGCGCTCAGGAGACATGGACTCAGGTCTGCGTCATCGAGGGCGATTCGGGTGCACCGCTCGTCGTCGGTACCACCCTGGTCGCGATGGTCAACGCCTACCTGCTGGCGCCGTGCGTCGGTCCCGAGGTCGGCACGAACATCGACGTGATCATGGCCGACATCGATGCGCGCGGTGGCGCCGGTGCGGGGTTCCGGCCGATCTGACCGGAGTGGTCACCCGCACACAGCGCCCTGTGATGCGGACCCGACGAGTTTCGTGTATTTCGCCAGTACACCCTTGGTGTAGCGCGGCGGCAGTGGCTTCCAGCCCTGTCGCCGCGTCGCTGTTTCGGCGTCGTCGACGAGGACATCGAGCAGACCGTTCGCAACATCGAGCCTGATCCGGTCGCCGTCGCGGACGAACGCGATGGGGCCGCCGTCGACGGCCTCGGGCGCGACATGCCCGACGCACAGGCCGGTGGTGCCGCCGGAGAATCGTCCGTCGGTGAGCAGCAGGACGTCCTTGCCGAGGCCTGCGCCCTTGATGGCGCCGGTGATCGCGAGCATCTCACGCATCCCCGGGCCGCCCTTGGGGCCTTCGTAGCGGATGACGACCACGTCGCCCGCGGTGATGGTGCCGTCCTCGAGGGCATCCATCGCCGCACGTTCGCGTTCGAATACCCGCGCGGTGCCTTCGAAGACGGACTCGTCGAAGCCCGCAGACTTCACCACCGCGCCACCCGGTGCGAGGGATCCACGCAGGATCGTGATGCCGCCGGTGGGATGGATCGGGTCGTTCAGCGCGCGCAGCACCTTTCCATCGGGATCGG
This sequence comes from Rhodococcus artemisiae, assembly GCF_036327795.1. Lineage (NCBI taxonomy): Bacteria > Bacillati > Actinomycetota > Actinomycetes > Mycobacteriales > Nocardiaceae > Rhodococcus > Rhodococcus artemisiae. The sequence continues at coordinate 65,735 of NZ_JAUTXY010000002.1, forward strand.
GCGGCGCGATCCCCGCCAGGTTCTCCGCGACGGTCGCGCCGGTGACGGTGAGGCAGTCGCCGTGCAGAAGACCGGCATCGAGCAGGGCTTTCATGATCACCGGAACTCCGCCGATGTGGTCGACGTCCTTCATGACGTGCCGACCGAACGGTTTGACGTCGGCGAGGTGCGGGACGCGTGCGCCGACCCTCACGAAGTCGTCGAGCGTGAGATCGACGTCGGCCTCGTGGGCGATCGCGAGCAGGTGCAACACGGCATTGGTGGATCCGCCGAACGCCATCACCACCGCGATAGCGTTTTCGAAGGCTTCCTTGGTGAGGATGTCGGACGCGGTGATGCCGCGCCGCAGCATCTCCACGACGGCCTGTCCGCTGCGTCGTGCGAACCCGTCGCGACGGCGGTCGGTGGCAGGCGGTGACGCGCTGCCCGGAAGCGACATGCCGAGTGCTTCCGCGGCGCTGGCCATGGTGTTCGCCGTGTACATCCCGCCGCACGCGCCCTCGCCGGGACAGATCGCGCGCTCGATCGCGCCGAGATCCTCTTCGGACATCAACCCGCGCGCGCACGCACCGACCGCTTCGAACGCGTCGATGATCGTCACGTCGCGTTCAGTGCCATCAGACAGTTTCGCGATGCCGGGGAGGATCGAACCCGCGTACAGGAACACCGAGGCGAGGTCGAGCCGCGCGGCAGCCATGAGCATTCCGGGCAGCGACTTGTCGCACCCGGCGAGCAGCACCGATCCGTCGAGCCGCTCGGCCTGCATGACCGTCTCCACGCTGTCGGCAATCACCTCGCGGGAGACGAGGGAGAAGTGCATGCCCTCGTGACCCATCGAGATGCCGTCGGAGACAGAGATGGTTCCGAACTCGAGCGGATACCCGCCGGCCGCGTGCACCCCGTCCTTCACAGACTGCGCGAGACGGTCCAGCGACAGGTTGCAGGGTGTGATCTCGTTCCACGACGAGGCCACACCGATCTGCGGCTTGGCCCAGTCGTCGTCGCCCATCCCGACGGCGCGCAGCATCCCGCGCGATGCGGTCTTCTCCATGCCGTCGGTGACGTCGCGGCTGCGGGGCTTGATGTCGGGGGTGCCGGAGGAGGACCGGTCGCTCATGGCGTTCTCTGCTTTCGGGGGGTCACGGCTGTCGGGGATCGCGACCGGTGAGGGCGATCAACCGGTCTTGCACGGGAGCGTCGTCGGCTATCGGGACGGGAGGCGCGAACAATCCGCTCGACGCAAGCATGTCACGCTGCAGCTCGAGCTCGGACCACACCGCATCGACCAGACCGGGGTTGAGCCGGTCGCCGCCACCGACGGCGCGTGCCAGATCCCACGTGTGCACGGCGATGTCGCCCACCTGCTGTTTGAGGTATTCGAGGCAGGTCACGGTGCCGTACGACAGGTGCACGTTCGCGTCGAGCGGGGTGGCCTCCCACGCGGCGGTGGCTTTCTCCGCGTATCGGTGCCATTCTGCGGCGAGGTCGTCGCGGATCGGTTCGAGTGTGGCCTCCGCGTCGGCGAGGGTGCGCCCTTCCAGGATCGGCGCGACCCACCGCTGTTCGTCGACCATGTGTCGTACGAGGTCGGCGACGGTCCACTCGGTGTCGGGGGTGGGAGCGGACCAGTCGGTGATTCGGGGGAGCCGCGCGTCGAATTCACTTCGGGCGGTGCGCTGCATTTCGGTCCAGTCGATCGCCATGGATCCAGCCTAGGCGCGGCGGGGTTCGAATCACGGTGATTCTCGAACCTGCGCGGCGGGGCAATGTGCGGAAGGATCGGAGAGATTGTCGTGTAGTGATTGTCGTGTTCTGTGTTCGTCTACTCGAGGAGAGTGCTCGATGCCCGTCCCCACCGTGGAGCTCGCACCCGGATTGACCGTCAGCGCCCAGGGCTACGGCGCCATGTCCGTTGCCCCGGTCTACGGGGCGGTCGATCTCGACGAGGCTCTCGCGACACTGCACCACGCGGTGGACATCGGCGTCACCTTCATCGACACGGCGAACATCTACGGCAGCGGCACGAGTGAACAGGTCGTCGGGAAGCTGCTGAGTGATCGCCGCGACGAGGTGCAGCTGGCCACGAAGTTCGGTCTCGTCGGGGGCCTCGGGAAGGACAACCGGTCGATCAACGGACGCCCCGATTACGTGCACGAGGCGATCGACGAGTCGCTGCAGCGGCTCGGTGTGGACGTGGTGGATCTGTATTACCTGCACCGCGTCGATCCCGAGGTTCCGATCGAGGAGACCGTCGGTGCGATGGCCGAGCTGGTCAAGGCGGGGAAGGTACGCCACCTCGGTCTTTCCGAGGCCACGGGCGAGGAGCTGCGGCGCGCGCACGCCGTGCACCCGATCGCCGCGATCCAGTCGGAGTGGAGCATCATCTCGCGCGATGTGGAACGCAATGTGGTGCCGACCGCTGCCGAACTCGGGATCGGCTTCGTGCCGTTCTCGCCGGTCAGCCGCGGTTTGCTGACCGACGCGTTCGCGCCGGGACAGATCGGGGACGGCGACTTGCGGCACCGGTTCCCGCGATTTGCAGAAGGAGCGCTTCCCGCGAACCTGGAGCTGCGTGCGAAGGTGCGCGCCGTCGCTGATGAGACCGACGCCACGGTCGCGCAGGTTGCTCTGGCATGGCTCGATGCGAAGGCTCGCGCGTTCGCTCTGCCGTCGGTGTCGATCCCCGGTACCCGTTTCGCTGGGCGCGTCACCGAAAACGCGGGCGCACTCGATGTGACGCTGTCGGACGAGCACGTCGCGCGTCTCGACGCTCTCGCGGGTGAGGTGGTCGGTGAGCGGGCTTCGGACCCGACGTGGGTGTCGCTCGGACGAGAGTAGTTAACCGACCTAACGAACTCCGGCGTATCGTGTATATCCCATGAGGTCATGGCTGGTCTGGGGTGTCGGTGTCTTCGCCTACCTGGTCGCGGTCCTGCACCGCACGACATTCGGTGTTTCGGGTCTGGCCGCGACCGAGCGCTTCGACATCTCCCCGTCCGTGTTGTCCGGGTTCGTGGTGTTGCAGCTCATCGTCTACGCGGGCATGCAGATTCCCGCCGGAGTTCTGCTCGATCGATTCGGGTCGCGCAAGGTCATCGCGTTGGGTGCCGCCATCATGGCGGTGGCCCAGTTCGTGCTCGCTGTCACCGACTCGCTGCCCATCGCGTACGCCGGTCGTGTGTTCGTCGGGGTCGGTGACGCTCTCACGTTCATCTCGGTGCTGAGGCTGGTCCCGGTGTGGTTCGCTCCGCGCCGGGTTCCGGTGGTGTCGCAGTTGACGGGCATCCTCGGGCAACTCGGACAGGTGTTGTCGGCTGTTCCGTTCGTGCTCATCCTGTCCGGTCAGGGGTGGACCGCTGCCTACGCCAGCGCCGCGGCGTTGGGGGTCATTGCCTGCGTCCTGGTGGTCGCGGTCGTACGGAACGCTCCGACCGGGGAACACCTGGAGGTCCCGGCGGCGGGACTGCGCAATGTGCTCGGTCAGATCGGCGGCGTGTGGCGTCGACCGGGTACACGGCTGGGGTTCTTCACCCACATGGGCACCCAGTTCTCGGTGACCACGTTCGCCTTGATGTGGGGTGTGCCGTACCTCGAATCCGCGCAGGGCCTGTCGGCCGCGGCAGCCGGCTCGATGCTCACGGTATCGGTGGCCACCGCGATCGCAGCCGGTCCGATTCTCGGTATTCTCACCGGCCGCTTCCCGAATCACCGATCGTGGCTCGTGCTGTCGATCATCATCGCGTGCGCGAGCGCCTGGACGGTGGTGCTCGCGTTGCCAGGACCCGCGCCGATCTGGCTGCTGGTGCTGCTCATCATCGTCATCTCTGTCGGCGGGCCGGGTTCGATGGTCGGATTCGACTATGCACGCACGTTCAACCCGTCGACTGCGCTCGGTACCGCACAGGGCATCGTCAACATCGGGGGCTTCCTCGCGACGTTGCTGGTCGTCCAGACGATGGGTGTACTGCTCGACGCGTTCGGCGGATACGGCTTCGATTCGTTCCGGGTCGCGTGGCTCGCTCAATACCCGATCTGGGTGCTCGCCCTCGTGGGTGTGCTGATCACTCGTAAGAAGGCGAGGCGTGAAACAGGTGTGTATCCGCGCACGTTGCGGCAGATATTGCGAGCGAGAACCGAGCCCCGCCGTGAGGAGCTGGCAGACTCGATAGCGGAACACATCGAGGAGGAACCGAGTGACAACGACGGTGGACGGTCCTGAACAGGGCGTGCCCCTACCCGACGAGCCGGAGGATGCCTCCGCTCGGCCGCCGGTATCGCTGCAGGACCTGAAGAGCGAGCTCACTCGGTTTCTCATGGTCTACAAGTTCGGCATCGACGAGATGATGACCAAGATCAACATCTTGCGCGACGAGTTCACCTACGCCCGCGACTACAACCCGATCGAGCACGTCAAGTCGCGACTCAAGTCGCCCGAGTCGATCATTGCGAAGGCGCGCCGCAAGGGTGCTCCCCAGACGCTCGAAGGCGTGCGTGAGCATGTTCGCGACATCGCCGGCATTCGCATCACGTGCAGCTTCACTTCGGACGTCTACCGCATCATGGACATGATCACGCGACAGGGTGACGTCGGTGTGGTCGAGATCGAGGACTACATCGCCCGGCCCAAACCGAACGGTTATCGCAGTGTCCACGTGATCGTCGAGATCCCCGTGTTCATGTCCGACCGCATGGAGTCGGTCTACGTCGAACTCCAGATCCGCACGGTCGCGATGGACTTCTGGGCAAGTCTCGAGCACAAGATCTATTACAAGCACGACCGCGCGGTGCCGGATGCACTGCGTGAGGAACTCCGCGTTGCTGCAGAAACCGCCCGTGACCTCGACGTGAAGATGGAGGCGCTGCACGACCGGGTGCATGGGGAGACCGATAGCTGATCAGTCCTCCGCCGATGAGTCGCCCTCGGGATCTTGCTTGTCGTCTCCACCGGTGACCGTCTCGAGCACCAGACCATCAGGACCGGTGTCGACTCGCACCGTGTCTCCCGCGCCGAGCGTTCCGGCAAGCAGCAGGTTCGACAGCCTGTTGTCGAGTTGCTTCTGGACGGTGCGCCGCAACGGGCGAGCACCGAACTCCGGTGCGAACCCGGTGTCCACCAGCCAGTCGACCGCGCTCTCGGTGATGTCCAGATCGACGTCCTGGGCTCGCAACCGTCGCCGGGTCCCGTTGAGGATCAGGTCGACTATCTCGCGCAGCTGTGCCTTGTCGAGCCGGTGGAACACCACCGTCTCATCGATACGGTTGAGGAACTCGGGCCGGAAATGGGAGTGCAGTCGCTCCATCAGCTTCGGGGTCAGCGTCTCGATGTCGCCGCTGGTGTCGGCCAGGATGAGATCGGACCCGATGTTGCTGGTGAGAATGACGATGGTGTTCTTGAAATCTACTGTGCGGCCTTGCGCGTCGGTGACATGGCCGTCGTCGAGGAGCTGAAGAAGCACGTTGAACACATCGGTGTGCGCCTTCTCGATCTCGTCGAACAGGACCACCGAGTACGGCTGACGGCGAACCTTGTCCGTGAGTTGTCCTGCCTCCTCGTACCCGACGTAGCCCGGGGGAGCCCCGACCAGACGGGAGACGGTGTGCTTCTCCTGGAATTCGCTCATATCGAAGCGAATCATCCGGTCCTCATCACCGAACACGGCCGCAGCAAGCGCCTTCGCGAGTTCGGTCTTGCCGACCCCGGTGGGGCCGAGGAACAGGAACGAGCCGATCGGCCTGTTCGGGTCGGACAGACCTGAGCGCGCCCTTCGCACCGCTTCGGCCACTGCTGAGACTGCTTGTTCCTGCCCGACCACGCGAGCGTGGAGCACGTCCTCGAGGTCCAGGAGCCGTTGGCGTTCTTCTGCTGTCAGTTCGGAGACCGGGATGCCGGTCTGTCGCGAGATCACTTCGGCAATGTCGACGACCTCGACCTGCGGTGTCGACGCCGAGCCGCTCGATCCGACGCGCTCTTCGAGGGCAGCGATCTCGTCCTTCAACTCGCCGGCTTTGGCGTAGTCCTCGGCGGCAACCGCAGTGTCCTTCTCCCGCTCGAGTCGTGCCAGTTCTTCCTCTTGCGAACGGGTGTCCGCATCGGGCGTTTTGGTGCGCAGACGTACTCGAGCCCCGGCTTGATCGACCAGATCGATCGCTTTGTCGGGCATGAAGCGGTCGGTGATGTACCGGTCGGACAGTTCGGCTGCAGCCACCAGTGCTTCGTCGGTGTAGTGCACCTGATGGTGTTCCTCGTAGACGTCGATCAGTCCGCGCAGAATTTCGATGGTGTCGTCCACCGACGGCTCGGACACCATCACCGGCTGGAACCGCCGTTCGAGCGCCGCGTCCTTCTCGATGTAGCGGCGGTACTCGTCGATCGTGGTCGCGCCGACCGCGTGCAACTCTCCGCGCGCGAGGGCCGGCTTGAGGAGATTGCCGGCATCCATCGAACCTTCGCCACCACTGCCCGCGCCGACGATCGTGTGCAACTCGTCGATGAAGAGAATCAGTTCGTCGGAGTGTTCCCGAACCTCGTCGAGGATCTTCGTCAACCGCTCCTCGAACTCGCCGCGATACTTGCTACCTGCGACCAGCGAACCGACGTCGAGCGCGACGACGCGTCGATCGGCCAGCGTCGACGGTACGTCCCCGTTGACGATTCGCTGCGCCAAACCCTCGACGATCGCGGTTTTGCCCACGCCGGGATCACCGATCAGGACCGGATTGTTCTTACGACGACGGGAGAGGATCTCGATGGTCTGCGCGATCTCGTCGGCGCGTCCGACCACAGGGTCCACGTTGCCCGCGCGCGCCTCAGCGGTCAGGTCTCTGCCGTACTCGTCGAGTGTGGGCGTCGTGCTCTGCGATGTGTCGCGCCGACCGCCGGTATCGAGTTTGGCGCCGGCCAGCGCATGAGCAGCCGGGTTCTCGCTGTTCGCGGCAATCCCGTAGAGGATGTGCTCGGGACCGATGTAGCTGATACCCGACTGTCCTGCCTGCTGCTGGGCAACCCGTAGTGCACGCTTGGCCGCAGGACTCAGCGTCACTTGCTCGCCCTCGTTGCCTTCGCCACCGGCAAGGGAGCGCATCTGTTCTGCGACCGCATCGGGATCCAGCCCCAGACCACTGATCACACCGCGGGTCGGGTCGTCGAGAGTGGCGGCATACAGGAGATGTTCGGGGGTCAGCTCCGCGCTACCCCACTCCGTGGCTGCCTTCCTGGCCTCGGCGACCAGCTGCTTGGCATCGTCGTTCAGCAGCCGACTCAGGTCCACACGCTGTACCTGCGGTTGACGGAGTCCGCCGGAGCTGAAGAATCGTTCGAAGATGTCGTCGAACGGGTCGCGGGAAAGCCAGCTGTCGGTCATATCAACTCCACGGTCTCGGCCTGAATTTCGGTTTCCGCAGGAAGTACCGCACGCACTTACTTTGCAGCACAGCTCGTTTGCGGAGATCCACTCCGCCACGCCGACAGCAGATGCGTGCCGGCCGATGAGTTCGATCGTAGCCTCCGGCCTACGATTTGTGTGCGGGTCGGCGGATCAACTCGATGAGAGTGTTGGGCTCGGCAACGATTACATCCGCACTGATGGCTACCTCGTTCACTTCGTCGAACGGCACGAGCTTCACGGTGGGTACCGGGCCGGGCACGGGGAGGCGGATCATCGGATTGCAGATGGTGGGGCCTTTGTATGGACGAGGAAGACGTCGGCCGCGACATCCTCGATGTCGTCCACTTCACGGAGGTGTCGTACGTGTGTACCAGGAGCCTGCGGATCCTCACGCGACGTCCGATTCCGTCCTCGTACACCCGTAGCACGGTGGTGCCTCGGATTCCCAGCGGAAGCAGTGCGATCACCAGTGTCGAGACGGCGGTCAAGGCGATGAACGGAACATGCTCCGCCACTTCGTCGCGCGGAATCAAGACTGCGTCTGCGTGCGTTGCCCAGGCATAGATCATGACAGCGCCGACCAGCGTCACCAATGCTGCAGTCGCAGAGGCTGATAGGGGCGGTGTTCTTCCCGTGGGTGGCGAAGAAGAGGAAACCGCACGCGGATGCCGAACTCGCCGCAAAACTGAAGGGGCGGAAGCGTCGAGGCCAGGCGGGGATGGGCATGGCCTCGGAATGAACAGTGTCGTGGCCGGGTGTCTATCGGTCCGCTCGGGCGGGGATGTCCAGCACAACTGTCAACCCGTTGTGAATAGTCGATGCAGCGGAGGCGAGTCCCGCATCGGGGTGAGCGCGAGTGGTTACCGTCAGCTGGGTCAGGTAGCGGTCGTATTCGGCGTCGACGACGAGAAATCGAGTTGTTGCGTCGAACCAGGCATCGCCGACGCGGTAGATGCCTCGCGTGACAACCGAACGATGGGAATCGAAGTCGCCGCTGTCGGACTGCTGTTCGGACCACTCGGGAAGTGAACGGCATTCGGATGCGGCGGCACGGAGAAGTTCGTCGGTGGGGCGCCAACGTGAGAGGCGGCCATGGAGCAGCACCGCGTTGGGTGTCCATCCGTCTTCTGTGTGTTCGGGCGCGACGAGGACCGCGTATGCGTGGGGGAATACTTCGTTGGGTACGGGGGTCCACCCGGCCGGAGTTGGGATCGTGACGTGTGGGTATCCCGGTTCCTCGGGAGGGCAGGCGATGAGCTCGACTTCGTGACTTTCGAGGTACGTTCGGAGGGCTTCCGGAGTCGGGTTCGGAGGTCTCATTTCTTTGCCTTCCGGGTGCGTGCTGATCGGAAGCGTTCGCGTATTGGAGGGGGTCTCAGTAGTTCGGCTGCGTTCGGCTCGCTGACGAGTTTTCGGTCGTCCGGGTTTTCGTGAAGGCGTTTCAGCAGCGCGAGAAGTGTATTGGGTTCGGTCACGAGTACATGAGCCAACAGGGTGATCTTGTGCTCTGTGTCGTGTGGTGTTTGCTGGCGGGCCTGGAGAGGAGATGCGGTGTGCAGTTCGATCACAGGCTGATGCGCGAGGCTTCCGGCATCGATCCGTTCGATCTCATGCCATGCGAGAAATATTCGGTATCTTCTTGTAAAGAATGGGAATTGACGAAGAGAATAGCGCTCGACACCATCGTGGTAGATCGTCACGACAGTGTCGATCCTGATGATCAGAAGCAAGAGCGCGCCAATCACGGAGCCGATCGAGCACACCGTCATGAATGCGGCCCCGCTCTCGGTGCTACGTCCGGATGGCAATAGCGATTCCTCCGCGCCGAGAAACCAGCTGAGAGAAGCGACGCCCGAATATACAGCGCATCCGATCAGTAAGGAGACGGCGAGTGGGATCAACACCCGAGTCGTCGGGACTCTAACCCCGTAACCGTGCTCGGGTGCGTGTTGTCGGCGCAGTCGCCGAGGACGGCCAATTTTTCGAAATCCCGCTTCTTGGACTCCATACAATGATCCGCATACCAGCATGGCTCCTCCGGCCGTGAAAGCCACAGTCGTAGGCGTATCGCTGCGGCCGGAACCCTCGACCGTAAATGTGATGACAACGAAAGCGAAAAGCAGCATCGCTGCTGAGAAAACCAACACTAGTGGACGGAATGGTTGAATCCATGCCTGACGAACACCATCGACACCGATTTTCCCCGGTTTCGCTGCTTCAGACCTGGACTTCTGTGCGTGCATGCTGCGACACCTTTCCCTGATCGAAGGTTGTAGCCACGGATCAATTCCATATTGACTGAAGCGATTTGGAAGTCAGGTAGGTGAATGCGCCTCCAGCCAACGCGCCTGCAACTATCCCTACTGCGGTGCCGGCGCCCGGCGCGATAAGGGTGCCGAGCGCCGCGCCTGCTTTTGCTCCACCCATTGCTGTGACGAATCCGACGGCGGATCCTGCACCTTCTGTGACTATTGCCTGTGCGGGATCCATCCCACCCTCGATGTCGTTGACGATTGCTGGGACAGTACCCAGAGCTGCGGCCGCCGGGCCGAGCGATCTGGCTATGCCACGTGCGACGTCGTCACCTGTGGATAGAGCTGCAGCCTTCAGTCCCTCCTTGGTCGAGTCGGCCATGAACCCGATAGTGGAGGACGCGGTGGTGGCAGACCAGTCAGGAACCCAGGAGAACTCACCGTGGTCGGACTTGACGAGCTTTCCGGGTGTCGCAGCTGAGGCTGCGTCCTCCAACCTTGCGATTGCGTTGTTGATGCGACCCGTTACGTCGTTGGCGGCTGTCGTGGCTTGCTGGAGTGCGTCGACCAACGCGACACTGAGCTCGGCGGCCTGGCGTTCGAGCTGGAGGCACGCGGTGTCGTAGGTCGCGCCCGGTGGCAGCAGAGCGCGAAGAAGTGAGATCTGGTTTGCTGCGTCGACGATGCCGTTGTCGTGCACGGTGAACGATTGATGTTCGGCAGCCCGCACTAGTCCGACTACGTGCATCCGGGCGCCTTCGACGATCGGTGCCCCGGTGCGATAGGCACCGGCGACCTGCAGGAGGGCCCCGGCGATAGCGCTGCCGAGTGAACGTTCCCGGACCACACGGAGGGCTGCGGCATTCGCGGCGTCGCCTTTCCACTGTTCGGCGAGGACATCCTGATCGTTGAGGAGGCCCTTCATGCGGTCGTCGAGTGAGTCGACGATCGTGTCGAGCCCGTCGGCGGTTGTGCGGAGGGCGTCAGGGTTCCAGGCTTCGACGGCAGAGACGCCGGGACTCACCGGGGGAGGTCCATCGCCGCGAGTGCTGCGACGAAGTCGGCCTCGGCGATCTCGTAGTCGTCTGCCGCGCCGTTCGAGATGTCGGTGACTTCGAGGAGGCGTTGGCGGATGTTGGCCAGTGCTTGTGCGGTCGCAAGGTGCCCGCGCGCACCGGTGTCGCTGAATCCGGTCCCGGGAAGTGCTGATTGCGAGTGTGCGTACGGGGCACCGATATCCGATTCCCCGATGGCGTCGGCTGCGCCTCCGACGGATGCGGCGAACGCACGAAGCGCCTGCGGATCTACTTTCAACGTCACGACTGTCCCCCCGACAGAATCCCCCGATATGTCGGGCGTGACGATAGCAGAGCGGATGGAGAGGATTTCAGGTCCCGGTCGTGGATTGCCACAACAGCTTCGGACAGGTGCAACCTTTCGGCGTTCGGGTTGTATCTGTCCGTGCAGGTGGGATCGATCGTGAGATATGAAGGAGTGGAACAAATGCGAGTCCTGCCGGTCCGGAGTGGACCGACAGGACTCGACAGATACTGCTGGGGGACTACTTGTAGCTGTAGAAACCCTCACCGGTCTTGCGGCCCAAACGGCCCGCCTCGACCATGCGACGCAGTAGTGCCGGCGGCGCGTAGTTCGGCTGGGCGAACTCGTCGTACAGCGACTGTGCGGCGTTGAGCGCGATGTCGAGTCCGACGGTGTCGAGCAGCGTCAGCGGACCCATGGGGTAACCGCAGCCGCCCTTCATCGCGGCGTCGATGTCTTCCTTTGTTGCGTAACCCGACTCGAGCATCCGCACCGCGTCGCACAGGTACGGGATGAGCAGTGCGTTGACGATGAAGCCGGCGCGGTCGCCTGCGCGCACGGCGGTCTTGCCGAGGGTGTTCTTGGCGTACTCGAACACCGTGTCGGCGGCGGCCTCGTCGGTGGTGAGTGCCGAGATGATCTCGACGAGCGGCATCACCGGCACCGGGTTGAAGAAGTGGACGCCGACGACCTTGCCGGGACGCTGCGTCGCCTGCGCCATCTTGATCACGGGTATCGACGACGTGTTGGTTGCGAGGATTCCCTCGGGCTTGACGATCTTGTCGAGTTCCGCGAAGATCTCGACCTTCAGGGACTCGATCTCGGGTGCGGCCTCGATGACGAGGTCGCGGTCGGCGAACTCACCCATATCGAGCGTGACCTTGATGCGAGCGAGGATCGCGTCGGCGTCCTCCTGGGTGATCTTGCCGGACTTGACGCCGCGTCCGATCGACTTCGCGAGACGGTCACGCGCGGCTTCGGCGAACTGCTCGGTCGTCTCCTTGACGAGCACGTCGCTACCGGCCTTCGCGCACACCTCTGCGATACCGGCACCCATGGTGCCGCCGCCGATGACGCCTACTTTTTCCACAGCCACTACGAAGACTCCTGATCAGTGTGATGTTCGAGCTGGTCCAAACCTAACCGACCTGTGTCAGCGAAGCAGAGCGCGCGACATGACGACGCGCTGGATCTGGTTGGTGCCCTCGTAGATCTGCGTGATCTTGGCATCGCGCATCATGCGCTCGACCGGGAAGTCCGTGGTGTAGCCGGCGCCGCCGAACAGCTGAACGGCGTCGGTGGTGACCTCCATGGCGACATCGGACGCGAAGCACTTGGCGGCGGCCGAGATGAAGCCGAGGTTGCCTTCGCCTCGCTCGGCGCGAGCGGCAGAGGTGTAGACCATCAGGCGGGCCGCCTCGACCTTCATGGCCATGTCGGCGAGCATGAACTGCACACCCTGGTTGTCGGAGATCGGGCGGCCGAACTGCTTGCGATCCTTGACATAGGCGATCGCGGCGTCGAGCGCACCCTGGGCGAGGCCGACGGCCTGCGCACCGATGGTGGGGCGGGTGTGGTCGAGGGTTGCGAGAGCCGTCTTGAATCCGGTGCCCGGCTCGCCGACGATGCGGTCGCCGGGGATACGGCAGTTCTCGAAGTACAGTTCGGCGGTGGGGGAGCCCTTGATGCCGAGCTTCTTCTCCTTCGGTCCGACGACGAAGCCTTCGTCGTCCTTGTGGACCATGAACGACGAGATGCCGTTGGCGCCCTTGTCGGGGTCGGTCACGGCCATGACCGTGTACCACGTGGACTTGCCGCCGTTGGTGATCCAGCACTTGGAACCGTTGAGGATCCAGTCGTCGCCGTCCGCCTTCGCGCGGGTGCGCATCGACGCGGCGTCGGAGCCGGCCTCACGCTCGGACAGCGCGTACGACGCCATCGCTCCGTTGACGATGTCCGGCAGGACCTTGGCCTTGAGTTCGTCGGAGCCGCGCAGGATCAGTCCCATGGTGCCGAGCTTGTTGACGGCCGGGATCAGCGACGAGGACCCACACACGCGGGCGACTTCCTCGATCACGATGCACGCGGCGATGGAGTCGGCGCCTTGACCCTCGAATTGCTCGGGGACGTGGATGGCGTTGAAGCCGGACTTGTTGAGTGCGTCGAGCGCCTCCTGCGGGAAGCGGGAGTTCTCGTCGACATCCTTCGCGTGAGGCGCGATCTCCTTCTCGGAGAGTGCGCGGATCGCCTCGCGCAGCGCGTCGTGTTCTTCGCTGAGCTTGAACAGATCGAAATCGGCGTTGAGGGCCATGGGGTCGGAACTCCTATCGGCACGCGGTGCCATTCCAGAGGGTGGATCTGCGCCCACAATATCTGAGCTGATGGGCGCAACGTCGCGGAATCCTCCAATTCTAACCACGGCACTGAGTGCCAGGTCAATGGTAAAGGTGGCCCAGCGCAGCGAGAAGTCGCTATGCGCCGAGCGTGCGCCGCACTTCTTCGGCGACCTCGGCCGGCGACGTTCCCGCGGGATATGTCACCACCGTCACGGCACGTGGTGCCTCGGTGGTGGAGGGCGAGTCTGCACCCGGAACAACGCCGAACGTGCGCCTGATGTCGTACAACTCCCGATCGAGGACCTCCGCGGTCGCGGTGTCGTCGCCGCGGATCATCGCCCTCAACAGGAAGTTGTGCGCCGAGGTCACCGCTGCGGCGAAGCTCACGATCCGGATGGGCTTCTCGCCCGGCACCGCCTGGCGCAGGAACTCTGTGAACAACCGCTCGTAGCGGTAGGTCGTCACGAGTTCGCGATCGCGCAGTGCGGGCACCCGCTGCACGACCCGGTACCGCCACACCGACAGGTCGCGCCGGTCGCGGAAGTAACCGAACACGAGTTGCGCGGCGTCGCAGGCGGCAGCCCACGGGTCGTCGAAGTCGCGCGACAGGTATTCCGACACCTGTTCGAGCAGCGACTCGTGGTCGGCGAAGATCACGTCCTCTTTGGAGCGGAACTGCCGGAAGAACGTGCGACGCGAGACTCCCGCCGCCGCAGCGATCTGCTCGACGGTCGTCGATTCGTAGCCGTGCTGCGAGAACAGCCTGATTGCCTGGCTGACAACGTGCACCCGGAACTGGGCGGGATCAGGCCCCGCCGCCTCGGTGCGACGAGTGGGAACCGATCCATGCGTCATAGCTACCGAGTATCCAAGGTCCGCACCCTCGCCACGTCAAGACCTCGGAGTTTCCGCCGCACGCAGTTCGAACTTGAGAATCTTGCCGGTCGAGGTGCGCGGCAGTTCGAGCGGGAAGACGATGTCGCGGGGGACCTTGTAGCCCGCCAGCAGGCTGCGGGTGTGGGCGATGAGGTCGTCCGCGGCGACCGACTGTTCCTTCTTCAGGATCACGAACGCCTTCGGCCGTTCGCCCCACTTCTCGTCGGGAACACCGACCACGGCGACGTCGATCACCGCGGGATGAGCCATGATCGCCTGTTCCACCTCGACCGTCGAGATGTTCTCGCCGCCGGAGATGATGATGTCCTTGGCGCGGTCCTTGAGCTGGATGTATCCGTCGGGATGCATGACACCGAGGTCGCCGGTGTGGAACCAGCCGCCCCTGAACGCCTCGGCGGTGGCATCGGGATCCTTGTAGTAACCGAGCATCACGTTGTTGCCGCGCAGCACGATCTCACCCATGGTCTCGGCGTCGGCGGGCACGTCGTTCATGTTGTCGTCGACGATCCGCGCTGTTTCGGCCTGCAGCATGCCGACGCCCTGTCGCGACAACAGCGCGGCGCGTTCGTCGCCGGTCTTGTCGTCCCACGAGTCCTGGTACTCGCAGATCGTGTACGGGCCGTACACCTCGGTCAGGCCGTAGACGTGCACGACGGTGATGCCCATCGATTCGAGCTGTGCGATCACCGTCGGCGACGGCGGCGCACCCGCGGTGGTGATGTGCAACGGCCGGTCGAGAGGGTGCGCCTGCTCGGCGTTCGCGATGGTCGAGCACACTGCGGGAGCACCGCACAGGTTGGTCACGCCCAAGTTGTCGATCGCATCCCAGATCGCGTCGGCGCGCACCGCTCGCAGGCAGATGTGCGTGCCGCCCGCCGCGGTGACCGCCCACGGCGTGCACCAGCCGTTGCAATGGAACATCGGCAGCGTCCACAGGTATTTGCTCTGTCCGGTGAACCCGTTGTGGAAGGTCTCGCCGAGCGAGTTGAGGTAGGCACCGCGGTGCGAATACATCACGCCCTTCGGTTTCCCGGTCGTGCCCGATGTGTAGTTGAGCGTGATGACGCCGAGTTCGTCGTCGACGCTCCAGGGCAGCGGGCTGTCGTCGAGCGAATCGGCGAGCGCGAGGAACTCGTCGTAGCGCGCGGTGATCACACCGGCAGGAACCTCGGGCGCCGGCACCGTCGAATCCGGGATCTCGACGATGTCGGTGAGTGTCGGGACATCGACGCCGGTGAGCGAGCCGACGAACTCGGAATCGACGAAGAGCAGCGACGCCTCCGCGTGACCCAGGATGTAGTCGAGTTCCGGACCGGCGAGCCGGGAATTCAACGCGATGAGCACACCGCCGGCAAGCGGCACCGCGAAATGCGCGATGAGAGTCTCGGGCACATTCGGCGCCAGGTAGGCCACCCGGTCGCCGGGCTTGATCCGGCTCTTCAGGACCCTGGCGAGTCGTTGGGTCTCGTCGGCGAACTCCGCGTATGTGTACCGACGGTCGCCGTAGATGATGGCGGTGCGATCGGGAAACACCGACGCCGAACGCTCGAGGAAACGCAGCGGGCTGAGCTGGCTGTGGTTGGCGGGCGCGGCAGAGCTGTCGAGTGCGGTGGACACGGAAACCTCCGGGATCATCGGGAAAGTCGGCGTCGCGTGTGACCGTCACAACACCGGATCCCGTCGAGGCTACGAATCATGGAATCGGCGCCGCTACCCTAGAAAGAGGGTGTTCGGAGGAGGAAAGCCGACCAGTGAGTGCAGCGAATCGGGCCGATCTGCTTCGGCCGAGTGACGTCGACACGCTTCGCGCCGAATTGCGGTCGCTGAAGCAGGCGACGGAACTTCCCATACTGTTCGGAGGTACCGTCCACGGCGCCGACCTGGTGTTGTCCGGGTATGTCGGAACTCGTGGACGCTTCCTCCGTAACCTCGTGATCAGTTCCGAACGGGGACTCGGTGGGCGGGCGATCGCAGAGCAGCGTCCGGGCTCGGTCGCCGACTACTTCACCTCCCCGCGCATCACCCACGACTACGACAAGCCCGTCGCGGGTGAAGGGATCGAGTCGCTACTGGCGGTACCTGTCGTAGTGCGCGGGAAGACCCGCGCCGCGATGTACGGCGGTCTCCGGACACCCCGATCCATCGGAGACGCCGTCACCGACCAGATCGTGCAGTCGGCCCGCGCGCTGGCGCGGGAGATCGAGATCCGAGACGAAGTCGATCGTCGGGTGGCGCTGCTCGGCAACGTCGGAGAAGGCGTCGAGCCGGAACGCGGTGACCGGCTACCACGCACGGTGTCCGACACGATCACCGCAAGCTATCTGGAGCTGCGTGAGATTGCGGCCGCGGCCGACGACCCCGACTTGGAATCGCGGCTGAAGGAGATCGAAGACAACTTGCGAGCTCTCGGCGGGGCGGGGATGCCGACACCGACCGTCCACCTGACCTCGCGTGAACGGGACGTGCTCGGGTACGTGGCCTTGGGCTGCCGCAACGCCGAGATCGCCGAGCGGCTGTCCTTGAGTCCGGAGACTGTGAAGAGCTACGTGCGCAATATTCTGGCCAAACTCGAGGTGCACGGTCGTCACGAAGCGGTCGTGGAGGCGCGTCGCCAAGGGCTGTTGCTCTGAGGAGCAGGCATTCCGTCAGGCCGGTGCGGGGAGGTCGGCCTCCGGGCCGGGGACGCCGCCGAGCGCTGCGGCGAGGCGTTCGCGTGCGCGCCCGAGGTGGTCGGTGAGGATCGAGACCGCCAGCTCGCCGTTTCCGGAGGCCACCGCCTCGAGTATCCGACGGTGTTCGGCAGCGATACTCGCGGTGGTCAGCAGGTGCTGGCCCTGGACCTGGACCATGCACAATCGCACCTCGGAGACGAGAGAACCGAACATTCTGCTCGTCCGAGGGCTTCCCATGGCGTCCACCAGTGAGGTGTGGAACCGCATGTCGGGTTCGACGATCGACAGCGGTGTGCTGTCGGTCATCGCGGAGATCTCGCCGTTTGCGGCGACGGCAGAGTCGGGAACGAATGAGCCCTGCGCCAGGTAGCGCAGTGCCGTGGATTCCAGGTGCGCACGAGTGTTGTAGATGTCGCGGACGTCGTCGGGGCCCAGTTTCGGTACGCGGGCGGTCTTGTGGGCGCTGCGCTGGAGTAGCCCTTCGCCGACGAGCTTCTCGATGGCCGCTTTCGCCGTCGGCCGCGCCACTTCGTAGACCCGTGCGACTTCGGCTTCGGTCAGTGTGTCGTCCCGCGCGAGCTCGCCGGAGAACAGCCGCCCCCGCAGTTCGTCGGTCAGGGCATCGACGATCGACAGAGTTCTGACCCGTCCCGCCATCTCCGGCCCCTCCGCTCCACTGTCGAATCGGTGCGCGATTCTTCCACGCCGCGGCAATCGCATTCTTGACTGTCCAGTGTACTTGTCTGACAATATTCGAATGGCTGGTTCCGTGCACATCGAAGACCTGTTCAGCTCACTAGGCGACGCGCTCGTCACCGACCCTGATCGGATGCTCGCGTACCGCCGCGACCAGTCGCTGCTGACCGAGGCGGGAATGCCGCTGGCGCTCGTCCGGGCACGCGACACCGACGACGTGGTCGAAACGATGAAGTGGGCCCACCGACACGGTGTGCCCGTGGTGACGCGCGGAGCAGGAACCGGCCTGGCCGGCGCCGCGAACGCGCTCGACGGATGCATCGTGCTCAGCGTCGAGAAGCTGAACAAGATCCTCCACATCGACACCGCCGCGCGAACCGCGACGGTGCAGCCGGGCGTGATCAACGGCGACCTGGCGGCCGCGGTCGCCGAACACGGACTCTGGTACGTACCCGACCCCGGAAGCCGCGCCATCTCGACCATCGGCGGCAACCTCGCAACCAACGCGGGCGGCACCTGCTGCGCGAAGTACGGCGTCACCGCCGACCACGTGGCCAGGATCAAAGCGGTACTCGCCGACGGGCGCATCATCCACACCGGTGCAGTGACCAGGAAGAATGTCGCCGGGCTCAACCTGACCCAGTTGCTCGTCGGATCGGAGGGGACACTCGCCGTCATCGTCGAGGCCACCATGCGGCTCAGAGCAGCACCGACCGCGGCGTCGACGGTCGTCGCGGCATTCCCGTCGACGGCGCAGGCGATCGACGCGGTGCTGGCCATCCGCGACCGCGCCGAACCCTGTCTGCTCGAACTGATGGACCGCACCACCATCGCTGCCGTCAACGAGATGACGCACATGGGTCTCGACGAATCCGCAGGAGCCCTCCTGCTCATCCAGTGCGACGGCAGAGATGCCGGTGCGGAGGCACAGACATGTGCCGCTGTGTGCGCGGAGGTCGGGGCAACCGAGGTGTACGACACCGACGACCCGGTCGAGGGTGAAGAGTTCATGCAGGCACGCCGGGTCGCCTTGACCGCGCTCGAACGACAGGGCAGCACCTTGCTCGACGATCTCGCGGTTCCGATCCCGCGACTGCCCGAGATGCTGTCGGCGATCGAGCAGATCGCTCAGAAGCACTGCCTCGTGATCGGCACCTTCGGTCATGCCGCCGACGGCAACCTGCATCCCACCATCGTGTTCGACGCAGCCGACGACGACCACACTCGACGCGCAAGATTGGCGTTCGACGAGATGGTGGCGGAATGTCTGGCACTGGGTGGATCGATCAGCGGCGAGCACGGCATCGGAGTCCTCAAGGAGCCGTACCTCGAGCGGATGGTGGGTTCGGTGGAGCGTGAATTGATGAGCAAGGTGAAGGTCGCCTTCGACCCCACCTCGATCCTCAACCCGGGGCGCGGGATCTAGCTCGGCGCCCTACCTGCGACGAATCCGCTGGAAGAATTCTCGGGCCCGCCGCCGAAGGCGTGTTGTCCACGGCTCGGCGACGGCGTTCGCGGGGCGTTCGAGCACATCGACGTTCGACGCGCCGCGTAACGGCCAACCGCCGTCGACGTCGGTGGTGTCGCGGCCGAGACCTTCCAGGTACTCGGCGAAATTCCGCTGTCGTTCGGCGTGCCACGCGGCCTGATCGGCCATGATGTCGAGCTCGGCGAGCTGCGGGAAACGGGCGACGAGCGCGCGGACGAGGTGCCCCGCGGCGAGTGCGTCCGCTTCGGCTTCGTGCGCGCACGACAACGTCACCCCGTACGCGTCGCACACCGCCGCGAGAGTCCGCTTGCCCGACCGCTTGCGGTCCATCTCACGATCGATGACATACGGATCGGCGACCAGCCCGAACACGAGCGAGGGAAGTCCGAGCCGTTTCCCCTCGGCATCCATCACCGTCAAGTCGTAGCTCGCGTTGAATGCGACGACGATGTGCCCGCGAGCCCACGCGTCGAGCAGTGCTTCGCGGATCTCGAGATAACCCGCCCGGTAGTCCATGCCTCGGGTGCGGGCGAGTTCGTCGGTGATGCCGTGGATGGCGATGGTCTCGGAGGGAATCGGGATGCCCGGATCGAGCAGCCACGTGCGTGAGTGGATGTGCTCGCCGTCGAACGTCGCGACACACGCGCTGACGATGCGGGCCGTCCTCGGGTCACGATCGGTCGTTTCGAGGTCGAACGCGCAGAGGGGGCGGTCGGGCCAGGGCGTCATGCGCGGTCCTCTATCCGTTCGATCGACGTGGTCGGTGGTTCATCCGGCATTGTGTCTGCCGGCACCGACACGTCGTGCCGCGGTCGGAACGAGACTCCCCGCGAGGGACTCGGAACGAGACTCTCGCGAACGACTCGGAACGAGACTCTCGCGAACGACTCAGAACGAGTCCGAGCACACGACCATTTCGCGTTCCTCGTAGACGAACCCGCTGTCGGAGATCGAGCATTCGTTGACGTCGGTGGTGCCTTCGAGGATCTCTGTGACCTTCTCCCCCTCGATGGCGGTGTCCGAACAATCGATCCGCTTCGGGTCTTCGCCCCCGAGATCCATGCAGTCGTCGACCTGCCAATCGATATCGAGGCACAACGCGCCGAGTTCGTTGCCTCGAATGGACTCGTAGTAGGACTGGTCCGAGTTGCACTCGTCGCTCGTCGTCACGATGTCGACGACCAGATAGTTGGAGTCGAAGCTGCCACAGGTTGCTTCATCGATCGTGGCGTCGTCGACGGTGCCGCCGAGCAGGACGCAATCGCCGACCTCGGCGTCGACCTCCAGATCGAGATCGGACGCAGACGGGCTGCCCGAGGTCGTGGAAGGCGCGCTGGTGGTGGTTGTGCGCGAGGTAGTGGGTGACGTCGACGATTCCGTTGTCGAGGTCGCCGACGAGCCGGCCTCGGGCACGGCCCGGAGCTCGACATCATCGGAACACCCCGCGATCAACGACACTGCGGCAACGGCTGCGGCTGCGAGGCCGGCCGCACGGCGAAGAGTGATCATGGCTGCACAGAGTACGGAAGGGGAGCATTCCATTCGCGTCGTGGTTGGTGATCACCGTCTCCGACCTCCGGAAACGACATCGATGTGATCGACCTCATAGGTCTTCCCTACTGCTGTGAGGTGGGCGAACGGAAAGGCCGATCGCTCGCAACCGGCACGCGTAGAGAATCCGGGTGCAACGATGAGGGTCATGGATCTGCCTGTCGTTCCACCCCTAGCGCCCATGCTGGCGAAGGCCTCATCGACGGTGCCGGAGCAACCGGATTCCGGTGCAGCGCAGTGGTCTTACGAGCCGAAGTGGGACGGTTTCCGCGCCATAGTGTTTCGTGATGCCGACGAGGTCGTGTTCGCGTCGCGTGGTGGTAAGGACCTCGCGAGGTATTTCCCGGAGCTCGTCGAGCGCGTGCGGGCCGAACTTCCCGAGCGCTGTGTGGTGGACGGCGAGATCGTCGTGCCACGTGAACGCGACGGTCGTATACGTCTGGACTGGCAGGCGTTGTCGGAGCGGATCCATCCGGCGGCGAGCCGTGTCGCGATGCTCGCGGAAGGGACTCCCTCGCAATTCATCGGGTTCGACATGCTTGCTCTGGGCGACGACAACCTCATGGAGGAGCCGTTCGCCGATCGTCGCTCGAGGTTGCAGCAGTCCGTCGGTGGCGGCCCGAGCTGTCATGTGACTGCCGCGACCACCGATGTGGCGACCGCGATGCGGTGGTTCGAGGAGTTCGAAGGGGCTGGTCTCGACGGCGTGGTCGCGAAGAAGCTCGACGGGATCTACCGCCCCGACAAGCGCGACATGATCAAGCTCAAACATGCCCGCACCGCCGATTGCGTGCTCATCGGATACCGCAAGCACAAGAGCATCGACGGGGTCGGCTCGCTGTTGCTGGGGCTGTACAAGGGCGACGAACTCGCGATGGTCGGTGGCGCGTCCGCATTTACCACGGTCCGGCGTCAGGAATTGCTCGCGGAGCTGCAACCGCTGCGTGTGGGCGACGACGTGGTCGCCGACGGTGAACAGACGAGATGGCGTTCAGCGGCCGATCGCAGCTGGGTCCCGTTGCGTCCGGAAAGGGTGCTCGAAGTCGCATACGACCAGATGGAGGGGACTCCGGAGACGGCTATGCGGTTCCGGCATGCGGCCAGATTCCTCCGCTGGCGACCCGACCGCGACCCACAGAGCTGCACGTACGACCAACTCGAGGTGCCTGTGCGCTACGACCTTGCCGATGTACTGGACCGGACGGAGGACTGACGGTGGCGACAGCGAAACGATCACCCGCGGAAGAACTCGACGTCGACGGTGTGCCCGTGCGGCTGTCGAACCCCGACAAGATCTACTTCCCCAGGCTCGGTGCGGAGGGCGGCACCAAACGTCACCTCGTCGAGTACTACCGTGCGATCACGACGTCCGCGGATGCACCGCTCCTCGATGCGCTCCGGGATCGCCCCACCCATCTCCAGCGTTTTCCCGATGGTGTCGAGGGTGAGGAGATCTATCAGAAACGCGCACCCGCGAAACGGCCCGACCATGTCGCGACGTGCGAGATCACCTTTCCGTCCGGACGCAAGGCCGATGCGCTGCGCGTGCGTTCGGCAGCGGATGTGGTGTGGGCGGCCAACCTCGGGTGTGTGACGTTCCACCCGTGGGCAGTGCGCTGCGGCGACACGGACAGGCCCGACGAACTCCGGATCGACCTCGACCCGCAGCCGGGGACGGATTTCGGTGACGCCAGAGCGGTCGCGCTCGATGTGGTGCGGCCGCTCCTCGACGAACTGGGGTTGAAGGGTTTCCCGAAGACGTCCGGTGGCCGCGGAATCCACATCTATCTGCGGATCGTTCCGGAATGGGATTTCGTCGGGGTGCGCCGCGCCGGGATCGCGCTGATGCGGGAGGTGGAGCGGCGCAGCGGTGACCGCGCGACGACCGCCTGGTGGAAGGAAGAGCGTGGTGAGCGGATCTTCCTCGATTTCAATCAGAATGCGCGTGACAAGACCATCGCGTCGGCGTATTCGGTGCGGCGAACACCGATCGCGACGGTGTCGACACCGCTGACCTGGGACGAACTCGCCGACGCAGAGCCGGACGATTTCACGATCGCGACGGTACCCGCGTTACTGACTCGGCGACCCGATCCGATGTCAGGGCTCGACGATGCCGCGCATTCGATCGATGTTCTCCTCGGGATGGCAGACCGCGACGAGGCTGCCGGGCTCGGTGATCTGCCCTACCCGCCGAACCACCCGAAGATGCCGGGCGAACCGAAGCGAGTGCAACCCAGTCGTGACCGGGAGTTGAAGAGTGGGCAAAACGGCGGGAACAACACCTGACCGAGACTGTGCTGTGACCGCGCTGTGGAGCGTGACAGGGCGAACCTCCCTAAACTGTTATCCGAAGGTAGTTCTTCTGACCGATGGAGGGCCGCAGGTGTGACCTGGGCAAAGATGTCGGGCCGGGTGTCGGCAGTCGGCATGACGCTGGCTGCGGCAATCGGCGGTGCTCTGCTGGCTGCGGCGCCGGCGCAATCGTTGACCTGCTCGGCCCCTCCCGGCGCCCCGACGGAGTCCGTCGAGATCCTCGGGACCGAAGCATGTGGTGCGAACACCGAGGGGCCCGGAGGCGCATGGAGCCATGGGGGCGGCGGGGTCGGTTTCGCGGATTCCCGAGGGGATTCGAGGGTCGGAGCCGTCGGTCTCGACGGTGGGGTCGGAGCTGCCGAGAGTGCCGGAGGGCTGCTCGCCGCCGTCGGCGTGGGTGCGGAGTCTCTCGCGCTCGGTGTGCTCGATCAGCCGGGTACCGCGTTGGTGGCGACCGGTCCGAGGTCACAGGCATTCATCGGCGACGCCACCGATCCGGTCCTGTGCGTGGGAGAGATGGCACTGGCGGCGAACCTCACGACCGGCCAGGGCTGCGTCGTGTACGGATCCTTCCGGTACGCGACGGCGCCGTAGTCCGAGACACCGCGTGGTCCGATAATTCCCGGACTGCCGACAATCTGTATGTAGGGCCTTCCCCGGACCCGCGTCGGCACGTAGCGTGTCGGAAACATCCGAGCGGAGGTGCCGATGAGCGTCCGGACGATCGACCGTGAGCAGGCTTCACGCGGGCAGGGCGTCCGAGAACTGCCCCCGACCGCAATGCACGTCGACCCGAGGTTCCTGCCGCTCGCCGACCGCTTCTTCGCCCTCTACAAGGAGCCGCAGCACGGCGGCGGAGCGCTCACCGCATATCTACACGGGGAGAAGGTCCTCGACATCTGGGCAGGATGGGCCGATCGGAACCGGCGCTGGACCCGCGACACGATGACGCTGTCGTTCTCCACGGGCAAGGGCGTCGCCTCGACCGTCGTGCACAGACTCGCCGAGCGTGGCCTGATCGACTATTTCGCCCCCGTAGCGCAGTACTGGCCGGAGTTCGCGGCAGGCGGAAAGGGCTCGATCACCGTCGCCGACGTGATGACCCACAGCGCCGGTCTGCACCGCGTACGCGGTCTCGTACCCGGCACTCACGGAATCCTCGACTACGACCGGACGGTCGCCGCGCTCGCCGCGGCACACCCCGACAAGCGTCGTCACCGCGGGTCGGGCTATCACGCGGTCACCTACGGCTGGCTGGTCGCGGAGATCGCTGCGCGGGTCACCGGGAAGCCGTTCGTCGAGGTGGTCGAAGAGGAGATTGCCCGGCCGCTGGGCATCCGAGACTTCTGGTACCGGGTTCCCGCCGGCGAACGACACCGCATCGCACCGCTGTTTCCCCGGATCAGTCCGATGGGGCTGAACTGGGGAATGAGCGCGTCGGTGCTGTCGAGGATCGGACCTACACGCGGGCTCGCGGAGGCGGGGATGCCCGACGGATTCGACGACCTCGTCCGTGACCCGGCGGTGCACGATGCGGTGATGCCCGGCTGGAACGGCGTGTTCACGGCGCGTTCTCTCGCACGGATGTACGGGGCGATCGCGGCCGGGGGAGTACTCGACGGTCTGCGGTTCCTGGATCCCGGGACGATCGCCGAGATGAGCAGGGTGCGCCGTCGCAGCCACGACTACGTCCTCGGTGTCCCGATGGCGTGGCGACTCGGATATCACCAGCCCGTGTTCGCGAGCACCGAGCGGCCGCGGGGCGCACTCGGGCACTACGGGGTAGGTGGTTCGGGAGCGTTCGCCGACCTCGAGTCCGGTCTGTCGCTCGCGTTCACCACCAACCGGCTCGGCGCCGGTGCGATCCCGCTCGGCGATCTGCGCCTTGCCCGCCTGGGAGCGCAGGCACGCGACCTGGCAAGGAAAGCGTGAGTGCCCCTGCCCCGAAGTGCGGCGGAGATTCCCGTTCCGGCACGAAGAGCAGGGTGAGGCGGGCAGTATCCGGAGCAGGGCATTCATGCTTTGTGCCGACTATGTGAGGAGCGCCGCCATGAGTCATGTGTACCGAGTGATCGAGGTCGTCGGATCGTCGACGGTCGGGGTGGACGACGCGATCGCCAAGGCTGTTGCGCGGGCCGGGGAGACGACGCGCCACCTGGAATGGTTCGAAGTCGTCAACACGCGCGGCCACATCGATGACGGTGCCGTCGCGCACACGCAAGTTACGCTCAAGATCGGATTCCGGATCGAGTCCGGCGACGAATTGTCCGAATAGCACATTCTCGCCACCGGTAGCCGCCTGCTAGGATTTGGATAATGTGATTCTCGACCAAATCTGTAACGTGTTATAGTCTGGGGTTCCGACGACCCCACCCGGCACTCTCAGGCAGGTAGCGAAGTGGCTTATGTGATCACCCAGGCATGTTGCAACGACGTCTCATGCGTCGAAGTCTGCCCGGTCAACTGCATACACCCGACACCCGACGAGGCGCCGTTCGCAACGACGGAGATGCTCTACATCGACCCGGAGACCTGCATCGACTGTGGTGCGTGTGTCGACGAATGCCCTGTCGACGCAATCTTCGCGGACAACGAGATCACTCCCGAGCAGGAGCCGTACCTCGAGATCAACGCCGCGTACTACGAGCGGTACCCGATCGGTCCGGATTGGCCGGAGCTGCGTAGCCGCAAGAAGATCCCGGCCGATCTCGGAACGCTGCGCGTCGCGATCGTCGGATCCGGTCCGGCCGCGTGCTACGCAGCGCAGGAACTCGTCTCGCACTCGAGCGTCCGGGTCGACAT
Source organism: Rhodococcus artemisiae (assembly GCF_036327795.1). NCBI lineage: Bacteria > Bacillati > Actinomycetota > Actinomycetes > Mycobacteriales > Nocardiaceae > Rhodococcus > Rhodococcus artemisiae. The sequence goes on from NZ_JAUTXY010000002.1 coordinate 91,451, forward strand.
GTTCGACCGCCTGCCCACCCCGTACGGGTTGGTTCGTGCCGGTGTCGCGCCGGATCACCAGACCACCAAAGGCGTAGGCGACGTCTTCCGCAGCGCCATCGGCCACAAGAACACCCAGTGCTGGTTCAACGTCGAGGTCGGCACGCACATCACCCACGACGAACTCCTCGCACACCACCACGCCGTGATCTACGCGGTCGGCGCATCGAGCGACCGTCACCTCGGTGTGCCCGGCGAAGACCTCGTAGGGTCGCACGCCGCCACCGAGTTCGTCGCCTGGTACAACGGCCACCCAGACTACGCCGACCGGCAGTTCGACCTGTCCGGCGAGCGCGCCGTGATCATCGGCAACGGCAACGTCGCACTCGATGTTGCGCGCGCCCTGGTCATGAACCCCGATGACCTCGCTCGCACCGATATGGCCGAGCACGCCGTCGAGGCACTGCGGAACTCGAACATCCGAGAGGTCGTGGTCGTCGGTCGTCGTGGCCCGATCCAGGCCGCGTACACCAACCCCGAACTGCTCGCCCTCGGCCAGCTCCACGGCATCGACGTCATCGTCGATCCGACGGAGATCGAACTCGATGCGGCCAGTCAGGCCGTCCTCGACGACCCCGAGGTCGAGCCTCGGATCGCTCTCAAGATGCGGCAGGTCGAGGGGTACGCACAGAACACCCCGAACCCCGACAACAAGCGCATCGTGCTGCGGTATCTCACGTCGCCGGTCGAGATCGCGGGCGAAGGCAAGGTCGAGTCGATCACCCTCGAACGCAACGAACTCGTCGAGTCCGACGGCCGGCTGGACGCCCGGCCCACCGGCGAGACCGAGACACTCACGACCGGCCTCGTGCTCCGCTCGATCGGGTACCGCGGCACCCCCGTCGACGGTCTCCCGTTCGACGAGAAGAAGGGTGTCATCCCGAACGAGTCGGGCAAGGTCGTCGACCTCGACACCGGCAACCCCGTCCCGGGTGTCTATACAGCGGGCTGGATCAAGCGCGGCCCGAGCGGTGTGATCGGCACCAACAAGCAGTGCTCGGCCGAGACCGTCTCGCAAGTCGTCGAGGACTTCATCGCAGGCCGTCTCGCCGAACCTGTCGCGGATCGGGAGAAGCTCGACGCGCTGATCGCCGAGCGTCGTCCAGATTACGTCGATTACAAGGGCTGGCAGGCCATCGACAAGCAGGAACGCGCACGCGGGAAGGCGTCCGGGCGGTCGCGCCTGAAGTTCGTCTCGATCGAGGAAATGCTCGCAGCGTCGAGGCCCGAGGCCTGACACACGGTCTCGAATCGCACCGAATGAATGTGCCGTTCATCTCCTCCGAGAGTGTGAACGGCACATTCGCTTCGCTGCCCGAATTGCTCGACGCCGGGCCGGTGTGTGTAATGACCAGGTATGCCAGCGCCGCGGTCGGGGATGTGTAAACGCGACGCACCGTCGAACGATGGGTAATTTGTCGATGTCTGTGAAGCAGTCCATGCCCAAGAGTCGTCACCGTGCCACGCGCCGGGTCGGCCGCTTCGTCGCCGCTCTCACGGGTGCCGGCGCAGTCGCACTCGCGATGGCAGGCCCCGCGGCTGCCGCGCCGCTGTGGCCGGGCGGCCCGGAGGTACCGAGTGTCGAAGACCTGATCGAGGGTCTCGCGCCGGCGATCCCGGGCGCACCGCAACTCCCGATCCCGCAGGCCCCTGAGCCGGCGGCGCCGTTCTCGGATCCGTCCCTGAACCCGTCCGCAGGTGAAACGGTCGGCGTCGCGCAGCCCATCATCATCCGGTTCAACGAGCCCGTCGGCGATCGCGCTGCCGCCGAACGTGCCATCAAGATCACTTCGGAACCGGCCGTCGACGGCCATTTCTACTGGGCGTCGGACCAGCAGGTGCGGTGGAAGCCGTTCGAGTTCTGGCCCGCGCACACCACGGTCGACGTCCGTGCGGGCGGCGCGCATTCGTCGTTCACGATCGGCGATGCGCTCGTGACCGTGGCCGACGACAATACCAAGACGATCACCGTCACCCGGAATGGCGAGGTGGTCCGGACCATGCCGACCTCGTTCGGCAAGCCCGGCCACGACACCCCGAACGGCACGTACATCGTCGGCGACAAGTTCCGCGACATGTACATGGACTCGTCGACGTACGGTGTGCCCGTCGACGACCCCGAGGGCTATCGCACCTACGTCGAGTACGCGACGCGGATGTCCAACAGCGGCATATTCATCCACGCCGCCCCGTGGTCCGAATGGGCGCAGGGCAACACCAACACCAGCCATGGCTGCCTCAACGTGAGCACCGCCGACGGCCAGTGGTTCTACGAGAATGCCCGCAAGGGCGACCCGGTGATCGTGCAGAACACCGGGGGCGGTGTCCTGGGTGGCTGGGACGGCCTCGGAGACTGGAACCTCTAGCGAGCACTGAGTTCCGCCCCCTACCAGACCGAGCGAGTGAATCGTCGGTTCGATCTATCGAGACGAACGATACATTCGCTCGGATGGGTAGGGGGCGCCTTCTTTTCGTAACCACCTGTTCGCAGATGGCGGACAGACTGCCTCGGTGCCATCGAGTCCGGAACGAACACTGCCGCAGACGGGCCGCGGTCTACGCGGCCGTCCGTGGACCGACTACGCGCTGTTCGCGGTGCTCGTCGGACCCAACGTCGCGCTGCTGGTCCTGTTCACCTATCGCCCCCTGGTGGACAACATCCGGCTCTCGTTCTTCGAGTGGAACATATCCAGCCCCACGTCGACGTTCATCGGCTTCGACAACTATCGAGAATGGTTCGGCAGGTCCGACACCTGGCAGATCGTCGGAAACACACTATTCTTCACCGCGGCCGCCGTCATCGGTTCGATGGTGCTCGGCCTCGGCCTCGCTCTGCTCCTCGATCGGAAGCTGATCGGTCGCAATCTCGTCCGCTCCACACTGTTCGCGCCGTTCGTCATCTCAGGCGCCGCCGTCGGTGTCGCCTTCCAATTCGTCTTCGATCCGAACTTCGGCCTCGTCCAGGACATTCTGGCCCGGATCGGAATCGACTCGCCCAACTTCTACCAGGACCCGACCTGGGCGCTGGTGATGGTGACACTGACCTACCTTTGGAAGAACCTCGGCTACACGTTCGTCATCTACCTCGCCGCGTTGCAGGGGCTGCGCTCCGAACTGGGTGAAGCCGCCGCGATCGACGGGGCGTCCGGGTGGACCACGTTCCGCAGGGTCATCCTGCCTCAGCTTCGCCCGACCACATACTTCCTGTCGATCACGGTGTTGCTCAATTCGTTCCAGGTGTTCGACATCATCAACGTGATGACGCGCGGCGGTCCGCTCGGCACCGGCACCACCACCATGGTGTTCCAGATCTACGACGAGTCGTTCCGTAACTTCCGCGCCGGATACGGGGCAACCGTGGCCACCATCATGTTCCTGGTGCTGCTCGCGGTGACCGTCTACCAGGTCCGCATCATGGATCGAGGGGATCAGAAGTGACTGCTCTCGCCGACCGTCCCACCGCCTACGTCGAACCCGAGCCTGTGGACGCCGACACCCACGCGCGCCGCGAACGTCTCGTGAAGGTGTTCGGCTATGCCGCCATGCTGTGTGTCCTGATCATCGTAGGACTGCCCCTGTACTGGATCGTCATGACCTCCTTCAAGGAGCGCCCGGACATCTATACGATCCCGGTGACCTGGTGGCCGGCCGTGTTTCATCCCCAGAACTACTCCGAGGCCGTGCAGTCCGTGGAGTTCTTCGCGTTCCTCCGCAACTCGGTGATCATCACATCGATCCTCGCGGGCGTGAAATTCGTCCTCGGTGTGCTCAGCGCGTACGGGTTGGTGTTTCTCCGCTTCCCCGGCAAGAACCTCGTGTTCCTCGGAATCATCGCGGCACTGATGGTGCCCAACCAGATCACCGTCATCTCCAACTACGCGTTGGTCGCAGAATGGGGATGGCGCAATACCTTCCAGGGCATCATCGTTCCACTCGCGGGCGTCGCCTTCGGCACGTTCCTGATGCGAAACCACTTCCTGTCGATTCCGGCCGAGATCATCGAGGCCGCAAGGATGGATGGGGCCGGCCCGCTGCGGCTGCTGTGGCGCGTCGTGCTGCCGTTATCGGGCCCGACCATGGTGGCGTTCGCCATCATCACCGTGGTCAACGAGTGGAACGAGTACCTCTGGCCGTTCCTCATGGCGGACGACGCATCGGTAGCGCCGCTGCCTATCGGACTGACGCTGCTCCAGAACAACGACGGCGTCACCAATTGGGGTCCGGTCATGGCGGGCACCGTGCTCGCGATGCTCCCGATCCTTGTGGTCTTTCTTCTCCTGCAACGACACATGATCAAGGGCCTCACCTCCGGTGCGGTCAAGGGCTGAACACTCAGGGAGCTGGTAATGGGTATCGACATCAGGAATTTGAACAGGCGCGGCTTCCTGGGGCTGACGGGTCTCGTCGCGACGAGCGCGGCGCTGGCCGCGTGCGCGGGAACCGGCGACGGCTCGAGCGGTTCCTCCGGCGCATCGGGATCGGCGGCGTCCGGCGACGCGACCACTGTCAACTTCTGGTCCAATCACCCCGGCAAGTCGATCGAGATCGAGAAGGAACTGATCAGCCGTTTCCAGGCGCAGAACCCCGAGCTCACGGTCAACCTGATCGACGGTGGCAAGAACTACGAGGAGGTGTCGCAGAAGTTCAACGCGGCACTGTCCGGTGGCGACCTGCCGGACGTCGTCGTCCTGTCCGACGTGTGGTGGTTCAACTATGCGATCACCGGTGCCATCGCGCCGCTCGACGATCTGTTCTCGACTGCCGGCGTCGACACCGGCGACTACGTCGACTCGCTTCTCGCCGACTATCTTTACGAAGGAAGCCATTTCGCGCTTCCTTACGCGCGGTCGACGCCGCTGTTCTACTACAACAAGGACGTCTGGAGCCAGGCCGGGCTGCCCGATCGCGGCCCCGAATCGTGGGCCGAGTTCGACGAGTGGGGACCGCGCATCCAAGAGGTCGTCGGCGGCGGGAAGTGGGCGCACGGCTGGGGCAATGCTGCGGACTACCTCGGCTGGACGTTCGAGGGGCCGATCTGGACCTTCGGCGGCGCCTACTCCGACGGGTGGGACCTGAAGTTCACGGATTCGAAGACCCTCGAGGCCGGCGCCTTCCTGAAGGACATGATCCACACCAAGAAGTACGCGTCCGTCTCGAACGACATCGCCAACGACTTCTCGGCCGGTCTCCTCGCGTCCACGATCGCGTCCACCGGCGACCTGTCCGGCATCACCAGCAACGCAGCCTTCGAATTCGGCACCGCCTTCCTGCCTGCACCCGACGGGCCCGGCTGCCCGACCGGTGGTGCCGGTCTGGCGATCCCGTCGGGTATTTCCGACGAGCGCAAGGCCAACGCGCTGAAGTTCGTCGATTTCGTCACCAATGGCGACAACACGGCGTACTTCTCGCAGAACACCGGATACATGCCGGTCCGCAAGTCCGCGGCCGAGAACGACGAGATGAAGAAGTACCTCGACGAGAACCCCAACGCGCGCACCGCTGTCGACCAGCTCGCCGTCACACGTTCGCAGGACTACGCCCGCGTCTTCGTTCCGGGTGCCGACCAGGTGATCGGAACCGGACTCGAGAAGATCGCGCTGCAGAACGCCGACGTTGCAGTGACGTTCGCGGAAATCCAGGACCAGCTGCAGCAGATCATCGATCGTCAGATCACCCCCAGCCTGTAAGCACACATTCACAGATAGAGGTACGAACCCAGTGGCCCAGATCAGTTTCCGCAACGTCACGCACCGCTATCCCGGTTCGGACCGCCCGGCAGTCGATTCGCTCGACCTCGAGATCGCGGACGGCGAATTCCTCGTGCTGGTGGGTCCGTCCGGATGTGGGAAATCTACGAGTCTGCGCATGCTCGCCGGTCTCGAAGCGGTCGATTCCGGCCGCGTCGAGATCGGTGGGCGCGACGTGACGGGGTTGCCGCCCAAGGCCCGGGATGTGGCGATGGTATTCCAGAACTACGCGCTGTACCCGAACATGACGGTCGCCGAGAACATGGCGTTCGCGTTGCAGAACGCCGGAATGAAGAAGCCCGAGCGCACGAAGCGTGTACTCGAGGCCGCGACAATGCTCGAACTCGAACAGCTGCTCGATCGCAAACCGGGCAAGCTCTCGGGTGGCCAGCGTCAGCGAGTGGCCATGGGGAGGGCCATCGTTCGCCATCCGGCGGTGTTCTGCATGGACGAACCGCTGTCGAACCTCGACGCGAAGCTGCGGGTGAGCACCCGCGCCCAGATCGCCGAGCTGCAACGCCGACTGGAGACCACAACGGTGTACGTCACCCACGACCAGGTCGAGGCGATGACGATGGGCGATCGGGTCGCCGTGCTCGACGGTGGACGTCTCCAGCAGGTCGCGGCGCCGCGCAAGCTCTACGACGACCCCGTCAACACCTTCGTAGCGGGATTTGTCGGGTCGCCCGGAATGAACCTCATCGATGTTCCGGTGGAGGACGGATCGGCGACACTCGGTGCGCTGCAGGTTCCGGTACCCCGGTCGGTCGACTCGGGTCGTGTGGTGCTGGGAGTGCGGCCGGAATCGTGGACTCCCGTCGGTGCGTGGCGGAAGGGTTCGTGGACATTGCGGACGGTGCTCGTAGAGGAACTCGGGGCCGAGTCGTTCGTCCACGCGGTAGCGCAAGCCCCGACCGACGGGATGGGCAAGGTCGTCGTGCGATGGGATCGGCGGACTCCGATCACACACGGTGAAGAGATCCACCTGATTCCGAAATCCGGTGAGGTCTTCTTCTTTTCGGCGGAAACCGGCCTGCGCATCAGGTCATGACGCGGTGGGCGTCTCGGCGATCGCCAAGGTGTCGCCGTAGAGGTCGCGTTGGTCGTCACCGAGCCCGGAGTCGGTGACGATCGTGCTCACCTCGTCGAGCGCAGCTACCTTCGCGAGTGCGCGGTGCCCGAACTTGGCGTGGTCGGCGACGACGACTGTGTGCGCTGCGGCGGCGATCAGGGCGCGTTTGATGGGAACTTCGAGGGTGTTGTTGTTGGTGATGCCGGCGGCGGGGTCGATCGCGTCCGCCCCGAGGAACGCCCAGTCCGCCGAATAGTGCGACATGAACCGGACTGCATGGTCGCCGATGAGCGTGTAGACGGAGCCGAGCAGTTCACCCCCGGTCACCAGCAGTCGCACATCGGGAAACGATGCGACGAACTTCGCGATGCGGAGATCGTTGGTGAGCACGGTCAGCGACGACTTCTCACGCAGCGCAACCGCGACCTCGTAGGTCGTGGAGCCGCTGTCGAGAACGACACTGTCGCCGTCGGACACGAACGCGGCCGCGGCCGAGGCGATCGCCGATTTCTCGGCGCGGCGTACGTCCTGTTTGAGTGCGTACGGGACTTCGAACGACGCACCGTCGATCGCTTTCGCGCCGCCATGTGTGCGTTCGACCTTGCCGTCGCGTGCGAGCACATCGAGGTCGCGCCGGATGGTGGAGGAGTCGACACCGAGGGCCGCCGACAACGTCTTCGCGTCGACGTATCCGTCGGCGAGTACTCGAGTGAAGATCTCACGTCGTCGTGTGCTCGCGGACACGAATGCTCCTCGGATCGGTGCGTCGGTTATGGGGCGGCCGAGATCGGGACTCTGCTCGATTGGTGACGACCATAGCGCACCGACACGCAGAATGCGCATAGATGTTGACACTCATGCGCGAAACTGTGCATTATTTCGAGCAAAACATGCGCGATCTCGCGCAGTGATCGCGAAGCTGGTCACGAAACCTGAAGTTTGCCGAGAACAGAAGTTTTGCCAAGAACACCGGAACCACCGAGGTTCCTTTACGGACCTCGGTCGACCGCATACGACGTCGTCCTTCGGAGGTCACACGCATGCTCAAGTTGGGATACAAGGCTTCGGCGGAACAGTTCGGTCCGCGTGAGCTGGTGGAGTTGGGGGTGCTCGCCGAGGCGCACGGGATGGATTCGGCGACGGTGTCGGATCATTTCCAGCCGTGGCGGCACAACGGTGGTCATGCGCCGTTTTCGTTGGCGTGGATGACTGCGGTGGGTGAGCGTACCGAGCGGTTGCAGTTGGGGACCTCGGTGCTGACGCCGACGTTCCGGTACAACCCGGCGGTGATTGCGCAGGCGTTCGCGACGATGGGGTGTCTGTATCCGGGTCGGGTGTTTCTGGGTGTGGGGACCGGTGAGGCGCTCAATGAGATCGCGACGGGTTATGAGGGGCAGTGGCCGGAGTTCAAGGAGCGGTTCGCGCGTCTTCGTGAGTCGGTGCGGTTGATGCGGGCGTTGTGGTCGGGGGAGCGGACGGATTTCGCGGGGGAGTTCTACAACACGGTGGGGGCGTCGATTTATGACGTGCCCGATGGTGGTGTTCCGGTGTATGTGGCGGCGGGTGGTCCGGTGGTGGCGCGGTATGCGGGTCGGGCGGGGGATGGGTTCATCTGTACGTCGGGTAAGGGTATGGAGCTTTATACCGACAAGTTGTTGCCTGCGGTGGCCGAGGGTGCGGGGAAGGTCGGGCGTGAGGTGGCGGGGATCGACAGGATGATCGAGATCAAGATTTCGTATGACACGGATCGTGATCGGGCGTTGGAGAATACGCGGTTCTGGGCGCCGTTGTCGTTGTCGGCGGAGCAGAAGCACAGTATCGAGGATCCGGTGGAGATGGAGGCGGCGGCGGATGCGTTGCCGATCGGGCAGGTGGCGAAGCGGTGGATTGTGGCGTCGGATCCGGATGAGGCGGTGGAGTTGGTGAGGGCGTATGTGGATGCGGGGTTGAATCATTTGGTGTTTCATGCGCCGGGTCATGATCAGCGGCGGTTTCTGGAGTTGTTCGAGCGGGATCTGGCTCCGCGGCTGCGCGCCCTCGCCTGAGCGGACGGTTGAGCGAGATGACTTCGGTTGCACAGAATGTGACCACTCTTCCACAGTGGAAGGAACTCGACGCGCATCGCGCCGACATCGAGTCGGTGCACCTGCGTGAGCTGTTCGCAGCAGATCCCACGCGGGTCGGGGCGATGACCGCCACCGCCGCGGATCTGAGGGTCGACTACAGCAAACACCGAATCACCACCCGGACCAAGGAACTGTTACTCGACCTCGCGCGCGCGACCGGGGTCGAGGGCGCCCGAGATCGGATGTTCGCCGGTGAACACATCAACGTCACCGAGGGCAGGGCGGTTCTTCACACCGCACTGCGACTGCCGTCGACCGCGCAGTTGACGGTCGACGGTCAGGATGTGGTCGCCGATGTGCACGACGTGCTCGGGGCGATGGGCGATTTCTCGGATCGGGTCCGGGACGGCCGGTGGCGCGGAGCCACCGGGGAGAAGATCACGACAGTGGTCAACCTCGGTATCGGCGGATCCGATCTGGGCCCGGTGATGGTGACTCGCGCGCTGCGGCACTATCACGACGGCCCGCATGTGCGGTTCGTGTCGAACGTCGACCCGGCCGACCTCACGGCAGCCCTCCACGGACTGAATCCGGCCACGACGTTGTTCATCGTGGCGTCGAAGACGTTCTCGACGGTCGAGACACTGACGAACGCGACCGCAGCGAGGCGCTGGATCGTCTCCGCACTCGGAGAAGGCGCGGTCGCAGCGCATTTCGTTGCGGTGTCCACACATGCACAGCGCGTCGCAGAGTTCGGGATCGACCCGGACAACATGTTCGGCTTCTGGGACTGGGTCGGAGGCCGGTACTCGGTGGGCTCGGCGATCGGGCTATCGGTGATGTGCGCGATCGGCCGAGAGCGATTCGCCGAACTGCTCGACGGGTTCCACCGCGTCGACGCACACTTCCGCACCGCGTCCCTCGAGGAGAACATTCCGGTCCTGCTCGGCCTGCTCGGCGTGTGGTACACGAGCTTCCTCGGCGCGCACTCGCGTGCGGTGCTGCCCTATTCCAATGACCTCGTGCGCTTCCCTGCCTATCTGCAGCAGCTGACCATGGAGTCGAACGGCAAGTCCGTCCGTGCCGACGGCGCTCCGGTGGGATGCGCGACCGGCGAGATCTTCTGGGGGGAGCCGGGAACGAACGGACAGCACGCGTTCTATCAGTTGCTGCACCAGGGAACGCACCTGGTGCCGGCGGACTTCATCGGGTTTGCCATGTCGACGGGCGATCTGCCCACCGTCGACGACTCGGGAAGCATGCACGACGTGCTCATGGCGAACTGCTTCGCGCAGTCGAAGGTGTTGGCGTTCGGGCGCACAGCAGACCAGGTGCGGTCCGATGGCACGCCCGAGGAATTGGTGGCGCACAAGGTGATGCCCGGCAATCAGCCGTCGACGACCATCCTTGCGCCGAAGCTGACGCCGTCGACCCTCGGGCAGCTGATCGCGTTGTACGAGCATCAGGTGTTCGTGCAGGGCGTGGTGTGGGGGATCGACTCGTTCGACCAATGGGGCGTGGAACTGGGGAAGGTGCAGGCAACGCAACTGCAGCCGGCGTTGTCCGGTGACGGCGATCCGGCGACGGGCGATGCCTCCACCGACGCGCTCATCCGAATCTATCGAGAGATGTCGAAGGGAGAGTGAACCGTGCCCGCTCTGAAACTCCTCAAACTCCCCCCGCCGGTGGCGGAGTCGTGGGACTGGCAGATGGACGCGGCGTGCCGCGACGTCGATGGGGCGATCTTCTTCCACCCCGACAACGAGCGTGGAGAACTGCGCGAGGAAAGGGTCGCGGCTGCGAAGCGGATCTGTCAGGTGTGCCCCGTGCGTGCACAGTGCTCGAGCTACGCCTTGGAATCCGGTGAACGTTACGGGGTCTGGGGTGGCATGACCGAAGAGGAACGGAAGGCTGCCCGCAGGCGGCGTGTGGTCCGGTAGTGCTCCCGGAATGCGACGGCACCGAGTGAGAATCACTCGGTGCCGTTTCTGCGTGCGGTGATCAGGCGTCGAGGAACAGATCCCGCTGAGGTTCGTCGCCGCCGCCGTAGCGCGAGAGATCGGTGACACCGGCTGCGGTGAGAACATCCGCGTCGATGTAGCACTTGCCGCTGGTGGCCTTCGCGGGGCTCGACAGGATCGCGACCGCGGCGTCGGCCATGATCTCGGGGCTCCGCGACGACGACAGCAGGTTCTCGCCGTCCTGCATGTTCGCGACCGCGGAGGTGGCGATGTAGGTCTCCGGCCACAGGCAGTTCGCGGCGACGCCGGCCTCGGCGTATTCGGCCGCGAAACCCAATGTCAACAAGGACATTCCGTACTTGGACAGTGTGTACGCGGGATGTGCACCCAGCCAGTACGGGTTCATGTTGATCGGTGGGGAGATCGTGAGAATGTGCCCGTTCTCGGACTTGCGCAGATGCGGCAGTGCTGCCTTGGTGAGGAGGAAGGTGCCCCGGCAGTTGATCTCCTGCATGAGGTCGTACTTCTTCGCCGACAGATGCTCTGTCGGCTCGGTGCCGATCGCGCTCGCATTGTTGACGCACATGTCGATGCCGCCGAATCGTTCGACGGCGGTGTCGACGGCGCGCTGCACGTCCTCTTCCTTGCGTACGTCGCCGACGATGGCGACGGCCTTGCCGCCGGCTGCCTCGATGTCGGCCACGGCTGTGTGGACCGTGCCCTTCAGCTTCGGGTGGGGTTCGGCTGTCTTGGCCAGGAGCACTACGTTCGCGCCCTGTGCCGCGGCTGCGACGGCGATCGCAAGTCCGATGCCGCGGCTGGCGCCGGACACAACCATCGTGCGGTCGCGAAGTGCATGCTGGCTCGTCATCGTTCTCCCTGCTCGGATTTCGTGGGGCTCATTCGTTCTCACCGATGATATTGGCATTCTCATTTTCTGCAAGTAAGGTATCCAGCGTGAGCGATATCGTGGAAACCTCGTCCGGGATCCCGCTCGATCCGGTGTACGGGTCGGGGGATCGAGAGCGCGAACTGCCCCTACCGGGCAAGTTCCCCTTCACCCGTGGAAACTTCGCCTCCGGTTACCGGGGCCGGCTGTGGACATTCCGTCAGTACTCGGGCTTCGGCACCGCTGAAGAATCCAACCGCCGCTACCGCTACCTGCTCGAACAGGGCGGAACCGGGCTCTCGGTCGCGCTCGACCTGCCCACTCAGTGCGGTTACGACTCCGACGACCCCGAGGTCACCGAAGAGGTGGGTCGCGTCGGTGTCGCCGTCGACACTCTGGCGGACGCCGAGATCCTGTTCGACAGCATTCCCCTCGACAAGATCAGTACGAGCTTTACGATCAACGGCACCGCCGCGATCCTGTTGGCCTTCTACGTGGCGGCAGCCGAACGCAAGGGCGTGCCGCGTGAGAAGCTCACCGGCACCATTCAGAACGACATCCTCAAGGAATACGCGTCCCGCGGTACGTGGATCTGGCCGCCCGAACCGTCCCTACGGCTGATCGCCGACACGATCGAATTCTGTGCCGCCGAAGTCCCGCGGTTCAACGCGATCTCAGTGGCCGGCGCACACTTCCGCGACGCCGGAGCCAACGCGGTCCAGGAGATGGCCTTCACCCTCGCCGACGGTGTCACCTACTGCGACACCGTGGTCGAGCGCGGTCGCATGACCATCGACCAGTTCGCGCCGCAGATCTCGTTCTTCTTCTACACCCACGGCGACTTCTTCGAGGAAATTGCCAAATACCGCGCCGGACGCCGTCGTTGGGCGACCATCGTCCGCGAGCGCTACGGCGCGACCACCGACAAGGCGTCGATGTTCCGTTTCGGTTGTGTCGCCGGTGGCGCCTCGCTCTACGCCCCACAGGCGCAGAACAACCTCGTGCGTGTGGCCTACGAGTCCATGGCTTCCGTGCTCGGGGGCGTCCAGTCGATGTTCACTGCGGCGTGGGACGAACCGTTCGCCCTGCCGAGTGAGGAATCCGCGACACTCGCGCTGCGTACGCAGCAGGTCCTCGCCTACGAGACCGGCGTGACCCGGGTGGCCGACCCCCTCGGCGGGTCCTACTTCGTCGAGGCACTCACCGACCGCACCGAAGAGCGCATCGTCGAGATCATGACCGATCTCGAGCAGCACGGCGGCATGGTTCGAGCGATCGAGGACGGCTACCTCCAGGGCCTCATCGCCGACGAGGCGTACAAGCTCCACAAGGAGATGGAGGCCGGCGAGCGACCCATCGTGGGCGTCAACAAGTTCGTCTCCGACGAGCCCGCGCCGGAGATCTCCACCTACGAACTCGATGCCGAAGGTCGCGAGATGCAGCTGAAGCGTCTCGCGAAGGTGAAGGCAGAGCGTGATCCCGAGGCCGTGCGCAGCACCCTCGCAGCCTTGTCCCGCGCAGCGGAAGGAACCGACAATCTCATGCATTCCCTGATCGACTGCGCCAACGCCTACTGCACGGTCGGCGAAATGGTGTCCACACTCAAGTCCGTGTGGGGCGAGTTCCAGCAGCCGGTGGTGTTCTGATGACCGCCCGAGTTCTCGTCGCCAAGCCCGGACTCGACGGCCACGATCGTGGCGCCAAGATCGTCGCCCGCGCACTGCGTGATGCCGGCTTCGAAGTCATCTACACCGGGATTCGCCAGAAGGTAGAGGACATCGTGTCCATCGCCGTCCAGGAGGACGTGGCCGTGGTGGGTCTCAGCATCCTCTCGGGCGCGCACGTCGCCTTGACGACGAAGGTCGTCGAGGCCCTGCGTGCCGCGGATGGCAGCGACATCGACGTGATCGTCGGCGGCACCATCCCGCAGTCCGACGTCCCCAAGCTTCTCGATGCCGGGGCCGCCGCGGTGTTCCCGACCAGCACGCCACTCGACGAGCTGGTCGCCGGAGTGCGCAAACTGACCGAGAACGCACGCTGACCGGCAACCCGGACCAGGCGTAACCCACTCTCGAGCCCGGCCACCGAGCGCGCCACCGGGCCGCGCAGTCAAACGAACTCGTCGAATGCTGGAGGAATCGTGCGGATCGGAGTGATGGTCGGACCCGAGCAGGGTGATACGGCCCGCAAGGTCGACCGGATGCTGAAAGACGTCGAATGGGCCGAATCCGCGGGATTCGACACCGTGTGGGTCCCCCAGATCCCCACGGACTTCGACGCATTGACGGCCGTCGCCCTCATGAGCACGAGGACGAGCCGAATCGAGATCGGTACCGCTGTCGTGCCTCTCCAGGCGCAGCACCCGGTGCACCTGGTGCGCCAGGCACTGTCCACCCACGCCGCGCTGAACGGACGACTCGCGCTCGGTGTCGGCCCGTCGCACCATTGGATCGTGCAGGACATGCTCGGCCTGCCCTACGAGAAGCCCGCCAAGTTCACCCGGGACTACCTCGACGTGCTCGGCGGCATCAAGGATCTCCCCGGGTCGATCGACGTGGAGAACGACACGTTCACCGTGCACAATCCGCTCGATATCGGACCTGTCGCACCGATGCCGCTCCTGGTAGCTGCGCTGGGGCCGGTCATGCTGAAGATCGCCGGTGAACGCGCCGACGGAACCATCCTGTGGATGGCCGACGAACGCGCGATCGGCGAGCACATCGTTCCCCGCATCACGAAGGCCGCTGCCGATGCAGGCCGCCCCGACCCGCGGATCGTCGCTGGTGTGCCGGTATGCCTGTGTGCACCGGGCGAGGAGGGCATCGCGCGTGAGCGCGCCAACCGCATTCTCGCGGAGGCCGAGATCTCGCCGAACTACCAGCGTCTGCTCGAGCAGGGCGAGGCAAAGGACATCGGCCAGATGGCCATCGTCGGCGACGAGAACGCAATCCTCGCCGGGTTCAAGCGGTACCGCGACGCGGGCGTGACCGATCTGTCGATGCGCCTGCTGCCCATCGGCAACAACCGCGACGAACTGGTCGCGTCGAAGTACCGCACCCGTGAGGTCGTCGCCGAGCTCGCGAAGGAACTGCGGTGACCACGAGTCCCGGCCCCCTCGCAGGTATCCGGATCCTCGAGGTCGGCCACATCCTTGCCGGACCGTACGCAACGATGATGCTCGCCGATCTCGGGGCCGAGGTCACGAAGATCGAACCACCGACCGGCGACCTGTCGCGGCAGGTCAGCGACGCGTACTTCGCGAGCCTCAACCGGGGCAAGCGGAGTATCTGCCTCGATCTGACCACCGAGGACGGTCAGCGCCGGCTCGGCGAGCTCGCCGCCGAATCACATGCTCTGCTGGTCAATCTGAAGCCGTCGGCGATCCGGAAGTACGGCCTGACCTACGACGCACTGCGCCGGTTCAACGACAAGATCGTGTGTGTCGCGCTCACGGGGTACGGCCTCGACGAGGGCGATGATCCGGCATTCGACTACGTCATCCAGGCGGTGGCGGGCGTCGCCGATCTCACCGGCGACCCCTCAGGACCGCCGACTCTGCCTGGGTATTCGGCAGCCGACAACTCGACCGGCCTGACGGCGGCGCTCGGACTGCTCGCCCAGATCGTGTCGGGTCGCGGGGGCCAGGTCGAGGTGTCGCTGCGCGATGTCATGCTCTCGCAGCTCAATTATCGTGCCTCGGCGTATCTCAACGAGGGAACGGCGCCGCGTCGTATGCCGAACGGGGCGCACTCGTACTACGTTCCTGCGCAGCTGTTCCCGACATCCGAAGGCACGTTGGCACTGTTCATTACGCACGACGGATTCTGGCGGACGTTCGCGGCGGAGGCCGGCGTCGACGGTTTCGAGACGATGGCCGAGCGCGCGGCCAATCGTGACGAGGTGCTTGCCGTCGTCACCGAGGCGCTCGCCGGCGACACTGCCGCCGGGTGGGAATCGCGGTTGCGTCCCTTGGGTGTGCCCGCCGCCGCGGTCCGGTCGCTGCCGGATGCGCTCGAGGCCACACCGTCGATGATCGTGGAGGCCGGCGATTTCCGGCTCGTCGGAAGCCCTATCCGAGTCGACGGCTACGAGCCCGAATACGGGGCGCCGCCGCGGCTGGGCGAACACGGCACGCTTCCCGTCGGCTAATGGGAGGTATCAAGCCTGGCCGATCCGGCAGACTTGATACCTGGTAGCCGCTGGTGGATGAGCACTCTCGTCGGCTGGACCCCGACCGAGTCCTGAGATCAGACCGTGCCTCCACCGGCGCGCCAGGAGGTCTGCATCGCTGATGGGATGTCGTGCCCGGCCGAGGTCGTGAGCACTCGACCATTAGTCCGCGAACCGACTTCCTGCAGGCTGCCGCCGACGCTCGACGATCCAGGAGGTGCAGGTTGTTGTACATCGGAGACGACTGGGCCGAAGACCACCACGACGTGGAGGTCCAGGACGAACACGGCCGGGTCCTGCGGCGCGAACGACTGCCGGAAGGAATGGCGGGGATCCGCGGATTCGGGGAACTCGTCGGACGGTTCGCCGACGATGACACCGAGTTCTCCGACGTGCTGGTGTGCATCGAGACCGACCGCGGACCCTGGGTGCAGGCCCTGCTGGCGGCCGGCTACACCGTGTTCGGTGTCGACCCGAAACAGGCTGCGCGGCACCGGGAAATCCTCGGAAACTCCGGAGCCAAGAGCGACAAGGGAGACGCGCACGCCCTCGCCGATATGCTCCGCACCCGCCGACATCAACTTCGTGAGGTTGCCGCGGACTCCGAGGTCGTGGAGGCGGTCAAGGTAGTCACCCGCGCTCACCAGACGCTGATCTGGGAACGCACTCGCCACCTGTTGCGGTTGCGGGTAGCGTTGCGGGACTACTTCCCCGCCGCGCTCGAGGCCTACACGCCGCTCGGGCTCACCTCCACCCCAGTGTTGACCCTGCTGGCCAAGGCCCCGACCCCGGATATGGCCGCCGCGCTCACCCTCCGGCAGATCACCGCCGCGTTGAAGAGCCGCCGTGACATCGAGACCAAAGCGGCGGCGCTCCAGCAGGTACTGCGCGCCGAACACCTCGGCCAGCCCGCTCCTGTGACCACGGCGTATGCGGCGACGGTCCGGTCACTCGTGGCGATCCTGACGACGCTGAACTCCGAGATCGCGAACCTCGAGAAGGACGTGTCGGCGCATTTTGGTGAGCACCCGGATGCTGAGATCCTGCTCAGCCAGCCCGGTCTCGGCGTCGTTCTCGGTGCCCGGGTGCTTGCCGAGTTCGGGGACGCCCCGGGCCGTTATACCAGCGCGAAGGCGCGCAAGAATTACGCCGGGACCAGTCCGATCACCAGGCAGTCCGGCAAAACGCGAGTGGTCTCCGCCCGGCATATACATAACGATCGGCTCGTCGATGCCCTGCACATGCAGGCTTCCTGCGCGCTCCTGCACGATGAGCAGGTCCGTGCCTATTACGACCAGCTTCGCGCCCGCGACGTCAGCCACAATGCCGCTCTGCGGCAGGTCGGCAACCGGCTCGTCGGCATCCTCCACGGCTGCCTCAAGACCCACACGCACTATGACCAGGCGACCGCGTGGTCGCATCGTCAGCACACCCTCGCTGCTTGACAGCTGAGATCCAGGGATGTCTGATCGGAGTCGTCGGTCGCGACATGCCGGAGGGTCTATTCGTACCGCACCTTGATGGAGCAGTCCGGTACGGCCTGGCAGGTGAGGGTGTAGCCGTCGGCGATCTCGTCGTCGCTGAGTGCGTCGTTGACACGCATGGTGGCGCTGCCGTCGGTGATCTTCGCGATGCAGGTCGCGCAGTTGCCGGCCTCGCACGAGAACGGGGGTGCCAATCCCGCGCGACGTGCGCTTTCGAGCAGGGTCTCTCCCGGATTCAGCGGCACCGACACGCGCTGGCCGCCCAGCCGGATCGATACCGTGCCCTCGATCGGCGCGGCTGCGGCCGGGGCCCCGATGTCGGCAGCCGCGGCCGGGGTCTCCGCGTCGGCAGCCTTCACGGGTTCCGCAGCGGCGCCGAAGCGTTCGCTGTATACCGTGCCGGGGCCGGTGAGGGCGGACTCGATCATGTCCATGAATGCCTCGGGGCCGCACAGGTATGCGTCGGACGCGGTGTCGGCGCCGATGAACTCCAACGCACCCGCGGGAGTGAGCAGGCCCAGGTCGTCGTCGAAGTGGCGAACCACGGTGAGGCGTCCGGCGTACTTCTCGACGAGTTCGTCGGTCACGGCGTCGAAGATCGCTGCGTTGCGGTCGCGGTCTGCGATGAGCAGACGGACGTCCCGATCGGTGGTGGCGAGAGTGCTCTTCGCGATGGACAGAAGTGGGGTGATGCCGCTGCCGCCCGCGAAGCCGATGACGGGCCCCTCACCCTGGCGCAGCAGGAAGGTGCCTGCGGGGCGGGTGATCTCCACCTGATCGCCTTCGGCCAGGTTGTCGTGCAGCCAGTTGGAGACCTTGCCTCCGGGGACTCTCTTGATGGTGGTCATCATCTCGGTGTCGGTCTCGGGGGCACTCGACATCGAGTACGACCGGTAGAGGGAGGTGCCGTCGACGTCGACCTTGAAGGTGCAGAACTGTCCTGCCTGGTAGGTGAACGGCCCATCCTCGGGAACGAGCACGTAGGTGCGGGCGTCGTCGGTCTCTTTCACGATTCGGGTAACGGTCGCGCGCTGGAACAAAGGTGGTCTCGCCATGGACCGTCTCCTCCTGGTATCGATATTCTGCTACTAGGAGAGTACTATTCTCGCCAGTGAGAGCGAAAGCTCGCGATGGAGTTCTTCCCAGGATGAGACGGGATCGTAAGGAACGAGGACATGGCCGACCGCACCGTGCTGGCCTTCGACCAGCAGGAATACAGCCGCGCGCAACTCGAAGCGCTTGCTGCCGGTATGGCTGCGTCCCTCGAGCGTCGCGGTGTCACACCCGGCGACCGTGTGGCCCTCATGTCGTCGAACCGGCCCGAGTTCGTCATCGCCGTGCTGGCCATCTGGCAGGTAGGTGCAGTCGTCGTCCTGATCAGTCCGGCATGGAAACGCGCTGAAGTCGCGCACGCGCTCGACGTCAGCGCCGCGACCCATGCTGTCGGCGACAACTCGATACTGGCCGACCTGATGCCCACCCTCTGCCTCGACGATCAGATCGAGGAAGGATTCCGGCCGCCCACGCCGGCAGGACCGGATGCCGACGCCGTGCTGGTCTTCAGTTCCGGCACCACAGGTCTTCCGAAAGCGGTCCGGCACACCCACGCGTCGTTTGCCGCCGCAGTCGTGCACTGGCGCGACGCCCTGAAACTCACCGCGAGCGATCGCATCCAGATCGTCACGCCCCCGTCGCACATCCTCGGCCTGCTCAACATCGCAACCGCACTCGACGCCGGCGCCTGGCTGCGGCTGCATCGGCGTTTCGATCTCGACGCGATGCTGCGCCACATCGAGAGCGACCGCATCACCGTCGAGATGGCGGTCGCACCGATCGCCCTGGCCATGGCGTCACACCCGGAACTCGAATCCTTCGACCTGTCGTCGCTGCGCTACATCATGTGGGGCGCCACGCCCGTCACACCGAGCGTCGCCGAGACGGTCACTCACCGCACCGGCGTGCCGTGGGTCCCCGCATACGGTGCGAGTGAAATTCCCGTGATCGCCTGCAGCCCGATCGACGGTGCGCGCCTGGACAGGGTGGGGCGTGCGGTACCGGGTGTAGAGATGCGCGTCGTGTCGCTCGAGACGGGCGAGACACTCGCACCGGACCACACGGGGGAGATCCAGGTGCGCTCCGCGTCCATGATGGCCGGATACCTGCCCAGCGACACGACCGCAGACGCATTCGTCGACGGCTGGTACCGCACCGGCGACGTCGGCAGTGTCGACGCCGACGGCTGGGTGCGCATCACCGACAGATCCAAGGACATGATCAAGGTCAACGGCTTCCAGGTGGCGCCTGCCGAGATCGAAACCGTGCTGTTCTCCCACCCCGACATCGCCGATTGTGCGGTGTTCGGCGTCGACGACCCTTACACCGGGGAAGCCGTCGTCGCTGCGGTCACGACCACCGCACCGATCGAAGCCGACGAGATCATCGACCTCGTCGGGAACACCCTCGCCTCGTACAAGCGTCCGAGCCGAGTGGTCTTCGTGCCCGAAATCCCGCGCCTGCCCTCCGGCAAGGTGTTGCGCCGAATACTCGAGGAGCGCCATGGACGTACGTCTGACCAATGAACAGCAGCAATTGCGCGACGCAGCCGCAAAACTCGCCGACGACCTGGGGCCGGGTTCGGTTCAGGACCTCGACGACGCGACACGTGTCGCGCGGCTGGAGAAGACGGTCGCCGCGGCCGGCTGGCGCGAACTGCGTTCCGACGGCGCCTCCGGCGTCGAGGTTGCCATCGTTGCCGAAGAATTCGGCAGAGGACTCGTGGATGTTCCGTTCCTCGGGCCGATCCTCGCCGACGACCTGCGACGACACCTGTCCGACGAACAGCAGACCTGGGCGATCGCCGTCGGCGACGACGCGTTCGACGTGGCGGGACTCACGCGCGCACTCGTGGTGCGCGACAACAGTATTCTCTCGGCCGAGATCGGCGGCCCCGCCGAGGGCGCCGACTTCACCCGCGCATTCGCGACGTTGGTCGAACCGTACGAACAGCTCGGCGACCTGTCGTCCGAACAGATCGAGCGAGGATATGCGCTGGCGTTGGTCGCCACGTGCGCGGACCTCGTGGGAACCTCGCGTGGTGCCCAGGCGGCCGCGGTCGACTACGCCAAGATCCGCGAGCAGTACGGCAACACGATCGGCTCGTACCAGGCCGTCGCGCACCTGCTCGCCGAGAGCGAAGCGCTCATCGAAGGATCCATCAGCGTGCTGCGGCACGCGGCGTGGGCCGTCGACGAGCTGACACCCGCGGAGGCCGTGCGCGCCGCGCGGATCGCGAAGGTCTATTGCGCCCGTGCCGCACGCACCGTGTGCGAGACCGCCATCCAGGTGCACGGCGGCATCGGAAACACCTGGGAATGCATCGAACATGTCTACCTTCGGCGGGCGCTGACGTCCACCGAACTGTTCCCCGTGAGCCTGGAGGAGATCGACCTTGGACTTTCGTGACTCGCCGGAAGAAGCCGCGTTCCGCACGCGGCTGCGCACCTGGCTCGCAGAGATAGCAGGCAAGTTCCCCACATCGGGCGACGAGTACTGGGCGAAGCAGGGAGAATGGCACCAGGCCCTGTACGGGGCGGGATTCTTCGGATTGTCCTGGCCCAAGGAGTACGGCGGCCAGGAACTCCCGCCGGTCTTCGACGTGATCCTCGACGAGGAACTCGCAATCGCCGGGGCGCCGCCGCGGCCCAGCCTCGGTTACCTCGTGGTGGGTCTCGGGCATCACGGAAGCAAGGAACTGCAGCAGCGGTTCCTGCCCGGGATGATCAACGGCACGCAGCGGTGGTGCCAGGGATTCAGTGAACCCGGCGCCGGCTCCGACCTCGCGTCGCTGACCACCACCGCGACCCGCGACGGCGACGAATACGTCATCCACGGGCACAAGATCTGGACGAGCTACTCCGACGTCGCCGACTGGTGCCTGTTGCTCGCGCGCACCGATCCGGATGCGCCGCGGCACCGCGGTATCTCGGCGTTCATCGTCCCGATGAAGCAGCCGGGCATCGAGCAGCGGCCATTGAAGATGATCAGTGGTGTCACCAAAGAATTCGGTCAGGTCCTGTTCGACGGTGCGAGGGTCTCTGCGGATCAGATGGTCGGCAAGCCCGGCGACGGCTGGCGTATCGCGATGACGGTGGTCGGCCACGAACGAGAGCCCTCCACACTCGGATTCGCAGCCCGCTACGGCAAACTCGTCCGCCAGCTTGCCGCCCGCACAGAAGGCAGACCGCCGGAAGATCTCGCGTGGGCCGCGGTGCAGTCGGAGATGCTGCGTCTGCACGTGCGCCGCCGGCTGTCGGAACAGCTCGACGGCGTGAACCACGGGTCGGAGGGCTCGCTCGACAAGTTGCTCATGACCTGGGTGGATCAATCGGTCGGACACGCCGCGCTGGCGGTGGCCGGCACCCGCGACACCGAACTGCTCGGCTCGTACATGTACAGCCGCGCGCAGTCGGTGATGGGCGGTACATCGCAGATCCAGAAGAACATCATCGCTTCACGAATCCTCGGATTGGGGGTCTGACATGTACGACATGCCCGACGAAATCGACGTTCAGGCCGACGGCCCGCTGCGGATCATCACCCTCAACCGCCCCGACGATCTCAATGCGGTCAACGATGCACTGCACGAGGGCCTCTCGCGACTGTGGACGCGCCTCAGTGCGGACCGCGATGCGCGTGTCGCGGTGATCACGGGTGCCGGCAGGGCCTTCTCGGCCGGCGGCGACTTCACCTATCTCCAGGAACTCGCGAAAGATCGGGACCTGCGCGCGAAGTCGATCTCCGACGGGCGTGAACTCGTGCTCGGGATGACCCGGTGCCGAATCCCCGTGATCGCCGCCGTGAACGGACCCGCAGTGGGGCTCGGCTGCAGCATCGTGGCGCTCAGCGACATGGTCTACATGGGTGAGAAGACGTACCTCGCCGACCCGCACGTGCAGGTCGGTCTTGTCGCCGCCGACGGCGGTGCGCTCACCTGGCCGCTGCAGATCAGTCTGTTGCAGGCGAAGGAGTTCGCCTTCACCGGCCAGCGGATACCCGCGCGGCGAGCGTTGGAATTGGGGCTGGCCAATCACGTGGTCGAAGATCCGCTCAGCGAGGCACTCGCGGCGGCCAAGAACATCCTGGATCAGCCGCAGAAGGCGATCGAGGCGACGAAGCGCCTGATCAACATCCAGCTCGAGCGTACGGTGCTCGCCGCCATCGACTTCGCGCTGTCGGCAGAGGAAATGACGTTTCAGAGTGATGACTTCCAGGCCAACATCGCGCGCCTGACCGCCGGCAAGAGCTGACGGCAAGCATGCTCGGCCGTATGAGGTCGCTGGCAAGTTTTCATCCTGATCTGCGGGTCGCGGCGCTGGTGGCGCCGCGACGCGCGGTGACACCGAGGACCCTCCCGGTGTTGCGCCGACTCACCAAGGCGATCAGGGGTAGAGACGCGGATGTCCACGTCCTGGAACCCGGTGTGGCGGTGCGGTATTTTCGTCCGCGCACACCGGTCGGCGACGAACCGCGTCCGGCGTTGCTATGGATCCACGGCGGTGGTTACGTGTTCGGCCGAGCCGTGCAGGACGATGCGCTGTGTCAGCGTTTCGCCGATCGGCTCGGTGCCGTCGTCGCATCGGTCGATTACCGGCTCGCGCCGGAGTTCTCGTACCCGATCCCTGTGGAGGACTGCTTCCAGGCCTATCGGTGGCTCGTACACCGGCCCGAGGTGGACCCGTCGAAGGTCGTGATCGGCGGTGCCAGTGCAGGTGGGGGTCTTGCCGCGGCGCTCGCGTTCGCGATACGCGGCAGCGACCTTACGAAGCCGGCGTTCCAGCTCCTGGTCTATCCGATGCTCGACGACCGGACTGTCTCCGGGCCCGACCACATGCGTTTGTGGGACGAGGACTGCAACCGCTTCGGGTGGGCGAGTTTTCTCGGGGACGCCGATGCCTCGATTGCGGCGCCGGGACGTCGAACAGACCTGGCGGGGCTCCCGCCGGCGTGGATCGGTGTGGGATCCAACGATCTGTTCGCGCGTGAGGATCGTGAGTATGCGGACCGTCTCGTCGAAGCCGGGGTGCCGTGCGAATTCCATTCGGTATCGGGGGCTTTCCACGGTTTCGACCTCGTCTCCTCGCGCAGCGGTGTCGCGCGGGAGTTCTTCGACGAACAGTGTGCCGCCGTGAGCAAGATCCTGAAGGCCTGACCTTACCGACAGAACGACGGCGCTTCCGAACTCCCCGGAGTCCGGAAGCGCCGTCGTATCGGTCTACGAGTGAGCGAGTTCGTAACGCCGACGGTATTCCTCCTTGGACGTCTCGCTGACGTCCACGTCCTTCGCGCGGGCACGCAGGGCACCGACCGTGGCCTGCTCACGCGGTGTGTGCTCGAACGGATCCCAACCGAAGAAGCGTGCGGCGTTCTCGAAGGTGACCTTGTCGATCTCCTCGTCGGTGAGTTCGGCGGCGACGAATTCCTCCATCAGCACCTCCGGCGACCGCGGCCAGGTGGAGTCCGAATGCGGGTAATCGCACTCCCAGGCGATGGTGTCGATTCCGAGGCGTTCGCGGTTGTTCAGGCCGCTCGGTTCGGTGATGTAGCAGGCGAGGAAGTTCTTCTTCCACACGTCGGTGGGCGACATGCCTTTCGGGAGGAAGCTCGCACCGGTCCAGGACTGGTTGACGATGTGGCGTTCGAGGCGGTCGAGCCAGGGCGCGACCCAGCCGACGCCGCCTTCGCTCATGGCGACCTTGAGATCGGGGAACTTCTGGAATGCGCCGCTGAGCATCATGTCGGTCGCGGCGATTGTCGAGATCAGAGGGGTCAGGACCAACATGTCGTCGAGGTTGAACGCCTCTGGTCGTTTGACCAGGCCCATGCCGCCGCCGATGTGCAGGCTCACCACGATGTTGTGCTCGACGCAGGCCTTGAAGATCGGGTCCCAGTGTCCGGATTTGAAGTCGGGGTAGCCGTCTCCGACGCCGTAGGGGGTTTCGGGGATGGAGATGGAGCGGCAGCCCATGGCGGCGAGCCGGTGGATTTCCTTGACGGACTCGTCGGCGTCGTAGAAGGGAATGATACCGAGTGGGATGAAGCGTCCGGGGTGGGTGCCGGGCACTTCGCCGACGACCCAGTCGTTGAAGGCCTTCAACGCTGCGAGGGAGAGCTTCTTGTCGGGCAGGGTGGCGAGGTGGGTGCCGGCGAAGCCGGGGAAGGTGGCGAACAGTGTTGCGGCGAGGGTGCCGTTGGCGTCCATGTCGCGGACGCGTTGGTTCATGTCGTAGACGCCGGGCCGCATCTCGGCGTAGCCGGTGGGGTCCATGCCCCATTCCTCTTTGGGCCAGGAAACCACTGCATTCAAGCCGGAGCTGCCGACGACGGTGCCCTGGAACTGCCATGCCTGAACTTCGGGGTTGCGGGGGTTGGCGGTGAGTTTGGGAGCCTGGTCCATGAGGCTCTTCGGGAAATGCTTCTCGAACAGATCTGCCGGCTCGACCACATGATCGTCGATGCTGACCATCACCATATCGTCGATATTCATCGAATTCCTCACTGTTGCACCGCTACCGGAGCGGCAAGTTCTCGTTCGTCGATCATGAGCTGAAGGGAGGCCAGAGTCTCGTCGAGTCCGGCTCCGGTACGCGGGCCAGGAGTGAAGGTCGCCGGGAGCTGTCGCATTCCCTGAATGACACCGATGGAATCGTAGTGAACCGCGCCTTCCGGGTCGCAGTGGAAGTCCGGCATCCGGTCGAGTACCGCCACCAGCATCCGCTTGAACACGGTTCGCGCCAGGTTGGATCCGATACAGCGGTGAACCCCCAGGCCGAAACTGAAGTGCCGGTTGCCCCTGCGCTCGAGGTCGACGGTGTCGGGGTCGGTGAACAATGCGGGGTCGCGGTTGGCCATTGCCCAGGAAAGCCACACACGCTCGCCTTCTTTCGCTTCTGCGCCGTCGATTTCCGTGTCGGCGGAGAAGGTACGGCCGTCGCCCGGGGACGGGCAGAAGAAGCGGAGAAATTCCTCGGTTGCCGAATCGAGCAGTGTGTCCCGCTCGGTGCTGAGGGTCTCGCGCTGGTCGGGATTCTGCGACAACCACTCGAGTGCGTGGGACGTCAGGGCCGTCGTCGTATCGAAGCCACCGCCGATGAGCAGGCTGAGAACGCCGAGTTGCTCGGATTCCTCCGGCTCTTCGCCGTTGACGATGGCCTTGACGATTGCGTCGACCATGCCGGGGCGCGGAGACTCCCGGATCTCGCGAAGGTTGGAGAGGAGATCCAAGCCCATGAGTCGGTGTAGTTCCGCGACGCGGACCACGTCGGGAGAGTCCGGGGGTGTGTACATCGCCGCATGGACCGGTTCGCAGTACACATTCCATTTGGCAATCGGGATGCCGAGCATCGCCAACGTGATCACCGCTGGGACGATATTCACGAGATCGTCGATGAAGTCGATTTCACCGGTCTCGATTTTCTCGTCGAGGCATGCGCGGATCACCTCGTCGATGACGGGAACCCACTTCTTGACTGCGGCGGGAGACAGGTACGGATTGAGGACCGCGCGGAACTCGCGATGCTCGGGGTCGTCCATCTCGAGGATTCCGCCCCTGACGCCGGATGCCCTGGCTACGGACGGGATCATGATCCCCTTGTACCCGCGGCGAACTCCCTTGATGTCGTGATCATTCGAAATGTCGGCGCTCCGGGCGAGGGCGAATACTTCGTCACTGCCGGAAGCAACCCAGTGGCCACCGTGGGTGTCGGACCACGCAAACGGGCACTTGGACTGCAATTCCTGGGTGATGTCCTGGAACTTGCCGCGATAGTCGGGTGCGTGTCGGTCGAACTGAAACACCGGCTTCCTGCGGTCGGTGTCGGATACGGCGTCGTCAACGGTCATGGTCCTGCCATCTCGTGTGTCGGTGGAGGCGGATTGCGATCACGCGCGCCCGTGCAGTCGCGTAGTCTTCATTGCAAGAATCATATTCCAGGTGTGGAGAACCATAATCGCGTGCGCGATGATTCCGCAAGGCTTCACATGTGGTGTCACCGAGAACGGGCGCGTCGATCCGCTCAGACGCGCGGATCCCAGACTCGGCGGACCCGGGCGGCATCTACACAGCCTCGGGTCGGCCCACGACGAAAGGACGGAAATTGAAGGCGTGGCAGTTCGAGGGGACCGGCAAACCGATTTCGTTGAACGACATTCCGGAACCGCAACCTGGCCCCGGGGAAGTCGTCATCGACGTCAAGGCCGCCGGGCTGTGTCACAGCGACATCATGTACATGCAGGTCGGTGAGGCGACTATGCCGTTCCTCCCGATGACTCAAGGGCACGAGAACGCCGGAGTCATCAGCGCACTCGGCGCAGGCGTCGAAGGATGGAACCTCGGCGATGTCGTCGGAGTCTGCACATCCGGTGCCCGTCCACCGGCCGGAATGTTCACCCCGGGTGGATTCGCCGACAAGTTCCTCGCCGACGCCCGAGATCTCGCGCGAGTACCGGAAGGGCTCGATCTTGCGCTGGCGGCGATCGCGACCGATGCCGGCATGACGTCGTACCACGCAATCATCGAAGTGGGAGGCGCTGCGGCCGGGATGAAGGTCGGCGTCATCGGATACGGCGGTCTCGGCCAATTCGGCACGCGCGCAGCAGTGCTGGCGGGAGCGCAGGTGCATGTGGCCGAGACGAAGGATTCCGTGTGGGATCTCGCCCGAGCGGCAGGGGCCGTCGACGTTGTGCGAGATGCCGGAGAATGGGCGGGCCAGGGATTCGACCTCGTGGTCGACTACGCAGGCTTCGACACCACGAACAAGGCGCTCGAGGCGATCAAGCGCGGTGGCACCGTTGTCCAGGTCGGTCTCGGAAAGTCGACGTTCACCGTGAACACTCCCACGATGCTCGGCCGGACTCTCGTCGGCTCCCTGGGTGGCACGGTGCAGGACATCGAAAAGGTCTACGCGCTACTGCTCGCCCGCGAAATCGAGCCCGAATACACCGAGATCGGCTTCGACGAGATAGGTGCGGGCCTGGAGCGTCTTCGTCGCAACGAAGTTACCGGACGCCTGGTGGCACGTTTCGGGGACTGACCGGTGTCGGCAGTCGGACAGTGACGGCGAGGGCCGGTCATCACGTGGATGACCGGCCCTTGTTCGACGAGTTACTGCTGCGGTATCAGCGTTTCCGAGCGCTGGATCGTGCCCGTGATTCCCGAGGCGTCCTGCTGCCCGAGCAGGACGGCGGCGGCGCCCATCGTTTCCGGCGGCTCGATGGCCTCCGGCGGAATCTTCTGTCCGCCACCGCCGGCCAGCCACCCTTCGGTGAGCACGACACGGGACGGCGACAGGCAGTTCACCGCAATGTTGTCGGCCGACAGGTCGGACGCGAGACCGGTGTAGAGGCGCTCGGCACCGGCCTTCGACACCCAGTAGGCGTTCGATCCACGATCGATCATCGTGACGCCGGTGGTGGTCACCGCGATCATCGACCCGCCGCCGCGCGCACGGATATGCGGGATGGCGGCCTTCGTCACGTTGAACACACCGGTCAAGTTCACGTCGAGACACAGCTGCCATCGCTTGAGCGGTGTCGACTCGATCGGTCCCATCCACAGGACGCCCGCGTTGGCGACGAGGATGTCCAGGCCCCCGAATTCGCCGACCGTCGTGGTGATGGCGGCGTCGACGGAAGCCTCGTCGGTGACATTGCACTGGACCGGGATCGCCTTGCCGCCGATGGAATCGATCCGCTCGGCGACCTCGCCGATGGTGCCCGGGATCTTGCCTTCCTGTTCGGTCCGCGCGGCAACGGCCACCGCGGCCCCCGCATCAGCGAGGGCGACGGCGATCGCAGCCCCGATCCCACGGCTGGCACCCGCGACGAACGCGACCTTTCCCTCGAGGGGCGTCACTTCGGCGGGAACCTCAGCGCACCGTCGAGACGGATGGTCTCGCCGTTGAGGTAGTCGTTCTCGACGATCGACGCCACCAGCGTCGCGTATTCGACCGGGCGGCCCATGCGCTTGGGGTGAGGGACCTGCGGGCCCCAGTACGCCTCGAGCTGATCGCCCGCCTTGCCGTAGGCGGGGGTCAGGATGGTGCCGGGGGCGATGGTATTGACGCGGATACCCAGCGGCGACAGGTCGCGTGCGGCGACGAGCGTCATACCGAGGATGCCACCCTTCGCGGCCGAGTAGGGGAGCTGACCGATCTGGCCTTCGACGCCTGCGATCGACGCGGTCTGGACGATGACGCCGCGCGAGCCCTCGTCGTTGAACGGATCCTGCTTGGCGATTGCCGCCGCGGCCAGACGCAGGACGTTGAACGACGAGGTCAGGTACGACTGGATGGTCTTTGTGAAGCCCTCGAGCGGCATCGGGCTGCCGTCCTTGCCGACGAGCCGGCCGCCACCTGCGGGACCACCGTGGCAGTCCACGGACACCCGCAGCGGACCGAGTGATTCGGCTTCGGCGATGGCCGCGAGCACCGACTCCTCGCTTCCGGCGTCGGTGTTGACGTAGCGCACGCCCAGCTCGTCCTCGAGGGCCTTGCCTGCTTCGTCGTTGACGTCTGCGACGACAACCTTGGCGCCGCCTTCATGGAGGCGGCGAACGGTGGCCTGCCCGAGGCCTCCGGTGCCTCCGACGACGATGGCCGAGATACCTGCGATCTGCATTCCGATTTCCCTTCTTGCAACTAAAGCTCTCGTGCTGCGAGAATAATGTTCTCATGAACCTAAGCATGATTCTAGAAATGGTGGCAAACAACGGCGAACGCGCAGTTGCGACCGTTGGCGATCGCTCCCTGACTGCCGCGGATCTCGACACGTGCGCGCGCCGCCTCGCCGCGCGGGTGCGCGACAGCTCCGCGGTGCTCTACCTGGGAACGAATCACCTCGCCTACCCGGTGGCACTGTTCGGCGCGGCACTCGCAGGCGTGCCGTTCGTCCCCCTCAACTACCGGCTCGGCGAGCAGCAGTTGTCGGCGCTGCTCGAACGCCACCCCGGCGCGACGATCCTGCGTCAGGACGATCTCGTTGCGCTGATCGACGATGTTCCGGACGATGCCGAACCCGCCGAACTCGAGCCGCAGTGGGACGGCGACGCGATCGCTGCGATCATCTACACCAGCGGCACGACGTCGGATCCCAAGCCCGCCGTCCTGCGTCACCGGCATGTGATCGCGTACGTCCTCAACACGATGGAATTCGCGTCCGCCGAGGAAACCGATGCCTCGCTGGTATCGGTGCCGCCGTATCACATCGCGGGCCTGACGAACCTGATCTCCAATCTCTACAGCGGCCGCAGGATCGTGTACCTGTCGGCGTTCGAACCGGCCACCTGGCTCGAGACCGTGCGGCGAGAGGAAGTCGTCCACGCGATGCTCGTGCCGACGATGCTGGCCCGGATCGTCGCCCACCTCGGAGGAGAAGTCGCGAACGTCCCGACACTCGCGACCCTCGCCTACGGGGGGTCCCGCACGCCGCGGCCGGTCCTCGAACACGCCCTGCGTGCCTTCCCCACCACCGGATTCGTCAACGCGTACGGCCTCACCGAAACAGCCTCCTCGGTGGCGGTCCTCGGACCCGACGATCATCGCGAGGCGATCGCCTCCGACGACCCGGCCGTGCGCGACCGGCTCGGCTCGGTCGGCCGGCCCCTGCCGGGCATCGAGATCGAGATCCGGACGGAGAGCGACGAGCCGGTCGCGACCGGCGAGACCGGGCTGATCTTCGTGCGCGGTGAGCAGATCTCCGGCGAATACGGCGGTCGCAGCGTGCTCGACGCCGACGGCTGGTTCTCCACCCGCGACCTCGGGCACCTCGACGCCGACGGCTACGTGTACGTCGAGGG
The DNA here is from genome assembly GCF_036327795.1 of Rhodococcus artemisiae. Taxonomy (NCBI): domain Bacteria; kingdom Bacillati; phylum Actinomycetota; class Actinomycetes; order Mycobacteriales; family Nocardiaceae; genus Rhodococcus; species Rhodococcus artemisiae. The sequence goes on from NZ_JAUTXY010000002.1 coordinate 121,729, forward strand.
TCGCTCCGACGACACGATCATCCGCGGCGGCGAGAACATCGCACCCGCCGAGATCGAGGACGTCCTGCTGGCACACCCCGCGATCGCCGAGGCCGCCGTGATCGGTGTGTCCGATCCCGAATGGGGACAGCGCATCGTCGCCGTTCTCGTCGGCGACGCCGACCCGGACGAAGTGCGACAGTGGGTCAAGGACCGGCTCCGCTCGTCGAAGACCCCCGACACCATCGTCTTCCGACACGAACTCCCGAAGACCGAAACCGGAAAGCTACTACGCCGCACCCTGCTCGCCGAACTGGAGAACCAAAATGCCTGAAGCCGTCATCGTTTCCGCTCTGCGGACCCCCATCGGCACGGTCCGTAAAGGAACGCTCCGCGACACCACCGCCTTCGAGCTCGCCGACCACATCGTCGCCGCGGCGGCGAAGGGGCACGACACCGCCGACATCGACGACGTGATCCTCGGTGAGGGCCTGTACGGCGGTGGCGTGATCGCCCGTCACGCCGCGATCACCGCCGGCCTGACGAGCGTTCCGGGAATGGCCGTCAACCGCCACTGCGCCGCGAGCCTGGCCGCGGTGCAGAACGCGTCGGCGAGCATCATGGCCGGCATGGACCGGCTCGTGATCGCCGGTGGCGTCAACTCGGCCTCCACCTCTCCGCAGTCGCTCATGCGCAACGGTGAGAACTGGGAGCCGTGGCTGTCGCCGACCCACCCCAACCGTGAGGACGCTCCGAACAAGGACATGTCCATCACCGTGGGCTGGAACGCCGCGGTGAAGGCAGGTGTGTCGCGCGAAGAGATGGACGCGTGGGCCCTGCGCTCCCACCAGGTCGCGATCAAGGCCATCGACGACGGCAAGTTCGTCGACGAGATCGTCCCGATCGAAACCCCGCACGGCCTGTTCTCGGTCGACGAGCACCCGCGTCGCGACACCAGCATGGAAAAGCTTGCGTCGCTGAAGGTTCTCCACCCGGAGATCGAGGGCTTCAGCATCACCGCGGGCAACGCCAGTGGTGGCAACGACGCCGCGGCGGCCCTGACGATCGCGAGCAGCAATCTGGGTCTGCCCGCGCTGGCCACCGTCAAGTCGTGGGCGTCCACCGGCATCGATCCTGCCCTCACCGGCCTCTCGCCTGTGGACGCGATCCCGAAGGCGTTGGCCCGCGCCGGGATGTCGATCGCCGACGTCGACCTGTTCGAGATCAACGAGGCGTTCGCGGCGCAGTGTGTCGCAGTGATCAAGATGCTCGAACTCGACGCGGATCGCGTGAACATCTACGGTAGCGGGTGCTCGCTCGGACACCCTGTCGCCGCGACCGGTGCGCGAATGCTCACCACCCTTGTCCACGAACTGCGTCGCCGCGGCGGTGGAGTCGGGGTGGCCTCGATGTGCGCGGGCGGAGGAATCGGCTCGGCGGTGGTGATCGAGGTCCAGGCGCCGTGACACCCGCTCTGCTGAACGTGTCGTCGACTCCGGATTCGATGTGAACATCGCCGAACTCGTCGAAGCGGCTCGTCGCGGCTCATTACGCGCGACGGGCCGCTTGCTGACGCTGGTCGAAGGCGACCGCCGCGACGAGGTTCTCGGACTGATCGAGACAGCACCGGTACGGGTCGTCGGGATCACCGGGCCTCCTGGCGCCGGGAAGTCGACGACGGTCGGCGTGCTCACCGGCGGGTACCGCGCGCGGGGCTTCCGTGTCGCGGTGCTCGCCGTCGACCCGTCCTCGCCGTACAGCGGGGGAGCTCTGCTCGGCGACCGTATCCGGATGGCCGCGCACGTCAACGATCCCGACGTGCTGATCCGGTCGGTGGCGTCGCGGGGCCATCTCGGTGGTCTGGCTGCGGCGGTGCCGGCAGCGATCGCACTGCTCGGTGCGCTGTCCTATGACGTGATCCTGCTCGAAACCGTCGGGGTCGGCCAGTCGGAGGTGGAGATCGCTGCGGTCGCCGACCCGACCGTGGTTGTTCTCAATCCCGGTGCGGGAGATGCTGTTCAGGCCGCGAAGGCCGGTCTGCTCGAGGTGGCCGACCTTCTCGTCGTCAACAAGGCGGACCGGGACGGTGCCGATGCGACGGTACGCGACCTGCGTGTCGAAACCGGTATGACGATCCTCAAGCTGATCGCGTCGACCGGTGAGGGCATCGACAAGCTGATCGACGCCATCGAGGTGCATCAGCGAGCCGATACACCGGAGCGCCGTGCTGCACGGGCCCGTGCCCAGATCCTGTCGCTCGCGACCACACGGTTGCGCACCCATCCGGACCTCGACGCACTCGCCGCTGCCGTTGCCGACGGACGCAACGATCCCTACACCGCCGCCGCCGGCCTGCTCGGACAATAGATCCGGGAGGCCGGCGGGCGGCCGGCGCTCAGCTCAGGACCGGAACGATCAGGGGCAGGTCGAGGCTGGTGCGGATACCCGGTGCGGCCGAGTACACCGCATGCACCGCGTTGACCGCGCGATTGGCCGTGTAGTTCGGCGACAGCTCGCTCATTCGCTCGAGGGGGAACGGGAAGCGCATCTCGATGTCGAGCGGGGCGTCCCCGTCGATCGAGATGTGCCAGCCGGTCGCATGTAGGTCCCAGTCGGCATCGATATCGGTGGTGCAGTACCACGTGGGCCGAAAACGCATCAGTTCGCGACCGTCGCGCATGCCTGAGATCGTGATGCGCTGTGCTGCCACCGTTCCGGAGGGAATCGTGCCCGCCGCGATCGTGACGTCGCTCCGGGCAGCAGCCAATTCACCACTGGCCTCGACGGAGTCGAAGGGCAGGCCGAGGGCGTCGGCGAGCACTTGGAGTGACGGACCGAAGTTGGCCTTCACATGGTCGAGTCGCGCCTGTGCGAACTCGGCGAGGGACTGGCCGAAGCCCATGACCTCGAAGAGGATTCCGGGTGAGTCCCGCTGCGACAGATCGGCGTATTCGTCGATCGCGAGATGGTCGAGCCTGCGCTGGATCGAACTCAACACCAGAGGCACTGCCTCGCTGATGAACCCGGGGCTGCTCCCCGTGCTGTGGACGGAGGTGCCGCCCGTAGCGCATGCCGCTTCGACGGCGTCGCGGATCGCGGTGGGCATGCTCGGTGGGTGGTGGAACTCGCCTCGGGTGGTGACGATGTTCGCGCCGGATGCGAGGATCCGGCAGACCTCGTCGAGATCGAACTGCAGTGGCATGTAGAGAACGCAATCCGCACCGAGATTCATGATCTCGTCGATGCTGCGGGTTGCTTTCACGCCCACCGCGTCCCGATCGCACAGTGCGCCGGCGTCGAGGCCTTCCTTGGCGTCGCTGTGGACATACAACCCGGCCAGCGTGAGGTCGGGATGGTCGATCACCGCCCGGAGTGCGCGGGTGCCGATATTTCCGGTGGCCCACTGGACGACGCGTAATTGCTTCTGGGACATGTCAGACCACCTCGGCGGGGAGCCGCAGGAGTGCTTCCTGGGCGAAGGAGGCGACGAGGTCGCCCTGTTCGGTGAAGACATCGCCGCGGCCGAAGCAGCGACCATTGGCGATGAGAGGGCTCCTGTGGCGCAACAGAAGCCAGTCCTCGGTGCGGAACGGCCGGTGGAACCAGAGATTGTGCGAGGTCACCGCCGACGTGAAGGCCGTGCCGTTCCCTGTCTGGCAGTAGCCATCGACGGCGAGAAGCGCGGTACCGATGAGGTGGAGATCGGTCGCGTAGGAGGTGAGCGCGGGCGCCAGTGCTTCGTCCACGGTGGGCGTGCGCATCCACATGTCGAATTCTGGTGCGGCCGTTCCGAGATCGTTGAGATCCGAGGATGCGCGGGTCTCCCAGGGTATGAGGGAGAAGTCGACCCGGCTCTCCTCGGGGAGCAGCGACGGGACAGGCGGGAAGGACTGCCGCTCGGGGCCGTTCTCCGGGGCATGCATGGATACCGATGCGGTGGCCAGCACCCCCTTGGTCTGGCGCGCGACGATGGTCAGGGTGCCGAACGACCGGCCTTCGTGCTGGCGTGTCACCTCGTAACGGACCGGCTCGTCGGCGCGGCCTTCCCGGGCGAACACCGTGTGCAGCGACTTGATGGACTTCTCCGGGCACGTCAGTTGAGCTGCGCGGACGAACTGTCCGAGGAGTTGCCCACCGAAGAGCCGGTGGTACTCGAGGCGCTGGTTTGCGCCTTCGAGAACCACATTGCCGGTTCGGGCGTCAGCGGGATCGGGGGCCGAATCGGCTGCCGGAGTGAGGTCGAGACACGTCAGGAGGTCATTCCAAAGCTCGGTCACATGCCGAGTGTAAATGACCCACTCTCAAATGAGAACAGCATTCTTCCTATTTGGTAGCGAATCCATGGGAGCAGAATGTCCATACCTCGTCGGCGGTGATCGGGCGTGCGGTGGCGTCGGCGTCGCCGCTGGACTGAGCGATGAACATCACGGTCTGCATGGTCATCGCTGCGGCGCGTCGCGCGTTGAAATCGCTGCGTAATCGACCCGATGCTGCGACCTTCTCCATGAGTTCGGTGAACAGTGCCAGCATGGACGCGTGTGCCACCTTGACCTCGGCTGGGTGCGTGAGCAGTAGCTGAGGGGCGAAATCGGTGAACAGGGGGCGCTGTGCAACGGGGTCGGGGCGCGACGATTCGAACAGCAACTCGACTGCCACGCGAAGTTGATCCATCGGGTCGTCCTCGCCGGCCGCGGCCGCGCGGATCTGATCGGCAGACCGGCCGAGGGCGTCCTCGAACAGCGCGAGCAGCAACTCGTGTTTACCGTCGAACTGCAGGTAGAAGCTACGCAGTGACTGCTTCGAGCGATCGACGACCTCCTGCACGGTGAAGTCGGTACTGCCCTTCTCGGTGATGATGGCCTGGGCAGCGTCGAGGAAGCGCTGCACGCGTTGCTCGGCCCGCAGCTTCGCGGTGCGGATGGACCGCTCGACGGCGCGCTGCTTCCATGCGGGTTCTTCGCTCGGGCCGGTCACTGCGCGCACTGCCCATCGTTGCGTGAGGCAAACATGTGAGCACTGTACCGGAGAACGCGTTCGGTTCCGCAAGGTTACCCGAGAGTCAGATGCGTTGAATGAGACCATTACTTTCTCGTATAGAGAATGATATTCTCATGTTGCTGTGCACCGCAGCTCTGTCAGAGAGGTATGTCGGAATGCTTTTCGAGTTCGACTCCGATCAGCGACTGTGGCAGGACACCGTCCGTGACGTCACGGCGAAGGAATGTCCGTCCACGCTGATCCGCAATATCGTCGACAACGGCGCAGATCCAGGGCCGCTGTGGAAAGTCTTCGTGGGGCTCGGCTGGACCGAGCTCACGGAGCCCGAAGCTGCTGTCGAACTCGGGATCGTCCTGGAGGAATTGGGACGGGCCACGGATCCCACGCCCTATCTCGCGACGATGACGCAATTCGCGCAGCTCGCGCCCGGTGTAGCCGAGCCCGACCAAACCGGTGCCGCGGTGTACAGCGGCGTCCATGCGCATCGCGACGCCGACGGCTGGGTCCTCCATGGCACCGCTGCGCAGGTCCTCGACGGCGATCGCGCCGACCTGCTGGCCGTGGTCACCGACGCGGGCGTTTTCGTCGTCACCGCCGACAAGGCGACCGCGACCCGCAGTCCGGTCTTCGACCCCGCCCTGCACATAGCAGAGGTGCGTTTCGAGCAGGTCAGGGTCGAGGGCGACCCTCGCTCCGACGTCGATCCGGTCCGGGCGCGTCACCTCGCACTCGCTGGTCTTGCGCTCACGACTGTCGGTGCGTGCCAACGGGTTCTCGATCTCGCGCTCGACCATGTGAAGAACCGGCAGCAGTTCGGCGTCACGATCGGGTCGTTCCAGGCCGTCCAGCACAAGGCCACCGACATGCACATCGCGATCGAACGTGCCCGCGCACTGGCGTACTTCGCGGCGCTCACCATCGCCGAGGACGATCCGCGCAGGAACCTCGCCGCCTCGATGGCGAAGGCCGCGGCGGGTGAATGCCAATCGCTCGTCTTCCGCCACGGATTGCAGTTGTTCGGTGCCATGGGCTTCACCTGGGAGAACGATCTGCAGTTCGCGCTCAAACGTGCCCGCGCCTGTGAGCATCTGCTCGGTGGCGCTGCCGAGCATCGGGCACTGATCACCGAGGAGTACCGTGCAACTCTCGTATGACGACGACGTCGAGGCGTTCCGCGCCGAGTTCGTGGCTTTCCTCGAAGCGAACCTGCCCGACGAGGCCGACGCCACGGAACGCTCCACCTCGAGTGCCGACGTGCCCGAATGGGCTCGTCGCTGGCAGCGACTCCAATTCGACAACGGCTGGTTGCTTCCGGGAAATCCGCCAGAGTTCGGTGGCCGCAACGCCACGTTGATCCAGCAGGCCGTTCACCTCGAAGAGTTGTCCAAGCGCCGGATCTACCACAGCTTCAATCCTCAGGGCCTCGGCATCATCGCGGCGTCGATCCTTTCCTTCGGAACCGAGGAACAGAAGCAGAAGTGGGCCGCGCGCATCCTTCGCGCAGAGATCACCGCCGCCCTGGGTATGAGCGAACCCGGTGCGGGCTCCGACCTCGCGGGGCTCCGCACCCGTGCCGTCCCAGATGGCGACCACTTCGTCGTCAACGGTCAGAAGGTGTGGACATCCGGCGCTCACCACGCCGATGTTCTGCTCACCTTCGTCCGGACCGATCCGGATGCGCCCAAGCACAAGGGCATCAGCGTGCTGCTGATCCCCACCGACACGCCGGGTGTGGTCCGTCGCCCGTTCGCGTCCATCGCCGACAAGGACGATCGCGATTTCAACGAGGTGTTCTTCGAAGACGTCCGGGTACCGGCGGAGAACCTCATCGGCGAGCTCAACCAGGGCTGGACCGTCGCCAACGGTTCGCTCGGACACGAGCGCACTCTGCTGTGGCTCAGCTTCGCGGACAGATTGGAAGATCTCGTCGTGGACTTCGAGCCACGCACGGTCATCGATCGCGACCGGTACGCAACACTGGTGATGGACCTGCAGGCGCTGCGCCTGCTCGGGTCCGCGGCTCTCGCGCGTGAGTCGCGCGGCGAGCAGGATGTCGCTTCCCTGTCGGTCCTGAAACTGCTCGGATCCGAGGCGATTCAACGCTCGGTCGAGCACGCACTCGATGCAGAGGGCGCTGAAGGGCTCGTGCACCCTGCGTCGACTGCGGCGTACACGCCGTGGAACCTCGACAACTTCACATCGAGCTGGTTCGAACGCTTCGCCCGCAGTTTCGCCGGCACCATCGCGGGCGGTACATCGGAGATCCAACGGAACATCGTCGCCCAGCGAGTGCTCGGGCTACCACGCGGCTGAGGAGCGCAACTTGTACATTCTCTACGAGGTAGCGGACAGGATCGCCACGATCACGTTGAATCGGCCGGATGCCGCGAACGCTCAGAACGCGGCTCTGCTCGATGAACTCGATGCGGCATGGGTCCGTGCGGGCGACGACCCGGACGTGTCGGTGATCGTGTTGCGTGCGGAAGGCAAGCACTTCTCCGCGGGTCACGACATGACCGGCGGTGGGGGCCCGGTGCCCGACAAGATCACGCTCGAGATGATCTACACCACCGAGTCGCGTCGCTACCTCGAGTACTCGATGCGCTGGCGCAACATCCCCAAGCCGTCGATAGCTGCGGTGCAGGGGCGCTGCATCGCCGGTGGCCTGCTGCTGTGCTGGCCGTGCGACCTGATCATCGCGTCCGAGGATGCCAAGTTCTCCGATCCGGTCGTCATGATGGGAATCGGTGGCGTCGAATACCACGGCCACACCTGGGAACTCGGGCCGAGGAAGGCCAAGGAGATCCTGTTCACCGGACGGCCGGTCACGGCCGAGGAGGCCGAGAAGACCGGCATGGTCAACAAAGTGGTGCCGCGCGACCAGCTCGACACCGAGACGCGTGCGCTCGCCGAGCAGATCGCGAAGATGCCGCCGTTCGGTCTGCGGCAGGCCAAGCGGGCGGTCAATCAGACGCTCGACATCCAGGGCTTCTACGCGGCCATCCAGTCGGTGTTCGACGTGCACCAGACCGGACACGGCAACGCACTGAGTGTCGGCGGGTGGCCGGTGCTCATGAAGCTCGATGAAATGAAGCAGAATATCAAGTAGCACGTATGAATCGGGCGCCTCCACTACTGTTGGAGGCGCCCGAATCGTGTGCGGGTCACTGGGGTTTGACGTACTCCGAGTACACTTGCATGATGCGCATCTTCGGGACCGGGCCGAAGCTCAGTGAATCCGACATGTCGAACTGTTTCGCCGCGGCTGCCGCATGAACATTGTGTAGCGCCTCCTTCGGATCACCTTCGATCTCGTAGAGGGTTACGTACGAACCGCCGGACTCATCGGCAGGTGCCAGACGGGTGGCATTGAGAAAGCCGTCGAGCGCGACAACTTCGCGGATGTGTGTGGTTTCGTACCACTCGTTGAACTCGTCGACGCGGTCGGGATGGGACGGGTGGGCTTCGACCATCAGGTAGTGCTTCATTGTGCTCCTTTGTCGTTCCCGGAGGAAGATATGAACTCAGACTCGGACGACCCAGCCGCCGTCGATGTTCAACGTGTGTCCCGTCACCCAATCGCTACCGGACGAAACCAGGTACAGAAGACCGGGAATCAGCTCCTCCGGCTCACCGAACGGGAAGGGGATCGAGTGTTTCACCATCTCCTTCAGCTCGGGTGGCGACGCGATGTCGCCCGCTTCGGTGTTCACCATGCCCGGCGCGATGGCGTTGACGCGGATCCCGAACGGCGCCAGTTCCCGTGACAGCGACACCGTCATGCTCACGAGACCGAGTTTGGTGATTCCGTAGGCCTGGGCGGCCATGAATGCACCGCTGGACGACTGGTTGACGATCTTCCCGTAACCGCGTTCCTTCATGTAAGGGACTACCGCACGGGTGCACAGGAGCGGGCCGGTGAGGTTGACCGCGAGCGTGTTGCTCCACAGGTTCAGAGGCATCGACGTGAGACCGCCCTTGCCGACGACCTCCGCCATCAGGCCGGCGTTGTTGACGAGTATGTCCACTGAGCCGAACTCGGCGGCAACTACGGCGGCCATGTCCGACGTGCTCTTCTCGTCCCGCACATCCACGCGGACGGCAAGTGCCCGATGCCCGTCGGCCTTCAATTCGTCGGCTGTTGCGGTTGCGGTGTCGAGATCGATGTCGGCTACGACCACTGCGGCGCCCGCCTCGGCGAGGCCTCGGGAGTAGGTACGGCCGATCCCGCCGCCGGCTCCTGTGACGATGGCGACCTTGTCTGCAAGTTCCACTGAATCCGGCATGAAACCCTCTCGAATTGTGTGGATTATCCTCTGGCTCAAACCTTTTTCGTGATCCCGCCGTCCACGCGGATGATCGCACCCGTCGTGAAACTCGAAGCGGCACTGGCGAGGTGCAGTGCGAGCGGTGCTACCTCCTCGGGGCGGCCCATCCGCTTGAGTGGGACGAACTGGGCCTCTTCGTCTTCCGGCGGTGCCCATGCCTTCGACAGGTCGGTCCTGAAGGGGCCGGGCAGGATCGCATTGACGCGCACGGTGGGTGCGTAGGCGTCGGCAAGGCCCACGGTCAGGGCATTGAGGCCCGACTTGGCGCATGCATAGGGGAGCTCGCGCACGCTGGCGGTGAGGGAGCCTGCCGTACCGACGTTGATGATCGAGCCGCCGCCGTTGGCGACCATGTGTGCGCCCGAGCGTACGGCGAGGCGGAACGGTCCCTTGAGATTGACGTTGAACGTCTTGTCGTACAAGTCTTCGGTGATCGATTCGAGGTTCTCGTACAGCGGTGACATTCCGGCGTTGTTCACGAGGATGTCGAGGCGGCCGAAGTGTTCGAGGGTGCGGTCGACCAGCGCGTCGCAGTCGTCCCAGTTGCCCACATGACAGGCGACGGCGAGTGCGCGACGACCGGTGGATGCTTCGATCTCCTTCGCGGCGAGTTCGCAGCTGTCGAGTTTGCGGGAGGCTATGACCACGTCGGCGCCGGCCTCGGCGAGTATCTGGGCGATCGCCCTGCCGATTCCCCGCGAGCCGCCTGTGACGATGGCGGTCTTCCCTGTGAGGTCGTGCAGTGAATCCAATGTCGTCATGTAGCGATTGTCTCGCAGAATCTGGAATTTGGAAAGAATATTCTTATTGTCAAGAATACAATTTCGCCATAGGAGAGTGATGATTCGCGCAAGGTAGGGTTGCCGGGCCGCCCGCGTGCGAGGTGGGAACATTCGTCAGATCCGACATCGAGAAGTGAGGACCAGAATGACATTGCAGCGACTCCAAGACCGGCTCGACATCGCCGATCTGCTGTACAAGTACGCGACCTCGGTCGACACGAAGAACTGGGAAGCGCTGGCGACGGTCTTCACCGAGGACGCCCATCTCGACTATTCGTCGGTCGGTTACCCGGCGGGCGCGCGCGACCAGGTGATCGCGATGCTGAGTCGCGGGCTCGACCGGTGCCCCATGACCCAGCACTTCGTCACCAACATCGAGATCGCGTTCGTCGATGACGACACGGCGAATGTCTCAGCGATGTTCTACAACCCGATGCAGCTTCCGGGTGTCGACGGTTTGACGTACTGCGGCGGCAACTACCACCACGAGGTCGTGCGCACAGCCGACGGATGGAAGAGCCGAAAGGTCGTGGAGGAGAACCTCTGGTTCTCGAATCATCCCGATCCGTCCAAGAACGGTGCGGCGGTATTGCAGTCGTAGAGCCCGAGGGGCAGTCGTAGAACCTGAAGGACGAACGAGTAGAGCCACCGTCGCCGACGGTGGCTCTACTCGTACGGGTGCTCGCCTACAGGTTGGCGATGCGCGGCGCCGACCCGGACGCGCGGATGGCTGCCCCGGCCTCTCGTGTCAATTCCTTGGAGCTGCCGAGCAATCCGTCCAGGAACAGTCCGCGACGGACGTGGCGATGCAGATCGTGTTCGTCGGTGAACCCGATACCGCCGAGCACCTGCTGGCAATGCCGCGCAGCGGTCACCGCCGCCTTGCCGGCTGCGGCCTTGGCCAGTAGTGAACTGAAGTCGTCGTTCGCCACGAGGAGCGCCGCTTCGGCCCCCTCGATGGCCACGTATGTCTCGGCGAGCTTGTGGCGCACCGCCTGAAAGCCGGAGATGGGCTTGCCGAACTGCGTGCGATTCAGCGCGTGGGTCCGGGCGAGATCCAGCATGGTGCGGCTCGTTCCCACCAGCCACCAGCCGAGGGCACGACGACCCGCAGCGACCGGCACCGGATTCCCGGATTCGATCACCTCGACGGTGAGTTCCTTGTCGAGCGCCTCGACGATGCGGTCCCCGCCGAGCGCCTCGACGATGCGGTCCCCGCCGAGCGCCTCGGCGATGCAGTCCCCGCCGAGCGCCTCGGTGCTCCGCTGGGTGCGATGCCACACGAGCCACGAGCCCCCCGAGTACGGGAGCGGAACCGTACCTCCCGGTTCGGCCCCGGCCTCCGTCAGAATTACGTCGTTGAGCACGGGTGCGTGTGCGCCGGTTTCGCCCAGCAGTCTGAACACCAGGGGGATCGCGACATCGGGCATCTCACTGAGCATGTCGTGCCAGCCGAGTTCGACGAGCGCCGAGTCGAGTGTGACACCCGAGTGGGTCTCCATGGTCTTGCGGAGTGCGTCCTCGAGGAGTGTCAATTCCGAATCGACCGCCGGTGCAGTGTCGTTCGTGGTCATCACTCTTTCCCCAGTTGCAGTAGACGGCGGGCGATGATGTTGCGCTGGATCTCCGCGGTACCGCCGTAGATCGACGCGGCCCGCGAATACAGGAACTCGGTCCGAAGCTCGCTGTCGAGTAGCTCGATGCTGCCCGGAATCAGATCGCGCGCTGTGTCGAACAGTTGCTGCTCCGCAGTCGCCAGCAGAACCTTGTCGACCGATGTCTCCGGGCCCAGCGGCAGACCGGCCTGGAGGCGCTTCTGTGTGCCGTACGAGCGGCTCCGCACCGTATGCAGCGCGAGGTAGGCGTCGCCGAGCTCTCGATCGTCGGCCGGATCCGAGACGGCAGCAACCTGATCGAGACGCGTGAAGAGGTACGCGATCCGGTGCCAGAAGCACGACGAACGCTCGTGCGGCAGCAGATCCATCGCGAGTTTCCAGCCGTCTCCGGGATTCCCCAGCATCCGATCGGCCGGCACCACGACATCGTCGAAGTAGACCTCGCAGAATTCCTCGCGGTCGTGCATCGTCGTCAGGGGTCGGACAGTGATGCCCGGGGTGTCCATGTCGAGGAAGAAGGCGGTGATGCCGTCGTGTCCGGGGCCGGTGCGGGTGAGGAGCACGCATCGGGTTGCGAACTGCGCGAGCGAGGTCCACACCTTCTGCCCGTTGATCACCCACCGGTCGCCGCGCTGTTCGGCGCGGGTCGACAGCGACGCCAGATCGCTGCCGGAGCCGGGCTCGGAGAAGCCCTGGCACCACTGCTCGCTGCCGTCGAGCAGGCGCGGCACCATCTCGGCTGCCAACTCGGGGCTCGCGTACTTGATCATGGTGGGCGCGAGTACCTCGATCATCGAGTAGATCCCCGGCTCGGCAAGGTCGCGTGTCGCGACCTCCTCGCCGAGTACCGCTCGCAGCATTGCCGGTCCGCCGAGGCCTCCGACCTCGGCCGGCCACCCGTAGCGCATCCATCCGGCGTCGTAGAGAGCGCGCCGGACCCGACCCAGCTGCTCGACGTGTTCGTCGAACGTGAGGTCGGGTCCGGGCGTGAGATCGTTCTCGTCGAGCCAGGCGCGAACCGCTGTCCTGAACTCCGCGATACCTCCCGTCGCTTCGCTCGCCTGGACATTCCCCGTCGCTTCGCTCGCCTCGACACTCCCGGTCGCTTCAGGCGCCCCGGTGATATTCATGCCGTCGGTGCCTCGAAAGCGTGCGGGATTCCCGAGTCGTGCACGCCGCTGCGGCGGATGAACGTCATCTTCCGGGTCTTCAGGCGCCACCCGGCCTCGGTCCGGAGGTAGGTGTCGTTGTAGTACCCGATGCGCATGTCGTGTGCGGAATGTTCGACGAAGCACAGCGGTTGCGTGCCGGTCGCGGTGTCGCCGTCGAGCTCGATCAGCGCAGTACCCACGAGGAACAGGCCCTGGGGAGCCGCAGCGACCAGTTCGGGGAACTGGTCGAGCGTGAACACGTCGCCGAAGGCACTGTAGGTGCCGTCGGGCGTGAACACGTCGACGACGCCGTCCACCTCGCCCTTGGTCATGTTCACGGCGTAGCGTGCGAGGAGCTGATTGATCTCGACGAGGTCACTTGTTGACATAGACCTTTCCGCCTTTCATCACGAACCGCACGTCCTGCGTGACGGTGATGTCTTCGGTGGGATCACCCGGAACTGCGATGATGTCGGCGAGTAGTCCCTCTGCGAGGCGGCCGCGATCGTCGACCCCGATCAGCTCGGCTGCGTTGATGGTCGCGGCCTGAATGACCGCCAGCGGGGGAAGTCCCCGGTCGACGAGAGCGACGATCTCGTCGGCGTTCTTGCCGTGCGGAATTGCCGGAGCGTCGGTGCCGACCGCGATCTTGACACCGGCCTTGTACGCCGCGAGCACAGAAGTGCGTGCCTTCGGGAACATCTCGGCTGCCTTGGCCTGAAGTTCGGGCGGGGCGTGGGAGGTGTCCATTGCGTCGGCCAGGCGGGTGGTGGGAACCAGCCAGGTGCCCTGCTCCACCATGCGATCGATCGCGTCGTCGTCGATGAGGAAGCCGTGCTCGATGCAGTCGATACCGGCTTCGACCGCGTGGCGCACCGCATCGGCGCCGTGCGTGTGCGATGCGACCTTCAGCCCGCGCCGGTGTGCCTCGTCGACGATCGCGCGCAGTTCCTCGTCGGAATAGTGTTGGGCACCTGCCGATCCTGTCATCGACATCACGCCACCCGAGACGCAGACCTTGATGAGCTGGGCACCGTGCTTGATCTGGTATCGGACAGCCTTACGGACCTCGTCGACACCGTTGGCGATGCCTTCCTCGATGGTCAGGTCGAGGACACCGGGCGCGAAGGCCGCGAACATCGTCGGATCCAGGTGGCCACCGGTCGGGGTGATTGCGTGACCTGCGGGGACGATGCGGGGTCCGTCGACCCATCCGGCGTCGATCGCCTTGCCGAGGGCGACGTCGAGCAGATAGCCACCGGTCTTGACGAACAGCCCCAGATTTCGCACGGTGGTGAAGCCTGCACGCAGCGTGCGGCGGGAATTGCCCACCGCACGCAGCATGCGGAGCGGAGGATCGTCCTGAACCGTGGAGTAGACGGGCTTTTCGCCGCGCCCACCCATGAGCAGGTTGACCTCCATGTCCATCAGACCCGGCATGAGGATCTGGTCACCGAGATCGATGACCTCCCCTTGCGGTTCGCCGCCGACGCCCGCAATACGGTCGCCGTCGATGTGGATGATGCCCGGTCGGGTGATCTCGCCGGTCTCGACATCGAGGAGTCCGGCTGCCTTGAGCGTCAGCATGCGCTTACACCACCGGTTCTTTGGTGATTTCGGCCCAGGCGGCGCCGCTGTCGGGGACGCGGGGCTGTTTCCAGACTTCGACGGGGAAGGAGACCATGACCAGTGATTGCATCAGGTGCATGAGGGTGCGGGCGTCGTCGGGGAGGTCGTCGAGGTCGAATTTGTCGCAGTAGGCGATGGCGTCCTCGAGGCGGGGGAAGGCGGCGTTGTAGAACTGCTGCATCTCCGGCATGGTCGAGGCGAGGCGCTTGGCGTACCGCTCGGGTTCGGTGGCCAGGTCCCAGTCGATGTAGGGCTCGAGGTCGGCGAAGTCAGTTGGCAGAGGCATCGCGGTGCTCCTTGACGTAGTCTGCGACGGTTTTGTGGAGGTGGCGCAGGAGCAATTCCTGGTCGCAGAGGGGGAATTCGGTCACCGTGCGGGTGCCGATCATCGTTTGAGTGGCTTCGAGGGTGTTGGCGTCCTGGAGGGCGTATTCCTTGAAGGTCACTGCGGCGAGTTCCTGGGCGAGGCGCTCGCGGGCGTTCTTCGGGGGCACGAAGTAGAGGCTGGCCTCGAAGATGTGCTTGTCGACGGCGGTGGGCCAGTAGGCGTAGGTCAGGTACCAGCCCGGCTTCCAGATGAGCAGGGTCATGTTGGGGAAGAATTCGAAGGAGTCCTGGCCCCAGCTGTGGAATCCGGTGGGGTTCAGGGCTGTGGGGAGTTGGTCGTCGGTGAGGCCGTCGATGTCGGGTTGGTCCCAGGGGCCGAACAGGCCCGAGCGCAGGACGCGTTCGATGGGCTTGACCATGTTGAGGTCCTTGGGCGGTGCCATGCCGCCCCAGGAGGAGATCATCGAGTGCGGGGGCTGCAGGTCGTAGTGCAGGGCTTCGTAGCCGTAGCCGGCGAGCTTGTCTGCTTCGTCTTTGACTGCCTGCTTCATGTGCAGGATGGGTGCGTGGTAGAACTCGGCGAAGGCGTCGATGAACAGCTTCCAGTTGGCGTTGATTTCGGAGCGGTAGCTGTAGACCTCGGTCATTTCGCCGAAGGGGTAGCCTTCGAGGCCCTTGGCGAAGGTGCCGAGGTAGTCGACCAGGGGGATGGCGGCCGGGTCGAGGTTGATGTAGATGAACCCTTCCCACGTTTCGCAGCGCACGTCCTTGAGGCCGTAGTCGGCCTTGTCGAGGTCGAAGAATTCGCCTTCTTGCTGGACGAAGGTGAGTTCGCCTTCGAGGCTGTAGCGCCAGGCGTGGTACTTGCAGGTGAATTGCTTGCAGCTGCCGGCGGTTTCCTCGTTGGGGTAGTCGTTCCAGACGAGTTTGTTGCCGCGGTGGCGGCAGACGTTGTGGAAGGCTCGGATTTTGTTGTCGTTGCCTTTGACGATGATCAGGGAGGTGCCGGGTCCGGCGGAGGGGAGTTCTTTGGTGAAGTAGCTGCCGACGCGGGGGAGTTGTTCGACGCGGCCGACGTAGAGCCAGGTGCGCTTGAAGATTGCTTCGCGTTCGGCTTCGAAGTAGGCGGGGTCGATCGAGTCGGTGTAGTCGACCGGGGCGGTACCGATGTCTGGGTAGTTCTCGGTCCAGCTGCCTGCGGCCGGTTTGGTGAAGTGTGGCAAGGCTCTACCTTTCGTTCGAGAGCACTCTCTCTAGTGAGAATGACGCTCTCACTGTTGAACATTAGGTTTCCATAGAACTCGATCGACGTCAATTGCCGCAGTGCCCGGAACACGAAAAAGGCGTCGACCCAGGATGAAGTCCCAGGTCGACGCCGATAATCGAGGCGGTGCGGCGTTCACCTGCCGGGCAACGGCATCTCGAAGCCCTCCAGAATGACGGCATTGCAGTCGGCAGCGGCCTGACGCAGCGGCAGTGCCTTCTGGTACTCCTCCGACTCGTACCACCTTCGCGCTGCCTCGACGGACTCGAACTCCAGGACGACCGTCCGCTGACCGTGCCATTCGCCCTCGAGTACCTGCGGCTCGGCAACGGCAAGAACGGCGGCGCCCGCCCGTGCGATGGACGGGCCCGAGAGTGCGCTGTAGGCGGCCATGCCGTCCTGGTCCCTGATGGCCTCGGTCAGAACGACGTATCCCTTGGGCATGGATGCTCCTCGGTGTGAAGTGGGGTTCGAGAATGGGTAAGTGCGTCCACGCGGTGATGCGCAGTTGCGTTGTCGCACACTACGACAAACGCCCGCCCCCACGGTCGGAACCGTGAGGGCGGGCGTGGCGTTCGGTGTGGAGTCGGTCTACGAGATCGAGATTGCGCGCTCGGGGCAGCTTGCAACGGCTTCGCGAACATTGTCCTCGTGCTCGGCCGGGACCTCGGACACGAGCGTCACGGCGTAGCCGCCGTCGCTCAGTTCGAAGACCTCCGGGCAGAGCGCGAGGCAGAAGCCGTGGCCACGGCACGCATCATCGTCGACGTGGACCTTCACTTGGCGTCACCCTCCGCGACGGTTCCCTTGTTGTCGCCATCCGCGACGGTGTACTCCAGATTGAGGTTCAGCAGACCGCGAAGGATGAAGGTCGGCAGGTAGTCGAACTTGCGATCGCCCTCCGGGCCGTGCACCTCTTCGGACAGCGCGATATTGGTGGTCCGCTCGAGGAGACGCTGGAGACCCACCCGACCCTCCGTACGGGCCAGAGGTGCGCCGGGGCACGCATGGACACCGCGGCCGAATGCGATGTGGGTACGCGCATTGCGGCGCTCGAGGTCGAATTCCTCCGGGTCGGAGAACTGCCGGGAGTCGCGGTTGGCCGCGCCGTTCAGGAGCATGAGGATGGTGCCCGCGGGAACGTCGACACCGCCGACCTCGGTCGGAGTCTTGGAGAGTCGGAAGTCGCCCTTGATCGGGCTCTCCATCCGCAGTGCCTCCTCGATGAAGTTCGGGATCTTGTCCGGGTCGTCGCGGAGGGCCTGCTGAATCTCGGGATTCTCGGTGATGATCCGGAGCGCGGAGCTCAGCAGTCGTACCGTGGTCTCCTGTCCGGCGGAGAAGACGTTCGCCGCGATGCGGAGGACATCATCGACCGGGGGAAGCGTGCCGTCGGGGAATGTCGCGGTCGCGAGCCCCGTCAGGACGTCGTCCGTGGGGTTCGCACGACGATCCTCGATGTACTCGCCGAACTTCTTGTAGAGGAATTCGAGCGGGTTCAGCTTCAGCGTCTCGCCTTCGGTGCTGCCGAGTGAGAAGCCCCCTTCCGTCGCCAGATTCAGGCCGGCAATGAACTCCGCGTGGTCGCTCTCCGGGACGCCGAGGAGGTCGGCGATGACGAGCATCGCGAAGGGACCTGCGAATTCGCTGATGTAGTCGCCTTCACCCTTGGCCAGGATGTTGTCGAGGAGCTTGTCGGCCAGACGGTAGATGAACTCTTCGTTCTCCTTGAGGCGCTTGGGGGTGATCAGGCGCATCAACAGGCCGCGATGATCCGCGTGCTGCGGTGGGTCCATCGTGGGGAGCTGATCGTTCATCGGCAGCGAAGGGCGGTGCTCCTCGATCAGATCGGAGATGTCGTCGCTCTCGGCCGGGAGCGGGAAGCCCGAGAACGGACCGGTCACCGAGATGCAAGAGGAGTACGACTTCTCATCGCTGAGGACCTGGATTGCTTCCTCGTATCCGGTCACCATCATGACGTTCATGTGCGGCTCGCGCTTGACGGGGCAGCTCGCGCGCATCGCGTCGTAGTACGGGTTGGGGTCGCCGACGAACTCAGGGTCGGTGAAGAAGTTCTTCGTCTCGATGTCGGTCATCATTTCCTCTCGAGAAACAAGCTTCGGGCTGTGGCCGAGCGCGGCCCCGGGTCGCAGCCTGTGCCGCGCCGACGCCGAGTCTCGTCGCACATCAAATCACGCTCCCCCGAGGGGCTCACCTAGGGATGTTTCGTACATATCGGACTTGTGAGCTGAAACAAGGAAACAGAGCCCGCAATGTAATTGATCTTGGTGATTCCCCTCGACGGGTCCAGCATCCTATGACTGGCGTCATAAGTGTAGAGCCCGCAAATGCAGTCGTGGCCGTGCTCGAACGACGGCTGTCGTTCGAGCACGGGCACGACTTGTGCGGGTGCAATTGCTATCTCGCAGGTCTTGTTCTCACCGGGCGGCCTACCTCACACCACCGGTTCTTTGGTGATTTCGGCCCAGGCGGCGCCGCTGTCGGGGACGCGGGGCTGTTTCCAGACTTCGACGGGGAAGGAGACCATGACCAGTGATTGCATCAGGTGCATGAGGGTGCGGGCGTCGTCGGGGAGGTCGTCGAGGTCGAATTTGTCGCAGTAGGCGATGGCGTCCTCGAGGCGGGGGAAGGCGGCGTTGTAGAACTGCTGCATCTCCGGCATGGTCGAGGCGAGGCGCTTGGCGTACCGCTCGGGTTCGGTGGCCAGGTCCCAGTCGATGTAGGGCTCGAGGTCGGCGAAGTCAGTTGGCAGAGGCATCGCGGTGCTCCTTGACGTAGTCTGCGACGGTTTTGTGGAGGTGGCGCAGGAGCAATTCCTGGTCGCAGAGGGGGAATTCGGTCACCGTGCGGGTGCCGATCATCGTTTGAGTGGCTTCGAGGGTGTTGGCGTCCTGGAGGGCGTATTCCTTGAAGGTCACTGCGGCGAGTTCCTGGGCGAGGCGCTCGCGGGCGTTCTTCGGGGGCACGAAGTAGAGGCTGGCCTCGAAGATGTGCTTGTCGACGGCGGTGGGCCAGTAGGCGTAGGTCAGGTACCAGCCCGGCTTCCAGATGAGCAGGGTCATGTTGGGGAAGAATTCGAAGGAGTCCTGGCCCCAGCTGTGGAATCCGGTGGGGTTCAGGGCTGTGGGGAGTTGGTCGTCGGTGAGGCCGTCGATGTCGGGTTGGTCCCAGGGGCCGAACAGGCCCGAGCGCAGGACGCGTTCGATGGGCTTGACCATGTTGAGGTCCTTGGGCGGTGCCATGCCGCCCCAGGAGGAGATCATCGAGTGCGGGGGCTGCAGGTCGTAGTGCAGGGCTTCGTAGCCGTAGCCGGCGAGCTTGTCTGCTTCGTCTTTGACTGCCTGCTTCATGTGCAGGATGGGTGCGTGGTAGAACTCGGCGAAGGCGTCGATGAACAGCTTCCAGTTGGCGTTGATTTCGGAGCGGTAGCTGTAGACCTCGGTCATTTCGCCGAAGGGGTAGCCTTCGAGGCCCTTGGCGAAGGTGCCGAGGTAGTCGACCAGGGGGATGGCGGCCGGGTCGAGGTTGATGTAGATGAACCCTTCCCACGTTTCGCAGCGCACGTCCTTGAGGCCGTAGTCGGCCTTGTCGAGGTCGAAGAATTCGCCTTCTTGCTGGACGAAGGTGAGTTCGCCTTCGAGGCTGTAGCGCCAGGCGTGGTACTTGCAGGTGAATTGCTTGCAGCTGCCGGCGGTTTCCTCGTTGGGGTAGTCGTTCCAGACGAGTTTGTTGCCGCGGTGGCGGCAGACGTTGTGGAAGGCTCGGATTTTGTTGTCGTTGCCTTTGACGATGATCAGGGAGGTGCCGGGTCCGGCGGAGGGGAGTTCTTTGGTGAAGTAGCTGCCGACGCGGGGGAGTTGTTCGACGCGGCCGACGTAGAGCCAGGTGCGCTTGAAGATTGCTTCGCGTTCGGCTTCGAAGTAGGCGGGGTCGATCGAGTCGGTGTAGTCGACCGGGGCGGTACCGATGTCTGGGTAGTTCTCGGTCCAGCTGCCTGCGGCCGGTTTGGTGAAGTGTGGCAAGGCTCTACCTTTCGCTTTCGAACTCGATGCCGAATGTGTTGTAGGCCATGGCCAACAGGCCGTATCCGCCTACGGTGAAGATGAAGTCCATGCGCTGCTGCTCGCTGAGGTGTTCTCCGAGCGCGTTCCAGGTCTGTTCGGACAGCGCGGTGTTCTTGTGGAGTTCGTCGACTGCCGAGAGGAGGCGGTTCTCGAACTCGTCCTCAGCGGTGCCGGCCAGTGCGGCCTCGATCTCCGGGCGGGTCAGTCCGCCTTCTTCCTCTGCCATCCGGATGTGATGGCTGCGCTCGTACTCGCACTCGTACACCTGTGCTACGCGCAGGATCGTCATCTCGCGCAGCCGTGGCGACAGCGTCGACCGGAAGAGCAGGTGCACGCTGAATCCGAGGAATGCTTTGGTCAGCTCCGGATGGCGGACGAGCGTCGCCATGGCAGTGCCTGCGTCTTCCGGATTGCGCATGTGCCGGGGCATCAGCCCCTTCAGTGCGAAATCGACACGCTCGTCCCATTGGTCTGCCGGCAGCGGGGGCACTAGGGCCATGCCGAACTCCTCTTCTTGAGAATGCCATTCTCGTTTACGAACGGTAGATTCTCACGACTCGCGGGGATAGTCAACATACGGTCGTGGAGTCTCCGTAATTGCAGGTAGTGAGGGTGGATCCGTCGCTGATCGATGAGGCACCTTCCCTCCGATTGTGCAGGCCGGTCGGTTGTGGACGTTGGACCCCAATGGAATGAGCATATTGATTCTCCGGATGCGAGAAGATAGTTTCCTTAATGTGAGAGCACCTGCGTGCGATCGTCCATGACTCGACGCGCGCAGACCGCCTGCCGAAAGAGAGGTTTCCCGTGACTGCAACCCTGCGCCCTGGTGGGCAACTTGCCAGCACCGTCTGCACCACCCGTGTGGTGGTCGTGCGTGCACCTGCTGAAGGCGTGCAGGAGATCACGTGCGGCGGAAGCCCGATGGTTGCGGCTCCTCCCGGCAAGCCGGATTCCAAGCCCGACGGCGACGTGATCACCCTTCTCGGTAAGCGTTACGTCGACGCCGACGGGTCGATCGAGGTGCTGTGCACGTCACCCGGAACCGGGGAACTGTCGTACGGCGGCACCCCGATGACGATCAAGGCGGCCAAGGCGTTGCCCGCCTCCGACTGATTCGCTCGATCGCAATCTGAAGATAGGCCGGACGTGCTGCCGCAGTGGCGCAGTTCGCGGCCCCGCAACGACGGCATGAGGTGTCGACTATGGGTGGAATGAGCTTCGCGCTGAGTGAGGATCAGGAGCTGATCCGCAAATCCGTTGCCGAGCTGATGAAGAACTTCGACGACCAGTACTGGATGGAAAAGGATCTCGCGCACGAGTTCCCGACGGAGTTCTACAAGACGCTCGCCGACGGCGGCTGGATGGGCATCACGATGCCCGAGGAGTACGGCGGTCACGGTCTCGGCATCACAGAGGCCACCATCCTGCTCGAGGAGATCGCACGGTCCGGCGGTGCGATGAATGCCGCGAGCGCAATCCACCTGAACATCTTCGGGATGCAGCCCGTCGTCAAACACGGTTCGGACGAGATGAAGGCGCGCACACTGCCCCGCATCGTCAATGGCGATCTGCACGTCTGCTTCGGCGTGACCGAACCGGGTGCCGGCCTCGACACGTCACGCATCACGACATTCGCGAAGCGCGACGGCGACCACTACGTCGTCAACGGCCGCAAGGTATGGATCTCCAAGGCTGCCGAGTCGGAGAAGATCCTGCTTCTGACCCGTACTCAGCGTTACGACGAGGTCGAGAAGAAGACCGACGGCATGACGCTGTTCCTGACAGACATCGACCGCAGCAAGATCGACATCCGTCCCATCCGGAAGATGGGACGCAACGCGGTCACCTCCAACGAACTGTTCATCGACAACCTCCGAATCCCTGTGGAGGATCGTATCGGTGAAGAAGGGCAGGGGTTCAAGCTACTGCTCGACGGTCTCAATCCCGAGCGTATGTTGATCGCGTCCGAAGCTCTCGGCATCGGCCGTGTCGCGCTCGACAAGGCCGTGAAGTACGGCAACGAACGCGAAGTGTTCGGGCGCCCCATCGGCATGAACCAGGGTATCCAGTTCCCCCTCGCCGATGCGCTTGCACACCTCGATGCGGCCGAACTCGTCCTGCGCAAGGCCACCTGGCTCTACGACAACGGCAAGCCGTGTGGCCGCGAGGCCAATACCGCCAAATATCTCTGTGCGGAAGCAGGTTTCGCCGCCGCAGATCGGGCACTGCAGACCCACGGCGGAATGGGCTATTCCGAGGAATACAACGTCTCGCGCTACTTCCGTGAGGCACGGGTGATGCGCATCGCCCCGGTCAGTCAGGAGATGATCCTGAACTATCTGGGATCCCACACCCTCGGACTGCCGAGGAGCTACTGATGGAGGCCCCGCTCGCCGGGGTCACCGTCGTGACCCTCGAACAAGCGGTCTCCGCGCCGATGTGCACTCGCGTCCTCGCCGACTTCGGCGCGCGTGTGATCAAGGTCGAGAATCCCAAGGGTGGCGATTTCGCTCGCGACTACGACGACGTCGTCAACGGAATGGCTGCGCACTTCGTCTGGGCCAATCGCGGCAAGGAATCGATCGCCCTCGACCTGAAGACCGGGGGCGGTCTGCGGGCGCTCCACACCCTGCTGGCGCGCGCAGATGCCCTCGTATCGAACCTTGCACCCGGAGCCATGGCGCGGTTGGGACTTTCGTCCGAGGATCTGGCCGAGAAGTATCCGGACCTGATTGCGGTCGAGATCGACGGATATGGCCCCGACGGGCCGTTGTCGCACAAGCGCGCGTACGACCTGCTCATCCAAGCCGAGTCGGGAGCATGCTCCGTCACCGGCTTCCCTGGGCAGCCCGCGAAGCCGGGTCCGCCGGTCGCGGACATCAGCACCGGGTTGTATTCGGCGTTGTCGATCCTCGCGTTGCTGTGCGGGCGGGAACGCAACCGGGGCCGCGGCGGCGGACTGTCGAAGGTGTCGGTGAGCCTGTTCGACACGATGGCAGACATCATGGGCTACCCCCTGACGTACACCCGCTACTCGGGTGTCGAACAGCAACCTCTCGGAATGAGCTCGCCGGCGGTCGCACCGTACGGTTCGTATCGCACCGCCGACGACCGGATCGTCGTGCTCGGCACGACCAACGACCGTGAGTGGCAGCGTCTGGCGCGCGAGATCATCCAGCGCGACGACCTCGCCGACGACGAGCGGTTCTCGACCAACGCGGCACGGTGCGAGCACCGCGCGGAGCTCGACGAGGCCATCGCCACGTGGTGCGCACAGCACCCGCTCGACCACGTACAGAAGATCGCCGACGAGGCGGGTATCGGCAATTCGCGCTACAACACGCCGCGCGAGGTCATCGATCATCCGCACTTGGCCGCCCGTAATCGTTGGCGGACGGTCGGGAGCCCGAACGGGCCCGTGGAGGCAATTCTGCCGCCACCGGTGATCGAAGGCTACGAGCCGCCGATGGCGCCGGTACCCGGTCTCGGTGAGCACACGGACACGGTTCTCGCGGACTTCGGTCTCCGCCCCGACGAGATCGATCTTCTGCGTGAGCAGGGCGCGATCGGGTCGGTGCAATGACGATCGATGTTCGGCAGATGACCGGCAAGAACACTTGGACCCAGGAGAATTCGAATGCGTGAAGTGGTCATTGCTGCGGCCGTCCGGACCCCGGTGGGTAAGCGCAACGGTGGGCTGGCCGGGGTGCACCCGGCAGACCTGTCGGCGCTCGTGCTCGAGGCGCTGGTCGAACGCACCGGTCTCGATCCTGAGATCGTCGACGACGTCATCTGGGGTTGCGTGTCGCAGGTGGGTGACCAGTCGAGCAATATCGGCCGCTACTCGGTGCTCGCCGCCGGATGGCCGGAGTCCATCCCCGGCACCACGATCAACCGGGCGTGCGGGTCGAGTCAGCAGTCGATCGATTTCGCGGCTCAGGCGGTGATGTCGGGGCAGCAGGACGTGGTTGTCGCCGGTGGTGTCGAGGTCATGAGCCGGGTTCCACTGGGCTCGGCGCGCGCATCGGGGCAACCGTACGGGCCCCGGGCGCTCGCACGCTACGACGGGTTCGCGTTCAACCAGGGAATCTCCGCCGAGAAGATCGCCCAGAAGTGGGGATTCTCGCGCACTCGACTCGACGAATACTCGACGACCTCGCATGAGCGCGCCGCTGCGGCGCAGGATCGCGGGGCGTTCGAGGCGCAGATCGTTCCGGTGGTCACCGACGAGGGCACGGTCAGCGTTGACGAGGGCATCCGTCGCGGCACCACGGTCGAGAAGCTCGCGGGCCTGAAGCCCGCATTCGCCGACGACGGCGTGATCCACGCCGGTAACTCGTCGCAGATTTCCGACGGCGCCGCTGCGCTGTTGGTGACCACGCCGGAGAAGGCTCAGGAGCTGGGTTTGACCCCGCTCGTCCGTTATCGGGCGGGTGCGGTGGCGGGCGCCGATCCGGTACTCATGCTCACCGGCCCGATCCCGGCTACCGAGAAGGCGCTCGTGAAGGCGGGGATCGGTCTGAAGGATGTCGGAGTCTTCGAAGTCAACGAGGCATTCGCGTCGGTTCCGCTGGCGTGGCTCGCCGAGACCGGTGCCGATGCGGAGCTGGTCAACCCCCTCGGCGGGGCGATCGCGCTCGGGCATCCGCTCGGAGGTTCCGGTGCCGTACTGATGACCCGGATGATTCATCACATGCGCGACAACGGAATTCGATACGGTCTCCAGACCATGTGTGAAGGCGGCGGAACCGCGAACGCCACCGTCGTCGAACTACTGGGTACGTAGGGTTTCACGCAGTGTGATCCAGTGAGGAAAATTCTCGGTCTGAGACCCTTGTCACATCCGGGAAACCGACCTAATGTGTGTTCAGTAGGTTGGGGACGTGAAGGAGAGGGGCAGCGTGCAACGGGCGTACGACACGCTTCTCGCCAAGGGTGAGGACCGCAGGGAGCTGATTCTCAGCGCAGCTCAGCGGTTGTTGGCGAGGAACGGGTGGCGCAGCACAAGCCTCGCTCAGATCGCACGGGCCGCGGGCATCACTCCCGCGGGCCTGCTGCATCACTTCCAGTCCAAGGACCAATTGCTGCATGCCGTGCTCGACGCGCGGGATGCAGACGATGATGCACGTGCTGATCGTTCGGGAGATCCCATCGAGCAGATCAGGGGACTGTACTTGCGTTTCGAGAAGTCGCCTGATCTGGTCGGGATGTTTGCAGTACTCCTGATCGAGAACCTGGAGCCGGATGCTCCGCTGCACGATCGCCTACTCGTTCGACACCGGGCCGCGATCGACACAATCGAGGCGGGAATCCGGCGTGGTCAACATGCCGGACGGTATCGGATGGATGTGAACCCAGCCGTCAAAGCGGTGGAAATCGTCGCTTTCCTCAACGGAATGGAAACCTCATGGCTGCTCGATCGTTCGCTCCCGATAGCCGAGATCTTCGAGGACTTCACACAGTCGCTCGAGCAACAG
The DNA here is from genome assembly GCF_036327795.1 of Rhodococcus artemisiae. NCBI lineage: Bacteria > Bacillati > Actinomycetota > Actinomycetes > Mycobacteriales > Nocardiaceae > Rhodococcus > Rhodococcus artemisiae. The sequence continues at coordinate 147,368 of NZ_JAUTXY010000002.1, forward strand.
CTCATGCCCACCAGCACAACCTGAGGCATCGCGTCGTCATCGTCGCACCGCGTGTGGTCGATACCGTGCGCAACGCCGGAGGGTGGCTCTACGACCAGGTTCTCGCGGGGTGGGAAGTCACTGTCCTGACCCGAGAGCATCAAGACATCCGCCCCCTCGAGATCCTCGGAGCCCGTGTCGTCGATCTCGACTCTGCTTTGGCGACCGAGAACGGTCTCGTACCCGAGGCGCTGGTGGCATCGGCCGAGCTCTACTCGTCCGACGAACGCATCCGAGCGGGCCTGAACCGTGTACTCGAACGAGGATTGACGAAGTTCAGCATGTGGGGCGATGAGATCCCTGCAGATATCGATGCGCGGTTCTCGGCGTCGGAATACTGTATGAGCAGGGCGGCACAGGTGTTCAAGCGGCATGCGCTCGTCGCAGCGGAGGTCCGTGAGCCCGTGATCGCGCCCACCGAATCCTTCCGGACGTCCGGGTTCACCGCATCGCAGTCGGGGCACCTCACGTCGGTCTGATGTGACCCGGCCGTACGACGAAGACAAGGTTCGACAGCCCAGAAATCACAAACGTCCCGGCTCTCCGATGAGTGCCGGGACGTCGTGTTCGATCGGTCAGGTCGGCTGAAGGTCGATGACCACCTTGCCGACAGCTCGCCCGTTGCCTACCAGTCGGAGAGCATCGACGGTGTCGTCGAGGGAGTACACCGCACCGATGTGGGGCACGGCCCGTCCCGAGAGGAGGAGTTCGACCAATTCTTCCTCCCCTTGCCGGTATTCGTCAGGATCCAGATCCTGGAACTGGAATCCCTGAATTCGAACGCCTTTCACCAGAACGAGATTGAGTGGTATCCGGGGAATGGTCCCGGATGCGTAGCCGACGGTGATGAATCGTCCTCCGCGGCGCAGCGACCGCAGGGCCGGTTCCGACAGGTCGCCGCCGACCGGATCGACGACGACGTCTGCGCCCTCGGGTACGGCATTCTTCAGCAGGGTACGCAGATCACCCGACCGGTGGTCGACGAGATGTTTCGCGCCGTACGACGCCGCAACCTCCAGCTTGTCGGACGACGACGCCACCGCGACGACGGTCGCGGCGAGGACCGCCCCGAGCTGGACCGCGGCGAGGCCCACACCGCCGCCTGCGCCGAGCACGACGAGGGTCTCACCCGGCTGGAGCCGAGCCACCGACCGGAGCGTGTGATAGGCGGTCCGGTGCGCCACGCCGAACGCGGCAGCGGTGCGGTAATCCACACCGTCGGGTATCCGTTTCAGCGACGCGGCCTTTGCTGCTATCTCCTCCGCGAACGCGCCGACGATACCGGTGCCACTCACCCGATCGCCGACGGCGAGGTCGCCGACCTCGCCGTCGACCTCCTCCACGACCCCTGCGAACTCGCTACCGGGCACGAATGGTGGGGGCACGCTGATCTGGTATTTGTCGGCGACGACCAGGACATCGGGGAAATTGACCGCGGCAGCACCGACCCGGACCCGCACCTGTCCCGGTTCGAGAGCGGGAGAGGGACGGTCGCTGATCCGGACCACGTCGGGTTCCCCGTACTCGGAGCAGATCGCTGCGCGCATGCCCGCTACCGCCCTTGCCAGACCGGTGCGCGCTTCTCGATGAACGCGGCGGCACCTTCCTTGGCGTCGTCGCTGGTGAAGACGACGCTCTGCCAATGCCCGAGGCGTTCGTCGGCCCGTGCGGGGTCCGACTGGGCAAGACGAACGAGTTCCTTCACCGCGGACAAGCCCAGCGGGGCGTTCGCGGCGATGCGTTGGGCGAATGCCATCGCAGCCGACTGGACGTCCTCCGGTTCGACGACCTGGTTGATCAGGCCGAGTTCGTATCCGCGCTGCGCCGTGATCAGGTCACCGGTCAGCGTCAGCTCCATGGCAGCGGCCCGCGGGATCCGCGTCCCGAGATTCGTCCCACCGCCTGCGGGGAACAAGCCCCGCTTCACCTCGGGAAGACCGAACTTCGCGGCCGAGGAGGCAACGACGATGTCGGATCCGAGAAGGAGTTCGAGCCCGCCGCCGATCGCGGTGCCGTTGGCAGCGCCGATCACAGGAATATCGGTCTCACCCCTGGCCAACCGTGCGTACGCGGCACCCGGGCCGGAGTCCAGCCCGATCTTCTCGCCGCTCGAGAATGCTCGTAGATCCATGCCCGAGCAGAAGGCGCGGTCGCCGGTGCCGATGAGCACGATCGCCCGGATCTGGGGATCTGCCTCCGCGTCCTCGACGGCTGCGCCGATCCCGTTGATCACGGCGCCGGTCAGCGCATTACGTGCTTCGGGGCGGTTCAGCCGAAGCAAGAGAACCGCGCCGTGTTGTTCTCGTACGAGTCCTTCCACCGGTTCGCTCATCCCTGGTAGTCCGTCGATTCGGCGAGGTCGGCGGCCGACTTCATGAGGTTGGTGATGACCGGACCGTACGACTGCAGCTTCACGTCGTCGCCGGCGCGCTGGAAGCCCTGTTCGAGGACGATGGCGAGCTTCCATTTCGCAAGTACGAGGTAGTAGTCGAGGTCGTCGACCTGGCGGCCGGAGACCTCGGCGTAGTGCGCGAGCATCTGCGAGCGGTTCGGCATCCCGCGCAGATCGACGTAGCTGACCGCGCTGTCTTCGATGGCGTTCGTGTCCTCGGGCCAGTTCATGAGCATCCAGCCGAGATCGAGCTTCGGATCGCCGACGGTTCCCATCTCCCAGTCGACGAGCGCGGCAAGCTTCGCAGGCGCGCCGTCCTTGTACATCACGTTTGCGAACTGGTAGTCACCGTGCATCAGGCCCGGGATGTAGTCGAGCGGGCGGTGATTCTGGAGCCACTTGGTGGCGACGTCCATGCCCTCGATGTCGCGGGCTTTGATCCGTTCGAAGAACCGGGTCCAGCGGTCGACCTGACGATCATGGAAGCCTTCCGGACGTCCGAGATCCTGGAGTCCTTGCGCCTTCCAATCGACCTTCGACAGCAGAGCAATGCCCTCCGCAAGCTGGTAGGCGAGGCCCTTCCGTGCCTCGACGTCGGTGTCGAAGGGTGCGGGCCACGTGCCGCGGTGATCCATCGGGGACCAGCCGTCGACGAATCCCATGAGGTAGAAGGCGCGGCCGAGCACCGAGGTATCCTCGCAGGCGGCGATCGCGGCGGTGTGGGGGACGTCGGTGCCGTCGAGGCCCTGGATGATCCGCCATTCGCGCATGATTCCGTTGTCGCGGTCGGCGGGTGCGGCCGCGGGAGGAATCCGGATGACGCTCGTGAAATCGTCGCGGACCAGCTTGTAGATCTCGTTCTGCGTGCCGCCGGAAAGATAGGTGGCTTCGAGCGGGGCGCCCTTACCGGGCAGTCCACTCTCGTCCATCCACTCGGCGAGTCGTTTCGTGTCGATCACAGGTTCCCCACTTCCAATTCGAGGTATTCGGCGTACTTGGCACGGGCTTCGTCCTGCTTGCGCGGAATCCACTCCGAAGGCCACAGGTCGTCGGTTGCGGTGTAGTCGCGCAAGACTTGCTTGGCGACGGTGGTCTTGTGGACCTCGGTCGGGCCGTCGGCCAGGCCCATCACGGCCGCGCCGTGGATCATCCGGAAGAACGGCATCTCGTTGGTGACGCCGAGCGCTCCGTGTACCTGCATTGCGCGCCAGGCGATGTCGTGGAGCACGGTCGGCATCACGATCTTCGCCGTCGCGATGTCCTTGCGGAGCTTCTTGTAGTCGTTGTATTTGTCGATCTTCCAGGCGGTATGCAGCACGAACAGACGGAACTGTGTCAGCTGTGCATAGGAGTCGGCGATATAGCCCTGGACGGTCTGCTTGTCGGCGAGGCGGCTGCCGGCGGTCTCACGACTCAGCGCGCGCTCGCACATCGTGTCGAGAGCCTTCTGGGCGAGGCCGATGGTGCGCATCGCGTGGTGGATTCGGCCGCCGCCGAGGCGGGTCTGGGCGACGGCGAACGCCTGGCCTTCGCCACCGAGGAGTGCGTCGGCGGGTACCCGCACGTCCTCGTAGTGGATGAGCGCGTGGCTGCCGCCGTTCATCGGTTCGCCGTACAGGCCGACGTTGCGCACGATGTTGATGCCCGGTGTGTCGGCGGGCACGAGGAACATCGACATGCCCTTGTGCACCGGCACCTCGGTGTCGGTCACGGCCATCACGATCAGAAACGAGGCGGTCTTGGCGTTGGAGGAGAAGTACTTCCAACCGTTGATGACCCAGTCGTCGCCGTCCTTGACCGCTTGGGTGCGGAATTGTGCAACGTCGGCGCCGCCTTGCGGTTCGGTCATCGAATACGTGGAGAACAGCTCGCCGTCGAGCAGCGGCTGCAAGTACTTCTTCTTCTGCTCGGGAGTGCCGTAATGCGCGATGATCTCGGCGTTGCCGGTATCGGGTGCCTGGCATCCGAAGACGATCGGTGCCCACGACGAGCGTCCGAGGATCTCGTTGAGCAGTGCGAGTTTGAGCTGTCCGTAGCCCTGTCCGCCCAGTTCTGGGCCGAGGTGTGTGGCCCACAGGCCCTGTTCACGAACCCGCTGCTTGAGCGGATCGATGGCCTTGCGCCGAAGTCCGTCGAGGGGTACGAACTGTTCGTGCTCCCACACCAGGTCCAGGGGCTCGACCTCGTCGCGCACGAAGGCGTCGGCCCAGTCCAGTTTCTCCTGGTATTCGGGGTCGGTTTCGAAGTCCCACGCCATTGCCTGGCTCCTCTCTGATCCAAAGAATATTAATTCCGACTTTCCAGAATGCTATTCTTACACGAGTGAAGACGGTTTGGAACAGTCCGCTACGAAAGGCACCGAGTTGAAAGCCGAAGACCTTTTCCACATGGGCGTCGTGACCGACGACCTGTCCGCGACCAAGACGGAGTTCTCGCAGCTCTTCGGATACGAATGGGGGCCGGAGGTGGGCGGTGAGGTTGCCGTGACGCTCCCGACGGGCGATCGAGTGGTCGACCTGAAATGCGCGTTCTCGATCACCGAACCGCGCATCGAACTCGTCCGGAGTGCATCGGCGCCCCTGTGGGAGTCGGTCCCCGGAATCCACCACCTCGGCTACTGGTCCGACGACGTCGACGCGGATCGCGACGAGTTCGCCGCCCAGGGCTACGGCACGGAGGCGACCCGCCGAGCGCCCGACGGCAGCCTCTTCTTCGCCTTCATGCGCAGCCCATCGGGGCTCCTCCTCGAGTTCGTGACCCGAGTGGCGGAACCGGGGATGTCGCAGTGCTGGGCGGCGTCGCGCTAGGCGTATTGCAGGGTCGGCACATCGAAGCTTGCAGCTCGGCACATCAACCAGGCGAAAAGGGGAAAGTATGGGCAACGTAGGGATCGTGACCGGCGGCGGACGCGGAATGGGGTTTTCATGCGCGGAGCGGATGGTCGGCACCGTAGACACACTGCTGCTCGTCGACATCGATGAAACCTCCGCGAAGGAGGCTGCAGCGCAGTTGTCGTCGGAGCGGACGGTGGTGGAGCCGTTCGTCGCCGATATCGGTGACGCCGAGGCGCTCGGCCCGCTGGCCGACCGCGCGGCCGAGCTCGGGACGCTACGTTCCGTCGCTCACGCTGCGGGAATCTCGCCGACGATGGCCGATTGGCGGAAGATCGTGTCGGTCGATCTCGTCGGCACCGCGCTGCTGGCGCAGGCGCTCCGTCCACTTGCGACCGCAGGCACCGCAATGGTCTATTTCGCCTCCATGGCGCCGTTGATCGGGCGAATGGATCCGGGTCCGGAACTGGGTGCGGTCCTGGATGATCCGCTCGACGGGCAGTTCCTCGACAAACTCCGTGAGATCGTCGGGGAATCGATCGAGCAACCGGGTATCGCCTACTCGTGGGCAAAACACGGGGTGCAGCGATTCGCGCGTGCGGAAGCGGTCCGCCTCGGTGCGGCAGGTGCGCGGGCGAACTCCGTGTCGCCGGGACTGATCGATACTCCGCAGGGGCGTCAGGAGGCGGCGAGCAATCCGCGTATCGCCGACATGCAACGCGCGACGCCACTCGGACGACTCGGGCAGGCCGACGAACTCGCAACGGTCGTGGCGTTCCTGCTGTCGGAGGGTGCGAGTTTCGTCAACGGTATCGACATCCTGGTCGACGGCGGTGTCGTGGCGGCGGTCGATGCGCAACGTGCACACGCTGCGGTGTAGGCGTGTGACAGTGGGTGTCAGTCGGTTCCGGGCCGCAGGCTGCGCAGGAACAGGTGGACCGCGGCACGGATGTGCTCGTCGAGATTTCCACGGATGATCCCGAACGATGCGAGGCGCGCCGGTGCGCCGGCCGCCATGCCGAGAAACAGTTCGGCGAGGGTGTCGGGGTCGTCGGCGACGATGGCGCCGGTGGCCGCATGCCGTCGAAGGAGTTCGGCGACCTGTTTCGTGCGCGGCCAGTACCCGGAACCGAGTGCCTTGCGGGCGATATCGGGGTAGCGGGATGCATAGGCGACCGCTACCTGCTGGAGTTTGATCATCGACGGATCGAGGGCGCGCCGGACGGCGGTGTCGGCGATCGCGGTCAGGGCCGTCTCGAGGTCGTCGAAATCAGGTAACTCGGGTTCGGGCCAGGGCCAATCGCTGCGCGACATGGCCCACCCGAGGACCGACCGGAAGACGTCTTCCTTGGTGGGGAAACGTGCATACAGGGACGGTTTCGTGGTTCCGGCTGCGGTGGCGATGGCGTTCATCGTCGTGCCCTCGTAACCGTTTTCGAGGAACAGTCGAAGTGCGGACTCGCGAACGGCTTCGTCGAGTTTGCCCGCTTCCTCCCTGGTCGGTCGGCCGCCACGGCGCCGACCGGCACTGTCGGCGTGTGGCACATCGTTCACCGGTGTCATAGGTGACGAGTGTGCCAAACAAAATTGCCTCTGGACATAAAACTTTCCCGATGAGTATGGTTATCCGTATTCACTAACTATACCCACAAGTCTAGTTATCTCGGATCTCCCGAAAACTCAACGGCCGGAGGGCACAGTGACAGAAGCGACGATGCAGAAAGACGTCATCGGGACGCTGAACGCGTACTTCCAGGAACGGCGGGAACAGGTACCCGTTCTGACTCAGCGTGCGAACGATCAGGGCATCACCGAAATCCGTTCCCGCGAGGACATCGTTCCTCTGCTCTTCCCCCACACAACCTACAAGAGCTACCCGGAATCGCTGATCGCCAAGGGCAAGTGGGAGCAGATGAACCGGTGGCTCGGTTCCCTTTCCACGCGCCGGGTCGACGACGTCGACGTCTCCGGTGTCAGCGATGTGGACGGTTGGATCGCCGCGCTCGAGAAGGCCGGCCACATGGTGTCGAGTTCGAGCGGAACCAGTGGAAAGGGCTCGTTCCTCAACAAGTCCATCCGCGACTTCGAGGTCAATAAGCAGAACCTGCTCGACTGCTTCGACTCGTTGGGGATGCCACCCGAAACGACATGGCACGTCATCCCCGTCGGACCCGACACCGGACAAGCCCAGCACGCAGCCGTGCGCGATCTGATCATCAATTCGTTCTCCAAGCCCGGTGCGCTCCCGCTGTTCGACGGTCCCGCACCGGAAGGATTCCATCGCTACCTGTCCCGGTTGTCGGCGGTGCGCCGAGCGATGGCCGACGGCACCGCCGCCCCCGACGACATCGCGTCGTTCGAGGCGGAAGCCGCCGAACGTGCGGGGCTCCAGGAACAGAAACTGAACCACTACGCCGACCAGATCATGGCCCGTCGTAACGAGAACATCCTGTTCAGTTCGCAGTTCCCGCAGTTGTATCGACTCGTCGAGGTCCTCCGTGAGCGGGGGGTCAAGGACGGGGAGATCACCGGCATCAACGGTTTGACCAGCGGTGGCGGACTCAAGGGCACGAACCTGCCCGACGATTACCAGGAACAGATCTACCGGATGCTCAACATCGCGCCGGATCGCTTCCTGCACTACTACTCCATGCAGGAACTCAACAACCGCATGTTCAAGTGCCCGGAAGAGGGCCGCTACCACGTGCCGGACGCGATTGTGCTCTTGGTCCTGAACAAGGACGGCGACGCCCTGGCAGAGGCGTCGGGCAACCTGGTCGAAGGCCGGGCCGCGTTCGTCGACACCACCGTCGACGGTCGTTGGGGCGGCACGATCTCCGGCGACAAGATCACCGTCGATCTCGGCCGGTGCCCGTGCGGGCGCGACGGAGAGACCGTGATGCCGACCATCGTGCGGTACTCCGACCTCGGAGACGACGACAAGATCACCTGTGCCGGAACCATGGACGCATACGTCCGCGGAATCGTGGGGGAGTAGAACACCATGACTGCAACTGCACCCACGCGCACCAAGATCAGGGTCCCGCATTTCATCCGAGGCGAGCTCGTCTGGGGCGAGGACAACGAGTACCTCTCCCGTGATTTCGGCGTCCCCTTCGTCACGCCCAAGATCGAATACAACGAGCTGTTCGTGCCCCGGACCGAACCCGGACCGGCTTTCGACGTGCCGATCACGGAGATCATCGACTTCCTCGTCGAGACCGCCGGACAGCTCACCCTGGAGAAGAACCCCTATCTTCAGGAATCGCTCGAAATGACATTGCAGGTCAGCGCACTGCCCAGGCGGATCATCGAGAACACCTTCCAGCGGCCGGGCCGGTTCCTGACCAGGAAGGCCCTCGAGTACCGGCTCGAACGCACTTTCGGCAGCATCGATGTCCTGGACGGATGGGTCGAGAACACCGACCCCAACGGCAGCGTCAGCAGAATCCGCGCCTTCCCTCCGCGACTCGTCCACATGCTCGCCGGCAACTCGCCGAGCGCGGCTATGACGTCGATCGCCGACGCGGCTCTTCTCAAGGCCGTCAACGTGTTCAAGATGCCGTCGGCCGACCCGTTCACCACCGTTGCCGTGCTGCGGACGATGGCCGACATCGCACCCGACCATCCCGTCCTGAAGTCGATCTCCGCGGTCTACTGGCGTGGCGGCGACGAGTCGGTCGAAGGTGTGCTCTACCGCTCGCAGTACTTCGACAAGCTTGTGGCGTGGGGTGGCGGCCCCGCGATCGAGAACGCCGCGAAGTACGCGGGGCCGGGATTCGGCTTGATCTCGTTCGACCCGAAGGTCTCTATGGCAATCGTCGGACGCGAGGCGTTCGAATCGGAGGAGGCGCTGCGGGAGGTCGCCGAACTCGCGGCGGCCGACGCGACGATCTTCAACCAGGATGCCTGCCTCGCAGCGCGACACATCTGTGTCGAGGGTGACGTCGAACAGGTCGACCACTTCTGCGCTCTGTTACACGAGCGTCTCGGCGTGGACCGCGATTTCGCGTCCGCGGTGGGACCGAAACCCGACTCCGAGATCCGCGAGGCAGTCGAAGGCATGCGGTACCTCGAACCCGATTATCGCGTGTGGGGCACGTTCGACGGTTCCGGTCTCGTGGTCCGCTCTCCCGAGATGGTCGACTTCCATCCCAATTTCAAGACCGTCAACGTCATTCCGATCGCGAACCTGCGCGACGCCGCGTCCTACGCGACGGTGGCAACTCAGACGGTCGGTGTCTACCCGAGCCACCGCAAGGCCGAGATCCGTGATCACCTCGCAACCGCGGGTGTACAGCGGATCGTCGAGCTCGGCGGCGCATTGCGCGGCAGCATGGGCGGCCCACACGACGGCATGTACCCACTGCACCGCATGGTGAACTGGGTGGTGGACGACTATGCCTGAGACGACACGACTGCCCGAGACGACACGCAACGCCATTCCGATGAGGGTGCTCGGCCGCTCCGGTGTCAGGGTCAGCGAGTTGTGCCTCGGCACGATGACCTTCGGAACCGAATGGGGTTTCGGCACCGACGAATCGACCAGCCGGAAGATCTACGAAACCTACCGGGAAGCCGGCGGCAACTACGTCGATACCGCGAACAACTACACGAACGGTTCGAGCGAGGAAATCCTCGGGCGGCTCGTGGCGCCGGAGCGCGACTCGGTAGTCGTGAGCACCAAGTACACCTTCCCTACCGACTCCGCAGACCCCAACACGGGCGGAAATCATCGCAAGAGCCTGCGCCGCAGCGTCGAGACGAGCCTTCGCCGCCTCGGCACCGACTACATCGATCTGCTGTGGGTCCACGCGTGGGATCAGTGCACGCCGGTGGACGAGACCCTGCGGGCCCTCGACGACCTGGTGCGGTCGGGCAAAGTGCTCGCGATCGGAGTGTCGAACACGCCGGCCTGGGTGGTATCGCAGTCGGTCGCCATCGCCGAGCTGCGCGGATGGAGTTCGTTCTGCACTATGCAGGTGGAGTATGCGCTCACGGCGCGCACTGCCGAACGCGATCTCCTGCCGATGGCGCGGGCACTGGGGATCGAGGTCTCTGCATGGAGTCCGCTCGGGCGCGGCACTCTCGCCCGACCCATGTCCGAGGAGGCCTTCGCGAAGTTGCCCGCGCCCGTGCAGCGCATCCTCACGGTCACGCGGGAGGTCGCCGGCGAACTCGGTGTCTCACCCGCGCGGGTTGCCCTCGCATGGGTACGCAGGCAAGGGCTTATGCTGTCGATCGGTGCACGTACCGTCGACCAGATCAACGACAATCTGGCGGCATTGGACGTCGAACTCGACGACTCGCATCTGGTGCGGCTCGACGAGGCATCGAAGATCCGCCTCGGTTATCCGCACGAATTCCTGCACGAGCGCCGGGCGATGTTCACACCGGATGCTCTTCGGGCCTGAGCCCGGCAGCCCGCGACTGAGGAAGGCATACACGATGGAGACCCTCGAACACTGGATCGACGGAGCCGTCGCCCCACCCCACGGCGGCGACTACCTTCCTGTGACCGATCCCGCGACCGGTCGCATCGTGCGGCAGATCGCGAACGGCGACAGCTGCGACATCGACACCGCCGTCGCGGCTGCGTCGAGGGCGACAACGGAGTGGTCGAAGATCCCGGCGCTGGCGCGTGGGCGTCTGATCACCGACCTGGGCCGGGCTATTCGTGCGAACAAGTCCGAATTGGCCGAGCTCGAGGTGAGTGAGACGGGTAAGCCGCTCGCCGTCGCCTCGGGTGAAATCGAGAACTCCGCCGTGTATTTCGAGTTCTACGGTGGACTTGTCGGAATGCCAGTCGGGGAGACCCTCGACGTGGCACCCGACCAGCATGTGTTCACCAAGCGTGAGCCATACGGCGTCATCGGCGTCATCACACCGTGGAATGTGCCGCTCAACCAGGCGTCGCGGGCCTGTGCACCCGCGCTCGCCGCAGGCAACACGGTGGTCCTGAAGCCATCCGAGAACACCTCGGCGACCAGCGTGCGGCTCGCGGAACTCGCCACGGAGGTCGGGATTCCAGGCGGCGTGGTCAACATCGTGCTCGGAAACGGACGCGACGCGGGTGCCGCGCTCGCCCAGCACCCCGGGGTCGCGAAGGTTGCATTCACCGGGTCGGTGCCGACCGGTCGCGCTGTCGCGGGGATCGCCGCGGAACGGATCATTCCGGTGACCCTCGAACTCGGCGGCAAGTCGGCGAACATCATCTTCGCCGACGCCGATCTCGATGCCGCCGTTGCCGGGGCGCTGGCGGCGTTCACCGGGAACGCGGGGCAGGTGTGCTCCGCAGGTACCCGCCTGCTCGTGCACCGCGAGGTGCACGATGCGGTCGTACGCCGACTGGTCGACGCGGTGGCTGCCATCCAGGTGGGACGCGACATGGGTCCGATCATCACGCGCGAACAGTTCGGGCGCGTCCAGGAATACTTCAAGGTCGCCGAATCAGAAGGCGTTCGCGCCGAGACCGGCGGCACTGTCTCGACACTCGCCGAGGAGACCGGCGGCTTCTACATCGATCCCACCGTGTACACAGGAGTGGACAACTCGATGCGCATTGCGCGCGAAGAGATCTTCGGTCCCGTCGTCGTAGTTATCCCGTTCGACACCGACGACGACGCGGTCGCGATCGCAGACGACTCGGAGTACGGTTTGATCGCAGGTGTGTGGACCAGGGACGTATCCCGGGCGCTCGCTGTCAGCGACCGCCTGCGCACCGGCCAGGTTTTCGTCAATACGTGGTCGACGGCATCGGTGCAGACCCCGTTCGGTGGATGGAAGAACAGTGGCTACGGGCGCGAGAAGGGCGTCGAAGCACTGCACCACTACGGGCAGGTCAAGTGCGTCACCGTCAAGCTCTGACCACGCACGCGGTGCTGCTGTCCATTCTCGGAAGGAACATGTGATGACCCAGGACTCAGTGACGACCCAGAGAGCAGGGGTGAACGGAGCGTCCGTCGACGACGCGCACCGCGCACTCTTCGACGCCGGACTCACGGTCCGCAGGGAAGTGCTCGGCGACGCCTACGTCGACGCTGCCCTCGAACGCAACGCAGGCTCGGACGGGGAGTCGTTGCAGGAGTATGTCAGTGAATTCGTCTGGGGCGGTGTATGGACGCGCGACGGTCTCGAACGCCGCGACCGATCTCTGTCGACAATCAGCATTCTCATCGCGCTCGGACACCTCCAGGAACTGGCGACGCACGTGCGCGCGGGGCTCGGCAACGGTCTGACCCGCGAGGAGATCACCGAGACCGTCGTCCACGCGACCGCGTATGTGGGTTGTCCCGCGGGTATTTCGGCGATGCGGGTGGTCCAGGAAGTGCTGGTCGCCGAACTCGGCCCGCTCAGCGGGGAGGGCAACGCATGACCGCCGGCCCGGAAACCCCAACGGTCAAGATCGTGCCGTTGCCCGGCAAGACGGTCGGCCATATCGGACTCGGAGCGATGGGACGGCCCATTGCACAGAATTTCGTTGCCGGCGGGCAGCCCACGGTGGTGTTCGACGCCGATCCGACTTCTCAGGAACGGTTCCTCGACGACCACTCCGGTATCCGCGGTGCAGCAAGTCTCGCCGACTTCGCGGACTGCGAGGTCGTGGTCCTGGTGCTTCCGACGAGCGACATCGTCGACGCCGTCGTGCTTTCGGACGAAGGTCTGCTGACACACCTTCGGCCCGGTAGCACGATCATCGACATGGGATCGAGCATCCCCACACGCACCCAGGCACTCGCCGAAGCGGCGGCAGCGAAGGGTATCTCTGTCGTCGACGCCCCGGTCAGTGGCGGTGTTGCGCGTGCCCGGCAGGCCGCGCTCGCCGTGATGGTCGGTGGAGACGCGGCCGCGGTCGATTCGGTGGTCCCCCTGCTGAAGGCGACGGGCAGCGACATCATCCATGTCGGTCCGGTCGGATCCGGCCACGCAGCGAAGGCTCTCAACAACCTGATGGCCGCGAACAATGTGCTCATCGCGGCAGAAGCGCTTCTCGTCGGCCGCAAGTTCGGGATCGATCCCGCTACATTGCTGAGCGTGCTCAACGCGAGCAGCGGACGAAACCAGGCCACCGAGACGAAGTTCGAGAAGTTCGTGTTGTCGCGATCGTTCGACTCGGGGTTTGCGGCGCGTCTGATGCGCAAGGACATCGGAATCGCACTCGACCTCGCGCACGATCAGGAGATCTCACCGCTCCTCGGGGAGACAGTGGGACGGTTGTGGAATGCGGCTGTCGATGAACTCGATCCTGCCGCAGATCAGACGGATGTGGTGCGGTACTTGGAGGAACTCCACCACGTGTCGTTGGAAGACCCTGCCGGTCACTGAGATGAAGAAAAGCCTCGCTCTCCGGGGAGCGAGGCTTTTCGGTCGGAGATGCGGCCCGGTGTGATCGCGTCGGGCCCGACGCCTTTGTTCTTCGGACCTTCCACGAGCAGGCCTTCCATGAGCGCTGCCATGAGAATTGTGCTTCTGCAATCAGGAATGACGTTCTACAGTGGAGGTCATCCGACCTCGGCAATGCCGTCGAGCGGCCGACGTGAGAGCGAGAATCTGTGACGGAGACCGATATTCGATTGACACCGACCGCGCATGCCCACGCGCGCCCGGATACTCCGGCGATCGTGATGGGCGCGAGCGGTGAGACCGTGACCTACGCCCAACTCGAGGAACGGTCGGTGCGGTTCGCCCGCGCGCTCCGGGCTCGAGGGATCATGCCGGGAGACCACATTGCGATCCTCATGGAGAACAACCGGCCCTTCCTCGAAATCTGCTGGGCTGCTCAGCGGTCCGGCCTGTACTACACCGCGATCAACAGGCACTTCAAGCCCGGCGAGGTCCAGCACGTACTCGACGATTGCGGCGCTACCGCGCTGATCACCAGCGACACCGTACGAGACACCGTCGACCGACTCGACCTCGGCAAGATCCTGGTCCGCGTCTGCGCATCCGGCCACATACCGGAATTCGAACGCTACGACGAGGTGCTCGCGCGCGAGACCTCGGAACCGATCGACGAATCCGAGGGGCGCGAGATGCTCTACTCGGGCGGCACCACCGGATTCCCGAAGGGTGTGAGTAAGCCGCTACCCCGCACCGAATTCGGCGACCCGTCGTCGCCGCCCGTGCAGATCGCCAAGGGGCTGGTCATGAGTGGTCCACAGTCGAACGTGGTCTACCTGTCGCCGGCGCCGCTGTATCACTCGTCGCCGCTGGTCTTCTCGATGTCGTGGCAGCGGCTCGGTGGCACCGTCGTGGTGATGGAGAGCTTCGATCCTCGGCGCTGTCTCGAACTCGTCGAGAAGCATCGCGTCACCCATGCCCAGTTCGTCCCCACGATGTTCGTTCGCATGCTCAAACTCCCTGATTCGGAACGCTCCCGATACGACCTGTCGACTCTCCGCTCGGTCATCCACGCTTCCGCGCCGTGTCCGATACCGGTGAAGCGGCAGATGCTGGAATGGTGGGGCCCGATCATCGACGAATACTATTCGGGAACGGAAGATATCGGAACATCGGTAATCACCGCCGCGGAGTGGCTCGCACATCCCGGATCCGTCGGGCGGCCCATGCAGGAATGCCACATCGTCGGTGAGGACGGCGAAGAGTTACCCGACGGGGAGGTCGGCTCGATCTACTTCGCCGGCGGCCGCCCGTTCGAGTACCACAACGATCCCGAGAAGACCGCGTCCGTCACGAACGACAAAGGCTGGCGGACCCTCGGCGACATGGGATATCGCGATGGGGACGGGTATCTCTATCTCACCGATCGGGTCGCATTCATGATCATTTCGGGCGGTGTGAACATCTATCCGCAGGAGACCGAGAACCTGCTCGTCACGCACCCCGCCGTCGCAGATGCCGCGGTGATCGGGGTGCCCGACGACGAGATGGGCGAGGCGGTCAAAGCCGTGGTCCAGCTACTGGATCCGTCGTCGGCAGGGCCGCACTTGGCTGCCGAGCTCATCTCGTTCTGCCGGGCCGAGCTCGCGTCCTACAAGTGCCCGCGCAGCATCGATTTCGTCGGCGAACTCCCACGCGACCCCAACGGAAAGCTGTACAAGCGCCGGTTACGCGACGACTACTGGGCCGGTCACGAGACCCGGGTGATCTGAAACCTGCCGGTCAGGCTCGCGCGCTGATCGCGGTGTCGAGCACACCGAGGTCGGCGCCGAGTTCGGCGACCGTGTCGCGCACGACCGAGACATCCTTCGAGATGAATTCCCCGACCGAGCTGCGGAACGCCTCGACGGACCCGCGCATTGCGACGTTCCCCATCACCTTGCACGCCGAACTTCCGTGGGGAAGAGCGGAAAACAATGCCTCCGGCGCAACGCCGAGCTGTTGCCCGAGCGCTTCGGCCTCGGCCAGGAGCCCGATCTGAGCTGCGAACAGGGCGTTGTTCACGAGCTTGACGCGCAGTCCGTTGCCGCTCGGCCCGACGTGCAGCACCGGGTCGCCGTAGGCATTCAATACCGGGACGACCGCGGCGACATCGGACTCGGGGCCGCCGACGAAGAGCGTGAGGCTGCCCGCTGCGATGTCGTGCGGACCGCCGCTCACCGCCGCATCGACGACCGCGACCGCCAGCGGTTCGGCCACCGCGACAAGATCTTCGATTGTCTTCGGGCTGATGGTGGTGTGGATGACGAGGGATGATCCCCGTGGCATCGCCTGCAGGAGTCCTCGTTCGAGGCAGACCTCGCGGACCTGGGCATCGGTGAACACGCACACCGTCACGAGATCGACGTCGACGCCCACCTCGGAGACGTCGTCGACCGCTTTCGCTCCGGCGGTTTCGATCGCGGCGCGCGACTCATCGGACCGTCCGAGCACCCGAACCTCGTGACCTGCACCGAGAAGACGTTCGACCATGGGCATGCCCATGCGGCCTGCACCGACGAACCCGACGCGGCTCATCGCTGGTATCCCATCATCTCGAGCGTCGCGTCGGCCGTGCTCAGTGACACTCCAGCGGAGGCTCCGGCATTGTCGGCGAGACTTGCAACGAGTGTGACGTCCTTTCGGAGGAGTTCACCGGCGTGCCCTGCGATCCGTTCGAGGCCGCCGGCGGAGACGACACGGCCCAGCGCGAAGCTGTTCGCCGTGCCGTGCGAGACGACCTCACCGAGCTTGGCGGGATCGACGCCGAGCGACTTGCCGAGTTCGAGGGTGCTCGCCGCAGTCGACAGGTTGGCGGTGAAGAGCAGGTTGTTGAGCAGCTTCGCGACCTGCCCGGCACCCAGGTCGCCGAGGTGGACGACGGGGTTGCCGTAAGTCTCGAACACCGGCCGGGCTACTTCGACGGTCTTGTCGTCGCCACCGAGCATGACGAGCAGTGTGCCCGCTGCCGCACCCATGCCGCCGCCGCTGACCGGTGCGTCGATTATCGACACACCCTTCTCACCGGCTACCTCGGCGAGTTCCTTACAGGTGTCGGGGTGGATGGTGCTGTGGATCGCGATGATGCCGCCGTCGCGCAGTCCTTCGAGGACCCCGTTCTCGCCGGTGATCACCGAGCGGACGTCGTCGTCGCTCACCACACACAGGCACACGAGGTCGCTCGCCTCCGCGAGTTTCGCGGGAGTGTCGGCGTATTTCGCGGCGGTGTCGGCGTAGGGTTCCAACGACTCTTTCCGGCGTGCCCACAGCGTAACTTCGTAGCCGGCGTCTACGATGCGGCGGGCCATGGGGCCGCCTTGGCTACCGAGTCCGATGAATCCGACGCGCATCATGTGTCCTTACCTTGGTGGGCTCGCTCGGCGAGGCAGTCGTCGATGAAGTTCAAGACGGTCCGGTGGTACTCCGGAGCAGCGTTGCAGATGCTGAGATTGTGGCCTCCTCCGGCGATCCGGGTGGTGGCGACACGAGGGGATGCGGTGAACATCGCGGCGACGTCGTCGAGTGCCTGCGGGTCACTGCGCCACACCCGCTCGTACTCGGCGGCAGCGTACTGAACGGGAACAGGCACACGAGGCGCCAGCGAGGGGAAGGTCTCCGTAGGCCAGATGGCTGTGACATCGGCCTCGTAATCGGGCGTGCGAGAACCGATTGCCGCACCACCCATGATGTCCGCCGGGTAGAGGTCCTCCGCCGGCGTCCAGATCAGTTCACCCACGCCTTTTGCTTGAGCGTATCGCTCACGCGTACCGAGGATCCCGACCGCAAGCGCGTGGTGCTCGCGACCGGTGCCGGAAATTGCGAGGCCGAGCAGGTCGTGGCCGTGGTCGTCGGTGGCCATCCGAACTGCCAGTTCGCTGCCGACCGAGTGGCCCCACAGGAACAGGCCGGTCTTGCAGGAACCCGAGCCGAGGACGGCATCGACTGCCGCGTAGGTGAGGTGGGCCCGACGCTGCGAATCGCGGAGTTCCTCGGCGAACGGCCTCGATGCGCCGTATCCGGGACGATCCAGTGCGAGCACCGTATACCCGTGATGGGCAGCAGCGCGCATCATCGACAGTTCAGGGTGGCCGGGGCAGTCCCAATATGCGGAGAACGCGGCACCTCCGTGCAATGCCACGATCACTGCGCGCGGTTCGGGGGCCTCGAGGAGCAGTCCCGAGATCGGGATGCCCTCGATATCGACGACGCGGGAGACGGGTGAGGAACTCCACGCGTCGCCGACACCGGCCTCCTCGATCGCTGAGGACTGTGGGGTGGTGAAAGTCATGAGTCCGTCCGAAGTAGCATCGCGCCGCCGGGAGAGAGCCCGCCGGTCGCGGCCACGGCGACACGTGCACCGGCGACCTGCCGCGGACCGCCTTCGCCGCGCAACTGTGTCACGGCCTCATGGATCAGTCCCATGCCGTGAGTGCGCCCGTGGGACAGCTGACCACCGTGCGTATTGAGGGGGAGGATCCCATCGCGGGCGATGTTCTTGCCGCCCGCGAGGAAATCCTTCGCTTCGCCGATGCCGCAGAATCCGAGTCCTTCGAGCCACGACAGGCAGTTGAAGCTGAAGCCGTCGTAGAGCTCGGCCACGTCGACATCGTCGGGCTTCATGGATGTGCGCGACCACATGTGGGCAGACGGCCCGAGCGAATGCGGCTCGTGCGTCAGCGTGCTCTGATCCCAGTCCATTCGTTCCATGATCTGGGTACCGACGGCCTCGACGAGCACCGGGGTCTTCGGGAGGTCGCGTGCTGCGTCGACAGCCGAGACGATGACGGCGATCGAACCGTCACACGGGACATCGCAGTCGTAGAGCCCGAAAGGCGTGGTGATCGGACGGGCCGACATGTAGTCGTCCATCGTCATCGGGTCGCGGTAGATCGCGGTCGGGTTCAGCGCCGCGTTTGCGCGCTGGTTGAGCGCGATCCACCCGAGCGTTTCGCGGTCGGTTCCGTATCGATGGAAATGCCGCTGCGCGTTCTGCGCGAGGGTGTGGGCAGCGGACGTAGCACCGAATGGCATGAACCAGTTCGGGGTACGACCACCGGACGGGGGAGCGATCTCCCCGCGCTTCATCAGTTCGCTGTAGGTCGCCTCCCACAACGTGCGGTAGCACAGCACATGCCGCGCGGCCCCACTGGCGACTGCGATCATCGCGGCGATCACCGATCCGCCTGGGCCGAACGTTTCGATACCGCCGTTGTGCCACGTGGGCCGCAAGCCCAGCGCGGCTTCGACCTGCGTGATGCCACCCTCACCGAACCCACCGACATTTCCGCCGCCGGGATAGCTGGCGATGCCGTCGATGTCGTCCATCGTCAGACCTGCATCGGCGACCGCTCGTTCGCACGCATCGATGGTCAGATCGATGGGTGACCGCATCAGTCGCCGGCCGATGTCGGACATGCCGATACCGGTGAGCGCGACCTTGTCCTCGTACTTGTCCTGCGTGGCCGGGGGACGCACGTGGAAACGGAACTCGCCCGGCTCGATCTCCTCCTGCGGGAGGGACGAGAGTTCGCTCTGCTCCGGTGCCGGCCGGAAGAGCGGAAGCCACACGTCCGCGTCCTGCTGGAAGACGACTTCCATGCGCATGCCGAGTTCGAGCGTCTCGGGGTCGCAGTCGACGATGTTGGTCGTGAGCCGGACCCGGGGGTCTTCCTCGATCGCAACCTGCGCGACGACGTACGGCGCAGGCATGCCCGGCACCGCGAAGCGGTGGTTGACCGTGAACCCCGCGAGAGTTGCGAAACCCGAGACCTCTCGGACACCCATCCGGTGCTCCCGGCAGTACCGGCAGACCGGTTGTGGCGGATGGATGAGAGCCGAGCACGACTCACATTCCTGAATTCGCAGTACCCCGTCGGCGCCCGCCGTCCAGAAGAATCGGTTCTGCGAGGTGAGTTGAGGTAGGGGACGTCCCGAGGCTTTCGCCACAGATGTGTCTCCGGTCTGATCGACCATCGCTGTCTCGGCCACGTGCGTCGAGTTCCTTACTGTCTGTGCCGGGGGCGCCGCTGCGCGACTGTCTGTGCTTGGAGCGCCGCTACGCGACTTTCTGTGCTTGGAGCGCCGCTACGCGTCGACGCAGTGGCGCCCCCGGGGTGAAATCGGTTGCTGTGGGATCAGTTACCGATGTTCGCCGAATCCTTCTTCCGCGTGATCGGATCTGCGAGACGCTGTTCGTCGCAGATCTTCTGCAGCCGCTTCAGCGTGTCGTCGAGATTGTCGCCGAGACGCGGTCCGGGGGTGAACGTCGCCGGCAGATGCCGCATGCCCTGGATCACGCCGATCGTGTCGTAGTGCACGGTGCCCTCGACGTCGACCTTGTAGTCCGGCATGCGATCGAGAACGGCGAGCAGCATCCGCTTGAACACCATGCGCGCCATGTTGGATCCGACGCACCGGTGAATTCCGAGTCCGAAGCTGAAGTGACGGTTACCCCGGCGCTCGAGATCGATGTTGTTCGGGTCGTCGAACAGTTCGGGATCGCGGTTGGCCATGGCCCACGACAACCACAGCCGGTCGCCTTCCTTGAACTCGGTACCGTCGAGTTCGTAATCGTCGGCGAAGGTACGTCCGTCGCCCGGCGCCGGAGTGAAGTAGCGCAGGAACTCCTCGGTCGCGGGATTGAGGAGGGTGTCGCGCTCCTCGCTCAGACGAGTCCGCTCGTCGGGGTTGAGCCCCAACCATTCGAGTGAATGGGCTGTGAGGGCGGTCGTCGTGTCGAAACCGCCGCCGATCAGGAGGCTGAGGATGCCCAGGAGCTCCATGTCGTCGGGCTTCTCGCCGAGCACTTCGACGTTCGCGATCGCGTTGATCAGGCCCGGGCGCGGATTCTCCCGGATCTCGATCAGGCTCATGAGCAGGTCCAGCCCCATTGTGCGGTGCATCTCGTTGATGCGCGGGATGTCCGGGGAGTCCGGCGGCGTGTAGACCGCGGCGTGCACCGGCTCGTTGTAGATGACCCACTTCTCGATGGGAATTCCCATCATGGCGAGGGTCAGTACGGCCGGTACGATGTTCGCGAGTTCGTCGACGAAATCGATCTTTCCGCTTTCGATCTTCTCGTCGATGGCTGCGCGGACGACCTCGTCCACGAAGGGGATCCACCGCTCGACAGCGGCGGGGGACAGGTAAGGATTGAGCAGTGCTCGAAACTCGTGATGCTCAGGGTCGTCCATCTCCAGGATTCCGCCACGCACACCGGACGCGCGTGAGTTCCAGGGAATCGAGATGCCCTTGTATCCCCTGCGCTTACCGTGGATGTCGTGGTCGGTAGACACGTCCGGGTGGCGTGCGAGGTCGAACACCTGGCTGCTACCCGCGGCGACCCAGTGGCCACCGTGGGTGTCGGACCATGCCATCGGACACTTCGATTGCATTTCCTGGGTGACGTCGAGGAACCGATCCCGGTAATCCGCTGCGTGTCGGTCGAAGTCGAAGGTGGGAGTCTTTCGGGCTGCGTCGGCAACTGGGTCGACACTCATGACTGTCCTCTCGGGATTCAGAGAATGGTGATCGCTTGCTCAGGACACGAGCGCACGGCCTCGCGGACGTTCTCCTCGAGGTCTTCGGGAATTTCGGTATCGATGGCTGTGGCATGGCCGTCGATGTCGCTCAGCTCGAAGACATCCGGTGCAGCCATGGCGCACAATGTGTGTCCCTGGCAGCGGTCGGGGTCGACTCGCACCTTCATGGCGTTCCTCCCGTTCGAATGGATATTGATGATGGGCTGTACATTTCGGGGAGTCGGCCCCGGCCCGAAGGCCGGGGCCCGGTCGTCAGATGTGGTAGTCGTACCACTTGAGGTATCCGCCGCCGTCCACACGCATCTGCATGCCGGTCACGTAGCGGGCTTCGTCGGAGGCAAGGAAGAGCACCATGTTGCTGCTGTCCTCGGGCTCGATGAACGGAATCCGCATGGCCTGCTGCACACCGAAGGCCGGCTCTGCGTCCGCGCGGGTCGGGTGTTCGAGATCCGGACGGAACGACCGGTACATCGGCTCGCTCTGCAGCATGTCGGTGTTGCAGTTGGTGGGGTGCAGTACGTTTGCGCGGATGCCGGCGGGGGCAAGATGGGTTGCCAGGTCGTGGATGAACTGCGACAGGGCGCGCTTCGAGAACACGTAGGCGGCGCCGCCGAGGTCCTTGCCCGGCTGGTCGACCTTCGACACATCCATGAGTGCGGCGGTCGAGCCGGTTGCGATGATCGATGCGCCGTCACCGAGGTGCGGCAGTGCCGCCTGCACGGCGTTGATGGTGCCGACCAGGTTGGTGTCGACCACATCGGCCCAGGCCTGTCGCTGCGGCTCGCCCTTCATGCCGGCGACACCGGCCTGCGCGACGACGATATCGATCTTGCCGAGCTCGTCGATACCCTGTTGGACCGCTGCGCGCATCTGCGCGGCGTCGCGGACGTCGGCCTTGACCGTCACGATGCGACGGCCTTCCTTCTCGACCAGACGAGCGGTCTCGTCGAGATCTTCCTGGCTGGCCATCGGGTAGCCGATGGTCGAGAAGTCCTCGCACCGATCGACGGCGATGATGTCGGCGCCCTCGGATGCGAGCTTGACTGCGTGGCTGCGGCCCTGACCTCGCGCCGCGCCCGTGATGAATGCGACCTTGCCTTCTACGCGTCCCACTGTTCGTCCTTTCGATCGAGTGTGTGGTTTTCACAGGCCCGATGATGGGCCGGCAGTGTTCACGTATTGCGTTTACGTACTGCGGTTCGAATACTGCTGTTAGGTGTTTCGGCCACCGTTGACGCCGAGGATCTGTCCGGTGATGTAGCCGGCTTCCTCCGAGATCAAGAATGCACACGCAGCGGCGATGTCTTCGGGACGGCCGGCCCGCCGGACCGGTGTGCGCTCGATGTGGTCTTCGATGGTGCCGCCGAGCAGGCCCTTGCTCTCGGAGCGGCGGAGCATAGGGGTGTCGACGAATCCGGGCGGGACCGCGTTGACGGTGATCCCGTCGGGCCCGTACTCGAGCGCGAGCGACTTCGTGAGCCCGTTGACGGCGGCCTTGGCCGAAACGTACGCGGACATGAATTGCTGGCCCGACTGCGCGCTCGACGAGGAGATGTTCACGATGCGTCCCCAGCCGGCATCGACCATGTCGGGGAGCGCGGCCTGGACGCAATGGAACACGCCGCCGAGGTTGACATCGAGGACCTTCTGCCAGGTGGCGTAATCGATGTTCTTGAATCGCTTGTACAGTTCGAGGCCGGCACCGTTGACGAGGATCGTCACGGGACCGAGTTCTTCGCGGACCTGCGCGAAGGCTGCCGCGACCTGCTGCGGGTCGGAGACGTCGACCTTGTATTCGAGCTCTTCACCGGACGGGTTCAGATCGAAGACGGCGACCTGATGGCCGTCCTTGCGCAGACGCTCCGCGATGGCCTTACCGATTCCCGAGCTTCCGCCGGTGACGACGGCTGTCTTCACGCCCATGCTTCGTCACCCACGATCGTGGTGCGGCGCATGAGGCGCTCGGACGACGGATCGTACGGGAGAGCGCGGTGCAGCATGCCCGTGTTGTCCCAGACGACGAGGTCTCCGACCGACCACTCGTGCGAGTAGACGAAGCGCTCCTGCGTGGTCCACGTGAGGAGTTCGTCGAGGAGTTCACGGCTCTCGTCGGGACGCATGCCCACGATGCGATCGGCCGTTGCGCCGATCACGAGCGATCGGCGGCCGTCGCGGCGATCCCACACGAGCGAGGACTCGTGCTCGGGAAGCCGGCGCCAACCTGCAACCTGCTCTTCGGTGGGGTCGGGGTACACCAGGCGTTGCGCGGCCTCGAAGCTGTGGACGACCCGCAGGCCCTCGTAGCGCTTCTTCTCATGCTCCGGAAGGTTCTCGTATGCGGCGTATGTATTGGCGAATTCGGTTCCGCCGCCGACCATCGCGACGTGGCGTGCAGACAGTGTGGTCGCCTTGGCCGGGACGTCGTTGGTGGTGTCGTCGATGTGCCAGCAGAACGTGCCCTTGAGGTATTCCGCCGTGGGCGTCTTTGCGGGATCGAGTGAGACAGTGAAGATTTCCTGCCCCGGCGCCGGCTGCACCAACTTCCCGAGGCGACGGCTGAAGGCCAGCTGGCCCTCGTCGTCGAGGTTCAGGCCGCGGATGAGCAGCACCCCTCGCCATTTGAGCGCCTCGAGCAGTTGGGCCACCACCGAGTCGTCGCCGAGGTCGTCGAGGCCGGTGACTTCCACCCCGAGTGACGGACTGAGTGCTGTTGTCTCAATCACAAGAATCTCCCTTCCAGATGCGAGAACCATACTCTCGTTCGATTGGGGGTGGCAAGACCGGATTTGTCCGGGTTCGGCCGGCCTCTTCCCACTTCGCCTCGGTGGCGTGAATCACGTTCTGGGGTAGGCGTGAGACGCTCGACTTGGTACAGTCGCCTCCAGCAGATCTCTGATTCTCAGATGCGAGAATATTATTTCCACCAGTGTGAGGAGACGGAATGTCACCGCAGGACAACGGGTCGACCGCAGTAGTCGACGGCGCTACATCGACGGGCGTGACGAAACCCCTGCTCATCGACGGCGAACTGGTCACGCTCGACAAGACCTTCCCGTCCTACAATCCTGCGACCGGTGAGCTGTACGGTCACGCTCCGGACGCCGGAGTGGACGAAGCAGAGGCGGCCGTTGCCGCTGCTCGCCGTGCATTCGATACCACCACCTGGGCAACCGACGCCGAATTCCGTGCCAACTGTCTGGACCAGCTGTACCAGGCGCTGCAGGACAACAAGGAAGAGCTGCGCGAGCTCCTGATGGGCGAAGTCGGCGCCACCCGCGTGCTTACTCACGGCAATCAGCTCGAAGCTCCGCTCGAGATCGTCAAGTACTACGCCGACCTGCTGCGGACCTACCCGTTGACCGAAGAGCTCGGTGAGATCGAGATCCGCGGACAGCAGCACCGCCGGTGGATCGACAAGGAAGCAGCCGGTGTCGTCGCTGCGATCACCGCGTACAACTACCCGGTCCAGCTGGCGATGGCCAAGCTGGCACCTGCACTTGCGGCAGGATGCACGGTCGTTCTCAAGGGCGCACCCGACACCCCGCTCGTCACCAACGCCCTCGGCGAGATCATCAAGGAACACACCGATATCCCCGCGGGCGTAGTCAACGTCCTGTCGTCGTCGGGTATCCCCGTCGGCGAGGTCATGACCACGCATCCGGAGGTGGATGTCGTGACGTTCACCGGCTCCACCCCGGTCGGTGCGCAGATCATGGCGGCTGCCGCGGCCACGATGAAGAAGGTCTTCACCGAGCTCGGCGGCAAGTCCGCTCTGATCGTGCTCGATGACGCAGACCTTGACATGGTCGCGCAGTTCGCCGCCTTCAGCATCTGCTCACACGCCGGCCAGGGTTGCGCGCTGACCACTCGCCTTGTCGTGCCGCGCGAGAAGCACGACGAGATCGTGGCGCGCGTCGCGGGCTTCATGGCCAACGTGCCGTTCGGCGATCCGACGAACCCCAAGATGTACATGGGGCCGCTCATCAGCGCGAAGCAACGCGACAAGGTCGACGGACTCGTG
Organism: Rhodococcus artemisiae; assembly: GCF_036327795.1. Lineage (NCBI taxonomy): Bacteria > Bacillati > Actinomycetota > Actinomycetes > Mycobacteriales > Nocardiaceae > Rhodococcus > Rhodococcus artemisiae. The sequence goes on from NZ_JAUTXY010000002.1 coordinate 172,571, forward strand.
CAGCGCGCGATCGAGGCCGGCGCCACGCTGGCGACCGGCGGCAAGGCCGTCGAGCCCGGCTACTTCTACGAGCCGACGCTCCTCGCCAACGTCGACCCGTCGAGCGAAATCGCCCAGGAAGAGGCGTTCGGTCCTGTTCTCGCGGTGATCCCCCACGATGGCGACGACGATGCCGTCCGGATCGCCAACGATTCCAAGTACGGACTGTCCGGCGGTGTGCTCACCGCCGACGAGCAGCGCGGCATCGCGATCGGACGTCGCATCCGCACCGGTACGTTCAGCATCAACGGTGGTAACTACTTCACCCCCGACATGCCCTTCGGTGGATACAAGCAGTCGGGTATCGGTCGTGAGATGAGTGCGCACGGTCTGGAGGAGTTCCTCGAGACCAAGGCCTACGCAGCCGCGGTGAAGGCATGAAGCCACTGGACGGGGTCCGCATCCTCGAGGTCGCGATGTACGGGTTCGTTCCCTCGGCGGGCGCAGTGCTCGCCGAGTGGGGTGCCGACGTCATCAAAGTCGAACACGCGGTCACCGGTGATCCGCAGCGTGGCCTTCGCCAGATCGGCCACATGCGCGTCGAGGGCGACCCGAACCCCAATGTCGAACATGCAAATCGTGGGAAGCGCAGCATCGGCGTCGATATGAGCACGCCCGAGGGCAAGGAACTTCTCCACGACCTCGCACGTAATTGCGACGTGTTCCTGACGAGTTTCCTCCCGCAGGCCCGGACGAAGTTCGGTATCGACATCGACGATATTCGTGCCGTGAACCCGAAGGTGATCTACGCGCGCGGAAGCGCGCTCGGTCCACGTGGCGAAGAGTCCGACAAGGGCGGCTACGACATGACGGCCTTCTGGGCGAGAGGGGGAATCGCCGCCTCGCTCACCCCTCCCGGGACAGAAGGCATGATCAGTCCTCCGGGGCCGGCGTTCGGCGACACCATCTCCGGAACCAACCTCGCGGGCGGTATCGCGGCAGCCCTGTTCAAGCGTGAACGTACCGGCGAGCCGTCGATCGTCGACGTGTCGTTGCTCAGCAGTGGCGTGTGGGCGATGGGCCACGGGATCGCATTGTCGGTACATATGAACGATCACATGGTGGCCCCGGTGCCCGGCGGGCACGGCGCGATCACCAACCCTCTCTCCGGACTGTACGAGACAGCGGACGGACGATTCCTGTCGTTCGTGATGCTGCAGCCGACGAAGTACTGGGCGGAGGTGTGCACGCTCATCGAGCGCCCCGACTTGATCGACGATCCCCGCTTCGCCGATTCCGAACAGATTGCCGCGCACACCCCAGAAGCCGTCGAACTCATTCGTGAGGCCATCCGTACCCGCACGCTCCCCGAGTGGACCGAGCGTTTCGGAAGTCTGTCCGGCCCGTGGGCGCCGGTGCAGGATTCTCTGCAGGTGGCGAGCGACCCGCAGGTCCGGGCGAACGAGTACATCGTCAAGGCGGGTGAACTCGAGTTGGTCAGCAATCCCGTCCAGTTCGACGTGAGCGCGCCCACCCCCGGAGCGGCGCCCGAATTCGCCGCTCAGACAGAGGAAGTCCTGCTCGAGCTCGGGCTCGATTGGGACCGCATCATCGCCCTCAAAGCTGCCGGAGCAGTCACGTAGTTCGGCAGTCGTCCAGTTCGTCGGGAGAACCCCATGCCATACATTGCTTCGATCGGTACGTACCTGCCATGTTGGGGTACATCCGAATCCCGAGTACCGGGAGATGACGAGGACGCGATCACGCTTGCTGTCGAAGCAGGTCGCGCCGCGCTCGAATCCGGAGGCTCGGTCGAGTACGTCGTGCTCGTGAGCCGAGACCTTCCGCTCACGGAGAGCAGCAATGCCGCGGTTCTCCTCGCCGGGCTCGGGCTCGATCCAGAGCTCGAAGTCATCGAGCGATTGGGCGGGGCTCCCGCGACACTCGACGCCCTCGGCTCGGCCAGACCCAGAACACTCGTGATCGGCGTCGACATCGACGCCGCCGGCGCGGCAGCAGCGCTCACAGCGGAACGCGGCCTGCAGGTGCGCACCGCCGCGCGGGTGTCCCGGAGTCTGCCCGTCCGGACACGGAACAGTTCGGGGGATGTCCACGATTACGGCGATCCACGACTCCTCAAGAAGCGCGGCTACCTTGCGTCCCTGGCGACGGCCTGGGTCGACAGCCCCGTCGTCGTCGCGGGCGTCGGACGCAAGGACGCGGCGCCCCTCGCCGTCGGTGAGTCCGTCGCACTTCCCACCACCGGTGCGAGTTCGAGTCTGTTCGCGTTGGCGGCCATGGCGGAAGCCTCGACGACCGGACCGCTGGTAGGGATCGAACAGGCGAGTCTGTCGGGGATCACAGTGGCGGACGGCTCGGCTTCGGTCCTTCGCCGGGAGCGAGCCCCGCAGCCCCCGCCCGAATCCGGCCAGCTCGCGACCGGTGAGATCCCGATCTCCCTCGCCGCGTACGAGCGGGCTTTCGAGGCGAAGGTGCGCTGGGAGGCGGGAAAGTTCTCCGACAGCGACGAACTGGACTTCCCTCCTCGATACCGGGTGGACCGGGACGGAACATTGAAGACGGACTACACCTTCGTCGAACTTCCTCGCACCGGCACCGTGTACACCGAGGTGACAGTGCACGTCCCGGTGCCCGGCCTGAAGACGCCGTACACACTCGTGATCGTCGCACTCGACGACGTGAGTGTGCGGGCGCTGGTGCGGGTCACCGGTGTCGAGGCAGGCGCCGTCGATATCGGTGACCGAGGTCGGCTGGTACTCAGGCGGGTGGCCGTCCGATCAGGTGTGCCCGACTACGGCTATGCATTCGAGCCCGACGCCGCAGGTGCGGCCGGTGCAGGAACGGAGGATGCAGCATGAGGAACGTAGCGATTGTCGGTGCGGGAATGACGCCGTTCGCGGAGCACTTCGCGCTGGGCATCAGAGACCTTCTGCCGATGGCGTTCTCCGAGTGTGCGGCGAGCATCGACAAGGGGCTCGACCTCTCGGATCTGCAGGCGGCCTGGTTCGGCTCGATGGGTACCAGCGACGGCTTCCCGTCGGGCATCCTCGCCGACACCCTGGGGCTACGCGACATCCCCGTGACCCGAGTCGAGAACTCGTGTGCCACTGGGCACGACGCGATCCGGAATGCCATGTTCGGCATTGCATCCGGAGCCTACGACGTTGCGCTCGTGGTGGGAGCCGACAAGCTCCGCGAAACAGCGTCGAAGGGGATGCTGTGGGAGTGGGAGGCCATGTCCCGCGACATGGCGTGGGACTACCCACTCGGGCTCGCACAGGCGGGATTCGCGCTGCACGTGCGCAGATACCTGCACGAGTCGCCGGCGACCCGTGAACACATGGCGATGGTGGCGGTCAAGAACCACCACAATGCGATGAGCAATCCCAAGGCGTGCCGCCGATTCGAGCTCACAGTCGAAGAGGCACTCGCAGCGGATACCGTCGTCACGCCCTTCGGGGTCTACGACTGCGCACCGCAGAGTGACGGTGCTGCTGCGGTGGTCCTGGTAGCCGAGGACGTGGTCGACAGATTCACCGATCGTCCGGTCTGGATACGCGGAAGTGGCGTCGGTCTGGATTCCGTTATGCATCAGCACAAGCGCGACATGACCTCTTTCCCCGCGACAGTGCGCGCGGCGAAGCAGGCGTTTGCGATGGCCGGGATGACCCCTTCCGACATCGACGTGGCGGAGGTGCACGACTACTTCACAGGTATCGAGCTGATCAGCTACGAGGACCTCGGCTTCGTCGAGAAGTTCGAGGCGTTCAAGCTCATCGAGTCCGGCGGTGCGGCCGTGGGCGGATCCCTGCCGGTGAATCCCAGCGGCGGGCTCAACACCAAGGGGCACCCGCCGGGCGCCACCGGAGTGGCCCAGTGCGTCGAGCTGTTCGAGCAACTGCGTGGCGATGCAGCCAACCAGATCGACGGAGCGCGGATCGGGTTGGCGCACAACGTCGGGGGCCCCACCGCTGTTGCGGCCGTGACGATTCTGGAGGCAGCAACAGGCTGATGGCCTGCAAGGGAAACCCGCGCACACGCATTGTGTGACGCGGGTTTTCGTCGTATCGTGGGCTCTTCAGCATGCCCGATCTGCCCGGATCGATGAATTGTTGCCGGGGTGCAAGATTGCCGTTCTGTAATTTGAATACATAGGTTCTTTTTTATGTGAACTGATATTGCCGTTGACGCGAGAACGTCCTACTGTGGGAGCCGTCACAAGTACTTCGTCTCTTGTTCTGGGCGGCACGATTCCTGTATCGCGATGAAAGTTGAGTTCGGATGATTTCCACGGTTTCCAAACGGGTGGGACGCAGCATTCTGGTTGTCCTGCTGGTGACGATTGCGGTCGTCGCCCTGCTCAGCTTCGCGCCGGGATCGGTTGCCCAGGTCATCCTGGGCGAGAACGCCACACCCGAAGCCGTCGCGAAGATGAACTCCGAACTCGGCCTGGATCAACCCTTCTGGGTTCGGTACATCGACTGGCTCGGCAACGCCGTCCGTGGTGACCTCGGAACCTCGCCGCTCACCGGGCAATCGGTGAGTGAGGCGATCGTCGAGCGCCTGCCCGTCACACTCCAGCTCGCGGCCATGGGTCTGATAATCGCGCTGGTCGTGTCCCTGGTGATGGGCATCGTCTCGGCATCGCGTCCGGGCAGCAAGATCGACCGGGGGATCAACGCACTGTCTGCAGTGTTCCTCTCGGTACCGGCCTTCATTGCCGGCCCGGTGCTGATCTACTACTTCGCCATCCAGCTGCAGATCTTCCCGGTGATGGGCTGGTCGCGAATCAGCGAGGGGCTCGGAGACAACTTGCGCGGTGCGCTCCTTCCCGCGATCGCGATCGCGCTGACCGAGATCGCCGCGTTCCATCGGCTGTTGCGAACCGACCTCATCGGCACGCTCCGCGAAGATTTCGTGGCGTCTGCGCGGGCAAAGGGTATGCCGTCCTGGTACGTGATGATGCGGCACGCGCTGCGGCCGTCCTCGTTCTCTCTCATCACGGTCGCCGGCATCAACCTCGGACGCCTGATCGGTGGCACCGTGATCGTCGAAACGCTTTTCGGGCTACCAGGATTGGGGCAGTTGGTTGCCTCGTCGATCACGTCACGTGACGTAATCATGGTGCAGGGCATCGTCGTCTTCATCGCGGTCGTGTACGTCGGTATCAACACCCTCGTCGACCTCAGCTACCAAGTCATCGACCCGCGGGTCAGGAAGGTGGTCGGAGCATGACGCAGGTCGCGCTCGAGAAGCGTGGGGACGGCGTCTCCACAGGCAAGAGCGCCGCGACGTTACCCGACGTCCCGGCCGTCAAGAAGAAGCGTTCGATCCTCGTCTACCTGTCGATCGTCTGGCTGGTGGTCATCATCGGTGCGGCGGTTCTCGCGGGCCTTCTCCCCATTGCGCCCTACGATGTCCCGATCGGATCCCCTCGCCAGCCACCGTCGTTCGAATCCCTCGACACGTTCCTCGGAACCGACACGCTCGGCCGATCGATGCTCTCGCGCATCATCTACGGCGCGCAGGTCTCGCTCGTCATCGGTGCTGTCGCCGGTTTGACCGGCTTCGTGATCGGCTCGTTCTTCGGCCTGATCTCCGGCTATTTCGGCAAGAAACTCGACTCCGTGATCACCCTGATCACCGATGCCATGCTCGCGTTCCCCCCGCTGATCCTGCTCCTCGCACTGGCGTCGATCCTGACCCCGAGCGTGCCGACCATGCTGCTGGGCCTCGGACTGATGGCTGTTCCGTCGTTCATCAGACTGTCTCGCGCGAATACGCTTTCGTGGTCATCGCGTGAATTCGTCAGAGCAGCAAAGAATATGGGAGCCGGAAACGGACGAATCCTGTTCCGGGAGATCATGCCCAACGTGATCGCGCCCCTCGCGTCCTATCTCCCCATTGTGATGGCCGCGCTCATCGTCGCCGAGGGCTCCCTGAGTTTCCTCGGCCTCGGAATTCCGCCGCCGCAGCCGAGCTGGGGCGGGATGATCAACGACGGAAAGGACGCGCTGTCCACCTCACCGCACTTGGTGATGGTTCCTTCACTCGTCATCTTCCTTACGGTGTTCGGCCTCAACCAGGTAGGCGATCACCTCCGCACGAAGTACGACCGCACGCTGCACGACTGAGTCATCTCGGCGTGCGCCGGTCGTAGTCCCGAAGTACATGAAAGTATGAGGTCGAGAATGATCCGACACAGACGCATGGCGGCCGCGGTCGCGGTAGCGTGCTCCGCTGCACTGGTCCTGGGTGCATGCGGCTCCGGAGGGGATTCCGGGTCCGAGGCCAATTCGACTGCGGCCACGGTGGAGGCGGGCGATCCCGTCGCCGGCGGCACAGGCCGTGTCCTGCAATCGGGCGAACCGCGGTCGCTCGATCCTGCAGCCCTGTCCAACACGTGGGCGCACCAACCACTTCTCGGCAACGCGCTCTACGGCACGTTGATGATCACGAACAACGACACGTTCGAGCTCGAATACAAGATGGCCACGGACTTCTCGAGCGAAGACGGTGGTAAGACCTTCACCCTCTCCCTGCAGCCCGATCTCGTGTTCAGTGACGGGACCCCACTCGAGGCCGAGGCTGTGAAGTACAACTGGGATCGGCTCAAGGACCCTGCCCTGGGATCCACGACCATTCGCCAGGCCTCGGAGGTCGAATCGACCGAGGTCATCGATCCGCACACGCTACGTGTGACTTTGGTCGATCCGAACCCCCAGTTCGGCCAGGCGGTTGTTGCCGGAGCGCTCAATTGGGTGGCCGCGCCAGCAGCACTCGAACAGGGCCGAGAGGCCTTCGACGCAAATCCGATCGGTGCGGGTCCGTTCACCCTGGTCAATTGGGCTCGTCAGGACGCGATCGAACTCGAGAAGAATCCGCAGTATTGGGATGCCCCCAAGCCGTACCTCGAGGGACTGGTCGTTCGCACGGTGGCAGATTCCAATCAGCGGTCGAACACCATGACGACCGGCGGTGCCGATATTGCCGCGGAGACGAACTGGTCCAACATCAACAAGGCCGAGGCCGCAGGCCTGCAGTACGTTGTGACCTCCACCGGTGGTGGTCAGTACGCCGGTATGAACCAGCGCCGTGCACCGTTCGACGACGAGCGTGCGCGACGTGCGGTGTCTCTGGCAGTCGATCTCGATGCCGTGAACACCGTGGTCTACAACGGCGAGGGAGAGGTTCCCACCACGTTCTTCCCGGAGGACTCCCCTTACTACGCCGATATTCCCCTCGGTGAGACGAACACTGAACAAGCGCAGCAACTGTTCGATGAGCTTGCAGCAGAGGGTAAGCCGGTTTCGTTCACCTTCCTGTCGTACCCGACAACGGAAAGCCGCGTTCTTGCAGAGGCCATCCAAGCGCAGTTGAGTGCATTCGAGAACGTCGAGATGAACGTCGAGGTCACAGACTTCGCCGCGGTGACCGCGCGAGCGGGTGCGCGTGACTTCGACATGATCATCTCGTCTGCGATAACCCAGGACCCCGATTACGCTCTGTCGACGGCCTTCGCTTCCGGCTCGTCCGGAAACTTCATGGGCGTCGATAATCCTGATCTGGACACAGCGTTGCAAAGCGGTCGCTTCGGTGAGACCCAAGAGGAGCGCAAGCAGGCATACGACGAGGTGCAGCAGATTCTCGCCGATTCTGTGGTGGGCATCTGGTATACCCGGGGGGTGCCTGCGGCGACCTTCAGCGCGGACACGCACGGTGTGCAGCTCTTCAGTCTCGGATCGAACCTTCCCGAAGAGCTCTGGATCAGTAGTAACTAGCCGACACGACTGAAAGGGCCGGCTCACCGTGAGTACTCAGCCGCTTCTCGAAGTGAGAAATCTACGTGCCTACATCGGCACGCCGCGAGGCACCGTCCGCGCTGTGGACGATGTGTCGCTGACCCTGGACTCCGGACAGGCGCTGGGTATCGTCGGTGAGTCCGGCTCCGGCAAGTCGGTCATGGCCCGCGCGATCATGGGTCTGATGCCGCCGCGATCAGGTCGCTCGGGCGAGGTCACCTTCCAGGGGCGTGATCTGCTGTCCCTGAGCAAGAAGGAAAAGCTGGAGATCTGGGGAAATCAGATCGCCATGGTCTTCCAGGATCCCGGTCGATCTCTCAACCCCGTTGTGCGAGTGGAGCGTCAGCTCACCGAGGGAATGCGACGACACCTCGGAGTGAGCAAATCCGAAGCCCACGATCGAGCCCTGAAGCTCCTGGACGAAGTCGGTGTACCCGACCCGGAGCGGAGACTGCGCAACTATCCGCACGAGATGTCCGGCGGCATGCGCCAGCGTGTGATGCTCGCGATCGCCCTGGCATGTGAGCCGGACCTTCTGATCGCGGACGAGCCGACGACAGCCCTGGACGTGACGGTGCAACGTCAGATACTCGACCTGCTCCGGCGCGTGCAACGCGATCGGAACATGGCGATGATGCTCATCAGTCACGACCTCGCCGTCGTCGCCGGTCGTACCGACCGGGTGGCCGTCATGTACTCGGGTCGTCTCGCCGAGGTCGGTTCCACCCGTGAAGTGTTCGACGCGCCGATGCATCGCTACACCCATGCACTGCTGGGCGCGACGCCCTCGATCGATCACGAGCGACATTCGCCTCTTCGTCTGATCGAGGGGTCGCTTCCCGACCCGATCTCGCCCCCCGAGGGGTGCAGGTTCGCTCCTCGTTGCTCGCACGCGGAGGACGCATGCACGTCTGCGCCGATCGAGCTCGAATCATTCGGCGTCGATCACGACGTCGCGTGCACGAACCCCGTCAAGGTTCCGGCGGGGTCTGTATCCGGAGGTGAGTCACATGGCAGGTAGTGGTACTGCGCATCTGCGCGGAGATGAAGCTTTGCTTTCGGTGCAGGACCTCGTCGTCGAGTACCCGTCGAAGGCCGGCACGGTGCAGGCGGTGTCGAAGATCAGCTTTGACCTGCTTCCCGGCGAAACACTGGGAATCGTAGGCGAATCCGGATGTGGTAAGTCGACCACCGGCCGTGCGGTTCTCCGTCTCGACCGGGTGACGGCAGGCCGGATCCGCTTCGGCGAAGAGTGGATCGAGGACGTGAGCGAGAAGCACATGCGCTCGCTGCGCCGCGACATGCAGATGATCTTCCAGGACCCGGTGTCGTCCCTCAATCCGCGTCGCGCGGTCAAGGACATCGTGGTCGAAGGCCTGACGGTTGCCGGCGCGGATGCCGATGAGCGCGGGAAGAAGTCTGCGTCGATGCTCGAGCAGGTGGGACTTCCGGGCGACCGCTTTGCTGAGATCCTTCCCCGGCAGCTGTCCGGTGGCCAAGCGCAGCGTGTCGCGATCGCACGTGCACTTGCGCTCGGGCCACGCCTTTTGATCTGCGACGAGCCGGTTTCGGCGTTGGATGTCTCGGTACAGGCCCAGATCCTCAACCTCATCGAAGAACTCAAGGCGGAGTTCGATCTGACGGTCGTGTTCATCGCCCACGATCTCGGTGTGGTTCGTACCGTGAGTGACAACGTGATGGTGATGTATCTGGGCAAGGTCTGCGAGTTCGGCGACTCCATCGAACTCTATGATGACCCTGCGCATCCCTACACTCGCGCACTGTTGGACTCGGTTCCATTGACCGATCCGGACAGGGCATTTGCGGGGCCGGCGCTGGCAGGTGATGTGCCGTCGCCACTCTCCCCGCCGACGGGGTGCCGATTCCGGACGCGATGCCCGCACGCACAGAGTCGATGTGAGACTGAAGAACCGGAAATGCGGGAGGTGCGTCCGGGGCAGTACGCGGCGTGCCATTTCCCGCTGCCATCCGTAGTAGGACGGAAGAATCTGTTCGAGGTCGAGACCATCGACCTCGAGGAGGCCGAAGCGTCGTAAGCACCGATTCATCAGAACCGCAGGCCCCGAGATTCTCTCGGGGCCTGCGGTTGTTTGTCGGACGTGTCGAGGTTACGCGGACGACTTGGTCAGACGGGCGAACTCCTCGCGGATGATGAGCCCGACCTTGATCGAGAACCCTCGCGGCAATTTGTGTTGTGCCGTTGCGGCCATTCCGACTCTGTGGCTGAGAACGGGACCGTTCAGCGGCGCGTATCTCAGACGTCCGCTGCGGACTTCGGATCGGCAGGCGGACAGGGGAAGAATGCCGTAGGCCTGACCGGACTCGATGAGTTCCTTCGAGACCTGAAGCGAGTCCGTCGCGAATCGGGACCGAAGTGTGATTTCCAGTCTGAGGGCCGTGTTGGTCAAAGTGGTGCCGATCCCCACTGGCGAAATAGGCAGTACCAGTGGGTAGTTCACCAGTTCTGCGAACTTGATTGCCCGAATCGGGTGTAGGTCGGATGCCGGGCCTCCAACGACGACGAGGTCTTCGACGAGTAGCTCGCTGTAGAACAGGCGATCATCGGGAATCGAGTTGATGATTGCGGTATCCAAGTTCTCCTTGAGCATGTCCTCGACGAGCTTTTCGCTGGGTGAGACCGTCACTGAGAAGCTGACCTTGGGAAACGCCGCGGACAGACTGCCGAGCAAGGGCGACGCCAAGGTAGCTGCGACAGTTTCGGTGAGACCGAGCCGCAACCCGCGCTCGATGTGTGCCATAGGGGAACCGGCGTATTGGAGCGCGAGTTCCAATTGACGTAGCGGACCGGCCGTGTTCGCGCGGAGCTGTTCGCCGTCGTCGGTGAGCTCCATGCCGCGGGGTGTGCGGCGAAAGAGCTTGACGCCCAGATCCTCTTCCAGGAGGCGGAGCTGCCGACTGAGTGCCGGCTGCGCCACGCCCAACACGCTTGCGGCCTGGGTCATCGAACCCTCTTCGGCGATCCGCAGGAAGTAGCCGAGCCGGTGCGTGTCCATGGGCGACAGGTCCTCTCGAGGTATAGCGCGATGTTATGGCTCGGCGCCGAAATCGATATTGGCACAGTGCGTGACCTGAATCATAGTCTCATTTCACCGGGGTGAATTTCTGATCACCCGAATTCGAGAGTAAATCGGCGAGAGGGGAATTCATGTTGCAGGACGAGGCGCAGGACTGGGTCGCAAAACTCGGTTTGGATCGACTGCCGAAGCATACTGTCGATCAGCGTGTTACCGAGGTTATGGATCTGACGGGTAGGAAGGCCCTCGTCACCGGCGCGGGCGGAGAAGGCCTCGGCCATGCCATCGCGAATCGTCTGGCAGGACTCGGGGCAGATATCGCACTGGTGGGCCGGACGCCGGAGACCTTGGAGCGTCGGGCGAAGGAGATCGCGGAGCGGTGGGGGGTGAAGACTGTTCCCGTCCGGGCCGATGTGTCCGATTGGGACCAGGTGCACCGCGCCGTGCAGGAAAGCCGTGATGCTCTCGACGGTTTCGATATCATGATCAACAACCCGGTGAATGTGGTGGCGGGTCCGTTCGAGAACCACACGAAGGATGACATCGACACCACCGTGCACGGCAGTCTGACCATGATGATGTACGGCGCACACGCTGCGCTGGAGGTCATGTTGCCTCAGGGGGCGGGAAAGATCATCAACATCGGGGCTGTGGGCGGCCGCATCCAGCAGCGTGGCCTGGTGGTGTACAACTCGTGTAAGTCCGGGGTGGTGGGATTCACCCGAAACCTGGCACACGAGATGGCTCCGCGGGGCGTCAACGTACTCGCATGTGCTCCCGGGATCATGATCAAGCCCAGCATGATGGAGTACCTCCAGCGTCCGACGAACGAGCGGGAGCATGCCGCTCGGGATTCGATCGTGGAATCGATCGAGAACTACGTACAGCTGGGTCGTGCGGCCCTCCCCGAAGAGGTGGCGAACATGGTCGCATTCCTCGCCGGCGATGCCGCGGACTACATGTGTGGTCAGACGATCGATGTTGCCGGTGGGCAGTGGATGAACTGACCAGCGTTCGGTTGCTGCCGCATCCAGAAGGCTTGATCGACATTTATTGTACTGGAGGACAACGTGTTCGACATCGGCGAGATGCTGGAGACAGCAACATTGCGCACCGACCTCACCGACTTCGGTGACGACTCGTTCCGTGAGGGTCTCGACATACTTCTTTCGTCGCTACGCAGCGAAGCACAACTGAACAGCCGTGGAGAATCGTTTCTCCACGAACGAATCGTCAACCATCTCGCGCAGCGTCTCCAGGTCGAAGATTGGTACCGCAGGCATCCGGAGATCGAGTCGGAGCAGATCACGGCACCTCTGATCGGCTTGGGGCTTCCCCGAACCGGTTCGACGGCGCTCTCCCTCCTCCTGGCGCAGGACCCCGGCGTGCGATACATCCGGCGGTGGGAATCCTCGCAACCATGTCCGCCGACGTCGACGGTGGTCGGGGTCGATCCTCGTATCCCGTCGGACATGGGGGAGAAGGTCGGATCTCGACACCACGTTCCGGTCGACACTCACGGGCCGATGGAGTGCCACGACCTGATGGCGCTGGATTTCAAATCGTACATGTTTCTGTCGTTCGCTCAGATCCCCACATATGCAGAGTGGCTGGTCACGGACGCAGATCTCACATCGACGTTCGAGTATCAGCGGCGAGTGATGAAGCTGATGCAATGGGGTGAACCCTCTCGTCCCTGGCGCCTGAAGTGCCCGACCCACGTTCTCTTCCTCGATGCGATCGACAAGGTCTTCCCGGACGCACGCTTCGTGATGACACACCGTGATCCGACCGACTGCATGCTGTCGGTATCGGAACTGATCGCCGACATCATCATGAGCTTCACGGACAGCGTGGACAAACCCTTCATCGGCCGCACAAACGTCGAGCATTGGGTGCTGGGCATGCAGAGGGCACTCGAATTCCGGGCCGCGGGCGCTGACGAGCGCTTCTACGACATCGATTTCCGCGCGATGCAAGCAGAGCCGATCGGTCGGATAGAGGGACTCTACCGATGGTTGGGCGAGCCGGTCACCGAACAGTTCGAGACGCAGATGCGCGACTGGTGGATGCGCGCGGCTGCCGAGCGTGAACCCAGCAAGAGCGCCGACCCCGTCGAGTTCGGGATCGTCCTGGAACAGGTACGACCGCGGTTCGCCGAGTACCTGGAGAAGGCGAATACGTGGACGGTGCACGAATTCAGCTGAGCCTCGATGTGTGGGCCGCTCGATGAGAAGGGGATTCGATGTTGCAGGGCGATGAGCAGGACTGGGTCGAGGTACTCGGTCTGGACCGATTGCCCACGAACACTGTCGATCGTCGAGTCGATCGAGAACTACGTGCAGTTCGGCCGTGCGGGACTGCTGGAGGAAGTCGCGAACACGGCGGCATTCCTCGCCGGTGATGCCGCCGACCACACGTGCGGTCAGACGATCGGATGTTGCCGGCGGAATCTACATGAACCGAGTCGGAGCGGTATCGAATGTGTCAACCCGACCACGCCGATTTCGACCATGTCAATCTTGCGCGCGTTGACCGTGCGCGACCAATCGAAAGGTGTGAGATGTCCGTAGACCTGACCGGTGGAATCGATCCGTCGCGGGAGTTCGTCTTCGCGGAACGCCCGGAGAATCCGGAGATGCGGGACTCGGTGAGCTTCTGGACTTTTGATGATCGCGGTACGGTGGGATTGCCGCGTATGGGTGTCGAGGCCGTGTCGGAGAATTGGGACAGCCACGACATTCAGGTGAACGTCGCGTTCCCGGACGGGCGAACATACCGGCTCCGCGAGACCACGCCGTCCCATTCTGTGGCCGGCCACGACGGTCTTCCGAGAGTTCTCGGCGCCGGTGGATTGCGTTTCGAGTCCATCTCCGAGTTCGACACCTGGAAGATGACGTACGAGGGCAAGGCTGTGGCCTCGACTTCCGCGGATCTGATCGACGGCAATACCGACGGGCCCCTGGTCGACATCAGGTTCGGCGTCGAAGCGACGATGGCGGTACCGCCGTGGGTACAGGGTGCCATGCGCGAAGAGGCCCAGGAGAACATGAACTCGACTCCGGCGGGCGATCTCATGGGCGGCCCCCGCTACGAGCAGCTGTACCGAGCCACCGGATACATCGCGGTCGACGGTGGGGAGGAGCAGACCTTCACCGGTAGCGGCCTTCGGATTCGACGGCAGGGAGTTCGCAGGCTGACCGAGTTCTGGGGACACTGCTGGCAGTCGGCGGTGTTCCCGAGCGGAAAAGCCTTCGGATACATGGCCTATCCCCCTCGTGATGACGGCGTGCCGTCGTTCAACGAAGGTTTCATCTTCCGCGGTGACGGTGAACTACTCCCCGCGCGTGTTGTGAAGGCACCATGGCTCACGCGACTCCAGGCATCCGGCGACGATGCCTCTCTCGTTCTCGAAACCGATGAGGGAAGGATCGAGATCGAGGGTGAGACCGCGTTCGGCCTTCACGACGTCCATCACAAGGACAAGACCTTCTCGGCTCAGCAGTTGAAGGTGAACTTCCCTGTGGTGCATCAGGCCGGTGTGCGTTACCGGTGGGATGGCGAAGAAGCCTACGGAATGATGGAACGTTCGAACCCGATCGAGAAGATCACCCACCCGTAGACGAGAGTGTGCCCACTGCAAAACCTTCCGAGAGAGTGACGGATCGATCGACATGTCGGAAATCAAGATCAATGCGCCGCTGCCATTCGACGACATCGACACGGCAGACGAGTTCCTGACCGTTGCGGCGGTTCAGGAGATCGGTACGGTACTGGAGAAGGCGGGCTTTTCTGCTGGTTCGGTCACCGACCATCCCTGTCCGACCGGTCGATGGCTCGATGCCGGAGGGCATCATGCCCAGGACCCCTTCGTCATGTTGTCGATGATCGGTGCGGTGACGACCTCTCTGAGGTTGCAGACCGGCATTCTCGTGCTGCCCTATCGGAACCCGTTCCTGGTCGCGCGTGCAGTGGCCACCCTGGATCGGATTACCGATGGTCGAGTCACACTCAGCGTCGGAACAGGTTACCTGAAGGGTGAGTACCGCGCACTCGGGGTCGACTTCGGGCGCCGTAACGAACTCACCGACGAGTACCTCGATGCGATCACTGCAGCGTTGTCGGGGCGGGAGTTCGCCTTCGAAGGAGAAGGTTTCAGGGCCTACGGGAATCGGATTCTGCCGGGGCCCGTGCAGCAGCCTCGCCCGCCGATACTCGTGGGCGGCAACTCGAAGAAGGCAATACGGCGCGCAGTGGAGCGCGGCGACGGCTGGAATCCGTTCCTGACCTCGGTGTCAGGAGCCGACCTGGTCACTACACGGACCGCCGGCATCACCGGGGAAGACGATCTGCGTCGGGCGATCTCGTATATGCGGGAGGTCTGCGAGAAGCACGGGCGAGGCACACTTCCGGAGATCGTTCTCGGAGGAATCATCAAACCGTCCGAGCCGTGGGATCCGCAGAAGTGGGTGGATCGGATCGGCCGTTACCGAGAGCTCGGGGTGTCGGCGGTCGGCGTGAACTTCACCGGACGTACACGGGCCGAATGGTGCGACACCGCTGAACGATTCGGAACCGAACTGATCTCTCAGTTCTGAGGTGAATGCGGGTCGAGCACACTGCGGTACCTGGTTCAGGAAGGCAGGAACGGTATGAAGCCACTCACACATCTTGAAAGACTGGAAGCGGAGAGCATCCAGATATTCCGGGAAGCGGTATCGGAGAGCGAAAATCCGGTGATGCTGTACTCGGTGGGCAAGGACAGCTCGGTGATGTTACATCTCGCGATGAAAGCGTTTCATCCGTCGAAGCTGCCGTTCCCGTTGCTGCACGTCGACACGACGTGGAAATTTCGTGCCATGTACGAGTTCCGAGACACGGTAGCCGAACGCATGGGCGCCGAACTCGTCATCCACCAGAACCCCGAATGTGTTCGGCTCGGTGTCAATCCTTTCGAGCACGGCTCTGCCACGCACACCGACATGTGGAAGACCGAGGGCCTCAAGCAGGCGCTCGACCTCCACGGTTTCGACCTGGCATTCGGTGGTGCGAGACGCGATGAAGAGGCATCGCGAGCGAAGGAGCGTGTGTTCTCGATCCGTAGCGCGAAGCACCGCTGGGATCCGAAGCAGCAGCGTCCGGAGCTGTGGAGTCTCTACAACACGCGGAAGGCGCCCGGCCAGAGCCTGCGCGTGTTCCCACTGTCCAACTGGACCGAGCTGGACATCTGGCAGTACATCCGGCGAGAGCGGATCCCGATCGTGCCGCTGTACTTCTCGAGTCCTCAACCGGTCGTCGAACGTGATGGTGTTCTGATCATGGTCGATGACGATCGATTCCCGCTCGAACCCGGCGAGGTGCCGGAGAAGAAGAACGTGCGCTTCCGGACGCTCGGTTGCTATCCCCTGACGGGGGCAGTCGAGAGTGAGGCGTCCACGCTCACCGAGATCATCCAGGAAATGCTCCTGACGACAAGCTCTGAACGGCAGGGGAGGGTGATCGACCGCGACTCGAGCGGGTCGATGGAGCGGAAGAAGCAGGAAGGCTACTTCTGATGGCACATTCAACGAGCGATCTCCTCGAATCCGGCATCGAGGACTATCTCGAAGTCCACGAGAACAAGTCGATGTTGCGCTTCATCACCTGTGGAAGCGTCGACGACGGCAAGAGCACGCTGATCGGCAGGCTTCTCTACGATTCGAAACTGGTGTTCTCGGATCAGTTGGATGCGCTCGAAGCGGACTCCAAGAGGGTCGGGACACAGGGCGACGAGCTGGACTTCGCGCTGCTCGTCGACGGCCTCACCGCGGAACGCGAGCAGGGCATCACCATCGATGTGGCGTATCGATTCTTCTCCACGGAGAAGCGGAAGTTCATCGTCGCCGATACCCCGGGGCACGAGCAGTACACCCGGAACATGGTGACCGGAGCGTCGACTGCGGACGTCGCGGTGATCCTGCTCGATGCCCGACACGGGATCTCGACGCAGACGAGGCGGCACTCCTACCTTGTGACGCTGCTCGGAATCGACCGGGTGGTTCTCGCCGTCAACAAGCTCGATCTGGTCGACTACTCGCAAGAGGTGTTCGAGTGTCTCGAATCCGAGTATCAGGTGTTCGCGAAGGAGCTCGGCCTTGCCGCCCCCGTGTGCATTCCGATATCGGCGCTACGGGGCGACAACATCATCGAACAGAGTCCGAATACGCAGTGGTACACCGGCCCTACTCTGATCGAGTATCTCGAGTCCGTCAAGATCGCCGACGAAGTCCGGGCATCTCCGCTCCGGCTTCCGGTGCAGTGGGTGAACCGGCCTAATCTCGACTTCCGGGGGTTCTCCGGCAGGATCGTGGGCGGCACAGTCAGCGCCGGCGACGATGTGCGCATTCTCCCGTCGGGTCGAGAGACCCGAATCAAGCAGGTGCACACCGCAGATGGCGATATCGGCCTTGCCGTCGCCGGTCAGTCCGTCACGGTCACCCTCGCCGACGAAGTCGATGTCAGCCGTGGTGATGTCATCGTCGCGGCGTCGGAGCCTGCGTCGGTGTCGGACCAGTTCGAGAGTCATGTCGTCTGGATGGGCGAGGAGCCGATGCTGCCCGGTCGCTCGTACCTGATGAAGATCGGTACGCGCACCGTCGGTGTCAGTGTGGCCCAGCCGAAGTACACGGTGAACGTCAACACTCTCGAACACCTCGCTGCGAAGACACTCACCATGAACGAGATCGGGGTGTGCAATCTCAACCTCGACAAGCCGATTCCCTTCGACCCATACGGAGAGAACCGGGAGATGGGTGGGTTCATCCTCATCGACCGGTTCACCAACGCGACGGTGGCCGCGGGAATGTTACATTTCGCACTGCGCCGCGCCGACAACGTCCACTGGCAGGCGGTCGACGTGACGAGGAACGTTCGCGCGCGTGCCAAGGGCCAGAAGGCAGCGCTCGTGTGGTTCACCGGACTCTCCGGCGCGGGCAAGTCGACCGTCGCGAACCTCGTCGAGAAGCGCCTGTTCGACCAGGGCTTCCACACCTACCTTCTCGACGGCGACAACGTCCGCCACGGACTGAACAAAGACCTCGGTTTCACTGCTGCCGATCGAGTCGAGAACGTGCGGCGGGTCGCGGAAGTTGCCCGGCTGATGGTGGATTCCGGATTGATCGTGCTCGCATCCTTCATCTCGCCGTTCAAGGCCGAACGTCGGATGGCGCGGGAACTGGTCGGGGCGTCCGAGTTCGTCGAGGTCTTCGTCGACGCTCCTCTGTCGGTAGCGGAGTCCCGCGACCGGAAGGGTCTGTATGCAAAGGCCCGGCGCGGCGATCTGATCAACTTCACCGGTGTGGACTCACCGTACGAAGCCCCCGAATCTCCGGATGTCCATCTCGACGCAAGTGGCGGCATCACACCGGAGGCCGCAGCCGATCTCGTGATCCTGCATCTCCGTGAAGCGGGAATCCTGCAGCCGGGAACGGGGGCATGAGGTGAACGACCACGAGCTTGCCGCGGCGTTGGCCGCGGAAGCGGGTGCGCTGCTGCTCGAAATTCGCTCCCAGGGAGGTGATGCCGGCGACGCAATGGCGAACCAGCTGTTGTTGCGCCGGCTGGCCGAAGAACGTCCTCTGGATGCGGTGTTGTCCGAGGAGGCGGCAGACGACAAGGTCCGCCTCGGTCGCGATCGGGTCTGGATCGTCGACCCCCTCGACGGCACGCGGGAATACGGCGAGCCGCCGAGGGCCGACTGGGCCGTCCACGTGGCGCTCGCCATCGACGGAGTCGCCGTGATCGGTGCGGTGGCGCTACCTGGGATGGATGTCGTCCTCCACACGGGAACACCACCGGTGGTGCCCGTGGCGCACTCGGGTCCGCCGCGGTTGGTTGTGTCCAGGTCGCGGCCCCCGAAGTCTGTCGATCGAGTTGTCGAGCGACTCGGCGCCACCACGATTCCGATGGGATCGGCAGGCGCCAAGGCCATGGCGGTGGTGCGGGGTGAGGCCGATGTCTACGTTCATTCCGGCGGCCAGTACGAATGGGATTCGTGTGCTCCGGTTGCTGTCGCGAAGAGCGCAGGTCTGCACACGTCGCGGATCGACGGGTCTTCACTGCGCTACAACATGCCCGATCCGTACCTGCCGGACCTTGTGATCTGTCGCCCGGAGCTCGCAGATTCGGTACTCGAATCACTTTCCGGGAGTGTCGAATCGAGCCGCGGATGATTCGGAGGTCTCGGAACAGGCAGACGCGTCCGCGATTCGGTCGGTCTGTCGGGACGATGGTCGCAGCGTGTATCGCCGCCCTCATGTTGTCGGCGTGCGGTGCAGCCGCGCCCGGCGACGGCGAGAACCGGTCCGTAGGTGAGGGGAGTCCACCGGTTCAGGGAGGCACAGCGAACATCCTGCAGCCTGCCGAACCGCGTTCTCTCGACCCGGCGGCCCTTTCCAACAGCTGGTCGCATCATCCGGTCATCGGGAACGCCCTGTACGGGACACTGATGACCCTCGATCCCGAGACACTCGAGGTCGGGTACAAGATCGCTACGGACTTCGTGGGGAGTGACGAGGGGCGAACATTCACGTTGACACTGCGGCCGGACGTGGTCTTCTCCGACGGAACACCACTCGATGCCGCAGCCGTGAAATTCAACTGGGATCGGCTGCGCGACCCGGATCTGGCCTCGACCGCGATCCGTCAGGCCGCCCAGGTCACCGGCACCGAGGTGATCGACGACCGGACACTGAAGGTCACACTGCCCGAACCCAACGCGAACTTCGTGCACGGCATCGTCAACACCTCGATGAACTGGATCGCATCGCCGTCCGCGCTCTCCGAGGGCCGAGAGGCATTCGACGAGAATCCGGTGGGTGCCGGTCCGTTCACCCTCGCCGAATGGACTCGGCAGGACACGATCGAACTCGACAAGAACCCCGACTACTGGGACGCGCCCAAGCCGTACCTCGACGGTCTGAGCATCCGAATGCCGACCGACACCAACCAGCGCTTCAACGCACTCACCACAGGTGCCGCCGATCTGTCCACCGAGGCCAGTGGGAAGATTCTGTCGATGGCCGGCGACGCAGGGCTCATGACCG
This sequence comes from Rhodococcus artemisiae, assembly GCF_036327795.1. Lineage (NCBI taxonomy): Bacteria > Bacillati > Actinomycetota > Actinomycetes > Mycobacteriales > Nocardiaceae > Rhodococcus > Rhodococcus artemisiae. The sequence continues at coordinate 192,512 of NZ_JAUTXY010000002.1, forward strand.
AATCCGTGGCCACCGGAGGTGGGCAGTTCATTGCCCTGAATCTGCGGAGGGCGCCGTTCGACGACGAGCGTGCGCGCCGCGCTGTTGCCCTGGCCGTCGATGCCGAGGCGATCGATTCGGCCGTGTACGAAGGGACTGCGCAGACCCGCGACTTCCTCTTTCCGGAGTCGTCGCCGTTCCACCGCGACATCACGTTCCCCGCACGGGATGCGGAGTCCGCTCAGAAGCTGTTCGACGAACTCGCGTCCGAGGGCAAACCCGTGAAGTTCACCTTCCTGTCGTATCCCACACCGGAGAGTCGCGGACTCGGGGAGAGCTTGCAGGCGCAGCTGAGCACCTTCGAGAACGTCGAGGTGGACGTGGAGATTGCGGACTACCCGGCGGCGACCGCGCGGGCAGGTGCACGAGACTTCGATGCGATGATCTCGACGGCTGTCATCCAGGATCCGGATTACGCGCTCTGGACCGCGTTCCACGGTGATTCACCGGGCAACGTCACGGGCATCGACGACGATGCACTGGACGCGGCCCTCGACGTCGGTCGTACCAGCACATCGATGGATGTGCGCTCCCAGGCATACGCGACAGTCCAGGAACGGCTCGTTGCCCTGAATCCCGCAGTGTGGACCATCCGGGCGGCGCCGTCCACCATCTGGCGCGAGTCGATACACGGAGTCGAGCTGTACGCCTGGGGTTCACCGTTACCCGAAGAACTCTGGCTCGGGAAGTGATGGTGCTGCGCCCGAGCAGCCCCGGCCGCATCGTCGGGGTGCTGGTATTCGGCGGGATCGTCACGACCTTGATGTCGACGCTGGTGATTCCACTCCTCGGTGCGCTCCCTGCGATACTCGGAACCAGTGTCGCCAACGCGTCGTGGGTGGTGACCGTGACCCTGCTGTCGGGTGCGGTGGCGACGCCGGTGACCGGCCGGCTGGGGGACATGTACGGGGCTCGCCGGATACTGCTGCTGTGCACCATCCCGTTGATCGTGGGATCGGTGCTGTGCGCACTCTCGTCGTCATTGGCGCCGATGCTCGTCGGGCGAGTTCTGCAGGGCGCGGGCTTCGGCATGGTCCCGGTGGGGATCAGCGCGCTGCGCACCCTTGTACCGCCGGAGAAGCTGGGATCGTCGATCGCGGTGATGAGTTCGTCGTTGGGTGTGGGGGGAGCGCTCGGGTTGCCGCTCGCCGCGGTGGTGGCCCAAACCACGAGCTGGCGGTTCCTGTTCTGGGGAGTTGCGGCCCTCAGCGCAGCGACTGCAGTACTCATCGCGTGGGCCGTGCCGTCCACGCCTGCCTACGGCAAGGGAAAGCGATTCGATGCGGTCGGTGCCCTCGGAGTTGCTGTGGGCCTGGTGTGCCTGCTCTTGGTCGTGTCGAAAGGCGCCGAGTGGGGATGGGCGAGTCCGGCCACGCTCGCACTGCTCGCCGGCGGGGTGATCGCCCTAGTGCTCTGGGCCCTGTGGGAACTGCGGACCGACGACCCGCTCGTCGATCTGCGCGTGTCGACGGGGACGCGCGTGCTGGTCACCAACTCGGTGACAATCCTGATCGGATTCTCGGCGTACTTCCAGTCGTTGCTCGTTCCGCAACTCCGACAGCTACCGGAATCCACGGGTTACGGGCTGGGACAGTCGATGGTGATGATGGGCCTGTGGTGCGCGCCTGCCGGAATGGCGATGATGGCGGTTGCCCCGCTCAGTGCCCGTCTGACCGCGACACGCGGACCCCGAGCCACGTTGCTCACGGGATGCCTGTTCATGGCGACAGGATTCGCATCCTCACTCTTCCTGATGGGATCGACTTGGGGACTGATGTTCGTCAGCTGCAGTGTCGCTGCGGGTCTCGGTCTCGCCTACGGCGCAATTCCGACGTTGATTCTGAGTTCGGTCCCGCAGTCCGAGGGGGCGTCTGCGAACAGTGTCAATACACTCTTGCGATCTGTGGGCAGTTCGGTCTCGGCTGCCGTGAGCGGGATGGTTCTCGGTCGGATGAGCATCGAGTTCGCAGGAAGCACGATTCCCAGCGAGTCCGGATTCGTCACCGGTTTCATGATCGGCGGCGTGACCGCTCTGGTCGCCGCCGCCACGACCATGATGATTCGTGTTCGGAAGCCGGGCGTCGGTCCGGCACATGAACCTCACGCACCGGAGCGAGCCACGGGCTGATCAGGAACTATCGACCGGCATCCATATTCGACCCGCCGTCGACCATCAGGGTGTGTCCGGTCATGTAGCTGGCCGCATCGCTCGCCAGGAACACGGCAACGGAGGCGACTTCGTCGCCACCTCCGAAACGACCCAGCGGAATCTGGGACCGCATCCACGCCTGCGTCTCCTCCCCTGCCTTCTCCAGGTAGATCTTCATAGCGGGAGTGTCGTAGGCGGCAGGACAGATCGTATTCACCCGGATGCCGTCGGGGCCCCATTCGCGCGCCACCACCCGGGTGGTCGCGCGTATCGCTTCCTTCGTTGCGGCATAGGAGAAGTGGTCCTTCAGTCCACCGACACCGGCTCCGGATCCGATGTTGACGACGTTGCCGCTGCGTTGCTCGAGATACGGGTAGCACGCCTGAAGGTAGTAGTAGGTGCCGAGGAGTCCACTCCGCAAGTGCACCATGAGGTGCTCCTCGTCGGTGTCGACGAACGGCATCTGCGTGTTGCGGACGTTCTGGGCGTTGTTGACGAGGACATCGATGCCGCCGAACTCGGATACGACGGTCGCGACGCTTGCGTCGACCTGGTCGCGCTGGGACACGTCGCATGCAATCGGAAGGCCCGGGCTGCCGTAGTCGCCGAGTTCCCGACTCACTGCTTCTGCGGTGTCCGGGTTGATGTCGACGACCGCAACACGAGCTCCGGCCTGTGTCAGGGCGATCGCGATGTCGCGTCCGAGGCCTTGCCCCGCTCCTGTCACGATCGCGGACTCGCCCGCGAGCGCGCCTTCGAGAAATGCCAGATTCCGTTCGGTCATGGTGTTTGTCCGTTCCTCGCACGTCGGTGATGTGAGACTCAGTCTCAATGTCAATTCAGGGTATCAGGACGTAGGCTGTCTCTCCATGAGCAAGGACATCCGCGATCGAGGTCGAGAGATCCTCACCGCTGAATTGGCGGATGCTGCTGCGACCTACTGCGCTGAACACGGTTTCGATGCTGTGACCGTCGACGACATCGCGCGGGCAATCGGGATTTCCCGAGCAACGTTCTTCCGGTACTTCACTTCGAAGGAAGCTGCGGTCGTCGCTGCGGTCCGGATCGGACGGCTGTCGATCGGCGACCAGGTGCGCCGTGGGCAACCGGCGCTCGGCACGCGGGTCGTCGACGCTGTTCGCGCGGCCATGCAGCCGACTATCGATGCAGCACACGCGACCCCGGGGTTGCTGCGCGCGAGACTGACGATGATCTCCGAGTCCTCGGCGCTGAGGGCTCGTCTGGCATCGGAAAGGTCGGAACAGCGAGTGGACCTGGAGCAGGCTCTGCTCGAACGCGTGGCGGATCCGATCGAGGCGTGCGCTGCTGCCCACGCCTCGATGGCTGCGATCGATCTGGCATGGAGTATCTGGAGTTCCGACGAGCGCATGGAGTTCGACGTCGCCCTCGACCGCGCGTTCGAGCTTGTCGTCGACGTCGACTCGGTCCAACTCGATCGCTGATGGAGGCGAACAGCCTTCTGCCCTTATGATCGGAGGCGCGACCCGCTCTGGTTGTTGCTGTCACGACCTTGATGATTCGTATATCGAAGGCCGACAGCTACTCACCACGACACTCGGCGACCGAACATGACCTGGGCTGAGCAGTATTGGAGACCGATATGGGCGAACAACGACGAGGTGCCGCAATCGCGATGTCCGGCGACGGGGGCTCCGACTTCATGAGTCTTCGAGGTGTGGAACTACGCGGGCGCGCAGTGCTGGTCGGCGAAGTGCCACGTCGCGGCGATGATGTCGACGAACTTACCGAACCCGAAAGGATTTTCGCGGCCAAGTATGCCGGCGGGCGAGGTTTCTCCTACGACGGGCGGCACGCGTGGTGCAAGCTCGAACCGACGAAGATCGTAAGCTGGGATTTCAGCAAAATGCGTAAATGACGGCCGTTGAGCGTTGCTCCGGCGCAGCAGGACCGTACCGGAGCAACGCGTCAGGCCGAGAGCTTGCTGAGCGGGTGCTGGGGTGAGACGAACTTTGCCCGGTCGCGGTCGGCGACCGACCGGATGTCGATAGCCCCGATCCGCTCGTCGCAGACCTTGACGAGTTGGTCGAGGATCTCCGGGTCGAGCCGATTCCACCGGTCCCGTGTCAGAAGCACGCGCAGCCGATGGAAGAACTCCGTTGGGGTGATGCCGAATTCGACGAAGATGTCTTCGTCGGGACCGCCGTTCCAATGCCTCCACTTCAAGGCGAAGGCCAGCATTGCAGCTTCGTCCCTCATCGTGCCTCCTCCTGTAGTGCGGTGGGTGATTCGACCTACCGCAGTTGGTCTTTCATGACTTTTCCGGTGGCGCCGAGTGGCAGCGCATCGAGGTATTCGACGAAGCGGGGCGCCTTGAACCCCGCCATGCGGTCGCGGCTCCATGCGATGAGGTCGTCGGCCGGTACCGGATTGCCCGAGACGACGAAGGCCTTTCCCACCTGGCCGAGCCGGTCGTCGGGAACACCGATCACGGCGACCTGGTCGACGGCGGGGTGTTCGAGCAGGAAGCCTTCGATCTCGGCGGGGTAGGCGTTGAAACCACCGACGATGAACATGTCCTTCTTGCGACCGACGATGCGGAGCCGCCCTTCGTCGTCGAGCGTGCCGAGGTCACCGGTGTGCAGCCAGCCATCGTCGTCGATCGCCTCGGCGGTGCCATGTGGATCGTCGAGATAGCCTTGCATGACGTTGTAGCCGCGGATGAGCACTTCGCTGTCGTCGGCAATGCGGATCTCGATGCCGTCGCACGGCTTTCCGACCGTGGTGGCGATCTGCTCGAATGTGTCGCCGCGACGGGACGCGGTTGCCGTCCCACCTTCACTCAGGCCGTACCCCGTCATGATCGTCTCGAACGGCAACTCCTTGCTGATCCGACGGATGAGCTCGACAGGAATATCGGCAGAACCCGTGACAGCGGCGCGTAGAGACGAGATGTCGTGTGTGGTCGGGGAAGTCAGCAAAGACTGGTAGAGAGTCGGGGGACCGGGGAGCATCGTGACCTTCTCGCGTTCGACGAGTTCGAGCACTCGGTCGACGTCGAGTACGGGTATCGGCAGGATCGTGGCGCCGCGGATCATCGAGGCGATCAGTCCGGCCTTGTAGCCGAACATGTGGAAGAACGGATTGACGATCATGTAGCGGTCGCCTTGGCGGAGATCGGCGAGATCGCACCATTCCGAGAACATTCGCAGGGTCTGCTTGTGGTTCATCATGACGCCCTTCGGGCGGCCAGTGGTGCCCGAGGTGTACATGATGTCGGCGATATCTTCGGCCAGCACACTCACTTCGAACGGCTCGCCGCTGGAGAGGAAGTCGGACTTCAGATCGAATACCGGTACGGGCTCGGTGACCGTGAAGTCCTGGCCGAGGAAACCCTTCTCGACGAGTACGGCCTTCGCTCCGCTTCGGCGGATGATGTCGGAGGCCTCGTTCTCCCGGTAACGGGTATTGATCGGGACGAGGACTCCGCCGGCAGTGAGAAGGCCGAACGCGGCGATTGCCCATTCGGCCGAGTTGGGACCCCAGATCGCCACCCGATCGCCCTTGCGGATGCCTGCGCCGGCGAAAGCACCGGCGGCTCGACGTATCCGGTCGGTGAGATCGGTGAAGGTGATCCGGAGGTCCCCGTCGACGACCGCTTCGGCATCGCCGAAGCGGTCGCCCGAACTCAGGACCATCTCGGGGATGGTCTGCCAGTTCATACCTTCAGGAGCCTCGCAAGGTTGCCACCCATGACCAGCTTCTGATCCTCGAACGGGAGGTGCTGGATGTGGTCGATGTAGGTGGTCGGTTCGGCGAGCCCTTCGGGGTGCGGGTAGTCGGACCCGAACAGCACGCGCTCCGCACCGATGAGGGCGGTCAGCTTGCTGAAGTCCTCTTCCCAGAACGGGCTGACGTGGATGCTCTTCTTGATGGCAGCGACCGGGTCCTGCATGCCGAAGCCCTCGGGCGCCTTCTTGAAGGTGTCTTCGAGGGTCTGGAGCACGTGCGGGAGCCAGGAGGCACCGTTCTCGATGACCGCGATCCGCAGTTCGGGGAAACGGAAGAGCGCACCGTGGCACACCCAGGAGCAGACCGCGTCCTGAATCGGGCGCCACTCGCTGACCATGCGGAACGCGTTGGTCACGAACGGGAGCATCTCCGCGCCCGTGCCGTCCCACTCCTGGTTGTAGCGGGCGTAACCGCTGTCGGAGGAGTGCTGGGTGACCAGGACGTCGAGTTCGACGACACGCTTCCAGAACGGGTCGAACTCGGGGAGGGCGAACGACCGCGGCCCCTTGAATCCGGGCACCGGTGCGGGACGCACGAGAATGGCCTTCGCGCCACGCTCGACACACCACTCGAGCTCCTCGATCGCCTTCTCGACGATGGGGAGGCTGATGACGGGAACGGTGAAGATACGTTCCTTGTAGTTGAATCCCCAGGTCTCGTACAGCCACTGGTTGAGCGAGTGGACGACCGCGTGGATCAGGTCCGGATCGTCACGCATGCGCTCTTCGACGAGGCTGGCGAGCGTCGGGAACATCAGGGTGCGCTCGATCTGGAGCTCGTCCATCAGCTCGAGACGTGCGGCAGGCTCACGGAAGGCCGGGATCGACTTCATCGGCTTGCCGAAGATCTCCCGCTTGCTCTTGCCTTCGGGGTTGCCGTTCTTGAAGTAATCCTCCATTGCACCTGGTCGGGCGACGACCTCGAAGGTGGGGTTGGGGATGTACTCGCTGATCTGATTGCGGATCGCGATCTTGGTGCGGCCATCGACCTGAACGTACTTGATCGCACCCTTGTACTTGTCCGGGAGGAACTTCGTCAGCGCCTCTTCGGTCTCGTACAAGTGGTTGTCCGCATCGAACAGCTGGTACGGCAAGTCTTTCGCTGTCATCAGAAATGCTCCTTCTCTCGTTGTGAGAATACTATTCTCTTCCGATGCGTGCCGCAATATCCTTTCGAACCAAGAACTTCTGGATCTTGCCGCTTGCGGTGCGGGGGAAGTCTGTTACTTCGTGCAACTCCTCAGGCCACTTCTGCTTCGCGACTCCGGCCTGGGCGAAGTGCGCTCGTATGTCGCCGAGGGTGGGCAGGGTATATCCCGGGTGCAGCCGAAGGACCGCCGCGGCGTGCTCACCGAGTCTGTCGTCGGGAGCGGAGACGACTGCGGCTTCCGCGACCGACGGGAGTGCGAGCAGGACCTCCTCCACTTCGAGGGCGCTGATGTTCTCCCCACCGCGGATGATGAAGTCGGCCTTGCGGTCGGTGATGGTGAGATAGCCGTCGTCGTCGAGCACTCCGATGTCGCCGGTGTGGTACCAGCCCTCGTCGTCGAACGCCTTCGCGGTCAGCGCGGGGTCGGTGTAGCCGGCGCACAGGTCCGGTCCGCGGCTGAGGATCTCGCCTTCGTCGGTCAGCCGGATCTCGACACCCGGTGCGGCATTGCCGTCGGTGTAGAGGCGCTTGTCCTCGGGGTCGGTCACCAGCGAGCTCGTGATCGACGGGTGCTCGGTGCTGCCGTATGCGCGGAAGACGATGATTCCGTGATCGGCAAGCCGACGCGTCACTGCCGCCGGAACCGTGGATCCGCCGAGTCCCGCATACTTCATGAACGGAATGTGTCGCTCGGGGGAGAAGTGGGGATGGTCGACGAGGCTCGTCATGAAGTACGTGGCACCGCCGCCCACCACGAGCGCGTCGCTCTCCATGAGTTCGAGTGCCCGCTGGGGATTCCACACGTCCAGCAGATTGATCGGGCTACCGTCGAGGATCGGGATGAGGAAGGCGTTGACCATGCCGATGAAGTGGCCGACCGGCGCGGCCGTCAGCTGCTTGCCCCGGTCCGCCGGGTACCGCGCGGCCAGTTGGCGGGTCTCGCATCCGAGGCTCCGATGGCTGTGGATGACGCCCTTGGGGTTGCTCGTTGTGCCGGATGTGAACGCCAACAGGGCGGGACCTGCCGTGTCGGCGGGCAACACGCCCTCGAACGGCTCGTCGTCGAGCAGGTCCTCGAACGAATCCTGTCCCACCACACCGACGATCGGGACATCGGCGCAGAGATCGGGGTGGAACTCCATGTTGCCGAAGCGCTCTGCGCTCACGAACGCCTTCGGATCCGCCTCGCCGAGGATGTAGGAGAGTTCCTTGCGTCCGTAGAAGTGGACGATCGGTACTACCGCGGCGCCGAGGAACGACGAGGCCCAGAACACCGCCGCGGCCTCCATCCAGTTGGGTAGCTGGAATGCCACAGTGTCGCCGGGGCCCACGCCGCGCTTGTGCAGGCCGGCTGCCAGGCGCCGCGCCACGAGTTCGACGTCGGCGAATGTTCCTTCCCAGGGGCGTACGTCGGAAAAAATCCGAAACTCGGTGTCCGGAGCGGACTTCAGGCCGCGAGAGAGAAGATCGCCGAGTGTGTCGCGTGTCCACCATCCTTCGTTTTCGTAGCGTTCGACAAGCTCGGGGGGTATCTGCCGCATCTGTTGCGCTCCAGGTAGTACGGAGCCGCGCCGAGGTACACCGCGGCGTCGGCGGAGTTCCTGCCGGTCTTCACCGACATGTGAACATGTTATTCTCTCTAAACAAGAATTCCAATATCACCTGGGAGAATTACCCTATGGTCGAGCTCGAACTGGACGAGGGACTCGCGGTCCTCACGATCGATCGTCCACAGGCGCGCAACGCGATCTCGCTCGAGACGATGGATCGACTCGATGAGACGCTCGACAAGGTCGGCGATGCTCGCGTGCTGGTCATCACCGGCGCCGGCGACCGCGCGTTCGTCTCCGGGGGCGACCTCAAGGAGTTGGCCAAGCTGCGGACGGTGGATGAGGCTGCGGACATGGCACGCCGTATGCGGACGATCTGCGATCGGATCGCGGCCTTCCCGGGGCCTGTGGTCGCGGCACTCAACGGCCATGCGCTCGGGGGTGGCGCGGAGTTTGCCGTGTCGGCCGACATTCGCATCGCTGCCGACGACATCAAGATCGGATTCAACCAGGTCTCGCTCGCGATCATGCCTGCGTGGGGTGGTGCAGAGCGGCTCGCCCGAATCGTGGGTCGAGGGAGGGCGCTCATGCTCGCAGGTTCCGGCACGATCCTCGGTGCCGAGGATGCTCATCGTGTCGGTCTCGTCGATCGGGTGCTGCCGCGTGAAACTTTCGACGAGGGCTGGCGGTTGCTCGCGCGCTCACTCGTCAACGAATCCTCGGGTTCGATCAAGCGCGTCATGTCCGGCGCGACGCCGGAAGAAGCGATCGAGGCGTTCGCGCGATTGTGGGTCGCTGATGCTCATTGGGAGGCTGCCGACAAGGTGATGAACCGGGGGAAGTGACCCGGCAGGCCCGTGAACCCGGACACATTTTCGAGTGGCGTCGTCGGAATGTCTGATCCCCTCTGATGTGCATGTGACCAGTGTGGGGAAATTTCGGACATTCCACCAACTCACCCGTGAGCAGACGTCAAATCGACACGCCGTAGGCAACGGCAGAACACGTACTCTGTGATGGATTCGTAACCCTTTCGTTACCGAGAGGCCACTCAGAGGAACGCCGCATTGTCTTACGAGAATTCTGCTCTGCCCGTCATGTCCCGACGCCGACCCGCTGCCGCGCGTATCGGGAGGTGGATGTCGGTGGTCCTCGTTACCGGGGCCGTCACGGCGGCCGGAACGACGGCTGCCAACGCCACGGACACCACCGCAGCCGGCAAATCGGCCCGCACACAGGCGGGTCTCTCATGGACGGGGAGCAGCGAGGCGCTGTCCACGGCGCCACAGGTGCTGTCGATCCCGGGGGTCGACGCCTCGAGCTACACGGAGAAACTGCGCAAGGCCACAGAGCGCGAGCAGCAGCGCATCGCCGAGGCGGCAGCGGCACATCAGGCCGAATTGGATCGCATCGCACATGAGGCGGCGGAGCAGGCCGCACGTGAGGAAGCCGCGCGTCGTCCCGCATCGGTTTTCCCTGCGGCCGGCATCTTCACCTCCGGCTACGGTGCCCGGTGGGGCACCAACCACAACGGCATCGACATCGCCGGCCCCATCGGAACTCCGATTCTTGCCGTCACCAACGGTCACGTGATCGAGACCGGCCCCGCATCGGGATTCGGGCTGTGGGTCCGAGTGCAGCAGGACGACGGCACCGTCGGTGTGTACGGCCACATCGACCGGTCGCTGGTCTCGGTGGGCCAGGCGGTCAGCGCCGGCGACCAGATCGCCACGATGGGAAATCGCGGGCAATCAACGGGACCGCACCTGCACTACGAGGTTCACCTCGCCGACGGCACCAAGATCGATCCCGCCCCGTGGCTCGCGAACCGCGGAATCCCGATCCCCGGCACACACCTGTCCTGAGACGCGTGCTCCACGATCGCGGCCCCGCACACCTCGTCGGTGTACGGGGCCGCGATCGTTCGATCACCAGATCTTCACGCGCTCCTCGGGTTCGAGGTAGAGGCCGTCGCCCGGCTTCACGTCGAACGCAGTGTGGAACGCATCGATGTTGCGCACGACACCGTTGCACCGGAACTCCGGCGGGGAGTGCGGGTCGACGGCGAGCCGCCGCGTCGCCTCCTCGTCGCGCACCTTCGTACGCCACACCTGTGCCCATCCGAAGAACACCCGCTGCAGACCCGTCAGTCCGTCGATGACCGGGGGCTCCTCGCCCCCGACTGCAATCTCATAGGCCTTCAACGCAATCGACAGTCCTCCCAGATCGCCGATGTTCTCACCGATCGTGAAGCTGCCGTTGACGTGCTTGCCGGGAAGCGCCTTCGGCTCGAACTCGTCGTACTGGGCAATGAGAGCTGCGGTGCGCTTACCGAATTCCGTGCGGTCCGAGTCGGTCCACCAGTTCTCGAGGTTTCCGTCGCCGTCGTACTTGGCGCCCTGGTCGTCGAAGCCGTGACCGATCTCGTGTCCGATGACCGCGCCTATCCCGCCGTAGTTCGCGGCGTCGTCGGCCTGCAGATCGAAGAACGGTGGCTGCAGGATCGCCGCGGGGAAGACGATCTCGTTCATGCCCGGGTTGTAGTAGGCGTTGACTGTCTGGGGAGTCATGAACCACTCGCCACGGTCGACGGGGCCGCCGAGCTTGGCGAGTTCGTGGTCGTACTCGGCGGAGTAACCGCTGCGGTAGTTGCCCACCAGGTCGTCCGGGGTGATCGTGACCGCCGAGTAGTCCCGCCACTTGTCGGGATAGCCGACCTTCGGGGTGAACTTCTCGAGCTTTCGGAGCGCCGCCTGACGGGTCTGAGGGCTCATCCACTCCAGATCGGTGATGCTCTGTCGGTACGCCTCGGTGAGGTTCTCGACGAGCACCTGCATCCGGGTCTTCGCCTCGGCCGGGAAATGGCGTTCGACGTAGAGTTTTCCGACGGCCTCACCGAGAAGGTCCTGCACGAGTGACACGCCGCGCTTCCAGCGTTCGCGAATCTCCTCGGCGCCCGTGAGGGTGCGGCCGTAGAACGCGAAGTTCTCGTCGACGAACGCGTCGGTCAGGTACGGGGCACGTGCGCGCAAGATCCGCCACGACGCCCACGCCTTCCACTCATCGAGCGACTCGTCTGCCCACACCTGCGTGAACACGTCGAGGAAACTCGGCTGACGCACCACGATCTCGTTCCACTGCTCTGCGGTGGCGCCCGTCGCGGCGATCCAGCCGGACCAATCGAAATCGGGGAGATCGGTGAGCACCGACTCGAGGGTGACGAGGTTGTACGTCAGATCGGCATCGCGACGTTTGACGACGTCCCAATGCCCGGCGGCAAGCTTCGACTCGAGCGCGAACACGCGCTGCGGATCGTGATCGAGGCCTGCGAGCGTGAACATCCTGCCGATGTGCGCGACGTACTCGTCGCGGATCTCGGCGTACTGCTCCTCGCGGTAGTACGACTCGTCGGGCAGGCCGATGCCGCCCTGCGCGACGTGCATCAGGTAGCGCTGGGAGTTCTTCGAATCGGTGTCGACGTAGTGGCCGAACGCGCCACCGACACCCACCCGTTGCAACCGTCCGAGCACGGACGCGAGTGCGGCGCGATCGGCGGCACCCGCGACCGACGACAGCTCGTCGGCGATGGGCCCGAGCCCGGCGGCCTCGATCGTGTCGGTGTCCATGAAACTCGTGAACAGGTCGCCGATCTTCTGCGCATCACTCCCTGGCGCGGCGTCGGAGTCGGCAGCCTCCCCGATGATCGTTCGCACATCGGTCTCGGCCTTGTCGGCGAGGGTGCGGAAGGCGCCGTCGAGGGCGCGGTCGGCGGGAATCTCGTGTTCGGTGAGCCAGCGGCCGTTGACGTGCTCGAACAGGTCGTCCTGGGCGCGTGTGCCCTCGTCGACGTGGTCGAGATCGATTCCGGATCGGGTCTCCGAGTGCGCAGTGGTCATGCCGTCCATCCTTACACTCGTAACAGTCCTGATGCAGTAAGCGCTCGAACGTCGGAGAACATGCACGCGCCGTCCGGCCGATCCCTACCATCGGGTCGGGAACCCACGGACGGGAGAAGAACACGGTGGCCAGCGGTGACGAACCGGCGTCGAAGGCGACGCTGCGCACGGAGATGATCGTCGACAAACGATTCCTGCCCGTCGCCGACGTCTTCTTCCGGATGTTCGACAAACCCGGCCAGGGCGGCGGCGCGATCGCCGCGTACCTGCACGGCGAACCCGTACTCGATGTCTGGGCGGGATGGGCCGACAAGCAGCGTCGCTGGGCCGGCGACACGATCGTGCTGTCGTTCTCCACCGGCAAAGGTGTCGCAAGCACGGTGCTGCATCGTCTGGCCGAGCGGGGCCTGGTGTCGTACGACGCACCGGTTGCGCAGTACTGGCCCGAATTCGGTGCCGCCGGAAAAGAGAACATCACCGTCCGCGAGCTCATGTCGCATCGCGCGGGTCTGCACAAGATCCGCGGACTCGTCCCGGGCCGATACGGTCTCCTCGACTCGGAGAAGGTCGCTGCGGCGCTCGCAGCAGCACCACCGGACGCGCGCAGGCTGACGGGACCGGGCTACCACGCCGTGACCTACGGAAACCTCGTCGCGGAGGTCGCCGCGCGGGTCTCGGGTATGCCGTTCCAGGACCTCGTCCGGCAAGAGATCGCCGAGCCGCTCGGCGCGGAGGAATTCGGGGCGGCGGAGTTCTGGTATCGCGTGCCACCCGAGCAGCGGCACCGCATCGCGCGACTGTTCCCCAAGGTCAACTTCCTGCCCGCACCGTGGGCGACCGCAGGCGCGGTGATGTCGCGGATGCCCGGTGTCAAAGGTCTCGCCGAGGCCGGGATGGCCGACGGGTTCGACGAGGTGATGCGCAGCCCCCGGGCCCACAACGCGGTGATGCCGGGCTGGAACGGCGTGTTCACCGCCCGCTCACTCGCCCGGATGTACGGCGCGCTCGCGAACGGAGGTGCACTCGAAGGTGACCGCCGGCTGCTGACGGAGGAGACCGTCGAGCAGTTGCTCGAGGTGCAGACACGTCGTCGTGACTACGTCCTGGGCTTTCGTCCCAATTGGCGGCTCGGCTACCACCCCGCCTGGGTGGCAACGCGGAAGCAGCCGCTCAGGTCCATCGGGCACTACGGTTTCGGAGGTTCAGGCGCGTTCGCCGATCCCGAGACCGGACTGTCCTTCGCCTTCGTGACCAACCGGCTGGGCAACGCCTACACCACGATCTCCGACGGACGCTTCCCGCGGCTCGGCGGTGCAGTGGTCACCGCGGCTCGGCGAAGCTAGCGAACAACTGCACGCTCGCGTACGCCCGCACGTACACGGTGCCGTCCTCGCCGGTCAACAGCGTCTCCAGCGATGCGAGACGCCGTCCGGCCCGCACCACGTCGGACTGCACCTTCACGACCGGTCCGGGCACCGCAGGAGAACGCAGGTAGTCGAGGGTGATCTGAAGCATCCGGTACTGCCCGCCCGCTTCGGTGAGACTTTGTGCTGCGAGGCCGGTGACGATCTCGGCGATCGAGAGCAGCACTCCGCCCTGGATCGAGCCGATGAGGTTCGTCATCCACTCGCCCGGCGTGACGGTGGCGCGCACCGCGCCGCGTTCGACGGTGTCCACCCGGAGGTCGTGCATCCCGGCGAGTGGACCTCGGGGCAGCGTGCCCGAAGCGATGCCGCTGACGACGTCGAATCCCGACGTCGAGTCGAGGACATCGCCGTCGATCCAGGGTTCGTGTTCGTCCGGGGCCGTGGGGAACGAGGCCGAAGAACCGGCGCCGTCGGTGGGTGTGCGCCCGACGACAATGGTCCGTCCGGTCAGGTGCAGGACGAGGTTGCCGTTCTCGTCGAGGATCTCTGCGGACGACAGACCGGAGGTGTCGTCGAAATGCATGCTGCGTCCCACGCCGGAGACCAGTCCGGCGTGCGGGAACGGATTCGCGGTCGATACGGTCAGCTGCGCGAGCACAGCCTGCGCGACGACACCGCTTGTGTGTTGACGGGCGACGCCGGCGGGAGCGGCTCCGACGATGTCGGACAACGCGCCGAACGCCGAGATCGTGACCTGTCCGCGGTGGTCGAAGAACTTGGGGCCGACGGTTTGCGTCACCGACACCGAGCCGGGTGGGCACACGGTCACTCCGACGCCCGAGTATGCGGCGGGTCGGTCGATCGGGAACGTGGCAATTTCGAGCGTCATGCCGTCGATTCTCGCTCAGACGATGGTGAGCGGATCACCGGGACTCGTGCGCCAGGATCGCGGCCTGGATCCGCGACTGCAGATCCAGCTTGTGCAGAACCCGCGCGACATGCGTCTTGACGGTGGTTTCGCTGACCCCGAGGCGGGTGGCGATCTGCCTGTTCGACAGGCCTTCGCCGATGAGGTCGAACACTTCGCGCTCGCGGCCGGTGAGAGTGTCGAGAGCGGGAACGGGCGCGGGCGTGTGCTCACGTACGGCGGCGAACGCGTCGATCACCGTGCGGGTGACCTCGGGCGCGAGCACCCCGTCGCCCGCGTGCACGGAGCGGATCGCGTGCAGGAGGGCATCGGCCGATGCGGATTTGAGGAGGTAGCCGCCTGCGCCGGCCCGGAGACTGTCGAACACGTACTCGTCGATCTCGAAGCTGGTGAGCACGAGGACCCGGCTACCGGTTTCCGAGGTGATGATGCGGGTCGCGGCGATGCCGTCGGTTCCCGGCATCCTGATGTCCATCAGCACCACGTCGGGTTTCAGCGCGAGCACCTGGGACACGGCGACGGCGCCATCGGCGGCTTCACCGACCACCTCGATATCGGGGTCGGAGTCGAGAATCATCCGCAGGCCGCTGCGGATGGCGGTGTGGTCGTCGGCCAATAGCACGGTGATGGTCCGTGGGTCTCTGATCGTCACTGAATGTCTCCTGTCCGTAGAGGCAGATGCACTTCCGTCCGCCACAGCATCCTCCCGTCGCTGCGCTCGGCTGGGTCCTTCCCGTCGCTGCGCTCGGCTGGGTCCTTCCCGTCGCTGCGCTCGCCTGGGTCCTTCCCGTCGCTGCGCTCGCCTGGGCCCTCGACGATCTGCGAACGGGCACGGCCACCGATGGCTGCGGCACGTTCGGCGATGTTGCGCAGACCATGCGAGCCACCGTTTCCGACGTGGGCGGGCTCCCGTCGGCCCCGGTCCGGGGGCAGCGGGTTCGACACTCGGATCGTGAGTTCGCGGTCGTCCATCGCGAGTTGCAGGAGGACAGGGAGTCCGGGTGCGTGTTTCGTTGCGTTCGTCAAGGCTTCCTGGATGATGCGGTAGGCGGTCACGTCCACGTCGGCATCGAGTCCGGTCAGGTCGGGGGCCTCTACGGTGACGATGCTGCCGCTCGCCTCGGCCGACGCCACGAGAGCGGTCAGATCGGACAGCCGCCCCGCGGTGGCGGTCTCCTCCCGGGCGTCGTCGCTGCGCAGCAACGTGACCATCGATTGCATCTCCCGCAGGGCGTCGACGCTGTTGGCTCGCACCGACTCGAGCACCGACATCGCCTTCTGCGGATCGCGGTCGCGCAGTCGTAACGCGGCCTCGCTCTGGATGGCGATCGCCGACAGGTGCCCGGCAACGATGTCGTGGAGATCGCGTGCGAGGTGTGCTCGTTCGGACGTGATCGCCGCCGCACGATCCAGTTCGGCGACCTGGGCCAATGCCTGCGCTTTGGTGCGCTCGGCCTCGGCGGCGTCGCGGTGGGTTCGCACCGATCGGGCCCACCACACCGGCAGTGAGATGAGGAGCGCGCCCATAGCCGCGACGAATACCGCCGGCCTCAACTCGCCCGTGTAGATACCGAAGCCGACGGCGAGTACTGCGATCGGGACGATCGGTGCACGCTCCAGGAACACGCTCGTCCGCGCACTCCCGTACAGCGCAGCTGCGAACAGCAGGTCGCCGTATGCGAGCCAGACCGGCAGGGAGATACCGAGCGCGAAGTCGACGGCGATGGGCACCGAGGCCAGCATCAGACCGAGTAGTGGGTGCGAACGTCGCAGGAGGATCGGTACGCACACGGCAGCGAGAAGCACCAGTCGCACCTGCACCGACGTCTCGTCGTGGGCAACCAGGGCACCGAGGTCCAGCAGATACAGCACCGCGCCGCACACGAAATATGCGAGTGCGATGAGAGCGGCTGCGTATCGGTCGATCACGATGCCATTCGATCACAGCGACCTGCCCGAACAGACCGGCGTCATCCGAAGTGATGACGCCCTGCGACCCGATCGGCGGACGCGGCGACGAGGTTGCCGACGACATGCTCGAATCATGTTCGCCAGCCATATCACCGCATTCATCATCGCCAGCGAGGTCGGGTTCTGGGTGGTCCTCGCCCTGGGGCTCGTCGTCCGTTATCTGCTGCGTCTGCCGAAGGCCGGTGCGGTGGTCCTCGCGCTGATTCCCGTCATCGACGTCGTGCTGCTCGTCGCTGTTGCACTGGACCTACGGAACGGCACCGAGGTCGGCTACATCCACCGCATCGCCGGAATCTATCTGGGAGTGAGTGTCGCGTTCGGACCCAGCATCGTCCGCTGGGCCGATCGTCGCTTCGCTTACCTGTTCGCCGGCGGCGAGAAACCCACACCTGCGCCGAAGGAAGGGCCGGAAGCGTTCCGGCACGAGATCGCGAGTTTCGGGCGCTGGCTCATTGCAGCCGGTATCAGTGGAGCGGCCATCCTGGGACTCGGCGCGACAGTCGCGAACGATGCGCAGAGCGCCGCCCTCAACGCCGTGTTTCCGACGCTCGGAATCATCACCGTCATCTGGTTGATGACCGGGCCGGTATGGGTTCTGAGCAAGATCTGATCATCGCGATGAGATTTCCGGCGGCCGTGGGTCTGTCTCCTTCGAACGCTCACCGAACCGATCCTCACCGACCCAAGGAGATCCCGATGTCCCGCATGCTCTTCGCCAACCTCGCCGTCGAGAATGTCGCCGCGACCCGCGCATTCTTCGACAAACTCGGCTTCACCTTCAACGAGATGTTCTGCGACGAGAACACCGCGTGCCTGGAGATCAACGAGCAGTCGTTCGTGATGCTGCTCGAGAAGCCGCGATTCCGCGATTTCATCAACGACGACATCTGCGACACCTCGACTGCGAGGGAGGTACTGATGTGCGTGTCTGCGGACAGTCGCGAGGCAGTGGACCAGTTGGTCGACGGAGCGGTCGCCGCGGGCGGCAGCGAGTGGATCACGGCCGGATCGCAGCAGGCGAACGCGGAGATGGGCGAGTTCTCGCACAGCCGCGCATTCCGCGACCTCGACAACCACGTCTGGGAGGTCATGTGGATGGATGTCGAGGCCGCTGCCCAGCAGTGGGCGCCCGAAGGCGACGGTAGTACCCAGGCCTGACTGTCCGGAACTATTCAGCGCTCAGCTTCGGGCTGCCGGGAGTCTCCGGTAGCCCGAAGCGCGCGAACAACCCGACGAGGTCGTCGCTGAAGAAGACCGTCGCGTGCGCGACCTTGCCGTCGACGATGTCGAGCACCTGGAGCTGAAACGGACGATGCTGCCCATCTTCACCGCGCATGTAAAGTCCGAGGGCCGGCTGTCCGTTCGCCACCGTGGGGAGCAGGATCTGATCTCCCGGGCCTTTTGCCGGGCAGTTGCACTTGATCAGAGTCACGATGGCGTCGGCACCTTGATACCAGCCGTCGAACGGCGGCATTTCCCAGATGGCGTCCTCCGTGAGCATCGTGACGAGCGAATCGATGTCGTACTTCTCGAACCCCTCGACCCACCGCTTCACGAGCGCGCGGGCTTCGGCGCTGTCGGGTTCGCTGAGTTCGGCGTTCGAGGCCTGGGAGTCGCGTAGTTGCGCGCGGGCGCGTTGGAGCAGGCTGTTCACCGCGGCGGTGGTGGTATCGAGTGCGGCGGCGACTTCGCTTGCCCGCCATTGCAGTACATCGCGCAACAGGAGTACCGCGCGTTGCCGCGCCGACAGGTGCTGCAGCGCGGCGACGAACGCGAGCCGGATCGAATCGCGTGACGCGACGATCGTTGCGGGATCGCTCGGGTCGTCGGTGTGGCCGTCGTCGGTGTAACCGCCGGGGATCGGCTCGAGCCAGGGGATTTCCTGACGGGAGACGAGGTCGTCCGTCGGGTCGGAACTCGGTGCACCCAGCCCGGTGGGCAAGGGTCTGCGTTTGCGTCCGTCGAGCGCTGTGAGGCACACGTTGGTGGCGATGCGGTGCAGCCACGTACGCAACGACGACCGCCCACCGAAGTTGTCGTATCCGCGCCACGCCCGCAGGTACGTTTCCTGCACCAGGTCTTCGGCGTCGTGGAGGGAACCGCTCATCCGGTAGCAGTGGGCGAGAAGTTCGCGTCGGTACGGTTCGGCGGCATCCATGAACGTGGCATTGCCGAGGCCACTCGATGTCGTAGCAAGAAGCTGTTCTGTCATGGGTCCCCGCCCTCGGTCGACTGCCTGAACAACTACCTGCCCGAGAGTAGTCCCGGGCGCCGACACACAACAGACCGAGAAGTCTTCCGAAGGAGGTCACAGGCACTTCGATTGTGACGGTTCTCCGGGTAGCGTGCACGAAGCCGTGTCCTGGTGGGGGGCACGATGGGATGGATTGGGGCGGGTGTTGCACGAGAACACCGGACGGAACGGTGCGTCGAATGGGGCGGGGCCTGTGGGTCCGTTCGCGGGTGGGCCGCCCCCGGACGCGCTGCATGTCGAGACTCCGCCGCTCGAACGGTTCGGGCTCGCCGAACTCGGACGCGCGGTCGTCGTCGCCTGTGCTCTCGTCGCCTTCGTGACGTGGGCGATCCTGCGGTGGTCGGTGCAGCGGCCCGTGGGGCGTGCAGACGGTCGCAGCATCGTCGACGCCGCCGCGCACGGCACGGTCGATGCATTCGAACATCTCGGACCCACATTCGTGAAGCTCGGACAGCTCGTCGCGTCGTCGCCGGGCCTGTTCCCGGTCCCACTCGCCGACGCCTGCCTGCGCATGCTCGACGACGTGCCCACCTTCCCTTCCGAACAGGCCCGCGCGGTCATCGAGGAAGACCTCGGCCACCCGATCGGCGAGATGTTCTCGTCATTCGACGATGTGCCGCTCGCAGCGGCCTCGGTCGCGCAGGTCCACGGATGCGTGCTCCTCGACGGCCGCGAAGGTGTGATCAAGGTGCAACGCCCCGGGATCTCACGACGGATGCTCGTCGACCTGCGCGCGGCATATGTCGGCGCCAAGATCCTGCGGATCTTCGAGTTCTTCCGGATCGCCAACACCCCCGCGATCATCCGCGACCTCTACAACGCGACGATGACCGAACTCAACGCCGCGGTCGAGGCCGACCGGCAGGATCGCTTCCGCAACAACATCGGGGCGTTCGGCGACAACCGGTTCGTCACCGTGCCCGAGCTCTACTGGAATTGGTGCGGGCCGAGGGTGATCTGTATGGAACGGCTGAAAGGCACCCCGCTCGACCGTGTCGTGCCAGGCGAAGGCGGTCTCGACACCGCGCTGCTGGTTCGGCGCGGCGTGAAGGTGTGGATCGAAGCGGTGCTGTTGCACGGCCCGTTCCACGGTGATGTGCACGCCGGGAATCTGTGGCACCTCGACGACGGACGTGTTGCGCTGCTCGACTTCGGGATCGTCGGTGAACTCCCCGAACAGTGGCGGACGGTGCTGCGCGAGCTGTTCCGCTCGGCATTGCTCGACGGTGACTTCTCCTCGGTCGCGAAGAGTATCCGGGAGCTCGGGGTCTCGGAGGATCTCGATGTCGACGATGCCGAGGTCGGGCGGCAGGTGGCGGAGACCTTCGCGCCGCTGCTGGGACGTGATCTCTCGGAGCTGCGGCTCAGTGCGTTGATCGGTGCGCTCGTGTCGCTGGGACGTCAGTGGAACACTTCGAGTCCGGAAGAGCTGGTTTTGTTCGGTAAGCAGGTCGGCTACTTCGAGCGGTACGCGACCGCGCTCGCACCGGGCTGGGTACTGGGCCGCGACCCGTTCGTCTTCCGCAATGTCTTTCCAGAGGAAGTAGCCATAAGAATTGCCGAATCGGGCGTGAGCCTGCCCGACTGAGTGAAATGCATCCGGGGCCTTTACAACACTTCGTGCACGCCGTAATTTAACGATCGTTCGACCCAACTTGCTGGGTTCGACCGCTGACGGCATCGCTACGGAAGGATCACGACCTCATGAGTGCATCGCAGGACGTCGTACTCGCCGAACGGGACGGCCACGTCGTCACGTGGACGATCAACCTTCCCGAGGCGCGGAACCCGATCTCCGGAGACGACGTCGTCGAACGGCTCGTCGAACTCGTCGAGGCGGCGAACGACGACGTCGAGACCCGCGTCGTCGTCCTCACCGGCGCCGGCTCGGCGTTCTCCGCGGGTGGCAACGTCAAGGACATGGTCGATCGCACCGGCATGTTCGCCGGTGCACCGCACGCACTCCGCGACGGGTATCGCCGTGGAATCCAGCGGCTGCCCAAGGCGATCTTCCACTGCGAGGTCCCCATCATCGCGGCCGTCAACGGACCCGCCGTCGGCGCGGGTTGCGACCTCGCGATGATGTGCGACATGAGGGTCGCCTCGACCAAGGCATTCTTCGCGGAGAGCTTCGTCAAACTCGGCATCATCCCCGGCGACGGCGGCGCCTGGCTGCTGCCGCGCGCGATCGGTGCTGCCCGCGCCGCCGAGATGGCCTTCACCGGCGACCGCGTCGATGCCGCGACAGCGCTCGACTGGGGCATGGTGTCGCAGGTCGTCGAACCCGAGCAGCTGCTCGGGACCGCACGCGCCCTGGCTGATCGCGTCGCCGTCAACCCGCCGCATGCGCTGCGCATGACCAAGAAACTGCTCCGCGAAGGACAGCGCGTCGATCTCGACACCCTCCTCGAGCTGTCGGCGTCGCTGCAGGCGCTGTCGCATCACACCGAAGATCACCGAGAAGCGCTCGCCGCGTTCATGGAACGCCGCCCGGGCAACTTCACCGGCAACTGAACTCCGAGACCGAAGGAAGACCACCGTGAAGAGGACGATCCTCACCGAAGAGCACGACGCGTTCCGTCAGATGCTGCGCGACTTCATCGAGCGCGAGGTTGCACCGCACCGAGAAGAATGGGACGAGCTCGGGCACCCACCGCGCGAGTTCTTCCGCCGACTCGGCGAGCTCGGCATCCTCGGTGTCCAAGTACCCGAAGAGTTCGGTGGCGGAGGCGAATCCAGCTTCATCTACAATTCGATCGTGTTCGAGGAGGTCGCGCGCGCCGGTGTGTCCTTCGGTGGCTACACCGTCCACGCGTGCCTCATCCTTCCATATCTGATGGCGTACGCCACCGACGAACAGAAGAAGCGCTGGCTCCCGGGATTCTCGGACGGCTCGATCATGACTGCGATCGCGATGACCGAGCCGGGCACCGGTTCCGATCTCGCGAACATCGCGACCACGGCGAAGCTGTCGGAGGACGGCTCGCACTACATCGTCAACGGCGCCAAGACCTTCATCACCGGTGGCGCCACCGCCGATCTGATCCTCACGGTGTGCCGCACCTCGCCGTTCGATCCGGAGAATCGCCGCGGCGGCCTGTCGATCATCGCCGTTCCCACAGCAACCGAGGGTTTCGCCGTCGGACGCAAGCTCAACAAGATCGGCCTGCATCAGCAGGACACCGCCGAGCTGTCCTACAGCGACGTCAAGGTGCCCGTGGAGAACCGCCTCGGCGAGGAAGGCGCAGGCTTCGGCTACCTGGCGCACAACCTCCCCCAGGAGCGTCTGGCCATCGCGCTGAACCAGGTCGGCTTCGCGGAGGCCGCGATCTCGCATGCGATCGCCTACACGCAGGAACGTAAAGTGTTCGGCAAACCGGTTGCCTCGTTCCAGAATTCGAAGTTCGTGCTCGCCGAATGCTCCGCCGAGACCCAGGCCGCGCGAGTCTACGTCGATCACTGCCTCGAACTGCTCGACCGCGACGAACTGTCGGTTGCCGACGCCGCGCGCGCCAAGCTGTTCTGCACGGAAGTCGCGGGCCGGGTCGTCGACAAGTGCCTGCAGTTGCACGGCGGCTACGGCTACATCACCGAATACCCGATCGCGCGGCTCTACGCCGACACGCGCGTCACCCGGATCTACGGTGGCACCAGCGAAGTGATGAAGACGATCATCTCCAAGGATCTGGGGCTGTAGTCATGTACCCGGGCCGCTACGCAGTAACGCACCCGGACCGGCCCGCGGTACACGAGGCCGCAACCGGGCGGACGATCACCTATCGAGAACTCGAGGAGGCGTCCGTCCGGTTCGCGCACTGGCTGCGCGCGCACGACGTGGGTGTCGGCGACCATGTCGCAGTGATCACCGTCAACCACGCAACGGCATACGAACTGTATTGGGGTGCACTTCGTTCCGGTGTCTACATCACCTTCGTGAATTCGCACCTCGCAAGCGCGGAGGCCGCGTACATCGTGGACGACTGCGACGCGAAGATCCTGTTGGTGTCGGCTCCCCTCGGGGCGCTCGCCGAGGAGATCGTCGCATCGACACCGAAGGTGCAGCATCGCGTCGCCTTCGGCGGTGCGATACCCGGTCATCTCGACTACGAGACCGAGGTCGAGGGCCTGTCCACGGTACCGCCGGCCGACCAGCCACGGGGCAGCGACATGTTGTATTCGTCGGGAACCACAGGGCGCCCCAAAGGAATCAAACCACGTCTCAGCGGTGTGCAGATCGACGAGGATCCCGGGATCCCGCTCATCGGTATGCTGCGGCACTTCGGATTCGACGAGGACACCGTCTACCTGTCGCCCGCGCCCATCTACCACTCGGCGCCGCTGCGCTACAGCGTGCTCACACAGGGTATGGGCGGCACCGTCGTTCTGATGGAACGCTTCGACGCGGAGGAGTCGCTGGAACTGATCGAGCGTCATCGCATCACCCACAGTCAATGGGTTCCCACACATTTCGTGCGTCTGCTCCGGCTCCCCGCAGAGGTTCGGGACCGGTACGATCTGTCGTCGTTGCGATGCGCGATCCACTCGGCGGCGCCGTGTCCCGTCGAGGTCAAACAGCGCCTCATCGAGTGGTGGGGCGAGATCGTGTACGAGTACTACTCGGCAACCGAGGCTGTCGGCAGCACCGTCATCACACCGCAGGAGTGGCTCTGTAAGCCCGGAAGTGTGGGGCGTACAGGCGGACCCGGAAGCAGCGGGATCGCGCACATTTGCGCCGGCGACGGCAGTGAGCTGCCGGCGGGGCAGGCGGGAACGGTCTACTTCGAGAAACCGGTGCAGAATCTCGAGTATCACAAGGACCCGGTCAAGTCCGACTCGGCACGACATCCGTTCGAGACGAACTGGGCGACCAACGGCGACCTCGGCTACCTCGACGAGGACGGCTACCTGTTCCTCACCGGCCGCGACAGGTTCACGATCATCTCCGGTGGCGTGAATATCTACCCGCAGGAGATCGAGAACATCCTCGCCCTGCACCCGGATGTCGGCGACGTCGCGGTCGTGGGTGTGCCGGACGCAGACCGCGGTGAACGCGTCGAAGCGTTCGTGCGGCCCGCGGACGGCGTCGCTCCCAGCGATGACCTCGAACGCGGGATCATAGTGTTCTGTCACGAGCGGCTGTCGAAGTTCAAATGCCCACGCAGGGTTCGCTTCGTCGACAGCCTGCCGCGCACCGCGACCGGCAAGATGGTCAAGGGCGCTCTGCAAGAACTCATCGCCGAGTATGCCGATGCAGGGGCAACGTGATGGCTCCGTCTCCCAAGCAACGGTTGTTCATCGATGTGGGGCGCAAGGAGTTCGCGCGCAACGGGTACGGTGCCTCGTCGATCCGCACGATCGCGCAGGAAGCGGGTGTGAGTCTGTCGGCCTTGTACTACCACTACAAGAACAAGCAGGATCTGCTGCTCGCAATCCTGCTGGACGGCGTCGACACATACGACGCGGTGTGCGACGCCGAACTGGCCGATGCCGGAGACGATCCCGTCGCACAACTGCGCGCGTTCGTGCGAGGAAATGTCAAGTTCCGGACCCAGTACCCCCTCCAGGGGCAGCTGATCGCGACCGAGGTCCGCAACCTGGAACCCGACGGAGCGCGACAGTACGACGAGCGTCGCCGTGCGGGGCGCAAGCGGATGCGCGACATCATCGACGAAGGCGTCCGCCAAGGTCTGTTCACCACGAAATACCCCGACGACTGCCGCCGGTCGATCCTGGCGATGGTGTCGGCGATCGCAAACTGGTACGAACCGGCCGGCCCCGACACCCCGGACGAGATCGCCGAACGCTACGCCGACATGGCAATGGATTTGTTGTGCCCGAGCGGGACGAACACTGCCCCGCGCGACGGAAGAGAATGACGATGACTACACGACTGGTACCGCAGGCGGGGATACCCGATCCGGCGCTCGCCGAACTGCGCGCGCAGGTGCGGGCCTTCCTGAAGGAACAGATCGACGCCGGTGTGTTCACCCCCGGAATCGACACATGGCTGACCCAGTGGAACGTCGACTTCACCCGGGCACTCGCTGCCGAGGGGTGGGTGGGTATGACGATTCCCACCGAATACGGAGGTCATGGGCGTACCTTCATGGAGCGGTTCGTGGTCACCGAGGAACTCCTCGCAGTGGGAGCCCCGGTGGCGGCGCAGTGGGTTGCGGACCGGCAGGCCGCACCGTCGCTGCTGAAGTACGGCACCGAAGCACAGAAGCGGAGGTTCCTCCCCGGCATCGCAGCGGGCGAGATCTGCTGGGCCATCGGCATGTCCGAGCCTGACTCCGGGTCCGATCTGGCCAGCGTCAAGACTCGCGCCGTGCAGGTGGAGGGTGGTTGGAAGGTCACAGGAACCAAGCTGTGGACTTCGGGTGCGCATCACGCCGACGCGTTCTTCGGTCTCGCCCGCTCGGCTCCGCTCGACCCCGCCCACCGGCACGACGGCCTGAGCCAGTTCATCGTGTTGCTCGACTCGCCGGGCGTGACCATCCGTCCGATCCTGTCGATGTCCGGCGACCACCACTTCAACGAGGTCCTGCTCGAGGACGTCTTCGTCCCCGATGACCTCGTCCTCGGTGCGGTCGGGTCGGGCTGGGAACAGGTCACGAGCGAACTCGGCTTCGAACGGAGCGGACCGGAACGCTTCCTGTCGACGTTCGGTGTCCTCGAGGGCCTGGTCCGCGGAGTCGGGTCCGGGACCGTCGAAGCCGACACCCGGATCGGTGCGACCATCGGCCGGATGGCCGGACTGCACCGGATGTCCACTGCTGTCTCCGAATCGCTCGAACGCGGCGAGAATGCGGAACTCGCGGCATCGGTGGTGAAGGTACTCGGCACGAAGACCGAGGGTGATCTGGCAGACCTTGCCGACGAGGTCGCGGGGTATGCCGCAGGCGACGATCAGCTGGCGGAACTCATTCGGGCGGGTGTCATGCAGCGTCCGGGCTTCACACTGCGCGGCGGTACCAGCGAGATATTGCGCGGGGTCATTGCACGAGGATTGGGATTGAGATGAGCGGCAACACGACAGACAACACCGAATTGCGCGACTTCGAGCGAATGCTCGCCGAAGTCTTCACGCCCGGCGACGACCACCGTATCGGCGAGGTCATCGAATTCGACCGCGCCCTGTGGGGCACGTTGAGCGAGTTGGGTCTCGCGCGCCTGACCGGTGACGAATCCGCCGGCGGCAGCGGCGCAGGCTGGACCGAGGCGGCACTGCTCCTCACTGCGGCCGGCGCGGGTGCGGCGGCCGTGCCGGTAGCCGAGAACGACCTGCTCGCCGGGTGGCTGCTCGCCACCGCCGGACTCGAGGCGAGCGACGGTGTGCGCACCGCGGCCGTGCTCGATGCCGACGGTGGCGCCCGTTTCGTGCCGTGGGCTCGCGACGTCGACTCGATCGTCGTGCTCTGGCAGGACCCGAAAGACACGTGGCGGGTCGCCGACGTCCCCCGCGCCCGGATCGACCTCACCGACGCCGTGAATCTCGCGTCGGAGCCGCGCGACCGCATCCGCGTCGATGTCTCTGCACTCTCGGGTGCGGCGGTATCGGGGTCGGTGGCCGAGGAATTCCGCTATCGGGGGGCTCTGGCGCGGGCCCTCGCCTCGGTGGGGGCGATGGATCGGATTCTGGAACTCGTCGTCGGACACGTCACGGCGCGTGTGCAGTTCGGTCGTCCGCTCGGAAAGTTCCAGGCGGTCCAGGCGCTCGTGTCCGATATCGCCGCCGAGGGGGCGCTTGCGCGCGCGGCATCGGACGCAGCGGTCGCGGCGGCTGTCGGAGGCGGGTTCGAGAGCAGTGCAACGCGATTCGCGGTCGCTGCGGCGGCGTCGTGTACAGGTCATGCGGCAGCCGTGGTTGCCCGCAATGCGCATCAGGCGCTCGGCGCGATCGGCTTCACTATGGAGCACGAACTGCATCGGCACGCAAACCGCATCCTGTCGTGGCGAAGCGAGTTCGGAACTGTGTCGTCATGGGATGCGGAGCTTCTCGACGCGGCCGTCGCGGCGGGGGATGTGTGGTCATTGGTCACCGAGTGATGCAGGTAACAGTTCCCTAGCGCTGTCGGTGTGGCACCGTCAGGACATCCGTCGCGAGCGGACCTGTCCAGGAACGGAGCACACGTGGATACGATCGACACCGGCCTGCTGATACTTCGCGTGCTGTTGGGGTTGACGATGGCCGCGCACGGATACGGAAAACTCTTCCGAGGTGGCCGTATCCCGGGCACGGCCGGATGGTTCGACGGCATGGGGATGCGACCCGGCAAGGTACATGCGTGGCTTGCTGCTCTGACGGAAGTCGGTGCCGGCCTCGCGCTCGCGGCCGGCCTGCTCACCCCGTTCGCTGCGGCCGGGTTCGTCTCGCTGATGTTCGTCGCTGCGTGGACCGTGCACCGGGGCAGTGGCTTCTTCGTGACCGCGAACGGGTGGGAATACAATCTGGTTCTCGCCGGGAGTGCGGTCGCCGTCGCGATCATGGGTGCCGGCAGTGCCAGCCTCGATCACCTGATCTTCGGCGACAACCTCCTCGACGGATGGGCCGGTGGGCTCATCGCCCTGGTCGGTGGACTCGCTGCGGCCGGTGTTCTGCTCGGTGCGTGCTACCGGCCCGCACCGAAGCAGGACGACGAATCGGTGTCGGTGTCCTGACCAGGAGAGCTGCCCGTCAGCGCAAATAGAGGCGCACCTTGTCGATCTCGTTGCGGAGCAGGTCGATCTCGTGAGCGCTCGGGGGTTCGGTCACCGTCAACTCGGGGGAGACCCGCAGATCCCATCCGGTTGCCGCGCGCACCTCATCGACGGTGACGCCGGCGTGGACGCTGGTGAGTTCGAGCTCGTCGTAAGGTCCGCTGCGGGAGAGCACCCCGAGGCTGGTGAACACCTTGGTGACGCCGCGTCCACGGGGCATGATGCCGACGCCGGACTCACGGGCTCGCACCGGACTCGGTGACGTGCAGAAGTCGAGCTCAGCGGGGAACGCACTCGGGTCGTGCCGGCGCATGACGACGAAGACCTCACCCGCGTTCGGCATGATCTCCACGGCCCCACCCGCACCTGGAAGCCGCACGGTGGGCTTGTCCCAGTCGCCGATGAAGCTGGTGTTCAGGCTGCCGTAGCGGTCGATCTGACCGGCACCGAGGAATCCGACGTCGACATTCCCGCCCTGCAGGACGTACCCGAACAGCGACGCCATCGAGACGACGGATTCGGCGCCGGACACGACGACCGAATCGGCAATGCCCTCGGCCATCGCTTCGGGGTGCGCGCCGCACACACCGGATTCGTAGATGAGTTCGATGTCCGGGTTCGAAGTGCGGCACGCGAGGTCCACCGCGAGGGTCGGTAGGCCGACTCCGGCGAAGACGCGGTCTTTGCCGGCGAGCGCCCGGGCGGCGACCGACACGATCAGTTCTGTCGTGGAAAACTTTTCGGCAGTAGTCACTTTCGGCTCCCGTAGTTGACCGCTTCGGAGTATCGAGGCGCGACCTCGAGATCGCTCCAGTAGTCTTCGCCGAGCTTGGCGAGATACTCGTCGTGGTCGGCGATTTCGTACACCCAGTCCTTCAACCACGTGCGGAGGGCTTGTGGGTCCTTGCTGATCTCGGTCCAGCGCCGGTAGAAGGCACAGTCGCGGTCGTAGTAGCCCTGCGCGTACGACGGGTGGGCGCCGCGCGGGCACACCACCACGGCGTCGACGGCGTGCGACGGGATGAGGGTGCGGCTGGGGTCGGAGCGCACTGTCTCGTCGTCGACGACCTCCTCGACCACGACGATGGCGTGCTCGGCTGCGTACACGGCTTCCTGCTGGACCCCGGCGATACCCCAGATCTGGATGTTGCCGGCTCGGTCCGCGCGCTGCGCATGGATGATCGTGACATCAGGGTTCAACGGTGGAACCACATAGGTGCTGCCGTTGCCGTAGGGATCCTCGACGAGCTTGATCTTCGGATTCAGGGTGGGCAGGTCGCTCCCGGCATACGAGCGCAAGGGGAAGAACGGCAGGCGTGCTGCGCCGGCCTGATAGCGGCACACCATCCCGTAGTGGCTGTATTCCTCGACGTGCAGCCTCACCGGGTCGTGCTTCTCGATGCGTCGGCGGATTTCGTACAGCGATCCGGCGGATCCGCTTGCGAAGAACGATGCGACGAGGGTCGAGACGCAATCGGCGGCGATGAGCTGGTCGGAGATGATGTCCGGCGTCATTCGACACAGTGTCAGGTCCTTGCGGCGCTGCCGGATGATCTCGTGCGCTGCGGCGAACGGGATGAGATGCGAGAAGCCCTCGAGGGCAACGGTCATCCCGTCCTGCACGTACGTCGCGATGGCATCGCGCATGGTCATCGTCTTGTCTGCTGACATATCGGTCTCCTGCCGCGTCGTGCGTTGTATCGACTGTGACAGGAGCAATAGGTCTAGTCCAATACAAAATGTTGCGGCTTTTATTTCACGGTGCGCAATAATGAGCGGGTGGAAATTCATCAGATCCGGGCGTTCCTCGCGGTGGCAGAGGAGCTGCATTTCGGACGGGCGGCGCAGCGTCTGCATGTGGCACAACCGCCGTTGAGCAGGACGATCAAACAGCTCGAGAAGCAACTCGGAGCGGTCCTGTTCGAGCGCAGTACCCGGAGCGTGCAGCTGACCGAAGCCGGGCTGGCGCTCATCGAACCGGCGCGCGCCATCCTCGATGCGGTCCGTCTCGCCGAGATGGCGGTGACCGCCGCGGGACGCGGCCAGACCGGCCGCGTGCGCATCGGATTCGCAGGCTCCTCGTCGCACCACCTGGTCGGGCAGTGGGCGAAGCTCGTGCGCCGCACCCACCCCGGCATCGAGTTCGTGCTCACGAGTTCCGCCTATGCGAGCGAAGTGCTGAACCGACTCTCGGAGGGCACGCTCGACATCGGCATCGTCCGGTTGTTGTTCTTTCCACCGGGGATCGCGTCGAGGGTCGTGGCGCACGAGAATCTCGTCGTCGGATTGCCGAGGGAGCACCGGTGGGCGGGGGAGCCGGCTGTGCACATGGCTGATCTTGCCGAGGAGGCGTGGGTGATGCTCCCCTCCGAACCCGGTTCGATGTTGCGCGACCTCCTTCAGCGACTCGCCCAGAACGAGGGATTCACGCCGAGAATCGTGCAGAGCGCACCTGACTCGCTCTCGCTGGTGGCGCTCGTCTCGGCAGACGTGGGGTGCACGTTGACGGTGTCGTCGGTGGCCCGGCATGTCGTCAATCCGGAAGTAGTGTTCGTGCCGCTCGCCGATCAGGGACCGATCGACGTGCGTCTCGTGTGGCGTGAGGGCGATACGAGCGCGGCGCTCGCCGAAGTGCTCCGGCTGTCCGAGGAGGCACTGCCCACTCCGAACGAATGAGCGGTGCCGGCCGCCACGAGGACCGGCAGGCACCGCTCGTCACGGATTCTCGAATCAGGTTCTGACACTCGCGGTGCCGGCAGTCGGGTTCTGAGCGATACCGTCCTGGACAGAGACGCTGCTGTCGATTCCGTCTTCGCCATCTCGGCGCTCGAGTTCGAGCTCGTCCTCGTCCGACTGCTCCGCAGTGGACAGTGCCTTCGGGTCGTAGCCGGTGCGATTGAGAAGCATCAAGGTGCAGACCAGGGATACCGCCGCGTACATTCCTGCTGCGATCGCGACGCCTGTGACACTGCCGGACGAATTGAGGATCCACTGTGCGAGCACCGGTGTGCCGCCGCCGACGATGAGCGAGCACAACTGGTATGCCGCCGACAGTCCGGAGTAGCGAATGTTCGCGGGGAACGCCCTGGCGAGGATCCCGGCGATGGCACCGTAGAACATCGAGTGTGGGATTGTGGCGAGGCACATGCCGATGGCGGCAATGGCAAAGCTCTCGGTGCGGATCGCATAGAACATCGCGGGCATCAGGAACAGTTCGGGCACGACCATGAGGCAAATGGCCTTGCGCATGTCGATCCTTGAGACCAGGACCGCTCCGAACGGCTGCACGATGAACTGGACGACGAGTGCAATCGCGATGATTGCGAGGAACGTTCCGCGCTCGTATCCGAGTTCGCTTGTCGCCCAGGACAGTGCGAACGTGTTCTTGAAGTAGGTCACCTGGGCGAGGGGGAGGGCTCCGGCACCGAGCAGCACCAGCACCCAATGCTTGCGCAGGACTTCGCCGATCGGGAGCTTGACGACCTTCTTCTTGGCGAGGACGGCCTTCATCGCATCCGACTCCTCGAGCTTGAGCCGGATCACCATGCCGACGATGACGAGCAGCGCCGAGAAGAGGAACGGGATTCGCCATCCCCAGAGCAGGAATTCGGGCGTGGGCATCGCGGCGAGGAAGAAGAACGCCATCGTTGCCAGCAGGTTTCCGGCCGGAGAGCCCTGCTGCGCAAATGCTGAATAGAGGACGCCCTTGCCCTTGGGGGCGTTCTCGGAGGCGATGAGAACCGCGCCGCCCCACTCACCGCCGACGGCGACACCCTGCAGTACGCGGAGTGCGACGAGCAGGATCGGAGCCCATATCCCGATCTGTGCGTAGGTGGGCAGCAGGCCGATTCCGACGGTCGCGATGCCCATCATGATCAGAGTGATGACCAGAGTGTTCTTGCGGCCGATGCGATCACCCAGGTGGCCGAAGATGACGCCACCGATGGGACGGGCGAGGAAACCTGCCCACAGTGTGACGAATGCGAGCAAGGTGCCGACGCCTGCGGGGAGATCGGAGGCGAAGAAGATCTCGCCGAAGACGAGCGCCGCTGCCGTTCCGTAGATGTAGAAGTCGTACCACTCGATGGTCGTGCCGATGAAGGAGGCAATTCCGGCTTTGCGTGCCTTCTTCGTGATATCTGCGTCGGTGGGTGTCGACGGTGCCATACGACTCCGCTTTCTCTGGGTTGACTCGGCTGCCTGACGGACCGATGTGTCGTGGGTCTCATCAGAGGCTTGCAGTTCGGAAGCGGCCGCGTCCAATACCTGATTCCTGGGTGATTGTTTCGAAAAGCGTATGAATCGACATGTAATTAGTGCGTATTAATAGCATAGTCCGTCATCAACGGTCAGGGAGTTGTTGGTGGTAGACATACAGCCGACCGCAGTGCGAGGGAGGACATCGGCGTGACAGGTGAAGAGACCAGCAACCACGGCACCGCTTCGGGATGCGACGAACTGCCACTCGACGGCATCACCGTCGTCAGTCTCGAACAGGCGGTCGCGGCGCCGCTGGCGACCCGGCACCTCGCCGACCTGGGCGCACGTGTGGTCAAGGTCGAACGGGTCGGCGACGGCGACTTCGCTCGCGACTACGACAGCGCTGTCCTCGGCCTCGCCGCGCACTTCGTGTGGCTCAACCGAGGCAAGGAGTCGCTCGCGGTGGATCTCAAGGCTCCGGCCGGAATCGACGCGGTGAAGTCGCTCATTGCCGGCGCCGATGTGTTCGTGCAGAATCTTGCGCCCGGGGCCGTCGAGCGACTCGGGCTCGGCGCCGACGAGCTGCGCGCCGAGCATCGGGAACTGATCGTCGTCAACATGTCCGGGTACGGAACCGAGGGGCCGATGCGTGACCGGAAGGCCTATGATCTGCTGGTTCAGTCGGAGTCAGGGCTGTGCTCGATCACCGGCACACCCGAGACCGCCGTCAAGACGGGCATTCCCACATCCGACATCGCGGCGGGCATGTATGCGCTGACCTCGATCCAGGCCGCGTTGCTTCGCCGGCACCGCACGGGCGTGGGGGCCACGATCGACGTGTCGATGTTCGATGCGACCGCCGAGTGGCTCGGATATCCGATGTACCTGCAGATGTATCAGGATCGGCAGGTGCCGCGGATGGGGCTCGGACACACGTCGATCTCCCCGTACGACAAGTACCCGACCGCCGACGGAGAGATCCTCATCGGTGTGCAGAACGACCGCGGTTGGCGGACATTGACCGAGGTGCTGGGGATGCCCGAGCTGGCGGACGATCCGCGCTATGCGACCAATGTCGAACGGGTCGCGCGCCGAGGCGAGGTCGACAAACTCGTCGGTGACGCGACCAGCGCGTACGCCAGTGCGGAGCTCGACGACAAGCTTGCCGCGGCCGGCATCCCCGCGGCGCGTCTGCGTGACCTGTTGGGCCTGATCGAGCATCCGCAGCTGAGTGAGCGCGACCGGTGGCGCGAGGTGCAGACCCAAGCGGGCCCTGTGCGCGCGATCCGCCCGCCGATGAACTTCCGCGACGTGGAACTGCCCATGGGGCCGGTTCCCGGACTCGGGCAGCACACCGATGCCGTCCTGGCCGGGCTCGGGCTGACCGACGAACAGGTCGCGGGTCTGCGTGAGGCAGGGATCGTCGGGTAGGCCACCGCTGCAAATATCCGGCCATATAGGTACGGGGAGTCGTACGTATTGGTGATTCGGATCGACGGTGCAGTACTGAGCGATTGACGCCCGGTGCGTACATATCCGAAAATGGCCGTACAAATTCTGTACCAGAGGAGCAGGCCATGACCCGAGCGGCACTCGTCGCCCCCGTTCGTACCGCCGTCGGCCGTTTCGGCGGCTCGTTGAAGGACGTCTCGGCGGTGTCTCTCGCGACCACGGTGATCAAGGAGGTCGTCGCGCGTTCGGGTATCGACCCGGTCCTCATCGAAGAGGTTGCGATGGGCCAGTCCTACGCGAGTTCGGAAGCGCCGTGCATCGGCCGGTGGGCCGCGCTCGACGCGGGCCTGCCGATCTCTGTTGCCGGCATCCAGACCGACCGCCGCTGCGGCACCGGTCTGCAGGCCCTGGTGACCGCCGCGATGATGGTGCAGACCGGTGCGGCGAATGTCGTGGTTGCCGGCGGCGTGGAGTCGATGAGCAACATCGAGCACTACACGACCGGCGCTCGGTGGGGTGCGCGTTCGGGTGGCCTGAACCTCTACGACCGCCTCGACCGCGGTCGTGAACGGTCACAGCCCGAATGGCGATTCGGCAAGATCAGCGGAATGATCGAGACGGCCGAGAACGTCGCGGAGCAGTGCGGGATCACGCGCGAGGACTCCGATGCACTTGCAGCGGAGAGTCATCGTCGCGCCCACACCGCTTGGGAGGCAGGGCGTTTCGACGACGAGGTCGTCGGGGTCGAGGTCAAGGATCGCAAGGGCAACGTGACAGTGGTCGCGCGGGATGAAGGTATCCGCCCCGACAGCACGCCGGAAACTCTCGCGAAGCTCCGGTCCGTCACCCCAGGCGGTGTGACCACCGCAGGTAACGCAAGCCAGCAGAACGACGCGGCCGCAGCGCTTCTCGTGGTGGCAGAAGACAAACTCGACGAGTACGGACTCGAGCCGATCGGCTTCCTCGAAGGCTGGACCGCGGCCGGGTGCGACCCTGCGACCATGGGGCTCGGCCCGGTGGCGGCAACCCGAAAGTTGTTCGATCGCACGGGCCTCGGGTTCGGCGACTTCGACCTCGTCGAACTCAACGAGGCTTTTGCATGCCAGGTTCTCGGTGTGCTGTCGCAGTGGGGCTGGGACGATCGAGACAGGCTCAACGTCAACGGTTCCGGCATTTCCCTCGGGCATCCGATCGGCGCGACGGGTGTCCGGATGACGACGACTGCTCTGCACGAACTGAAGCGTCGCGGTGGTGGCCGTGCGTTGGTGACCATGTGCATCGGCGGCGGCCAGGGTATGGCCGCGTCCATCACCACGGCCTGAAGGAGGATCGACATGGCAGGGTTGCACCGCGCGGCAGGGCTGGACGACAGGGAATGGATGCTCGCCGCGCGCTGCCGGGGTTTCGACACATCCGTCTTCTTTCCGCAGAAGGAATCGGGTCGCGGCCCGGTAGCCGGCGCCGAGAACGATGCGAAGAAGGTGTGCCGCACGTGCCCGGTGATCAGCGAGTGCCGCGACCACGCGCTTCGGAACGCCGAACAGCACGGCATCTGGGGAGGGATGAACTACTCTGAGCGTCGCGCGGCCGACCGGGCCAGGAGGTTGGGTCGGCTCACCCCCGTATGAGGGCCGCCGCGAGTTGTTCGAGCCGCTCCACGTTGGCCGTCATGGCGTCGTGCCAGACGCCCAGTCGGTAGGTGACGATCTCGCCCTCCCTGTCGGGATGCTGCTCGATGAAATCGGAGAAGGGCGATCTACCGGTACCGACCTTGGCCCACTGTCGGACGACGCAGCCGTCCGCTGTGGGATCGACCTCGAAACCCCAGAAGGCGATCGGCGCCTCGGCGGGGCCCACGCGCCACACCCAACGGCGCCCGTCCTCGACTTCGACGACCTCCGGTTCGGTGTGCCACTCGCCCATCTGTGGACTGTGGTTGTACCCGCGGAACCTGGCTCCGACCGCGACCCCGTCGGCTCCGTCCAGCCATTCCGCACGCTGTAGTTCGCCCTCGGCGCCGGTCGGCAATTCGATGTCGGTGACCAATGTCCAGGCCTGTTCCGGACCGCAGGGCAAGGTTCCGGTGACTTCCACTGTCGGGGTGTCGCGCAGACGCACTGATGCTCCTTCGGTCTCGATTCGATCCGCGCACGATGCTAATCGAGACTCGGCCTGCTCAGCCGACGTTCGTCACCGGGATCAGTCCGCCGGTGATGGGCGACCCCGCATCGGACAGCAGGAACTCGATCACCTTCGCGACGTCGGCCGGCTGCGACCACCGGCTGGTGTCGGCGTCGGGCATCGCCGCGCGGTTGGCGGGGGTGTCGATGACGACGGGGAGCAGTGCGTTGACGCGGATGTGGTCGTCGCGGTACTCGACGGCCATGGTCTCGACCAGTGCCGAGACCGCCGCCTTCGACGCGATGTACGACGCGCCGCCCGAGAACGGATTGTGAGTCGCGGCGGCGGAGATGCAGACGATCGATCCGCCGCCGCGACGGATCAGGTGGGGCAGCGCGGCCTGGCTGACGGAGTAGGCCGTGCGTACGTTGAGGTCGAACTGGGAATCGAGCACGCCGATCGGCGTCTCGTGGACTCGCGGACCGGAGGAGAATCCGCCGACCAGGTTGACGACACCGAACAGCGGGGCGCCGGGGTCGTCGGCCGCGACCGCCAGGACATCCTCGAGTTGCTGCTCGTCGGAGAGGTCGGCCTTGACGAGGTGCAGATTCGGATGAGTACCGACCCGTTCGAGTTCTCCGGGGGCCACCCACGGGACCACGACACGCCAGCCGGTGTCGAGAAGATGCGCGGTCACAGCGGCTCCGAGACCGCCGGTGCCGCCGCTGACGAGTGCGGTGCGAGTCATGGCCACCGTCCTTCCGAGTGTTGTCGAGGTCTCGCGTGTTGATCCGGTCCTGTCCGGTGCGGGACTGGTAACGACCCTATCGCATAGGGAAATGACATTCTCGAAAATCTCACCAAGTGGGAAAAGGGTGTCCTTTGCTCGGTAATCGGCATGATGAGCGGCAGGTACATCATCGAAAGGGACATCACGTGACCGACATCGAAGCGGAGTTCGTCGAAATCGGTGGTCTCCGGGCATTTCTCGCTCGCCCACTCGGCGGAAGCAGCGGCGGAATGCTGCTGCTGCCCATGATCACCGGTATCAACCATCAGGTCCGCGAGTACGCCGAGGACATCGCAGAAACCGGCGTCACCGCACTCGTCTGGGACCCCTGGCACGGACACAGCGCCGACGACACCCCACGGGAAGAGCTGGTGGAGTGGATGGGCGAACTTCAGGACGACACCGTCCTCGCCGAGTTGAACACCCTGCTCGAGCACGCCTACGGCGAACTCGAACTGTCGAAGATAGGGGTGATCGGGTGGTGCCTCGGTGGCCGGCTGGCCCTGATCCTCGGCGGCGGCGACCCGCGGCTGTCGAATGTGGTTGCCTACCACCCGTCGATCTTGGTCCCCGCGCCGCCGAATCACACGGTCGAGGCAGTCGAGTCGGCGTCACGCATCACCGCACCGGTGATGATCCTTCACGCGGGCGCCGACACCGTCATGTCACCTACGACGTTCGCCGAACTGCAGACCGCGCTGCAGAACCGCACCGCGGGCGCGAGCATCATCTCGGTCTTCCCCGGTGCCGAGCACGGATTCAGCAGCCGGGACCGACACGCGAACCCGATCAACGCCGACGCATATGCACTGTCCTGGCCGCAGGTACTGCGCTTCGTCGGCGACACGGTGCTGGGTTCGTAGCCGGGAAGTTCCACAGAAAGTTCTGGAACCGGTTGCATGTCCGCAACAGAAGACGACTATGGAGCGCAGGCGCCGGACCGCTCAGGCCCGGGGGAAGCGAGACAGGTATGGAGTCGAAGGACACCCGCACGTCACACGTGACCGAGCCGGACCAGCACGTGACCAGGCACGTGACCGAGCCCGACCAGCACGTGACCAGGCAAGTGACGAGGCTGGACCAGGTCGTCATCCGCATCGCCGGAGACTCCGGCGACGGCATGCAGCTTGCCGGAGACCGATTCACCGCCGAAGCTGCGGCCTTCGGGAACGATCTCGCCACGCAACCGAACTTCCCGGCAGAGATCCGAGCACCGCAGGGCACGCTGCCGGGGGTGTCGAGTTTCCAGATCCAGATCGCCGACCACGACATCCTCACAGCCGGCGACCGACCCGACGTGCTCGTGGCGATGAATCCGGCAGCACTGAAATCGAATGCCGGTGATCTACCCGACGGCGGCATCCTCATCGTCAACAGCGACGAATTCAGCAAGCGCAACCTCGCGAAGGCGGGCTACGACGGCAACCCGCTCGACTCGGACGCATTCGAGCACCTACAGGTACACACCGTCCCCATGAGCACCATGACGCTCGGCGCGGTAGAACCCTCCGGAGTGGGTAAGAAGGAGGCCCACCGCGCGAAGAACATGTTCGCGCTCGGTCTCCTGTCGTGGATGTACGGTCGTGCGATCACCACCGTCGAGGACTTTCTCGAAGTCAAGTTCGCGTCGCAACCCGACATCGTTCGTGCCAACATCCTTGCATTGCATTCGGGTTGGAACTACGGGGAGACGACCGAGTCCTTCGCGTCTACCTACGAAGTGGACCGCGCCGATCTGCCGCCGGGCACCTACCGGCAGATCACCGGCAACACCGCCCTCGCGTACGGACTGGTCGCCGCAGGCAAGGCGGCAGGCATGGGCGTGTTCCTCGGCAGCTACCCGATCACGCCCGCGTCGGACATCCTCCACGAACTGAGCAGACTCAAGCGCTTCGGTGTCCACACCTTCCAGGCGGAAGACGAGATCGCCGGTATCGGTGCGGCGGTCGGAGCGTCGTACGGCGGTGCATTGGGGGTCACCAGCACTTCGGGTCCGGGGGTCGCGCTGAAATCGGAAGCCATCGGGCTGGCGGTGATGACCGAACTGCCGCTCGTCGTCGTCGACGTCCAGCGAGGCGGGCCGTCGACCGGGCTTCCCACCAAAACCGAGCAGGCCGACCTCTTGCAGGCGTTGTTCGGTCGCAACGGTGAGTCGCCGGTTGCGATCGTCGCGCCGCAGTCGCCCGCCGACTGCTTCGACATTGCGGTCGAGGCGGCCCGCATCGCCGTGACGTACCGGACCCCGGTGATGCTGTTGTCCGACGGCGCGATCGCCAATGGTTCAGAGCCATGGCGTATTCCGGAGGTCGATGCTCTCACCCCGATCGAACCCCGATTCGCGACACCATCGGGCGGCGACAACGAGGGCTACCAGCCCGACGCGGACCCGGGTTACCAGCCGTACGCACGCGACCCTGTGACACTCGCGCGCGACTGGGCGATCCCCGGCACCGCAGGCCGAGAACACCGCATCGGCGGGTTGGAGAAGGCCAACGGCACCGGGGACATCTCCTATCACCACACGAATCACGAGTTGATGACCCGCGTGCGCGCGGCTCGAATCGCCGGTATCGACGTACCCGACCTCGCAGTGGACGACCCCACAGGTGATGCCGAGATTCTCGTCCTCGGCTGGGGTTCGTCGTACGGTCCGATCGGCGAGGCGGTGCGCCGTGCCCGCCGCAGCGGCCATGCGGTCGCCAGAGCTCACCTGCGACACCTCAACCCGATGCCGAAGAACCTCTGCGACATCCTGAAAGGCTATCGCCGCGTATTGGTTCCGGAGATGAATCTCGGTCAGCTGTCCATGCTGCTGAAAGCGCGGTGCGACGCCGAGATCCAGCCCGTCACCAAGGTCGCCGGCATGGCGTTCCGTGCGGACGAACTATTCGAAGCGATCCTCGACGAATTCGACGGCACGTTGAGCGATACCGAGAGCGCCAAGACCCCCGCCGCGGCCTCCGCGGCCGCGACGATCCAGCGAGGTGATCGATGATGGGAGACACAACGAACGGCGCCGTGCACAACGGACGTGCCTACCGGCCTGTCGGGTCCGACCTCGGGATCAGCGCCCTCCACGGAGTGCCGCGCACCGACAGCCCCCAGAAGGCGAAGGATTTCACTTCCGATCAGGAAGTCCGGTGGTGCCCGGGTTGCGGCGACTACGTCATCCTGGCGACGGTCCGCACCGTGCTGCCGCAGTTGGGTCTGAAGCGGGAGAACATCGTCTTCGTGTCGGGTATCGGGTGCTCGTCGCGGTTCCCGTACTACCTCGACACCTACGGAGTGCATTCGATCCACGGCCGAGCCCCGACCTTCGCGACCGGCCTCGCCGTGACCAGACCCGACCTGTCGGTGTGGGTGGTGACCGGCGACGGCGACGCGCTGTCGATCGGAGGAAACCACCTGATCCATGCCCTCCGCCGCAACGTGAACATGCGGATCCTACTGTTCAACAACCGCATCTACGGGCTGACGAAGGGGCAGTACTCGCCCACATCGGAATCCGGCAAGATCACCAAGTCGACACCGATGGGGTCGATCGATGCGCCGTTCAACACGATGTCACTCGCACTCGGCGCCGAGGCGAGTTTCGTCGCGCGTGTGCTCGATTCCGACCGTGCAGGGCTCACCGAAGTCCTGCTCGCGGCGGCCGAACATCGTGGCGCAGCCTTCGTCGAGATCCTTCAGGACTGCCCGATCTTCAACGACGGTTCGTTCGATGCGCTCCGCAAGGAGAACGCCGAGGACCGCCTCATCCACGTTCGTCACGGTGAGCCGATCATCTTCGGAACCGACGACGAACTCTGCGTCGTACGCAGGGGGTTCGGGCTACGGGTAGCGCCCATCACGGACGTCGACCGAGACGACATCGTCGTGCACGACGCTCACAGCGACGACCCCGAAAATGCCTATGCGCTGTCGCGGCTGTCGGCGCAGGATCTCACCTACACGGTCACGGGAATCGTGCGCTCGGTGTCGCGGCCCACCTACGACGACCAGGCACGCGCCCAGGTCGCGGCCGCTGTGAGCGACGAACGGGCCGATCTGCAAGCGCTGCTCGACGGCCCCAGCACGTGGACGGTATCGTGACGCCCATCCCGTCGATCTCGGGGAGTGACCGGTGACAATTCGATTCGGTGTGTTCGTTCCGCAGTTCCGTCTCGGCGTCGGCGAGGTGAAGGCCCGGGCAGTGGCAGCGGAACAGGCCGGATTCGACTCGTTCTGGCTCATGGATCACCTGTATTCGCCGGGCGGCAGGCCGACGGATTCGCTCGAAAGCTGGACGTTGCTCACTGCACTCGCCGGTGCCACCTCGACCATGAGACTCGGACACCTGGTGGGATGCGCGCCGTTCCGGCATCCGGCCTTGCTCGCAAAAATGGCTGCCACCGTCGACCACATCAGCGGCGGACGACTCGACCTCGGGCTCGGCTGGGGCTCGGTGGAGGCGGAATTCGAGACCTTCGGTATCGAGGTCGGTACGCGCCGGGAGCGCGCGGAAGCCCTCGACGAAACGCTCGAGATCTTCCGTCTGATGTGCACGGGCGAGCAGTTCGACTACGACGGCAAGCACTTCCGGATGCGCGGTGCGTACGGGTTGCCGACACCCGTGCAGGACCGGATTCCGGTGCACATCGGTGGTGCGGGCAGAACCTTGACGATGCCGCTCGTCGCACGCCACGCCGACTGGTGGAACTGTGTAGGCCACGCACGGAACCGGCTCGAGGAACTCGCGCCACTGAAGGGCGATGCCCGGATCTCGGTCCAGTACGCGGTGGGATTCGCGGACACTGCGGCAGACATACCCGACGTGACAGCATCGGTTGCGCGCAGACTCCCGGAAAGCGGTTGGGGTGCACCACTGATCGGTACGGGTGATGCCCTGACAGAACAGATCGCGCTCGAACACCGGCGCGGTGTAGAACTGTTCGTTCTCCGCTTCCACGACTTCGCACCGCCGGAGACACTCGAACGGTTCGGACGCGAGGTCATCGCTCCACTGCAGTCCGTATTGCAGAGCCGCAGTGATCAGGTCATCGTGTAGACGCAGCGGCCACCGATCCAGGTGGCACGAACCCTGCTTGCATCGGGCTCGCCGAGGACATCCGCGAGCGGCCCGTCGAGCAGGACGAGATCGGCCTCGGCGCCGGTCGTCACATGACGTGCCGATCCGCCGGGGTCGTCGAGAGGCGCAAGATAGCGGTCCAGTGCGTCGGCCGGCGAGATCCGCTCTACCGCACCGACGATGTCCCCGGTGGGGCAGCGTCGCGTGATGGCGGCCGCCATGACCTGCCACGGGTCCACAGGGCCGTACGGGGCGTCGCTCGACAGCGCGACGGGGACTCCACCGTCGATCAGGCTGCGGCAGCGGTAGAGATCGGGCAGGTCCGCGGCATCGACATCGCGCAGATACGCGTCGCCGCGGGCTGCGAGGAATCCGGGCTGCGTCACCACCGGGATTCCTCGTCGTCGCAGGTCGTCGATAGATTCGGCCGGGACGAGGGCGCCGTGCTCGATCCGGTCGCCAGAACGGGAGCCGACCTCGTCGAGGACCGCGAGGAGGATCACGAACGCCTCGCGGCTGACGCAGTGCACCGCGACAGCGCGACCTGCCGCGTGGGCACGACGAATGGTTGAGGCGAGATCGTCGATGTCGGGGAGGGCCGAGTCGGCGATGACGATCTTGTACGGACCGACAGTGCAGTCCGGTGCACTCGGGGTGAGGTGGTGCGGTGCGCCGAGCAGATGCAGACGCTGAGGAAGCGCACCGCTGACATGTGAATCGACGAGGGCAGCGGCCGTGGTCGGTGTCAGATCGGGGGTCGCGTCTGTGACACCGGTGATACCGAAGCGTGCGAGTTCCGCGCCGATCGCATCCAGCCTCGGGGGTGAGGCGGCAGGGAGTCGTTCGCGCAACCAGGTGTCGGCCCGCCATATCCGCCCGGTGGGACGGCCGGTGCCGTCGCGCTCGACGCCGGGATGATCGGCTGTGTCGAGCCGGGCGAGTCGAGCAGCCTCGGAGTTCAAGGCCCACATGGCACCACTGCGGTGTTGGATGCGTACGGGCCGCCTGGCGTGCAGACGATCCAGGACCTCGGAATCGAGCATCCCGGCGACGGACTCGAAGTATCCGACGCCGCGGATCCACCCTTCGCCGGCAGCGCTGCCGAGAGCACGCGCGAGATCATCGGGCGAGGTCACATCGGGCGGCCCGCATCGTATAGAGACGCGATCGGCCGCCAGCGCGTGCAGGTGGATGTGGTGATCATGGAGGCCGGGGATCAGTGCGCCGCCCTTGCCGTCGACGATGTCGCACCGCTCGGATGACTCGAGTTCCCTTCCGAGCCGCGCGATCACACCGCTGCGAACGAGAACGTCGAGACCGGGAACGCCTTCGACCTCGACGTTGCGCAGGACGACCTCGGTCATCGGATGCCCAACTCGGACAGGATCTTCGATGTGTCGCGGCCGGATTCGGCGACGTCACCCGCGGGCTCACGGCGCTGCGGCTCTGCGAGTGCAACGATGCCGGACGGGGCCTCGACCCACCAGCGTCCTCGGAGCGAATGGCACATTGCGTCGAGTGGAGGAGACGAACGATACATTCGCTCAGAATCGTCTGGGTGGTGCGTCAACGTCGACGAAACGACGGCCGACATCGACACGTCCCAGAGGACTCCGCTGCCGTCTGCGGGTGCGGACAGTGCGAGAGCGGCCGCTGTGACGCCGGTGAGCGGATCGGCAAGGGCGTCGCCGACGAACACGGGACCCTGCGCATCGTGCGCGATCAATCCCGCTGAGGCCGCGATATCGTCGCCGAAGCCGATGCGGAAGGAATCGCGGCCATGCGCGGTGATCGACACCCACGTGCCGCCGCTTGCGACGAAACGGTCGGCGTCCAGGCCGAATCCGGCGAGTGCCCGCGGGCGGGATGCTTCGATGATGATGTCGGCTGCCGTCACCAGTTGCGCGAGTTCTCGGCGCTCTGTGTCGTCGCCGGGATCGAGCACCACCGACTCGTGCCCGCCGTGCAACAGGCGGTAGAAGTCGGCGTTGCCGAGGCGTGCGCCGTCCGGCCGCGTCGGGGTCTCGACCTTGACCACGCGGGCGCCCGCGAGGCCGAGAACATGTGAGCACAGCGGACCGGCCCACAGCGAACTGAAATCGACGACCAGCAACCCGTCTACAGCGCGAGGAACGAGGGGCTGTGGTGCTGCGGCAGGAACCGGCGAGACCGGGCCTGCCGCAATGCCGAGCGGTTCCGCGAGTTCGAGGAGGTCCTGGCCGGTGTGTCCCGCAAGCCACGAGGTGACGGCAGGCCAGGGATCCTCGCCGACGTCGGCACCGACCAGCGCCCCGAAAAGTAGCGGATCGTCGGGGCGAGCGCACGAGACCGCGGCCCAGCCGTCGGCGGTGGGCAGCAACCTGCACGAGCCGCCGGCCGAGACGGCACCGGCACGCCGGTGTCCGGTGAACGCGGCCCGCTCGGACAGCAGCCGTGCCCCGTCGAGCTGTACCGCTCCGTTGGTCGCGGACTCGATCTGTGCTGTCATCCCACGCGCCAGGGTCGCGGCGCGTCCGGGTGGGATGAGGGGAGGGCCGTCGGGCCTGCCGGTCAGACAAGCGATTCCGCTCTCGGCCCAGTCGCGCGCGGAGTCCGCGGACGGGGATTCGAACACGTTTGTGATGCTACATTGCCCGGGACGGTCGGGCAGCGAACACAAGGGCGGAACTGATGGGCACGAACACGATCTCCGTCGTGGAGCTTGCGGACGGCATCGCCGATGCGCCGGTTCTCGGCGCCGGTGCTGCGGTCGTCCACCCACTTCTGATCGTCGACCTCGACGACGCGCCCGACTCGGTGATCGAGCGCGCGGCAGAGCGTGCGAGGGGGAGCGATCACCTGCTCGTCGGCAGGTTCACCGGTGCGTCGATAGACGACACGGCCCTTGCGCCTCTCCTCGAGTCCCTCGATCTGACCTACGCAGTGGGGCCCGACCCGCGGACGTCGACCGTGGTCGGCACGGACGACCTGGACGCGAGCCTGTCGGCGTTCGGCGATGCCGTCGCGCAGAATCCGCACGCGTCGCTGGTCGTTCGGCATGTGCTGCGCGCCGCCGACACTGTCGGGGTGGCTGCCGCGATCGACATCGAATCGCTCGGGTACTCGACATTGCAGGGTGGCCCCGAGTTCCTGCGGTGGCTCGACGAACGCGGACCTCGACCGCTTCCGCCGCCCGCACCCGCCGACCCGGTCCTCGTCGCGCGGGAGAGCAGCACACTGCAGGTCACGCTCAACCGACCCGAGCGGCGCAATGCCTACGGGACGCAATTGCGCGACGCCCTGGTCGAAGCGCTGCGCCTCGCCGAGCTCGACGACAGTATCGAGCGTGTGGTGGTGGACGGGGCGGGTCCGTCGTTCTGTGCCGGCGGCGACCTCGACGAATTC
The DNA here is from genome assembly GCF_036327795.1 of Rhodococcus artemisiae. Lineage (NCBI taxonomy): Bacteria > Bacillati > Actinomycetota > Actinomycetes > Mycobacteriales > Nocardiaceae > Rhodococcus > Rhodococcus artemisiae. The sequence continues at coordinate 237,301 of NZ_JAUTXY010000002.1, forward strand.
GGACGCACACCCGACACCGCCACCGCCCATCTGATTCGCACTCGCGGTGGCGCCGGACGCCTGGTGGCGCGGCTTGCGGATCGGACCGAGGTGCGCGTGCACGGGCACTGCGTCGGTGCGGGGATCGAGATTCCGGCATTTGCGAATCGGGTGGTCGCGGCTCCGGGAACGGTGTTCCGGCTTCCTGAGGTGTCGATGGGTTTGATTCCGGGAGCCGGGGGGACGGCGAGTATTCCGCGCAGGATCGGCAGGTGGCGGTCGATGCATCTGTTCGTCACCGCGAGTGCTCTCGACGTCGGTCGCGCCTTCGGATGGGGCCTGGTGGACGAGGTGTCCGAGCTCGCGTGACATCTACCTACTGGGTGAATGTTCAAGAAATCGTTGTCACGCGTCTCTTATAGTGTAAAGATTGTCATAGATTTGATCTGGGGTACTCGGTCCGGGAACCCGGGGGAGTTCGGACGGCGGAGGTTCATCGATGGGACGGGCAGGCCTACGGCCGCAGAAGACGGCGATGCTGGTGGCACAGCGGATCGTTCAGGATATCAACCGGCGAGGAAACAAGATCGGTGATCGGCTGCCGCCGGAGCGTGTCATGCTCGACGAATACGACGTCGGTCGGGGTACCTTGCGCGAGTCGCTGCGGTTCCTCGAACTGCAGGGCGTGATTTCACTGAAGCCGGGTCCAGGTGGGGGTCCGATCGTCCAGCAACCGGACAGTGAGGGCCTGGCGACGTCGATCACGCTCCTGCTGCAGTTCGAGAACGCACCGTTCCGGACCATCGTCGAGGCGAGGACCGCGCTGGAGCCGATGATGGCGAAACTCGCCGCGGAGCGGATCAACGAGGAGCAGCTGGCCGATCTGAAGTACTCCGTCGAACACATGCGAGATAACCTCGACGACGGTGAGATCTTCCTCGAGATGAGTCGCGTATTCCACGACACCGTCGCGAAGGGGTCGGGAAATGCCTTGTTCGGCTACCTCATTCACGCGTTGCTCGACATGCTGGACGGATCGGCGATGGGTATGGAGTATCCGGAGCGGCACCGCCGCGCGACCCTGGACATCCACGAGAAGATCTACAACGCCGTCGCCGATCGCGACCCGGAGGCCGCGCTCGTCGCGATGGAGGAGCACATTGCCGGCATCTGGCGCTACGAGGAGAAGCACTATCCGGCCGCGCTGGAGACGCCCATAGCCTGGGGTGCCGTCCACTGACGCGCACTCGTCCTTGATCCGGCCCACAACGGCGGGGCGACCTTTACGGTCGCCCCGCCGTTCGGCCATTTCCGGGCATCGACGTTCTGGTGATCTGCGTCATGAACAAGTGTTGACAATGGAACTAATCATGCGCATGATAGTCGTGATTTGCATCACGGATGCGTGAGTGTGCTACGCACCCCAAGAGACGGAGCAGCGCATGACCCTTTCCCGCACCACCCGCTCGAGATCGATCTGTGGCTCGGCTGCTGTCCTGGCGCTCGCCGCAGCACTTGTCGCGGGATGCGCCGAATCGGCGTCTGCCGCCGGCGGCGGAGGTGGCGACGGCGTCGAGTACGGTGCCACCAAGGACGATTACATCGCGGCATTCGAGGATGTCGATCCGATCCGGCTCTACACTCAATCGCCAGCCCCCAGGGGGTCTGCTACCGGCGTTCCGGTGGAGAAATACCTCGACCGGATCACCGAGTGGTCCGGCGGCAAGATCACCTTCGATGTCGCCTACTCGAACGCCGTTGCGCCCCCCGCGGAGATCGACAATGCACTGATGGACGGTCGACTCGACCTCGGCCACGTGATCCCGCAGTACGAACCGTCGGAGTATCCGGCAACAGCTGCTCTGATCGATTCGAGCTTCGTGTCCCTCCAGACGCCGGTGCTCGGACCGCTGCAGTCCAATGCCTGGGCCAACGAGGTGGCATTCGAGACGCCGGAGCTGGTCGCGGAGTACGAGGACAAGGGCATGAAGTTGCTGCTGCCCGCGTACAACTCCGGTTCCAACGGATTGTTCTGCGCTACCGAACGCCGAGATCTTGCTGCCACCAAGGGTGCCCAGGTGACCGCATCCGGCCTCTCGATCAACTCCGAGGTCGAGTCTCTCGGCGCAACACCGGTGTCGATCGCCTACACCGAGCTGTTCGAGGCGCTCGAGCGCGGTATCGCCGACTGCTCCGTCACATCCTTCACCGTCGGCATGCTCGGCGGATTTCTCGGACAGACACCGCAGGTGGTCGTCGATCCCGACGCGGGCCTCGCGGTAGGCTGGGGCGGAATGGCCATGAGCACCGAAGCGTGGGAAGAACTTCCGCTCGTCGCGCAGCAGCTGATCTGGGACAGCCTCACGGTGTACGTCGAGTCGAACATCGAAGACAAGATCTTGCCGAACACCGCCGACGGGATGAAAGCAGTCCTCGCTGCAAACGGCACCGTCGGCCCCTACGCAGAGGATGCCCGCGCCGCACTCGCCGCGGAAAACGAGAATCTCCTCGAGGCGCAGCGGACCAACGCTGCGTTCGACGACGGTGGTGCATTCGTCGACCGCATCGGCGCGTCGACCGAGAAGTGGGAATCCACCCTGTCGGAGCTCTACGACGATGTCACCTACGACGAGTTCGCCACGTGGTACAGCCCGGAGGCGCTCGATCTCGAGGATTACAGCGCGAAGGTCTACGAGGAGATCTTCCTGCCGCACCGCCCGTCCTGACCGCAATCGGAGGAAACGCATGACGCACGGAACCGGCTGCCCCGTCAGCCACACCGACTACACCAACGAGTCCGAAATATACGGGCATTACACAATTCTCGATGAAGAACGTGAAGCCGCGCGGTTCCACTTCAACGACACGACCGAACGTGGTTTCTGGATGCTGACGCGTTACGAGGATGTCCTCGCGGGATTCCAGAATCACAAGAACTGGACGACGGCAGTTCGTACGGCATTGTTCCCCGAGAGCAAGATCCCGCTGCTTCCCCAGGATCTCAACGGCGAAGAACACCAGAAGTTCCGTCGCATCATCAATCCGTTCTTCGCGCCGGCAGCGGTCCGGCGCATGGAGGAACTGGCGCACACCCGTTGTGTGGAACTGCTCGAGGAACTCGCACCCAAAGGTCACTGCAACTTCGTGGCGGAGTTCGCCATCCGGTACCCGACCGATCTGTTCCTGGTGTTGATGGGGCTGCCCGTCGAAGACGGCGACTTCTTCCTGCCGTGGACCGAAGAGATGTTCAACTGCATGCTCCAGGGCGACCTCGATGGCGCCGCGGTTCCGAAGCAGAAGATCCTGGACTACTTCACCGCCGCTATCGACGAACGGCGCAGGGATCCCCGCGACCCGGCCGAGGACATGGTCACACGTCTCGTCGAGGCCGAGCTCGACGGTGAAACCCTCTCGCACGACACAATTCTCACCACCTGTATGTCGATCATGCTTGCCGGTCTCGACACCACTCGGTCGGCGCTGGGATACATCTTCACCCACCTCGCGACGCACGACGACGACCGCCGGATGCTGATCGAGGAGCCCGAGTCGACGCGCGATGCGGTCGAGGAGTTCATCCGGATGTATCCGCTGGTGATCCAGGCGGGACGTGAGGTGCAGGAGAGTTGCGAATTCGAAGGCATCGACATGGCCGCGAAGGACGTGATCTGGCTCGGAATCGGATCGGCGAACAGGGACCCCCGCAAATACGACGACCCGGACAAGTTCGTTCTCGGCCGGCCGGGGATCAATCAGCACCTCGCATTCGGTGCCGGACCGCACCGCTGTCTGGGTATGCACCTGGCGCGGCTCGAACTCGCCGTCGTGCTCGAGGAATGGCACAAGCTGATCCCGGAGTATCGGATCAAGGACGGTGCCGCACTGATCGAGCGTGGCTCGCAGCTGACTCTGAAGGAACTCGAACTGGAATGGGAGGTCTGACATGGCCGGGACATCCGGAACGACGATGTCGATCGTGCGTGAGAAGTGCATGGGGCACGGGCGTTGCTACTCGGTCGCGCCCGATCTGCTGAGCGACGACGAAGAGGGCTTCGTTGCGCAGGCCGGCGAGGACTTCGAAGTTCCGGCCGAACTCGTCGGTCAGGCCGAGGCGTCGGTGGACGCGTGCCCGGAGCACGCGATCACCGTCACCCGGTAGGTCAGCGGCCCCAACCTCGCTCGAGATCGGTTCCGACATGCAGGTCGATCGTCAACGATTCGAACAGCGCTTCACCCGAGTCGGTGCATACCTCGGCTGTGTATGTGCCCCAGCCTATTCCGGAACCGTCTCCTGCTCGGGCGGTGTAACCGAAGTAGCATTGGAGGCGCACGCGGTCGGGTGTGTATGCCCGGAGTTCGGGCTGGCAGATGAAATGGCGCTTGTCGGAATCATCCGCCGCCCGTGCGGATCGGAAGAACCCGGCGATCTCGTCGCGTCCACTGTGAGTGCCGCGACCGGTCGCCAGCACCCCGTCGTCGGTGAACAGGGACGCAAGCGACTCCGGGGCCGGGTTGTCGAGCAGGGCCGCGTATCGGTGCATCAGACCGGACGCGGCCCGCTCCGATTCGAGTGTGGTCACCCTCGACACGAGATCGTCGAGCAGAGTCTGCAATCGGGATTCAGCGGACATGTTACTCCTCTGTCGGACACGGTCAGTCGACTATAGAGGAGTGAAAATTACTTGGGTAGAAAAAGATTCGAACACGATCTCGCAGTGCTGAGGAAAGGGGACGGTCGACCGTGATACGGATCAGCAACCGATTCGAGGGTAGGGTTGCGGTTGTCACCGGCGGCGCAAGTGGTATCGGTGAGGCCGTGGCGCGGGCGCTGCACGCAGAGGGCGCTTCCGTCGTGATAGCGGATGTGCAGGAGGCAGGTCGCGCGCTCGCCGACCGGCTCGGCGAGCGGATCCGGTTCCTACGCACCGACGTCACCGTCGAATCGGATGTCGCGGCAGCAGTGGATCTCGCCGTCGCGAGTTTCGGCAGGCTCGACGTGATGTTCAACAACGCCGGTGTGATGGGCACGCTGGGTCCGATCGATCGGACCCCGATGGCCGAGGCGGACTTGACCCTCGCGGTGAACCTCCGTGGCGTGCTGTGTGGCTTCAAGCACGCGGCCCGCGTGATGAAACCACAGGGATCGGGTGTCATCATCTCGACGTCGAGCCCGGCCGGTGTTCTCGGCGGTGTGGGGCCGCACGTGTACAGCGCGGCGAAGGCCGCGGTCATCGGCCTGTCGAACTCGGTCGCCGCCGAACTGCGGCCGTTCGGGGTGCGGGTCAACACCGTGATTCCCGGAGCCGTGGTCTCGCCCATGACCGCTGCCGTAGTGGCCACCGGCGCCGACGATCTCGCCGGCGCCACCGCGGCACTCGGCGACAGCGCGCTGATGAACAACCGTGCTCTCACACCGGAGGACGTCGCCGCCGGTGTGCTCTTCCTCGCGAGCGACGAGGCCGCTTACATGACCGGAGTGACGTTTCCGGTCGATGCCGGGATGACGGGCATCTCGGGTCGATCGCCCTACACCAGCGGGCGATACGAGCAGCCTGTGACATTGCTGGAAGCCGGACGCACTGCCGCGGCCACGGCCCGGTCTTGATCGAGATGTCGTCGGCGCAGCCGACGGAGAAGGGAAGCAGAACATGCTGACAGGCAAGCGGACACTGGTCACCGGAGCGGCGCAGGGCATGGGTCGCGACATTGCGCTGGAATATGCCAGGCGCGGTGCCGAATTCGTCGGTGTCGCGGACCTCAACGGTGATGGCGCGAAGGAAGTGGCCGCCGAGATCGAAGCGATAGGTGTGTCGGCCGTGGCGATCACCGTGGACCTCGCGGACAGTTCTACAATCGGGGGCATGATCGACACGGTTGTGTCAGCGGCCGGTGGTCTCGACACGCTCGTGAACAATGCCGGTGTCATGGAGAACGCCTTCACCGAACACACGAGCTTCGAGGAGCTTCCGGAGGACGTGTGGGACAAGGTGTATGCGATCAACGTCAAGTCGGTGTGGCTTGCCACGAAACTTGCAGCACCACATCTGCGGAATTCGGTTCGCGGGCCGTCGGTGATCAATGCCGCTTCCGTGGCGGGCATGGTCGGTTACGTCAGCACTGCGTACCCGTCGAGTAAAGCCGCGGTCATCCAGCTCACTCGCACCTCCGCAATCGCGCTGTCTCCCGACGTACGGGTCAACGCATTCGCTCCCGGTTCGATCGAAACCCCGATGAGTCGTGCCTACCTCGACGCTGCGGACACCGATGAGGCCCGCGAAGCGCGGAAGCGATCGATGGTCGGTGCACACTTGATCCCCCGATTCGGCACCGGCGACGAGATCGCGAAGGTCGCCGCATTCCTGGCGTCCGACGATTCGTCGTTCCTCACCGGGATCGTCGTGCCAGTCGACGGCGGTACGACGGCGTGGCGTGGACTGCGCGCGTGAACGCGACAGCTGCTGCCGCGGCGATCGTGGGGGCCGGTGAGTCGCAGTTCGGCCGGTCGGTCGATCGCCCGATCACGAAACTCGTCCTCGACGCGTGCCGCGGCGCACTCGACGATGCGGGGCTGACGGCGTCGGACATCGACGGAGTGGTCCCAGCGGGTACGTATCCGGGACCCGACGAGGTGTCGGTGGCGTTGGGGATCGATCGCACGTACACGGCTGCTCCCGGAATTCCCGCGGGTGCGGGCCCGCTGGCCGCTGTCGAGACCGCTCGCGCAGCAGTCGAATCCGGGCGCGCGAGCACCGTGCTCGTGTATTACGGCTACGCCGGATCGAAACCCGGAGGCCCTTATGGCTTCCACGCACAGGATCCGGTGAAGGCAAGTCTGGAAATGCCGTTCGGTTGGTATGGCCAACCGGTGTATTTCGCAGCGTGGGCACAGCGCTACTGCCATACCTACGCAATCGAGCCCGATGCGCTCGGCTCGATCGCCGTGTCGAACCGGGTCTGGGCAACGATGACCCCGAACGCGCAGCGCCCCAAGCCGCTCACGGAGGACGACTACCTTGCCTCACCCATGATCGCGTCGCCGCTGCGGTCTGCGGATTGCTGCTTGATCTCAGACGGTGCCGGCGCACTCGTCGTCACCACGGCGGAGCGGGCGCGCGATCTCACAGGCGCACCTGTCCTCGTGGCCGGATCGTCGACCGTCGCCGTGGGTCCGTCCATGACCTCGTATTTCACTCAGGCCGAGGACATGTGCTCGTTCGGTTCCTCGGTGTCCGGTCCGCGCGCGTTCGCCGATGCGGGACTCACCCCGGCGGACATCGATGTTGCCGAGATCTACGATTGCTTCTCCATCTCGCAGGCGATCCAGATGGAGGATCTCGGGCTCTGCGGTCGCGGTGAGGCGGTGGAGTTCCACCGCGACGGACACACGCGGCCGGGAGGTTCACTGCCCGTCAATACCCATGGGGGTCACCTCGCGTACGCCTATATTCCCGGGATCGTCCACGTGATCGAAGCGGTGCGCCAGGTTCGCGGTAGCCGTGGGCAGGCACAAGTACCCGATGCGTCGATCGCGCTGGTCGCTGCGTTGGCCGGCGGCGAGCACACGACACTGATCCTGACGAAGGACGGGTGAGGAGCGTGACCGAATCGGACGTTGCCGTTTCGACCGTCTCAGTGCCGGAATTCGCACCGCCGAAAGATATTCCGGAACTGGAGCCATTCTGGGACGGCGTGAGCCGAGGTGAACTGGTGTTCCCGCGGTGCGCTTCGTGCCGGCGATGGCATTGGTACCCGGGGCCGGGCTGCCCGTGCGGTCATGACGGCGATTTCGAATGGCGCGCTGTCAGGGGCAGGGGAGTGATCCACTCGTTCACCGTCGTGTACCGCGCGTTCCTGCCGTCCGGATCGGCCCCGCCGTATACGGTGGCGCTGGTCGAGTTCGAGGACGCGCCGGGTGTGCGCCTCGTGACGAACCTCGTCGGCGAAGGAGCAGACACCCCCCGGATCGGCGACCAGGTGGTTCTGTCGCCGACCGTCTTCGAGACCCACACCTTGCCGACCTTCGCCCTCGAGCGGGACCGGCTGATTGGAGAAAGGCAACCGTGATGAGGCTGTCATTGCGTTACGACATGCGCGCACCCTCGATCGGAGCGCCCGCAGTCGACCTCTACCGGGCAGCGGTCGAACAGGCCGGCTGGGCGGATTCACTCGGGTTCGAGACCGTGTACATCGCCGAGCATCACGGTGCCGAGGACGGTTATTGCGCGTCTCCGATGATTCTGGGTGCGGCGATGCTCGGACGTACCGAGCGGATCCACGTCCATTTCTCGGCGCTCGTGGCGGTGCTGCATCACCCACTGCGGCTCGCCGAGGATCTCGCGACACTCGATCTGGTGGGCGGTGGTGGCCGCGTCGAGATGACGATGGGGATCGGCTACCGACCCGACGAATTCGAGATGTTCGACGTGCCGATGAAGCGCCGGGTCCGCATCCTCGAGGAGATCGTCGAGGTCCTGGACAAGGCATGGACCGGTGAGCAGTTCGAGTTCCGGGGTAAGACGGTGCGCGTGCGCCCGATGCCCGTCGGACCGTCGCGTCCCCCGATCTACATCGGCGGCTCGGCCGATGCGTCGGCGGCGCGGGCGGCCCGACTCGGCGACAACTACATGCCTGCCGGATCGGAGAAGCATCGCCTGTACGAGTTGTACGATGCTGAGCGCACGAGGTTGGGGCTGCCGATTCCGCCGCGCCCCGCGCCGGCGGGCCCGCTGTTCCTGCACGTGACCGACGATCCCGATCGTGATTGGGAACTGCTCGCGCCGCACCTGATGTACACGACCAACATGAACGCGCAGTGGGCGAAGGAGCGCGGTGTCGGCACGACGGGATATACACACGTCGAGACCGTGGACGACTTGAAGAAGCAGCCGCAGTTCGTCGTGCTCACGCCACAGCAGTGCGTCGAGTTCGCCCGGGAACGTGGCGACAAGTCCGAACTGATGTTCCAGCCGCTCATGGGCGGTCTGCCACCCGAGATCGGGTGGCGGAGCCTCGAGCTGTTCGCCTCGGAGGTCCTCCCCGAGATCGAGTGCCTCGGTCTGCGCGATTCGGGCGCGCCTCGGCCCAGCACCACCTCGGCACAATCAGCGGAGACCATCAGGAAATGAGGGAGTCGATCATGAAGTTTCGATCGGTTGCGTGTGCGGTCGCAGGTTTCACTGCGGGTGCGACCGTATTGGCGGCCTGTGCCGAGTCGACCGGCACCGGCGGCGGAGGTGGTGGCGTGGGTGTCGAATACGGGGCGAGTATCGAGGAGTACCAGCAGGCGTTCGAGTCCGTGGACCCGATTGTGATCCACACCCAGTCGCCTGCGGCGAAGGATGCCTCGGGTGGCCAGCACATCGAGAACTACGCCCGAGCGGTGTCCGAATGGTCGGGAGGCAAGATCACCTTCGAGATCGTGTACTCGAACGGTGTGGCGTCGCCGACCGAGTCGGACGACGCGGTGCAGGACGGCCGTCTCGACATGGCCCAGGTCATGGGGGCCTACGAACCTCAGGAGTACCCGGTCACCTTTGCACTGAACAACGCCAGTGTGTTGTCGGACAACAGCGTGATCGTCGGGAGCCTGTCGTCGAATGCGTGGCCGGTCGACGTGGCGTTCTCGTCGCCGGAATTCTTGTCCGAGTACGAAGACCATGACATGGTGGTGCTCGTCCCGTCGTTCAACTCGGGTTCGATCGCCCTGATCTGTGGGCAGGCCCGAAACGACCTGGCCGAACTGAAGGGCCAGTCGATCGCATCGGGTTCGGCGACCCTCGGTACGCAGGTCGCTGCGCTCGGGGGCAATCCCGTGTCGATCGGGTACACCGAATACTACGAGAGCCTCCAGCGCGGGGTGGCGGCATGCGCGGCCACCACACTGACCGCGGGCAGGATCGCGGGAATCATGGAGGTCGCGCCGCACGTCGTGATCGATCCCGAGGCGGGATTCGTCAATACCTCCGGCACTCTGGCGATGAATGTCGATGTATGGGAGGGTCTTCCGCTCGTGGCGCAGCAATTGATGTGGGATCGGCTCGATGTGTTCATCGAAGGCAGCATGAACAAGATCTGGGAGGGGACGGTCGACGCTTCGGCGACGATTGCCCAGTTCGACGGTTCGGCCGAGCCGTTCGCCGACGACGCGCGCGATGCGTTGATCGCGAAGAACGAGGCGATCGTGGACGAGCTTGCGGACACTGCCCCCGGCGGCGACGAATTCGTTTCGCGGGTACGGGACACCTCGGCGGAATGGAAGGCGACGGTAGCCGACCTGGGTTACGAGAACAGCGTGGACTATGCCGGTTTCGCCGAGTGGTACAGCCCTGAGAAGCTCGACACGACGGCATTCGTCGACGCACTGTTCGACGAGGTACTGCTCGAGCACCGTCCGTCCTGAGTTGCAGCCACCGAGCCGTGAACATCATACTGCAACATTATGTTGACAACATAGCGTTCACGGCTCACGCTGTAGGTATGACGAACGAGGAATTCACCCCACCGAACCCCAGTCGTGAGCGTGCCCATCGGGAGTACGCCGGCCTGTTCCGGATTGCCGAACGCCACGGTGCAACACCGGAACAACGTGCCCGCCAGTCCCATCCGGAAATGCTCGACCCGTTGGGTGCGATCCGCATCGTCGCCGCACTGGCCGGCGGCGTCCACCAGGCGGGTCCGGACGAACCCGATGTGGACGCCGCCGACATCACTGCTGCTCTGGGCCTCATTCCGAAGGCTCGGTCCGAGATGGATCAGCTCGAGGCGCTGGTTCTCGGAATCGCCCGTGAACACGGAATGACCTGGCAGGAAATCGCGTTCGGCCTCGGATTGGGGAGTACGCAGGCGGCTCGACAGCGCTACGAGCGACTGGTTGCACGCACTGAATCCTGACCTGTGACGACGGTTGCCGTCAGGGAGCGTGCGGATCCGCCCGCCTGATCGGCGGTGCAGTCTTCCAGTCGGGCATTCCGAGTTCCGGAGTCCCCACCACTGCTTTGCCGCCCGACAGATGGGTCCACTGGGCGTGGTTGAGCTGATGGATCGTGAAGCAGGCGTCCAGTGCGCTGGAGAAGCCCATGGCATCCTGGCTCTGGTTGACCGATTCCTTCACGAGCAGCGCCGCCATTGTCGGCACCTGAGCGATACGGCGAGCGAAATCGAGGGTCTTTGCGGTCAGATCTTCGGCGGGAAAGACCTTGCTCACCATGCCGAGCGCGCGTGCATCCTCTGCATCGAGACTGTCACCGGTGAGGAGTAGCTCTTTGGCCTTGCGAGGTCCGAATTCCCAAGGATGACCGAAGTATTCGACTCCGCACATGCCCAGTCGTGTGGCGACGACATCGGCGAACTGCGTGTTCTCCGCGGCGACGATGAGATCGCATGCCCACGTGAGCATCAGTGCCGCGGAGAAGACGTTCCCGTGCACCTCTGCGATGGTGATCTTGCGGAGACTGCGCCAGCGGCGGGTGTTCTCGTAGAAGTAGTGCCACTCCTGGTGGAATCGCGACTCGACGGCATCTTTCGTGCCCCCGGTGCAGGCATACGACCAGTGCTGCTCGGGCCCGGGGTTACGTTCGGCCAGGTAGTCCGGGCTGCCGAGATCGTGTCCCGAGGAGAAGACCGGGCCGTTTCCGGCGAGAATCACCACGCGCACGTCGTCATCGGCCTCGGCGCGCAGAAACGCGGCGGTGAGTTCGACGAGGAGCCCGCGGTTCTGGGCGTTGCGGTACTTGACGCGGTCGAGAACGATGCGGGCGATGGTGCCCTCGTCGTGGGTCTCGTACTGTAGGTACTTGTATTCGGTGGTTGCCCGGGGATCGGTGGTCACGGGGAGTCCTTCCTGAGACAGGCTCAGACGGCCTGCGGTGATGTGGAAACGAGTGCGCGAGCTTGGTCCAGCAGGGACTGGGACACGCCGTGGAAGCGCTTCCCGAGTGCCTCGTCGACCTTGCCTGCGCACGCGCGGGCGTGTGTGCCCTCGAGGATGATGGCCAGGCGGTAGCAGGCCAGCACCTGATACCAGTCGAATCCGGTCATGTCGCGGCCACTCGTCTCGCCGTATCGGGCGATGAGCTCACTTCGGGACGGCAGGCCGTCGAGCCGGCGGGCCAGGCCCTTGGTGCGGGACTCGTTCGGGTCGGGCCAGGTCGCGAGCAGGTGCCCGAGGTCGAGGAGCGGGTCGCCGATGGTCGCGAGTTCCCAGTCGACGACCGCGGCGACCTCGGGGCCGTCGTGCCGGAACATGACGTTGCCGAAGTGGAAGTCGCCGTGGATGACACCCTTGCGCCACTCGGTAGGGCGGTGTTCGTCGAGCCACGCGCCGAGTTCGTCGACTCCGTCGAGATCAGGACCAGGCCAGCCCTCGAGCTCGTGGTACGAATCCAGCTGCTTACGCCAGCGCCCGACCTGTCGCTCGATCCATCCTTCGGCGCGATCGTACTGCGCCCGCCCGAGTGCAAAGGGATCGACGCGGCCGAGCGCAGCTGCGGCGTCGACCATGGCCAGCCCCATCGCGTGCTGTAGCTCCGCGGACGACGCGTGCGGCTCGGGCACCTCGGTCGTGGCGGTGAAACCGCTGATCGCGTCCATGACGAAGAAGGTGAAGCCCATGACGTCCGGGTTCTCGCATGCCGCAACGAGTCGCGGGTGGGGAACGTCGGTGCCTCCGAGCGCGGTGAGGACGCGCGCTTCCCGGCGCATGGTCTCGTCGCTGTTGCTGCGCTTGTGTAGTGGGGGCCTGCGGAACACGTATTCACGGTCGTTCCTGACGAAGCGGACCAGGATGTTCTGGGTTCCGCCGGTCAGGGTGACAGCGTCGGTGATCGGCCCGGTGCCGACTCCTTCGCTGTCGAGCCAGGAGGTCAGGGTGTCGACGTCCAGCATCTCCCGATCGTTCATCGGGGTTCACCTCATCTTCGATCATGGTCCGGGCGGTGCCTTGCAGTACTGGGGCCGGCCGCGGAGCGGATGTGCTTGTGGGTGACCGGGGCCACTCTCCACCGCACTCTACACATTCGTGCAAACCATTGTCATGATTAGCTTCACATTCAGGCGCATGATTGTTAGAGTCCGACTACGGCGCCCGGTTACTGCGACAGTGGATCGGCGAGGGCTCGGACAACCCGGAATCGTTCAATTCAGGTGGTGCAATGGGTATCGAAATGGTTCTCGACATGGCGACCTCGGTCGTCCCGGACCGCGTGGCCATCGGCCGCCGCGAGTCGGGGCTGACCTACGCTCAGCTCGACGATGTCGCGTCGGGTGGAGCGACCGTCCTGAAGGAACGCGGCGCGGCGCACCTCGTCTTCGTGGGCGTCAACGGACTCATCCTGCCTCTGCTCACGTTCGCGTCGGCGAAGGCGGGAATACCGATCGCGCCCCTGAACTACCGGCTCGCGACCGAGCAGCTTCGCGACCTCGTCGCCCAGCTCGACACGCCGTTGATCGTCGCCGACCCGGCATACAAGGACAAGCTCGAGGGTGCAGCCGCACAGCTGCTGACCAGCGACGAATTCTTCGACGAAGCCCGCGCGGCAGGGCCGTCCGATCATCTGCCGGCAGACGACGACAGCACCGCTGTCGTGCTGTTCACCTCCGGAACCACCTCCGCTCCCAAGGGCGTACTGCTCCGGCATCACCACCTGACGTCCTATCTGTTCAACACCGTCGAATTCGGTTCTGCCGGTGAGGAACAAGCGACCCTGATCAGCACACCGCCCTACCACATCGCAGGGATGGGTGCCGTCCTGAGCAACATCTACGCCGGTCGCCGCATGGTGTACCTGCCGGACTTCACCCCGCAGGGCTGGCTCGATCTCGTCCGGGAGGAGGAGATCACGAGCGCGATGGTGGTGCCGACTATGCTCGCGCGCGTCGTCGAACATCTCGGCGGCGAATCGGCGGGCGCTCCGAAGCTCGCGTCGCTCGCGTACGGCGGGGCCCGGATGGCGCAGCCCGTGCTCGAACGTGCACTCGTCGCCTTCCCTGACACCGGGTTCGTCAACGCCTACGGGCTTACCGAGACCAGTTCGACAATCGCGGTGCTCGGACCCGACGACCATCGCGAAGCCCTCGCTGATCCCGCGTTGCGTCACCGCCTGTCCTCAGTCGGGCGGGTCGTGCCCGGGATGGAGGCACAGATCCGCGCCGAGGACGATGTCACAGTGCTGGCCGACGGCGACACCGGGCTGCTGTGGGTCCGCGGCGCGCAGGTCAGCGGCGAATACATGGGCAAGGGCTCGGTGCTCGACGCCGACGGCTGGTTCCCCACCCGCGACCGCGCCCGCATCGACCACGAGTTCCTGTTCATCGGTGGTCGCGCAGATGACACGATCATCCGCGGCGGCGAGAACATCGCGCCCGCCGAGATCGAGGACGTCCTCGTTCGCCACGACGACGTGCGCGAGGTCGCTGTGATCGGTGTCCCCGATGATGAATGGGGCGAACGCATCTGCGCCGTCATCGTGCCGACCGGCGACGATCACGCAGAGCAGGAGGCCGTTCGGGCCTGGTGCCGTGAGCGACTGCGCGGATCCCGGACCCCCGACGACGTCGTCTTCGTCGACGAACTGCCCAAGACCGCCACCGGCAAGCTCGTGCGTCGTGATCTGGTCGCACAGGTCACGGCCGAGTCTGCCTGAGATCGAGTGCCTGTGTCTTTCGTTGCAAGCAGCCAGTGGGTGCTCCGTTCCCGTCCGACGGGCCGCCCGAGCACATCCGATGTCGAACTCGTCGATGTCGTGGTCGGCTCTCCCGAGCCCGGTTTCGTGCGGGTGGAGAACCTCGTGATGTCCGTCGAGCCGTACATGCGGGGCAGGATCGGTGGTGAGGCCAACTATGCCGAGCCGTATCCGCTGGACGAGCCGATGCTTGCGCCCACGATCGGTCGTGTCACCGACTCTGCCGACGAATCCGTTCCGGTCGGGTCACTGGTCAAACACGAGTACGGCTGGCGGGAACATGCTCTCGTACCTTCGGGCGACTGCACCGTGCTCACGCACGACGATCTCGCTCCCGCCGACTATCTGGGAGTGATGGGTCTCCCCGGCATGACGGCCTGGGTGGGGTGCGAACGCATCGCCCGCATCGAGTCGGGCGATGTTGTCTTCGTGTCGTCCGCGGCCGGAGCCGTGGGGGCCACCGTCCTGCAGATCGCAAAACTGCGGGGCGCAACCGTGATCGGCAGTGCCGGTAGCCCGGACAAGGTGGCATTGATCCGGGAGCTCGGAGCAGACGCCGCGTTCGACTACCACGACGGTCCCGTCAAGGATCTGCTTCGCGCTGCGATGGCGGAGGTGGGAGCGACCGGCCTCGACGTGTACTTCGACAATGTCGGAGGCGAGCATCTCGAGGCTGCGATCAGGGTGATCAACGACCACGCGCGGATCGCCCTGTGCGGGATGATCAGCATCTACAACTCCGCAACCCCGCAGCCGGGGCCGAACAACCTCATCAAACTCGTCTGGCGCCGGGCCCGGATGGAAGGCTTCCTCCTTCGCGATCACCTCGACGCACGCGAGGAATTCGAGGACCGGATGGCCGAGTGGCTCCGCATCGGCGCGCTCCGCCCCGTCCACACGGAATTCACCGGTGGTGTCGGGGGTGCGTGGGACGCGTTTCTCGGCATGCTCGACGGCAACGCGACGGGCAAGGCCGTCGTACCACTCACGCGCGATCCGGCCGGGCAGGACTGCAAGACACGCGAATCCGGCGGGATGAACTCGCCCGACAAGGAGGCAACACGATGACCGACCAGGCACTGCCCTTGGAAGGGAAGGTCGCACTCGTCACCGGCGGAAGCCGTGGTCTGGGTCGCGAAATGGTGCTGGCGTTTGCGAATGCCGGTGCCGACACCGTCATCGTCAGCCGCAAGATCGACAGCTGCGAGAGGCTCGCGGCCGAGATCATCGAGACCACCGGGCGCAGGGCTCTCCCGATCGCATGTCACGTCGGCGACTGGGACGCGCAGGAAGACCTCGTCGAGCAGGTCTACGCGGAATTCGGCCGTGTCGACATTCTCGTCAACAATGCGGGTATGTCGCCGCTCTACGATTCCCTCGGCGACGTGACGGAAGCGTTGTTCGACAAGGTCTTCGACGTGAACCTCAAGGGCGCGTTCCGCCTGACCACTCTCGTCGCCCCGCGCATGATCGAGGCAGGCGGAGGCTCGGTGATCAACATCAGCTCCATCGCGTCGGAACGGCCCACACCGAGCGACCTGCCGTACGCGGCCGCCAAATCCGGGCTGAACATCATCACCAAGGGCTTCGCGCAGGAATACGGGCCGACGGTGCGCGTCAACGCGATCATGGCCGGCCCGTTCCTGACGGACATCAGCAAGTCTTGGGACATGGACATCGTCGCGGAGAAGTTCAAGGCACTTCCGCTGGAGCGCGCAGGCAACCCCGACGAGATCGTCGGTGCCGCGCTCTACCTCGCCGGCCCTGGATCGACCTATACCAGCGGCGCGATCATCCCGGTCGACGGTGGCCGTACTGCGATGCGTTGACCTTCCACGCACACAAGACTTTTCGAGAAAGGAATGCGCATGAGCTGGGGATTCGAGACAGATCCCGAATACCAGGAGGTCCTCGACTGGGCCGAGGAATTCGTGAAGAACGAAGTCGAACCGGTCGACAAGGTGATCACCCACGCATGGGATCTGCAAGACCCGCTGCGCCAGAAGCTGATCCCGCCGCTGCAGGACAAGGTGCGGGAGAAGGGTCTGTGGGCGACGCACCTCGGACCGGAACTCGGTGGCCAAGGGTTCGGGCAGCTCAAACTCGCACTTCTCAACGAGATCGTCGGTCGCACCCACTCGGGGCCGATCGTGTTCGGTGCGCAGGCGCCGGATTCGGGCAACACCGAGATCCTCGCCCACTACGGCACCCCCGAACTCAAAGAGCGCTATCTCGAGCCGCTGATCAACAACGAGATCGTCTCGTGCTACGCGATGACGGAGCCCCAGGGCGGATCGAATCCCGTCGAGTTCGAGACCACTGCAGTCCTCGACGGTGACGAGTGGGTCATCAACGGTGAGAAGTGGTTCGGCAGCAACGCACGCTTCGCGTCGTTCTACATCGTCATGGTGGTCACCGATCCCGATGCCGAGCCGCACAAACGTCTGTCGCAGTTCATCGTGCCGGCCGACACCCCGGGCGTCGAAATCGTCCGGAACACGGGCGTGTGGGGTCACGACTACGAGGTCGGTACACACGCCTACACGCGGTGGACCGATGTCCGGATACCGAAGGACCACATCCTCGGTGGCGTCGGGCAAGGGTTCGAGGTCGCGCAGACCCGTCTCGGCGGTGGCCGCATCCACCATGCGATGCGCACCGTCGGCCTGGTGCAGGCGTCGCTCGACATGATGCTCGAACGCGCCGTGTCGCGTACGACGCGTGGCAAGCGTCTCGGCGACCAGCAGTTGGTCCAGGAGATGATCGCCGATTCGTGGTTGCAGATCGAGCAGTTCCGGCTGCTGGTGCTGCGCACCGCGTGGCGGATCGACCGCTACAAGGACTACAAGAAGGTCATCAAGGACATTGCCGCGGTCAAGGCGGCAATGCCGAAGGTGCTGCTCGACGTGACCTCTCGTGCAGTACAGCTGCACGGGTCCCTGGGCGTCTCGAAGGAGCTTCCGCTGGGCAAATGGTTGTTCGAGAGTTACCACATGGGCCTCGCCGACGGCGCAACCGAGATCCACAAGGTGGGTCTTGCCCGGCAGTTGCTGCGCGACGCCGAACCGCACGATGGCCTGTTCCCGAGCTATCACCTCCCCGAACTCGAGGAACTCGCGCGCCGCAAGTTCGCGGCGCAGATGGCGGGCCTCGAAGAGTGACGGCGTAGTCGAGCGGGGGAGGGGCAGGAGCGTGACCGCTCCCGCCCCTCTCCGGTTTCAGCCCGCTGCCGAGATGACGAAGGCGGTCGAGCCTGCCAACCCGTTGGACACGGTGACGACAGACCGCTGTGCGCCGGGTATCTGTCGCTCTCCGGCACGATTCGTCACCTGGTAGGCCGCTTCGGTCAGCTGGGTCATACCGTGCAGACGGCCTTCCGCGAGGCATCCGCCGCCCGTGTTGAGCGGCAGGCTGCCGGTCGGTCGGGCATTACCCTCGTCGATGAAATCTGCGGCGTCGCCACGATCGCAGAAGCCCAGACCTTCGAGCCACGTGTAGGTGAAGATCGAGAACCCGTCGTACAACTGGGCGATGTCGATCTCGTCGCGTCCGATCCCCGCGGCGTTCCAGAGCCTGTCACCGGTGGCTTCGGCGCCGGCGAGGATGTCTTCGAGCGTCATGGGTACACCGGTGGCCCCGACGTGGTTGCTCGCGGCGTACCCGGAGATCAGCGCCGGAGGGTTGGGCAGGTCGCGGGCGCGGTCGGTGCGAGTGAGCACGATCGCGACGGCGCCGTCGACGGGCAGGTCGCAGTCCAGCATGGTGATGGGATCGGCGATCATGCGCGACGACAGGTACTCGTCCGTAGTGAGACTCTTCCCGCGGAAGAACGCATTCGGGTTCAGGTGTGCGCGTTCGCGATTGTCGACGATGAAGCGTGCGAACGACTCTCGTGTCGCATCGGCGAGATCGAGGTATCGGCGGGCGACGGTGGCGGCCCAACCCGCGGGCATCGAGAAACCGTAGGGTGCGAAGAATTGGTCTTTGCCGCCGGCCCGTGCGGACGTGAAGTTCGAGTACCTCCCCTGCGGCATGTGCAGTGCCCGGTAGAGGACGACGTGCGTGCAGGTTCCGGCCACGAGTGCGTTGATCGCGTCGATGGCGGCGTGGGTGACCATCGGCATGGTGTTGCCGAGCCAGGTTATGTTGTCTCGGATTCTCAGCGCTCCGGAGAGATGCCCGGGGGTGACGACATCGATCCCGTCGCGGTTGCCCTTCGCGCCCCCGTAGACCGGCATGGTCGGTGTGGTGGCGAGTCCGTCGACGTCCGCACGGGTCAGGCCTGCGTCGGCGAGCGCAGCATCGGTGGCCTCGACCGTCAGCGACAGCAGTGTGCGGGGGTTGCGTCGGATGAGTTCGGTGTAGCCGATGCCGGCGATCGCGACCTGGTCGCGGTATTCCCACATGGTCAGGCGCTCCTCTGCTGGGATGCGGGGCGGAATTGGGGCACGACTTCCCCGGGCGCCAACTCTTCGAAGGTCGCCTCGAGTGGGAGCCCGATCCGCAGCTCGGCCGGGTTCGCATCCACAAGGTTGGTGGTGATCAGCAGATTTTCCTGCTCGTCGAGTTCCGCGACCACGACGATGTACGGCAGATGATCGGCGAAACCGGGCGCAGGTGCGTCGTGCATGACCGTGTAGGAGTACAACGTCGCTCTGCCCGACATGTCTTTCCAGGACAGCTCCGAGCCCCCGCATTTCGGACAGGCGTCCACGGGAAGATGCTGGTAGCGGGCACAGGGCTCGCAGTACTGCACCGCGAGTCGCCCCTCACGTGCGGCGTTCCAGTAGGCAGTGGTGGTCTCGTCGGCCAAAGGTAGTGGCTTGCGTGTGGCCTCTTCGGAGGCGTCGGTGGGGGGCATGGATCCTCACTCGGCATTGACATCTATTGCAGATAATGGTGATCATCTATTGTGATTCTGTGATGCCGGTCTCGGTCCGTCAAGTACTCGCTCGCAGGGTGCATGTCCGGGACGCACGGCAGTTCAGGTAAATCATTCGCATGAAAGCTTGACTCTGATCGAATCCAGGCGAATGATATGCCTTTAGAAGTGATGTAGATCACGACTGCTGAAGCCGTCCCTGTGGACGAAGCCGAGGCACGACAGGTAGGCGGAAGCATGATGCATCGCAGCGTTGAATCCGAGATCCGGATCGAAGACATCGACCTCGGTGGACTCGGCGAAGCACTCACCGCACTTGTCCAGCTACTCACCACATGACCTCAGGGCGTCCATCCACGCCTGCCGCCCCTCAATACCCGCGGAGTTGACATGAGCGCATCCCCGAGCGCTTCGAGCAAGCGGACGAATCCGCTCTTGTTACTCATCGAAGTGCCTGCAGTCATCGTGTTGTTCATCATGATGATCCACGTGACGGCCAACGCGCTCCTGCGCGCGTTCGCCTCGTCGCCTATCCCCAACACACTCGAAATCACCCAATACATCTACCTGCCGATCATCGCGCTGCTCGGTTTCATGGCCGCCCAGGCTCGGGGCGAGCACATCGTCGCAGACCTGGTCACGCACTACTTCCCCAAGTGGGCGCGCCGTGGTGTGCTGGCCGGCGGTTACATTCTCGGCGTCGTCGTGATGTTCGGGTTCGCGTGGTACGGCCTCGAAGAGGCTCTGCACGCGCGCGATATCGGTAAGACGGCCGGAGTGTCGACCGTCGTTGCATGGCCGGTGTACTTCCTCGTCCCCCTCGCATTCGGTGTGCTCACCGTGCAGCTGGCGCTCGCCGCAGTGCGTGCGCTACGAGGCGCGGAGGACGACACCGACCCGATCGATGACGAACTCTCCCGCATCAACGAGGAAGTAGAGGCCGAAGAGTCGGCGACTGCCGGGCACATCTCCACCCCTTCCGCTTCGACCACAGCTACGCCGGACTCGGAGAAGAAATGACGATCACCACAGCGACCGACAATCCGGAATTGTCCCCGGGGCCACCGCGGGTCGGGCCGAGTGAGAAGACGAGCGTTCAGTCCTGGACCGTCTTCGGAATCCTCATGCTCGTCCTCGTCGCATCGACCGCCGCGGTGTTCATGCCACTGACGCCGATCGCGATCGGGTGCGCTGCGCTGGTCATGATGATTGCGATGCTGTGCCTGCGGGTGCCCGTCGCGCTGACGATGATCATCCCCTCCCTCGCGGGTCTCTACGCGATTCGTGGGGAACGCACGGTCGAGAGTGTGTTCACCTCACTGCCCTACGACCAGGTTGCCAGCTGGACACTGAGCGTCGTGCCGATGTTCGTCCTCATGGGCCTGCTCCTGTGGCGCTCTGGACTGACCGACACCCTTTACACGGCGGCTCGTCAGTGGTTGGGCTGGATGCCGGGTGGGCTCGCCGTCGGTACCAACATCGCGGGGTCGGGACTGGCAGCGGTCAGTGGGTCGACGACGGGAACCGCGTACGCGCTCGGTCGCATCGGAATCCCGGAGATGCTCAAGGCCGGATACGACCGACGCCTCGCAGTGGGTGCCGTCATCGTCGCCGGACTGCCCGGCCAGCTGATTCCGCCGAGCATCCTCCTGGTTCTCTACGCGGGCATCGCGGAAGTGCCGGTCGGTAAGGCGCTGCTCGCGGGCATCGGTCCCGGCATCCTCGTCTCGGTCATGTTCACGATCGCGATCATCCTGATTGCGGTGTTCGGAAAGAATCTGGCCGGCACCAAGGAAACTCGTCTCGCGGACAGCAAGGTCCCCTGGGGAACGCGCTTCAAGAGCCTGGCTGCGGCGTGGCCCGTTCCGGTGCTGATCATCGTGATCATCGGCGGAATGTTCTCGGGCGTGTTCACCGCCACCGAAGCGGGCGCAGTTGCTGCGCTCTGCTCGGTCGGGATCGTGTTCCTGTGGAAGCGTAAGACCGGCGGGGCGTGGCGGGCTCTCGTCGACGGATCCATCGGCACGGTGTCGACGGTGGGCGCGGTGTTCCTCCTGCTCGTCGGTGTCGAAGCGCTCTCGCGGATGATGACGTTGACGGGTATCAGCAACAGCTTCGCAGACCTCATGACGAGTATGAATCTCGGTCGCGTCGAGTTCCTTCTGCTGATGATGGTGGTCTACCTGCTCCTGGGTGCCTTCATGGAGCCGCTCCCGATGATGGTGCTCACCGTGCCGATCCTGATTCCTACACTCGAGAGCCTCGACATCTCGATGCTGTGGTTCGGCGCCTTCGTCGTCTTCATGGGCGAACTGGCGATTCTGTCGCCCCCGATCGGCATCCTCGCGATGGTGATCCACTCGATCTGCAAGGATCCGGAAGTCAACATGGGCAAGAACATTCCCCTCAAGGATGTGTTCGTCGCGTCGCTGTGGTTCCTGCCGATGGCCATTGTGGTCGTGCTGATCCTGATCTTCTTCCCGGAGATCTCGACGTTCCTGCCCGACATGTCCAGCGGCGGCTGACAGCTGCCCGCAGTGTCGACTATCTCGACGCCCCCCGTGTATTCGCTGCCCTGGTGGGCGCGGTGCCGGGGGACGCGGTCGTCTCGGTGGAAGTGCGCGGCGAAATCACTTGCCCTAATCTATGAGCATCATTATAGTGAACTAGGTAACGTTCACGAGGGGATCGCAGGCGCAGACTCGCCGCCCCCGAACCCATCACACGGCGAAGGAGTGGACATGAGTGCAGTAGATCCAGGTGCAGCAAACACCGAGGGAACCGAAGCCGCGAACGGCAACCGTCTGCGTTGCAACAACTGCGGCTCGGAAGCAATCGTCACCAAGGCCGGTGGCTCGGCGCTGACCTGCTGCGGTGCACCACTCGAGGTCACGTTCGGCCGATAGCCTTCCGGGCCGGGCTGCCATCACCACATCCCAGGAGTTCACATGAACGAGGTCGGTAAGCGCTACACGTGCGCCACCTGCGAAACCCAGATCATCTGCGTCAAGAAGGGCGAAGGGCAGTTCACGTGCCACGGCGCACCCATGGCGCTCGTCACGGCGAAGCCGCTGCCTTCGTCCGACTAGGGCGGCTCGATCCTGTCCGTTCGGCGGACACCGAAGACCAACGGACACCGAAGAAACCCTGGCTGCGTACGGCGCGGCATCGTGTGAGAAGAAGGAGCGTGCAATGGCTGGTCCACTCGACGGACTCGTAGTGATCGACGCGAGCTGGGGCATGCCGGCTGCAATTTCCACGATGATGCTGGCCGACTACGGCGCCCGCGTCATCAAGGTCGAGCGTCCCGGCGGCGGCCCCGACGCCGGGTCGAATGTCCGCAGGTCGACCGACCGCGGCAAGTGGAGCGTCGAGGCGGACCCGCATACCGAAGTGGGACGCGCAGCAATCCGCGGTCTCATCGCGAACGCCGATGTCTTCGTCGAATCGTTCGGTGTCGGCAAAGCGGACGCACTGGGTCTCGGCTACGACGACCTGCACGCCGCATACCCCGAACTCGTCTACGTGTCGGTGACCGGATACGGCAGCGTCGGTCCCCATGCGACACGCCCCGGTTACGAGGCCCTGCTCAACGCCCGTCTCGGGCAGATGGCCGAGCAGACCGGTCACCGTGAGGGCCCCATCTTCATGGGCCACCCGACCGTGTCGTACGGGACCGCGTTCATCACGACCATCGGCATCCTGACGGCGTTGCGCGCGCGGAAGATCAACGGCACCGGGCAGAAGCTCGACACCTCTCTGCTCGACGGCATGCTTGCGATCGCTTCGATGAACTGGTGGTGGAACGAGAAGGACATCTCGTACCTCGCGCGGAGTGGCAACCAGAAGGGCTTCGGCAACAAACGCCTCATCACCGACCCGTTCCAGTGCGCCGACGGCAAGTGGCTCATCGTGCATACCGGCGGTCCCGGGGCGTACAAGCGGTCGATGGACATCCTCGGATTCGGAGACCGGACACAGACGATCGACGGACCCGAGATGGCCGTGCCGCTCAATGAGGTCGAGCTCGACATCGCTCGCAACCAGGTCCCCGAAACGTTCAAGCAGCGAAACCGAGACGAATGGCTCGACCTGTTGCACGCGGCCGACATCGCTGCGCTGCCGCTCAATCATCCCGAGGACATCTTCGAGGACGACCAGGTCACGTTTGCAGGTGTACCGATCGAACTACCCGACGACGAGCACGGCACGATCAAGCAGATCGGCCCGGTGATCCGGTTCGAGAAGTCGAAGCCCGCGACACCGGCGCCGGCGCCGAAGGTCGGTGAGCACAACTCCCGCACGGCCGAGATCGCGCGATCCGATGTTTGGGCGCCCTTGTCGGACAAGCCTGCTCCGGTGACGCGGCCGCTGCAGGGTGTGAAGATCCTCGACTTCAGTTCCTATTTCGCCACCGGATTCGGCGCGCGCCTGCTGTCCGACCTCGGAGCCGACGTCACCAAGATCGAGCCGCTCATCGGCGACCAGATGCGCCCCCTCGGCGACCTGTTCGAAGGCGCCAACCGCGGCAAGCGCAACATCGCCCTGGACCTTCGGACTCCCGAAGGGCAAGAGATCGCGCACCGGCTCGTGGCCGGCGCCGACGTGGTGATGCACAACTACCGGCCCGGCAAGGCGGAGAAGATCGCGCTGGGCTACGAGACGCTGAAGGCCATCAACCCCGACCTCATCTACGCGTACCTCCCGGGCTTCGGCTCGGCCGGACCGAAGTCGAGCCTGAAGTCGTTCGCGCCGATGGTCTCCGGAATGGTCGGTCTCAACTTCGAGGGATCCGGCAAGGGTAACCCGCCGATCCGCCGTGTCATCGGCAACGAAGACCTGTACAACGGATTCCTCGGTGCCGTCACGGTCCTGCTCGCGCTCAATCATCGACTCAACACGGGCGAGACACAGTCCGTCGAGAGCCCTCAGTTGCATTCGAGCCTGTTCGTCGTCAGTGAACACTCCGCGACACTCGACGGAAAGGCAATTCCCGCACACGAACTCGATGCCGATCAGACGGGGTGGTCGCCGCTCTACCGTCTGTACCGCACGGCCGACGGGTGGATCGCCATCGCTGTGTTCGGCGACGCCGCATTCGCACGGCTCGCCGGTGCACTCGGCACTCCCGACTTGGCGACGGATACGCGCTTCGCGACGAACGTCGACCGTTCGGTCAACGCCGATGTGCTCGCGGAGGCCCTGTCCGCCGCGTTCGCCGGCCTGGACACCGAAACCGCCTTCAAGCTTCTGGACAACAACGACGTACCTGCGGAAATCCCGCTCGACTACCCGATCATGCCCGAATTGCTCTGGGAAGAATGGGCTCTCGACTCGAACCGGGTTGTCGAGCACCACCACCCCGAATACGGCTGGTGCCGCGAGGTCGGCATGGTCATGCACCTGTCCGATACGCCCGGCACATTCAAGGGCGGCGCGCCGGTGCTGGGGGAGCATTCGCAGCAGATCCTCACCGAACTCGGCTACACCCCCGACGAGGTGAGCTCCCTCATGGCATCCGTGTGTGCACTGCCCGCGGCAGCAGCAAAGGAAGAGTGACGATGGACATCACCTATCCGCCGGAGGCGGAGCAGTATCGGGCGTCGCTCCGCGAACTCCTCGAGTCGAGTCTGCCGGACGATTGGAAAGGGATCGGCGCCCTTCCCGGGGGCGAACAGGAAGAATTTCTCGAGTCGTGGCGAAAAGTACTGTCCGACAATGATCTCCTGGCAGTGTCACTTCCGCGTGAATACGGCGGCGGTGGCTTGTCCGATATCGAGCAGGTCGTGCTCAACGAGGAACTGATGCGCCTCGGAGTTCCGGAAGGGACCGAGAACGACACCCTCGGCATCAAACTCCTGTGCAACACCCTCGCGGTGCTCGGCACCGAAGAGCAGAAGGAATACTTCATCCCCAGGACACTGTCCGGGGAGATCAGTTGGTGCCAAGGATATTCGGAGCCGGAGGCCGGATCCGATCTGGCCGGTATGCGGACGCGCGCGGTGCTCGACGGTGACGAATGGGTCATCAACGGTCAGAAGACGTGGACCTCCGCGGGGAGTAGCGCGAACTGGATCTTCGCGATCTGCCGCACCGATCCGACCGCTGTCAAGCACAAGGGCCTGTCGTTCCTTCTTGTTCCGATGGACCAGCCCGGGATCGAGGTACGACCGATCCTCAATGCCGCAGGGTACGTCGCGTTCAACGAGGTGTTCTTCACCGATGCACGCACTGCGGTAGGTCACGTATTGGGTGAGGTCAACGGTGGCTGGCACACGGCCAACACGCTTCTCGGCTTCGAACGTGGGGTTCGCGCGACCACCGATGCGGTGCGATTCGGCCGCGAGGTGGACCGCCTCATCGAATTGGCCCGCGAGCGTGGGCTCACGGCCGATCCGCATATCCGTCAGGAACTCGCGTGGTGCTGGCAGCGGGTGCAGACCATGCGCTTCCGCGGTTACCGCGCGTTGACGAAGCTGCTCGCGGGCGGTCGCCCCGGCACCGACGGCTCGTTCTCCAAGATCTACTGGGCCGAGTTCTTCCAGCGCTACACCGAGATCGGTCTCGAGATCCTCGGGCTCGAGGCGTTGACGCCGGAAGGGCAGGGCAACAACGGAATTCTGGTCACCCCGCAGCCCGGGACCCAGAACTCCTCGCGATGCTGGGACGACATCGCGCTCTACGCTCGCGCGGCGACCATCTACGGCGGTAGCTCGCAGATCCAGCGCAACATCATCGGCGAACAGTTGCTGGGGCTCCCCAAGGAACCGAGGCTCGACGGCGGCCCGTTCCAGGACATCGGGCGACGTAAGACCGCCTGATCGAGTAGTCCGCCGATCTACGGCAGAACGGAACACACGTGTATTTCGAATTCGATGATGATCAAGAAGAATTCCGAGCCTCTCTGCGCAGGCTCCTGTCGGAACGCGCACCGATCACCAGGGTGCGCGAGATAGCCGAGACTCGTGGATACGATTCGGCGACCTGGCAGCTGCTCACCTCCGACATGGGCGTGCCCGGCATCCACGTTCCCGAGGAGTTGGGTGGGAGCGGATTCGGTCTGCTCGAAACATGTGTGGTGGTGCAGGAGCTCGGTCGCACGCTGACGCCGGTGCCCGTCATCACCACGATCGGTGCTTTGGAAGCCATCCGGGGGTTGGGTTCGCCGTCGCAGCAGGTGGAACTGGTTCCGGGGCTGGCGTCGGGTGAGGCCATCGGCACGTTGGCGCTGTCGGGCAACCGCGACCTCGACGTGGACGGTGCAACCGTCCGCGCGTCGGCCGAAGGCGACGATCATGTACTCGGCGGTCATGTGCTCTGGGGCCGGGTCGATTACGTCGCGTTCGGCCACATCGCAGACCTGCTGGTCGTGCCTGCACTGACCCCGTCCGGTGACGCGGTCGCGCTGTATGTGGTGGAGGCGACTGCGCCCGGCGTGACGATCGAGTCGCGCGAGACGCTCGACCTGACGCGCCCACTGGCGTCCGTGGAGCTGTCCGGAGCCTCCGCGCAATTGCTGGGTTCCGATCAGGCCGCCATCGTGCGGGTCGTCGACCTCGTCAGGATCCTGCTGGCCAACGAGGCGATCGGATCCTCGAAGGCGGTTCTGGAGATGGCGGTCGACTACGCGAAGCAGCGGGTGCAGTTCAACCGGCCCATCGGATCGTTCCAGGCGATCAAACACAAGTGTGCCGACATGGCGATCGCGATCGACTCCGCAGAGGCAACCGTCATGTTCGCATCGATGTCCGCCGCCGACGAGTCGCCGGATCTGCGGCTTGCTGCGTTGATGGCCAAGGCGCAGGGCTCAGAGTGCCTCACGCTGTGCGCCTCACAGAACATTCAGGTCCACGGCGGCATCGGATTCACGTGGGAAGCGGACCCACACCTCTACTTCCGTCGAGCGAAGGCGATCGAGCCGCTGTTCGGAAACAAGGTGTACCACAACGAAATGCTGGCCGACCTGGTCGGGATCTGACAGGAGATGGAGATGACCACAACCATGCGTCGCCTCGAGGGCGACATCGCGCTGGTGACGGGTGGCGGCTCGGGGATCGGCGCGGCCTCGGCCATCCGGTTGGCACAGGAAGGCGCCGTAATCGCGGTCGTCGACGTCAACGTCGACAACGCTGAAGCCACTGCCTCGCAGATTCGTGACTCGGGTGGTACGGCGGCCTCGTTCGCGGCCGATGTGCGGGACGACAAGGCGCTGGACGCGATTGTGGCCGACGTGGTCTCACAACTCGGTGAGATCAGCGTGGTGTTCACAGCGGCCGGCGTGAGCGGTGCGCGTCTCGACAGTCACGACGTGACTCGGGAGGATTGGTACGGGGTTCTCGACATCAATCTGTCCGGCACCTTCTTCACCATTCGCAGCGCCCTGCCTTCGCTTCTCCGCCGGGGCGGTGGCTCGGTGGTGACCTGCGGTTCGACGTCGTCGTTCATCGCGACGCAGGGTGGTCTCGCGCCGTATCGCGCGTCGAAGGGCGGCGTCAAGATGCTCACCCAGACACTCGCGGTCGAGTACGCGCCGCAAGGAATCCGCGTCAACAGCGTCTGCCCGGGGGCGATCCGCACCAACCTCAGTGCCAACACGGCCGCGATCGTGCCGACGAGTGGCACGGTGAAGAACCCCTCCAAGCCGCTGAGCGTGCCCCTCGGTCGTTATGGTGAAGCGGATGAAATCGCCTCTGTCGTAGCATTTCTTGCGTCGTCCGACGCTTCCTACATCACCGGTCAGGCGATCCTCGTGGACGGTGGCGTCACAGCTGAATGAGGGTCTTGACAGCGCCCTAATTCAGTCGCATGATTAGCACCATAACCGTGAGGGTGATCACTCCGAGTGGAGGATCCGGAAATGCACCGGTATCACCGGGTCTCGCGGTCGATCCTGACGAAGGAGTCCGAAGTGGTCACATTCTCCCGAGCGCGCATGCTTCCCCGCGCCGGCGTTCTCGTGGCGGCGGGAGCGCTGTTCCTAGCCGGGTGCGCCGAAACCTCCTCCGGTGGAGGAGGTGGAAACGGAGGCGGAGAGGGTGTTGCCTTCGGTGCGACGATCGAGGAGTACCACGAGGCCTTCGCCGACGTGGACCCGATTGTGCTGTACACGCAGTCACCCAGCACGCAGGGCTCGACCGGCGGTGCGTTCATCGATGCGTACACGTCCGCGGTCGAAGAATGGTCGGACGGCAAGATCACCTTCGATATCGCGTACTCCGACGCGATCGCGAAGTCGACCGAAATCGACAACGCTATCGTCGACGGCCGGCTCGACATCGGACAGGTTCTCGCCGTGTACGAGCCGCAGGAGTTCCCGGCCACATCCGCTCTGCTCGACGCCAGCGTGTTGTCGGACCAGAGCGTGGTCACCGGTGTGCTCCAGTCGAATGCGTGGCCCGCGGACGTTGCGCTGAACACGCCCGAAATCGTTGCCGAGTTCGAGGACAAAGGCATGAAGCTGATGCTTCCCGCCTACAACGCAGGCATGAACGCACTGTTCTGCTCCGAGAATCGCACAGCGCTTCCCGACTACCAGGGCCGCAGCATCTCGGTCGGCAGCACCGCCGGTACCCAGCAGGTCTCAGCTCTCGGCTCGACCCCGACCTCCGTCGCCTACACGGAGGCATACGAGGCACTGCAGCGAGGCGTGATCGACTGCTCGATGCTCAGCCCTGCCGCCGCGCAGATCGGCGGCATCCTCGAGGTCGCACCGCAGACCGTGATCGATCCGCAGGCGGGCCTCGCGGTGCCGAGTGGCAACATGGCCATGAACCTCGATGTGTGGGAATCGCTTCCGCTCGTCGCGCAACAACTCATGTGGGATCGCCTCGACGCCTTCATGACCGGCAGTATCGAAGGCAAGATCTGGCCTGTCACCGTCGAATCCGTCCAGGAGATCCAGCAATACGGCGGAACCATCCAGCCGTTCGCCGACGACTCGCGCGTCGCGGTGCAGGACGCGAACGACAAGATCGTCGATGCGATCGCAGGCAACAGTGGCCTGAGCGACGGTGCAGGTTTCGTCACCACGGTGCGTGAGAGCGCCGACAAGTGGAGTGGCATCGTCGGCGAACTCGGATACACCAACGAAACCGACTACAACGGATTCGCCACCTGGTACTCGCCGGGCAAGATCGACATCGATCCGTACGTCCAGCGAGTGTACGAAGAGATCTTCCTTCCCTACCGTCCGTCCTGACATTCGAGGCCGGCACCGACCACGTTCCGGAGGGGATGCCCCCTGCGCCCCCTCCGGAACGTTTCTGCATGAGGGGTACAAGATGACCGAACGTCGCTCGGGTACGGCCGCGATCGCCCTCGACGGCGCGATCGACATGCATTGCCATTTCGGTCCGGAACCGCTCGTGGAGATGGCGGCCAAGTCCCCGCACAGCGTCGACCCGGTCGAGGCGGCACGAGAGGCCGCCGACCACGGCATGAGAGCAATCGTCCTGAAGGCGCACGAATTCCCGTCGACGGTCGCGGCGCATCTCGCCAATCTCGCGGTTCCGGAAGTGCAGTCGATCGGTGGTATCTGCCTCGACCATCCCGTCGGAGGCCTGAACCCGCACGCGGTCGAATGCGCCCTGCGGGCCGGAGCGAAAGTCGTCTGGTTGCCTACGCTGTCGTCCGAGCAGGATGCGCCGGCGAAGGTGAAGACCTTCTTCGGTGAAAAGGAAGAAGGGATTCGGGTCATCGATACGGACGGGGCGATCGTCCCCGAGGTGCGCACGATCCTCGACCTGATCACCCAGTACGACGCGGTGCTCGCCACCGGCCATGTATCGACCGCCGAACATTTCGCCGTGGTAAGGGAATACGCGTCGAAGGGTCGTGTCCTCGTCACCCATGCGATGCATGCGACGACGGGTCCGCGCCTGACCGAACAGGAGGTCGTCGAACTGGCAGACCTCGGCGCCAGCATCGAGTTCGCAGCCCACACCTGTATGGGTGAACCGTCGACGTTCGCGAGTGTCGTGTCGGCACTGAAGCGTCTGGACCCCGCAAGGGTCGTGCTCGCGACCGACTACGGGTGGACGACGAAGGTCCCTCACCCCGCGGAGGGCCTGCACTCCTACGTGAACGCGTTGTGGGACGAGGGTATCGACGAAGCCGATCTGAAGGTGATGACCTGTGACAACCCGGCGCAGCTACTGGGCATGAAATAGCCGGGCACTACACAGCCGGGCACAAGCAACTGCAACTACGAACTCGAAGGAACGTCGAATGACCGACACTCAGGGACGGGTGGCCGGGAAGGTCGCCTTCATCACCGGTGCCGCCCGCGGGCAAGGGCGGTCGCATGCGTTGCGGCTCGCGCAGGAGGGCGCCGACATCTATGCCACCGATGCATGCGAGGACATCGCGTCGTTGACCTACGGCATGGCGACGGAGGAGGACCTCGCCGAGACCGCCCGCCTCGTGGAGAAGACCGGTCGACGAATCATCACCCGCAAGGTCGACGTGCGCGACCAGGCCGGCCTCGATGCGGCGGCAGCAGACTGTGTCGAGCAGTTCGGCCGGATCGACATCGTCAGCGCCAACGCGGGTGTCTGCGGTTGCCGTCCCACCGTCGAACTGACGGAGGACGAGTGGCAGGACATGATCGACGTCAACCTCACGGGTGTGTGGAAGACGTCGAAGGCCGTGATTCCGCAGATGCTGCGCACCGGCGGCGGCTCGATCGTGCTGACGAGCTCGGTCGTCACCTACAACGGCTCGCGCAACGTCGCCCACTACAACGCATCGAAGCACGGCGTCGTCGGCTTGATGCAGACCCTCGCGGCCGAGTACGGAGGCCAGGGCATTCGTGTGAACGCGGTCCATCCGGGCAACGTCGGCACCGACATGCTCTTCAGCGAATCGACGCTCCGGGTGTTCTGCCCGGATCTCGAGAACCCGACCATCGAAGACCTGCGTGAGCGTGCGCGTGGACGCAACATCATGGACATGGCGTGGGTCGAGCCCGAGGACATCACCAACGCCGTGCTGTGGCTGGCATCCGAGGAGGCCCGGTACGTCACGGCTATCTCGATCCCCGTCGACTGCGGACTCCGCATCAGCTGAGAGGAACTCCCGAATGACCGAAGGACGCAACGCAGGACGCAAGGTTCTCGTCACCGGTGGCGCCGGTGGTATCGGTGCCGCCGCTGCTCGGCGACTGGTGAAGGAGGGTGCCGCGGTTGCGGTGCTCGATCTCGACGGTGCGGCGGCGGAGGCGCTCGCGACCGAACTCCGAAGCGAGGGCGCGACGGCGGTCGCCGTCCGCGCCGACGTGTCCGATCCCGACTCGGTAGGGCCGGCGATCGACGACGCGGCAGCCCGGCTGGGCGGACTCGACGGGATCGTCACGTGCGCGGGAATCGCGAAGTCCGCTCTGGTGCACGAGATGTCGGTTCAGGATTGGCACGACGTGGTCGGCATCAACCTCACCGGCTCGTTTCTGTCGGTCCGGGCGGCGCTGCACCACATGCTGCAGGAACGTCGCTCGTCCGTCGTGACCATAGGTTCGGTGGCCTCGCTCATCTCCGCGAACACCAACACCTGCAGCTACGATGCGTCGAAATCCGGTGTGCTGGGACTGACCCGATCCATCGCAGTCGGTTACGCGGATCGCGGTGTCCGGGCCAACGCACTGTGCCCCGGTGTGGTGGACACACCGCTCGCACAGCGGGCGCGGGAAGCCGGTGGCGTCACGAGTACGGCGCTGGCACAGACACCGCTGGGTCGCCGTGCCGAGGTCGACGAGATGGCGTCGGTCATCGGGTTCCTGATCTCCGACGAGTCCTCCTACATGACAGGTTCTACCGTAGCCGCGGACGGCGGCCTCACCGCGCAGTAGACCGGCGCATTCGACGATACTTGTGTGACATCCTGTTTCGTCGGACTTGTTCGACGCTGTATCCCTCGAGAATCGAAAGGCGCACTCATGGCTTCGACCGGACGCCTCGCCGGTAAGTCAGCACTCATCACCGGCGCAGGATCCGGACTCGGGCGGGCCACCGCGCTCCGTTTCGGAGCGGAAGGCGCTGCCGTTGCTGTGGTCGATCTCGACCTCGCCGCGGCAGGCCGGGTGGCCGACGAGATTCGAACGTCGGGCGGGCGCGCTTTGGCGGTGAGCGCAGATGTCACCTCGGATGCGGATTCCCAACGCATGATCGCCGAGACTCTTTCGGAGTTCGACACGCTCGATGTCGTCTTCGCCAATGCCGGTGTCAACGGCGCCGGAAACGCCGCGGATACGACCGAAACCGAGTGGGACAAGGTGATCGGCGTGAACCTCAAGGGAGTGTGGCTGACGTCGAAGTACGCGCTGCCGCACATGATCGAACGGCGTACCGGGTCGATCATCAACCAGGCCAGCATGGGTGGACTGATCGGCCTGCCCGGCATCTTTCCCTACACCGCAGCCAAAGGCGGTGTCATTGCCATGACCAAGCAGATGGCGGTTACCTACGGGCCCGACAACGTGCGTGTGAACGCGATATGTCCTGGCACCATACCCACGCCACTCGTCTACCAATCGCGCGTGGACCGTGGTGCGGCAGCCGCCGATGCCGACCAGACCGCCATCGATGCCGAGGTGGCGAATCGGTTCCCGCTTCGCCGTCTCGGGACCCCGGACGACCTTGCTTCGGTCGCCCTGTTCCTCGCGAGCGACGAAGCTGATTGGGTGACGGGTGGTATCTACACGGTCGACGGTGGTCGCAGCGCGTTCTGATCAGCGCGCACAGAGCGATCGGCACAGACAGCAGAAGGGCGGACCCAAATGCCGGTCCGCCCTTTGCTGTCAACGTGATGTCACGCCATGAGCGCGCTGAAACGCCAGTCCAGGACGGGTGCAGGCTCGGCGTCGGTGCGGTGTGCGTAGACGAGCGACCGCAGATTCAGCACGCCACCACCCTCGGCGAGGGGTTCTGCGGACTCGACGTGCAGGTCGCTGGTGAGGGTGTCGCCCTCGTGCACCGGCCCGGTGTGATCGCACGACTTCCAGCCGAGCACCGTCACCAGATTCGGCAGTGCCCGCGACGCCTGCGACAACGCCAGGCCGATCGTGTGCCCGCCGTACACCAGCCTGCCCGCGGCCCCGACTCGCTCGTCGTGGTGAGTCGCTGCGATGTTCAAGCTGAGCCGTGCCAGTTCGGGTGCGCTCGACACGACGTCGCCGCTGGACTGCAGCACCGATCCGGCGAGTGACGCGTCGAAGTGCGCTCCCGGTACCGAGGTGCGGTATTCGTCGAGGTTCCATCCCTCGGGGACGGCCCAGTGCGGATCGTCCTGGGGGCCGATTGCCGACAGGTCGTCGGTGTGCACCACTCGGTTCCGGTCGGGACTCTCGCTCAACGGCAGCATCGCGCACCGGTAGAAGTCGAGGATTGTCCTGCCGTCCTGGTCGACGGTGTTCATGCGCAGCGCTGCGAGACCGGTGGGTTTGCGGCCCGGTTTGGCCGAGTTCTCCTTCAGCCCCACGACCTCGGTGGTGGTGTACAGGGTGTCGCCGATGTAGGGGAACCGGCGGAAGCGCAGGCCGCGGTAGAAAAGATTGGCCTTGACGTGGTGCGTGGCCAGCGTCGACTGACCGATGGCGATGTCGGTGACGAAACCGGCGTGTGCGACCGCGCCGCCGGTGACCCGGGCGGAGAGGTGCTTGTCGAGGGGCAGACGCAGACGGTCGCCGAGGATCGACTGGTGCGCGGCAGCGAGACCGTCGGTGAGAGTGACGGCAGGCGCGGTGTCGAACGCCTGACCGACGGTCAGTTCGTCGAAGTACGGTCCGCCGACCGGCGCGTGGTTGCTGGACATGTTCAGGCTCCGATCTTGGTGAGGGTGCGGCGGGCGGCGACAGCGACGGCCTCGTCGAGCATCTGGCCGTCCAGCTGTGCGGCTCCGGCTCCGCGCGCTTCGGCTCCTTCGAGAGCGGCGAGAACCTTTCGGGCCGCCTCCACCTGTTCGTCGGTGGGGGTGAACGCAGCTGTGGCGGATTCGATCTGGGCGGGGTGGATGACCCATTTGCCGTCGAATCCGAGATCGGACACCCACTGCGCGGAGTGACGGAATGCGTCGTCGTCGGCGATGCCGAGGAACGGGCCGTCGATCGCCTGCAGGCCTGCGGCACGCGCGGCGTGTAGCACGCGATCCTGGACATACAGCCAGTGTTCGGGCAGTGCGGTGCGCGCGCGTCCCAGTGCGGCGCCGAGATCGGCGTAGCCGATGATGACGCCGACGGCGCGGGGGCCCGCGACGATCTCGTCGATGTTCTGGACACCGGCCGGGGTCTCGATGAGGGCCTGGATCCCGACACCGGAGTTCTCACCGAGGATGCGATGGGCCTCGGTGAGATCGTCGGCGCTCTCGACCTTCGGGAACACGATCGACGCGAGTGCGGTGCCGAGCTCCGCGCACGCGCGCAGGTCGTCCTCGAACCACTCGGTGCCGCGTCCGTTGATACGCACCGACACGGTGCGGCCGGCGCCGTGATCACGGACCAGGGGGGCGATGAGGTCGCGCGCGGCGGGCTTCCGGTCGGGCGTGACCGCGTCCTCGAGGTCGAGGACGACCTCGTCGGCGGCGGAGGCGAGTGCCTTGCCTGCCTTACGTTCGTCGGAGCCGGGGGCGACGAGCACCGCTCGCCGGCGAAGGTGTTGCTCGGAAGTCACGGGGAACCTCGTGGAGTTCGACGGGTGGGGAACATCGATAAATGTACGGCCATTGTGGCGTGATGCGCCAGTTCTATAGGTATCGGTAGCGACACGGATCACTGATATCACTGGCTCGGAGTGCTGGCAGAGTGGGGTCAGCGATTGACAAGCACTGGTGCGGCTAACCAAAATGGCCGTACAAAGTGTGCGTCCCTGTCACCGGGACCCGCGACGAGCCTAAGGACTTCCGTGAACCACCTGAACGACGAAGAGACATTCCTGGTCAAGACCGTCCGCGACTTCATCGACCGCGAGGTCAAGCCGTCGGTGCAGGAAATCGAGCATGCGAACGAGTATCCCGAGAAGTGGATCGAGCAGATGAAGCAGATCGGCATCTACGGGCTCGCGGTGCCGGAGGAATACGGCGGATCGCCGGTGTCGATGCCGTGCTACGTGCAGGTCACCGAGGAGCTCGCACGCGGCTGGATGTCGCTCTCGGGTGCGATGGGCGGGCACACCGTGGTCGCGAAGCTGCTCGTGTTGTTCGGCACGGAGGAGCAGAAGGCCAAGTACCTGCCCAAGCTGGCGACCGGTGAGATCCGCGCGACGATGGCGTTGACGGAGCCCGGCGGCGGCTCGGATCTGCAGGCGATGACCACCACCGCCAAGCGTGACGGTGACGATCTGGTGATCAACGGGTCGAAGACGTGGATCACCAATGCGCGGCGTGCGGGGTTGATCGCGTTGCTGTGCAAGACCGATCCGCAGGCCAGTCCGCGGCACAAAGGGATTTCGGTGGTGCTCGTCGAGCACGGTCCGGGTCTGACGGTCTCGCGGGATCTGCCCAAGCTCGGGTACAAGGGTGTCGAGTCGTGTGAGCTCAGTTTCGATGGGTACCGGATCTCGGCGGACGCGATCCTCGGCGGCGAGCCGGGCAAGGGTTTCGGGCACATGATGAAGGGTCTCGAGACGGGCCGGTTGCAGGTCGCCTCGCGCGCGTTGGGTGTGGCTGCGGCTGCGCTGGAGGATTCGTTGGCGTACGCGCAGCAGCGGGAGAGTTTCGGGCAGCCGATCTGGAAGCATCAGTCGATCGGTAATTATCTGGCGGAGATGGCGACGAAGTTGACGGCGGCGCGGCAGCTGACCCGGTATGCGGCGGAGAAGTACGACAGTGGTGAGCGTTGCGACATGGAGGCGGGTATGGCGAAGCTGTACTGCTCGGAGGTTGCGATGGAGATCGCGCTGAATGCGGTGCGGATTCATGGTGGTTATGGGTATTCGACGGAGTATGACGTGGAGCGGTATTTCCGTGATGCGCCGTTGATGATCGTGGGTGAGGGGACCAACGAGATTCAGCGTAATGTGATCGCGTCGCAGCTCGTGGCGCGTGGTGGCCTCTGATGGTCGCCCACTAGGATCATCTCCGCCATGGACAGCAGAACACGTGAGACGGAACCGGCATACGCGCAACTCGCGCGTCAACTGCGCGATGCCGTCGAAGCCGGTCGGTACAACGACGGTGTGCGTCTGCCGACGGAAGCGGAGCTTGCGGAGCAGCACGGGGTGAGCCGTCAGACAGTGCGGCGGGCATTCCAGGATCTGGTTGCAGACGGGATCGTCTACCGCGTGCCCGGTCGGGGTACGTTCGCGAACGAGTCGAGCAAGCGTTACCGTCGCCAGCTCGGCTCGATCGAAGATCTGCTCGCGTTGTCGGCGGACACGGTCATGGAGATCGTGTCGCCGCTGAGGCGCGGGGTCGATATCGATGCAGCGAGTCGTCTGCGCCTCGACACCGATCTGCTGTATTCCGTGGTGTTGCGACGTGTGCATGATGGGATCCCGTTCGTGCATACCACGATCCACCTTCCCGACGATGTTGCGGCGGATGTGCTGGACGAGCCTGCACTGCAGCTCGGTGCGTCCAGCCGCAACACCGTGATCGGGTTGCTCGAGCCATATCTGAACAGTCCGATCGTCGAGGCTGCGCAATCGATCACCGTCGCGGCTGCATCCGAGCAGGTCGCGGAGGTTCTGAACTGCGTGATCGGGCATCCGTTGTTGCGGGTCGATCGGTTGTATTCGAATGAGGCGGGGGTTCCCACCGAGTTGTCGGTGAGTTACTTTCTGCCCGAGCACTACACCTATCGCGTCACCCTCCGGCGTTCCGGACGCTGACGCCACATACCAACTACAGGAGTCGAACATGCGGGTCTTCAACGGAATCGACGAGGTCGAGAAGGCAGTCGGCGAGACCATCGGCCAGAGCGACTGGCTCGAGATCACCCAGGAACGGGTCAACCTGTTCGCCGACGCGACCGGCGACCATCAGTGGATCCACGTCGATCCCGAGCGAGCTGCAGGTGGCCCGTTCGGCGCGACGATTGCCCACGGCTACCTCACGCTGTCGTTGCTTCCCGTGCTCGGCGCGCAGATCTTCTCGCTCGAAGGTGTGAAGATGAAGGTCAACTACGGTGCCAACAAGGTGCGTTTCCCCACGCCGGTCCCGGTGGGTTCGAAGGTTCGCGCCTCGGCCGAGTTCAAGTCGTTCGAGCGCACCGCGAAGGGCGCCAACCTCATTGTGGGCTACACCGTCGAGATCGAGGGCGGCAGCAAGCCGGCTCTCGTCGCCGAGACGATCGTCGTTCTCGTTCCCTGACCTTCAGGGATTCTCGATACTGGGATTCTCGATACGGAGGATGCGGTCATCGTCGTCCGCGGGTTCCCCGCGACCGTCACGGTTCGACGTGGTCAGCCACAGTGATCCGTCCGGTGCAGCGACGACGGTCCGCAGCCTCCCGTATTCGCCCGTGAAGAACTCGGTTGTGCTGAAATCGTCGATGCCTGCATCCGCGATACCGATGCGCCACAGACGTTCTCCCCTCAACGAGGCCATCCACAGGTTGCCGTCGTCGTAGGCGATTCCGGACGGTGACGCCTGCGAGACCGGCCATGTCACAACCGGGTCGATGTACTCGCCTCCGTTGTCCCTATCACTGCTGCCTTCTACCTCGGGCCAGCCGTAGTTGCCGCCCGCGACGATCTCGTTGAGTTCGTCCACATCGTTCTGCCCGAATTCGGACGCCCACAACCTGCCGTCGTCATCGAACGCGAGGCCCTGCACATTCCGGTGACCGAGCGAATACACCGGAGAATTCGGGTCGGGATTGTCCGGCGCCGGCTCACCGTCCATCGTCACCCGCAGGATCTTTCCACCGAGCGACGCCGGATCCTGAGCGAGAGGTCGATCGCCGGCCTCCCCGGTCGCGGCGTACAGCATGCCGTCGGGCCCGAACTGCAACCGCCCGCCGTCGTGGACTCGTGCGGCGGGAATGCCCTCGAGGATCACCTGATGGTCGGTGAGTGCCTCCCCGTCGTACGTGGCGCGCAGAATGCGATTGTCGGAGGACGTTGTGACATAGAGGAAGACGAAACGGTCGGTGTCGAAGGTGGGCGAGACCGCGATGCCGAGAAGGCCGGATTCTCCCTGCGCGACCACTTCGGCGATCCTGTCGACCTCCCGGACCTGCTGGCCTGTGCCGATCTCGAGGACCCGGCCCGTGTTGCGTTCGGTGACCAGCGCTGCCCCGTCGGGAAGGAAAGCGATACCCCACGGTGTCTCGAGACCGGACGCGACGGTGTCGGTGACACGCGGTGAGGGGTCTGCAGGCGCAGGAGTGGAGGGGGTGGGTGTCGCGGGTGCCTCCTCCGGAGAGGAACACGCGACGAGTGGAACCGCCAGGGCGGAGAGGGCGACGCGACGTAACAATACGGGTGTCACGTGTTGCATCCTCGCGCAGCGACCCGCCATCGGTCCACTACCGCGTCGGCGTGGCGCCCGTCTGTCACAATCAGCTCATCTGCGAGGTTGACCGTGTTGCAGACATGATTGGGAATCACTCGCACCCGTTGTCCGAGGTCGGGACGGGTGGATGTATTCGGCCACCCCACGGTGGCGTGATGCTCCGAGAGGGCAGTGATCCGCGCGTCCGGTTCACCGAGGATACGACCGTATCCGGTGGCCCACGATGCGCGGTCGGCTCCGAGCGTCTTGCTTCCGGAGTCGAGCACGACCACCTCTCCGCGAGCCGACACCACTGTTGCCAGTACGGTGAGTGCAATATCCGCCTCGGTCACCGCGTCGAGTTCGAGCTGCTGAGCGTCACCGAACACATAGACGCCGGGGCGTAGCTCGGTTGCGACGCTGGGAGTCTCGATCAGCGCGGTGGGTGACGAACCGCCGCTGATCACCACCGGATCGATCCCGGCGTCGCGCAATGCCGCAGCCGCGACGGCGAGCGCATCGGTCTCCTCGGCAACAGCGACATGAGGCAGACCCGGACCGTAGGAATGACCGGGGAAGGTGAACACGCCGAGTACATTCAGGCCCAGGGCTTGCGCCTCACTCGCGACGACGCCGGCCTGTTCGGGCGCGACACCGGTCCGGTGGTGTCCGCTGTCGATCTCGACCAGCACGCCGATCGAGGTGTCGCAGTGGTCGGCGAGTGTCCGAGCGCCGGCCGCGGAGTCGATCCCGACGGTGAGCTGCACGGTCTCGGACAGGGCTTGTAATCGTGCGCCGCGCGCGGCGTCGACCCAGAGTGGATAGGCGATGAAGATGTCGTCGAACCCGGCCTGCGCGAAGGCCTCCGCTTCGGACACCGTCGCGACGGTAAGTCCCCGCGCGCCGGCGGCAAGCTGGAGATGGGCGATCTCGATGCACTTGTGGGTCTTTGCGTGCGGTCGTACATCGAGACCGCGTTCGCGCGCCGATGCTGCCATGCGTGCGATGTTGCCGTCGAGGACGGCGCGGTCGACGAGGAGTGCGGGCGTGGCGTCGATGGAGGGGAAGGCGATCATCATCTCGACCGTAGTCGCACGTGGAAGCGTAGGTGTGCTACCTGGCTCCGCGTCGGCCGGTCCGCTGCGTTCCGCCCTTGGGTGTGATCACGCGAGGAGGCACCGTTCGTGTCATCGAGCGCTGCTGGTGGATCCGGGTCGGGTAGGTACTGTGTTGCTTTCGCATTGGGATACCGCCTGTCGGGACGTGGGGAGGCCGGGGAGCCGGACTTCTCGGTGAGTGGGCGTCGACTCAGGTGCGATCGAACCAGGTGAGCTGCATGCCGCTGTCGAACTCTCGACGTCGAACCACACGGAACTGAGTCGGCCTGAAGTTCCCGGCCAGCGCCGAGATGCCGCCACCCGCGATCACCGGGTAGCTCTTGAACATCAGTCGGTCGATCTCGTCGACGAGCTGACCTGCGAGGTTTCCACCTCCGCAAAGCCAGATGTCGAGCCCCTCTTGCCCCTTGAGTGTGCGGACCAGTTCGACCGGATCGGTGTCCACGACCTCCACCTGTGGATTGTCGACCGGTTCGAGTGTGCGAGAGAAGACGTACTGCTTCATGTGGGCGTACGGGCTGGTCATGCCGCCGGCCTGGTAAGTGCTGCGGCCCATCAGCACGGTGTCCCACGCCTGGTTCGGGGTGTCGGTCGGCATGTCGATCTGGGAGCGCAACTCGGTCGGGATCGATTCCGGATAGCGCTCACGAATCCACGACATGTCGTCGCTCATCGGATAGAACTCGAATTCTCCTTCGGGGCCTGCGATGTAGCCATCGAGAGAGACCGCCGCGTAGTAGACAAGCTTTCGCATAGTCACTGCACCTCCGTAGTACTATGTCTGAAGTGGTTTGAACGTAGTACTACGGATGGAGTGGTGTCAAGTGGTTCGTACGAATCCTGAGCGGCGACAGGCCCTGCTGGATGCATCGATCGAGGTCCTGGCCCGAGAAGGG
Source organism: Rhodococcus artemisiae (assembly GCF_036327795.1). Taxonomy (NCBI): domain Bacteria; kingdom Bacillati; phylum Actinomycetota; class Actinomycetes; order Mycobacteriales; family Nocardiaceae; genus Rhodococcus; species Rhodococcus artemisiae. Next base: position 278,273 of record NZ_JAUTXY010000002.1, read on the forward strand.
GCCCGGGGGCTGACATTTCGGGCGGTGGACAAGGAGGCTGCGGTACCTGCTGGTACCGCATCGAACTATTTCTCGAACCGCGACGACCTGCTCGTTCAAGTGGGGCACCGCTACTACGAGCGACTCGTGCCCAGTGACGAAAGGATGGAGCAGTCTCACCAGCTGCAGACGCGCGAATCCATGACCGAATTGATGACCGAGGTGGTCGAGCGGGTTTCCGGATTCCGCACGGGCTATCTCGCGATCCTCGAACTCCGGCTCGAGGCGACCCGACGACCCGAGTTGCAGGCTCTGCTCACCGACCGGGTGCGCGCTGATCTGGATTTCAATATCAGTAACTATCGAGAATCCGGATTGCCCGGCGGTGAAGATGCCGTCGTGCTCCTGTATCTCACATTGAACTGGCTCATCCTCGACCGTCTCACGCTCCCGGGGATCTTCGACGAGAAGCGTGCCGCAGATCTGGTGCGGACGGCCGTCGACCGCGCGATCCCGGGCGAGGACTGACTGTCCACCGGGATGGGCGTCGGATCGAATTCCTGGCCCAATTGTTGGTGAGCGTCACACTTCGCATAAGTTCGGGTAATGAGCAATGAGAACGGTCCTGCTCCGCAGTGGTTCGTGGATGCCCTTGCCGCGCCCGTCGAGACCGGAACCTATACGGTGTCGGGTGCGACGATCTCCTACCGTGCGTGGGGTGAAGCGGGCTCACCCGGTGTAGTTCTCGTCCACGGCGGTATGGCACATTCACGCTGGTGGGACCACATCGGACCGCAGCTGGCGGTCGGTCGTCGCGTCGTCGCACTCGATATGAGCGGACACGGCGACAGTGACCATCGCGAGTGCTACAGCCTCGAGCATTGGGCCGACGAGGTCCTCGGTGCGGCCGAGCACGGCGGGATTGCCGGTCCCCCCGTTCTGGTCGGCCACAGCATGGGCGGAATCGTCTCGTTCGTGACGTCCGCACTGCATGGTGGCAGGCTCGCCGGTGTAGTCATACTCGACTCCCCGATTCGCGATATGACCCCCGAGGAACTCGAGATGCGTGCGAAGACGGTCGCGAATGCCGGGCCGCCGAAGGTGTACCCGTCGGTCGATGCCGCGGTTGCGCGGTTCCGGCTCGTACCACCGCAGGACGAGGCCGCGCCGTTCGTGTTCGACCACATCGCCCGTACCTCGTTGAAGGAGGTCGACGGGGGCTGGTCGTGGAAGTTCGACAATCTGCGCATGGGTCGTGAGGCTCGCCGCAGCCTCGAGGAGCTGCACCAGACCTGCCCTCTCACGTATTACCGATGCGAGAACGGGATCATCCGGGAACCGTTGCTGTCGCAGATTCGGGAGCAGCTCGGTCCTGACGCGACGATGGTGGAACTACCTGTCGCCGGGCACCACCCGATGTTCGATCAGCCGCTTGCCCTGGTCGCTGCAGTCCGGACCGTGCTCGCAGGGTGGGGTCGCTGAGCCGGTGAATCCTCTCCGCCGGGTGGCGATCCACCTGGGTGCTCGGCCATGGCTCCCGCGCTACGCGCGTGTCATCGTCGGGGTGGACCGCGCCATCCAGAAGCTGACGCGGGGCCGACTCACGCTACTGACGGCCTCCGGGCTACCTGAACTGATGCTCACGGTCGTCGGACGGAAGACCGGTGTGCCGCACACAACGCCGCTGCTCTGTGTGCCGCACGACGGGGGTTGGCTGGTTGCGGGTTCCAATTGGGGAAACCCCGACCCGCCCGCGTGGGTGCACAACCTTCGCGCGGCCGACGGTGCCTCCGTGCGGTTCCGCGGCATCGACAGCGCCGTGTCGGTGCGGATCGCCGCAGGCGCCGAACGAGAAGCCCTGTGGCGTGTACTCGTGGCGACGTGGCCGAACTACGATCTGTACGCCGAAAGGATCGAACGCGAGATACCAGTGTTCGTCCTGATGCCGAAGTGAGTAGACATGTGGGGGTCTTGTGACCGCACTATCTTCGGCGCAAGCCCGGTCCTTCACGGCCGGGACAGCCGATCCCTCGAGCGGTGTGTGTCGGTGGTCGCTTGTACGGTGCGGGCGTGCAACTCAGATACCGCTACCGCGTGTATCCGACGCCCGGCCAGCAGGACATGCTGGCCCGGTCGTTCGGATGCGCGCGGGTGGTGTTCAACGATGCGTTGCGCGCCCGGCAGGACGCGTATGCGGCGGGGGTGAAAATCTCGGACACCGCCGTGCAGAAACAGGTGGTCACCGACGCGAAGAAGACTCCGCCGCGGGTGTGGCTGTCCGAGGTGGCGTCGGTGGTGTTGGTGCAGGCCTGTCAGGACGCGCGTCGCGCGTATCGGAACTGGTTCGATTCGCTGTCCGGGAAGCGGAAGGGTCGCAGGGTCGGGGCTCCGCGGTTCCGGTCTCGCAGGGACACTCGGCAGTCGATCCGGCTCACTCGGAACGGGTTCGGTATCCGGGACAACGGGAAGTTGTATATCGCGAAGGTCGGCGAACTGAAAGTCACCTGGTCACGGGAGTTGCCGTCGGAGCCGAGCAGCGTCACGGTCGTCAAGGATGCGGCGGGCCGCTATTTCGCGTCGTTCGTGGTGGAGACCACCGATGTGCCGTTGCCGGAGTGCGGTGCGGAGGTGGGGATCGACCTGGGTTTGACGACGTTTGCGGTCCTGTCGGATGGGAAGGTGATCGAGTCGCCGACGTTCTTCCGCCAGGCCGAACGCAGACTCCGCAAGGCGCAGCAGAGCCTGTCTCGCAAGGACAAGGGCAGCAGGAATCGGGCCAAGGCACGCATCCGTGTCGCGAAGGCCCACGCGAGGGTGGCCGATGCCCGCAGCGAGTGGGCGCACAGTCAGTCCACGACACTGATTCGCGAGAACCAAGCGATCTATGTCGAGGACTTGTGCGTCACCGGGTTGGCGCGGACGAGGTTGGCGAAGTCGGTGCACGATGCCGGGTGGGGGATGTTCACCCGGTTGTTGGAGGAGAAGGCCGCCCGGTATGGGTGGGTGTTCGTGAAGGTGGATCGGTGGTTTCCGTCGTCGCAGCTGTGCTCGGTGTGTGGGGCGTTGGACGGGCCGAAGCCGCTCTCGGTGCGGGAGTGGACCTGTCAGGGGTGTGGTGTGGTCCACGATCGTGATGTCAATGCAGCACGAAACATCCTCGCCGCTGGACGGGCGGAGAGGCGAAACGCCTGCGGAGAGAAGGTAAGTCTTCCTGCTTAGTGGGGAGCGTGGCTCGATGAATCAGGAACCCACCGAAAGCGCCTAGCGGGCGCTGGTAGGAATCTCGGTCGTTCACGACCGGGAGGACGTCAACGAAGTCGGTGCGCCGTGGATCATCAACATCGTCGATGGTTTTGGGGATCTCGGTGGGCAGCCCTGGATGGGGCATCTTCGTGGCAGTGTGCTCGGGCGTTGTGCCGATGGTCTTCATCCTCGCCGGGATGTGCAGAGCGAAGATCGGCGACCACCATGTCACCGAGATCGACGAGCGTCACGTGTTGATCGTTGCGATTCTGGCAGTGGTTGTGGGTGCGCTCGTTGTTCTGATTGTGGCTGGTGCGCCGATCGAGCTGGTCGGTTTCACATCGGCGGGTCTCGTGACCCTGGTGGTCGCGGGCGTCATCACGAGCATCGGGCGTTGGAAGGTCAGTGTCCATACCGGTGTGTCGGCGGGCGTGACCGTTGTGCTGGCCCTCGCGCTGTCGCCGTGGTGGCTACTGGCGCTGATGTCCACACCGCTGATCGGCTGGTCCCGGGTTCATCTCGGTGATCACACACGTGGCCAGGTCATCGTCGGCGCGGTCGCGGGAGCTGTGGTCGCCGGAGCGGCCTACGCGTCGATCGCCTGACGCGGCGCTCGGCCGTCACACAGGCTGGTGTGTGTCGGTGTCTTCCATACGAATCGGGGTGCGACGCTCGCGGAGCAGGTGACGCGCCGCCCAGTCGAGCCAGAATCCGAGGAAGCCGATCACGACGATCACGGCCATCACCTGATCGTAGGCAAGCTGGTCGCGTGCATTGAGGATCTGGTAGCCGAGTCCCGAGCGCACGCCCAGCATCTCGGCGGGCACCAGCACGACCCATGCGATCCCGAGCCCGACGCGCAGACCCGTCTGCACCTGGGAGCGGATCGAGGGGAGCACCACCGTCGTGAGCTGTTCGACACGGGTCGCGCCGAAGGACCGGGCCACCATGAGGTGCCCGGGGTCGATGGCGTGCACACCGGCCGCGGTGTTGATGACGATCGGCCATATCGCCGCTGCGGCAATGAGGAAGAACACCGGTTGGTGCCCGATCCCGAACAATGCCACTGCGATCGGAGCCCACGACAGCGGCGAGATCATCCGCAGGAACTGCATGACCGGCATGGTCGCCTGCTCGACGATCGGATTGAGTCCGATCAACAGCCCCAGTGGGATGCCGAGTGTTGCGGCGATCAGCAATCCGACGAGAAGTCGCCACAGGCTCGCGAGCATGTCGGGTAGCAGCACTCCGCGGGCGAACAGATCCACGATGGCCGGGCCCACATACTGCGGCGCGAATTCGCGCACGAGTGAATCGGGTCCGGCGACGACGGTGGTGACCATCCACCACAACGCCACGGCGACGACGATCGCGATGGTCTGCGGCAGGAGCGGAAGACTCCGGGCGGACCGGGTCGGGGTGCTCACGTGGGGTCGACCTCCTCGATGCGGGTGAGATCGGCGGGTAGCCCGAAGGCGTCGGTGCCGGGGATTCGGGTCAGTGACGTGCGGACGAACCGGTCGTCGACGAGATCGTGGTGTACCGTCGCCGGGTCGATCCGCGACAGGAAGTCGGTGTTGCCGTCGACGACCGTGCCGTGCATTGCCTCGACCAGTGCGGTGGTGAAGCTGGGAAACGGGAAGGGCTGATACCCGATCTGCTGAGGTGCCCACCGAGGATGCCGGGTGCCGACGTCGCGGCCCGGATAGGTCAGGGCCGTCGTGATCGCGGGAAGCGGTTGCGGCAGATATTGATCGGAGAGCATCGCCGCCGCGACCGGGCGATCCGCCCCGATCTGCAACTGGGCGGACACCACTGAATCGGTGAGAGACTGTACTGCCGCGGGATTCGCTTCGATGACGTCCTCGTGGACGAGCAAAGCGCAGCACGCGTGATCGCGCCACACGTCGCCGAGAAAGCGGTGGATCCGGCCCACGCCGCGGAGCTCGGCTGCGGCGTTGAACGGGTCTGCGACGGTGAATCCCGCGATCGAGCCGTTGGCCAAGGCGGGAATCATGTCGGAGGGCCCCATGACGACGAGCCCGACGGTGCGCGCGGATTTCGAGGGTGCCTGCCGCACCACGGGGGTCAGGCCGTGTTCGCGCAGCAACTGTTGAACAACGATGTTGTGGATCGACCACCAGAACGGGATCGCGATGGTCTCGCCCGCGAGCTGTCCGAGATCGGTGATGTGCGGGGCGACGGTGAGCGCGGAACCGTTGGTGTGGTTCCATCCGAGAATGCGGGCGGAACTTCCCAGGCCGTAGCGCAATTGGATGGCGAGGGGCATCAGCAGGTGCACGACGTCGACCTGCCGGCTGACGAATGCCTCCGCGAGCGACGCCCAGCTGCGGAACAGTACAGGTTGCGCGTTGTCGACGATGCCGCTCGGATACAGTCCCGCGCCGTGTGCGACGAGCAGCGGCGCCGCGTCGGTGATCGGCAGGTAGCCGATGCGAAGTTGTCCCGTGGTGTTGGTGCGGTCTGTTGCAGCGGTACGCACAAGGTCGGCTGCGCCGAGCACGCCGCCGGCAGCGGCGAGTCCGAGTGCACCCTGCATGAGGGTTCGCCGCGTCAGTTTCCCATTCACGATGGGGTCAGCGACGAATCGCGGTAGTGCTCGAGGATCTCAGTGCGCAGTGGCGCCCGTTCGTCCTGGTTGACGTCGGCGATGCGCCACTGCTGCCGCACCGTGCCACCTCGGCCGAACAGTGCGATCCGGTCGGCGAGCCGAAGAGCTTCGTCCAGGTCGTGGGTGACCAGCACCGTCGTGAAGGCAAGGTCTCGGGCGAGGTCGCCCAGCCACGACTGTAGATCGGAGCGTGTCGCGGGGTCGAGCGCGCTGAACGGTTCGTCGAGCAGCAGCAGGCGTGGACGCACCGCGACCGCGCGGATCACGGCGACACGTTGTGCCTGCCCACCCGACAGCTGATCGGGGTAATAGCCGGCAAGTCCGGACAACCCGAACCGGGCAAGCAGTTCATCGGCGTACGCGATATCGAACCGTTCTCGATGATTCTTGAAACGCCCTCCGAAGGCGATGTTTTCGCGAACGGTGAGCCACGGCATCAGGTAGGGCTGCTGGAACACCACACCTGTGTGCGGGCGGGTGTCACCGTCGACGCTCGGCCAATCGATCTCTCCGCGATCGAGATGATCGAGACCCGCGATGATCCGCAGGAGCGTCGACTTCCCGCTACCACTGCTGCCGAGCAGGACGAGGAACTCACCGGTGGGGACGTCGAGGTCGAGCCCCTGCAGGACGGGTTCGCGTCGACCCGCGAAACTCTTGTGAGCGCTCGTTATTCGAACTTCGAGAGTTCCCACCGCAACTGTCCTTCCGAGGGGGATTGGATGGGGAGGAACGCGGCCTCGCGGAAACGCCTGTTCGTTGCGCTCGAGGAGGCGTATCCGGCGCCGCCGCGCAGCGTCGCTTCGAGACGCGTTGCGGCAACTGCGACGACCGAGCCGTCGAGGCGCAGGCGGATCAGATCGGCCCCGGGCACCGAGGACGGTGCGGTGGCGAATCGGTACAGGCGATCCCGTAGCGATCCGTATTGTTGTGCGAGACGGTGGTATTCGCCGCTGAATTGCTCGCCGAGACCGTACAGGCGCGACGACGCCTCTGTGAGTGATGCTCGGGCGATGCCCGCGCAGAACGAAGTCTGCAGCAGCAGGAAGGTAGGACGGATGGCGCCACAGAATTCGCTGAGGTCTTCGGAGATGATGTCCGCAGCAGGTATTCGAACGTCTTCGAATGCGAGCGACGTCGAGGAGGTGGCACCCAGCGCGAGCAGTTCGGGTGACGAGTTGATGCGGATACCCGGTGAGTCGGCATGTACTGCAGCGATGACGTGTCCGCCGTCAGTGGTGCGTGCAGGGAATACGATGAGTGATTCCGGAAAGACGTTGGAAGCCCAGTGGATCGGTCCGGAAACGGTGAGTCCGTCGTCGGTGCGTTCCGCGACGAGCGGGAGTTCGCCGAGTCCCGCGAGGTACTTGAGTGCGGCCGCCATGGCGGTGACGCCGACCCGCCGACCCGATGCGAGCTCGTCGCAGTATCGCGTGCGGAGGTGTTCCGGTGCGCGGTCCAGGTATTCGAGTGTCATGCGCTGAGCCCACAGCGAGAACCCGACGGTGAGGGATTCCGCGGCGATCCCGTCGATGACCGCGACCATGTGGTCGAGACACTTTCCGCCGAGCCCGTTCTCGAGCAGCCCGAGCTCGCCGATGCGTGCGAGGTCGGTGCGGATATCGGTCTCGCCGCGATCGAGAGCTGCGGCACGGTCGCGGACGAATTCGGCGATCGTGTCGAGCTGCTCGTTCGGGTTCTGAATGGCCGCGGTCATCGGATGCCTATCCTTCGAGAGAGTGGATGCGGTCGATCGGCGTGCTGACGGCCTCGCGAGCGCGGACGACGGCGTCCTCGTCGGGAGCGTTGTAGAAGCACAGGCACTTGTCCATGTCCTCGCGCACGTAGGTGCGAAGGAAGCTCACCTCGGGGACGTTCGCGTACTTCGGCGAGTTGGCCTTCTTGCGCGCGAGATAGGTCTCCATGTCGATGGTGTCGGGGATGTCCCACTCCACGAGGTAGCCGGCCTCGGGGCGCGCTGCCTTGATCTGGTCGAGATCGGCGCCGACGAGTCGAACTTCGTTGGGGCCCACGATTTCTGCGATATCGAGGGTGGTTGCCTCGAGCTGGGCTGCGCGGCATGCGTCGAACTCGGCGACAGCGAAGATGCGCGTGCCGCCGGAGGTCACCTGGGATTCGATCAGTTCGCCACCGCCGGCAACGACCGCAGTGTCGAATGCCTTGATGGCGGCTTCGGCCCGGCCTTCGGAGGGCACGAGTTCGTAGAGATACAGCGACATGGAGTCACCTTCCGGGTAGAGCGGTGTGGGCATGCTGACGGCAGGGGCGAACGCGGGCGTACGTCAGGAAGCGACGGGCCGGGTGAGGCAGGCGCCGGTCAGCGCATGAAATGACAACACGCAGCGCCGGTCACCCGCACGAGATCCACGTGCAGGCGACGGGTCAGAAGACAGCGTGTCACGGGAGACAGGATACATCTGTATAGAACGGTCTGTCTATCTCGACGATCCGATAGGCTTTTCTGTGTGCGTACCCCCGTCGAAACCCCCGCCAAGCGGCCGCCCGCGGAACGACTCCTCGACACCGCCAGCGCACTGTTCGCCGAGTTCGGCATTCGAGCGGTGGGTGTCGATCGGATCCTCGCCGAGGCGGGGGTGGCGCGTGCGAGCCTGTACTCGTCCTACGGCTCGAAGGACGGCCTCGTCCACGCTTACCTCGACCGTCTCGACCGTCGCGATCGCGCCCGATGGAACGACGCGGTCGTGGGCATCGACGACCCCGTGCGCCGAATCCTGACCTTCTTCGACCTCGCGCTCGCCTCGGCACCGGGCAAGAATTTCCGGGGATGCCAGTACGCGAATGCGGCCACGGAGTTCCCGGAAGAGCGGATCGAGCCGGTTCTGGCGCATCGCGAGTGGCTACTCGACACTCTTGTAGGACTGCTCGACCGGGCAGGTGCGGCAGATCCGGGTCTGACCGCCGAACGCGTACGGTTGATCTACGACGGGGCGCTCGCGGGATCGAAGTTCGAACACTCGATCGAGCCGATCCGTCGCGGCCGCGACCTCGCTGCCGAACTCATCGAGGCAGTTCGAGGTGCAAGACGGGCTCACGCCGACGCGTGAGTGCACGAAAACCGGTGCCGGCGAACGCGACGGTAACGAGCACCCCGATCGTGCCGGCGACGCCGGTCGAACCCTCTTGACCTCCGACCGTGTAGTCGGCCAGGACGCTGTCTGCGAGCCGATGCTCTCGAACGTGGCGAGCCATGCAGTTGCCGGTCCGTGAAGCCCGAGGCGTGTCGGTCGGTGCGATTTCGCATCCGCGCAGCGTTGCGGCTTCGAGCGCGTCAGGTGTGTCCGCAGTGAAGGTTGACAGGGCGACGGTGGACAGGATGCCGGCGACGCCGAGTGCAGCGAAGCCGAGTGTGGCCATGAGACGGGTGTGCGTCGCGCCTGCCGCTGCGACGACGACAACCCCGGTGACGAGACCTTCGAGCAGCGCGATAGGCGCGTGGGCGCCGTAGAGATACGCGAGGGTCGACAGCGGCATGTGCGTAGCGCCGGACATCGCGTAGACGACCACGAATCCGGTGATCGCGGCGAACACCGACGCGCAGCCAGCAGCAAATGCGATGGTGAAGGTGCGTGCAGTAGGTGACACCGTGTCGTGAAGGGCGGTGTCGTGAGGGGTAGCGGCATCGCGACGGGCGAAGAACGTGCGAAGAGCGACGGCGGTGCCGTATCCGCCGGCGACCCCCACGAGAGCTATGACGGTGGTGTTCGCCCCGAGTGCGGTGAGGCCTCCGTCGGCGAACACGAAGGCCTGCACGGTGAGCACGAACGTCAGGCACAGCGCGGCGGCGAAGGGGCCGAGGAGCAGTGCCGCCACGGCCCCGCCGAGGACGTGGCTGCTCACTCCGGGCAGGACCGGGACGTCGATCATCTGCAGCGCGAACACGAGTGCGGTCACGAGTGCCGCGGTCGCGGCGGACCTTTCGGTCAGCTCGGTCCGCGCGCGCCATGCGGCGAGCGCGACACCGATCACGGCGACGACGCAGAACAACACCGATGCACGCGGGGTGATCAGTCCGTCGCTCATGTGCATGGCCAGAGTGTCGACGGCCAGGTTCTCGACGGCCAGGCTCTCCACGATCACGATGCCCCCTCTCACGTTCGTGGGCGCAAGGCTAGCGCCGGGTGCGCGATTTCCGAGCGACTTTCGTCGGGTCGGTTTCGTGTCGACCGTATACACAAACAGGAACATGTTCTATATTTCGTTCATGTACGAGTGGTCCGACACAGACCTCATGTTCCGCGACGCGCTGCGCGGATTCATCGAGAAGGAAATCCGCCCCCACGTCGACAGGCTCGAGTCCGGTGAGCTTCCGCCGTTCGACATCATCCGCAAGATGTTTGCCGCATTCGGTATCGACGAGATGGCCCGCGAGTCCCTCGAGCGAGCCCTCGACAAAGAAGAGAAGGGGGAGCGTGCGTCCGGTGCTTCCGGCGGAATGGGTGGGTCACCGGGCATGGCAGCGCTGCTCAATATCGAGATCGCCGGGGTGAGCCTGGGACTCGTCGCATCGATGGGGGTGAGCCTCGGGCTCACCGCCGGCACGATCCGCGGTCGCGGCACCCTCGCTCAGAAGAAACGCTGGCTGCCCGAATTGGTGACCTTCGAGAAGGTCGGCGCCTGGGCCATCACCGAACCCGATTCCGGATCCGACGCATTCGGCGGCATGAAGACCACCGTGCGCCGCGATGGTGACGACTACATCCTCAACGGTCAGAAAACCTTCATCACCAACGGTCCCTACGCCGACGTCATCATCGTCTACGCCAAGCTCGACGACGGCGACGCGACGATCGACCGACGCGAGCGTAAGGTTCTCGCGTTCGTACTGGACAAGGGGATGGAGGGTCTCACACAGAGTCCGCCGTTCAAGAAGATGGGCATGAACTCCTCGCCCACCGGCGAGCTGTTCTTCGACAACGTGCGCATCACCCGCGATCGTCTGCTCGGGGAAACCGAGGACGGCGGGAAGAGTGACGGCAAGAGCAGCGCGAAAGAATCCTTCGCGGCCGAGCGGATCGGTATCGCCTATCTGTCGCTCGGCATCATCGAGCAATGCCTGGCGTTGTGCACCGAATATGCGAAGTCACGCAAGTTGTGGGGCACCGCGATCTCACAGTTCCAGCTCATCCAGCTCAAGCTCGCCGAGATGGAGATCGCACGGGTCAACGTGCGGAACATGGTGTTCAGCGCGATCGAACGTGCGCAGGCGGGAAAGCCGGTGAGCCTGTCGGAAGCGTCGGCGATGAAGCTGTACTCGTCGCGTGCCGCCACCGAGGTCGCGATGGAGGCGGTGCAACTCTTCGGTGGTAACGGCTACATGGCCGAATATCGTGTCGAGCAGCTCGCGCGCGACGCGAAGTCGCTGATGATCTACGCGGGGAGCAACGAGATCCAGGTGACCCACATCGCGAAGGGGCTCCTGGCAACCTGACCGATATGACCCTTTCGGGGTGAATTTCCGTAGATGCGGGTGCGGTTGGTAATACAAAACCGCGCCGATGGATACCGGGTAGTGGTAATCGCCCGGTGTCTTCGCATATCTTGGCACGTGGGTCTACGGACCGAGAGTAGTTTACCTGCGACAGGTGATAACTATTAACTGATGTGCACAAGTATCGGGGAGGATCACGATGCACGGGGGAGAGAATGGGCCGCGAGATCGGCCGATAATCCGGTTCGACGACCGACCGACCACGCCGATCAGTATCGACGGCCGGTCGGCACGCGCCGAACGCACGCGCCAAGCGGTCATCGACGCGCATATCGCGTTGATCCGTGATGGCGAACTCAAGCCGACCGGCGCGCAGATCGCCGAGCGGGCACGAGTCTCACTGAGGTCACTATGGGGCCACTTCGGCGATCTGGAGACGCTCTTCTCGGCAACGGGGGCCGAGTTGATGCGTCGTCAGGACGACGCGCACGAACCGGTGGACCCGAGCCTGCCGCTCACGGAACGCATCGACCGGTATTGCCGTCAGCGCGCCGAGGCGCTCGAGTACATCGCGCCTTTCTCGCGATCGGCAGAGGTTCGGGCGCCGTTCTCGGAGGAACTGCAGCGCAACCGTCACCGCTATCTCGAGAGAGCGGAGATCGAAGTCCGGATACTGTTCGCCCGGGAGTTCACCCGGGCCGACGACACGGCGCGTGTTCAGATCGTCCAGGCGATCGCCATCGCGTCGACGTGGCCCGCCTGGGTCTCGCTGCGCGACGTGGTGGGTCTGTCCGTGCCGGACTCGACCGAAGTGATGAAGCGGATGATCAGCGCTCTGGTGGAGTCGGTCATGTCGCCGGCGCCGCAACCGTTGGCCGTCTGATCGGAGTCCGAGAGTAGTTCACGGTCCGGTGTGCGCCGCGAGGAACGGTCCGATGACCGACAGCACCTCGGGCGCTGCCGCGACCGTGCCCGCGTGATCGACACCGCGAAGGATCGCCAGTCGCGCACCGGGAATCGTGCGCGACAAGGAACGGGTGTCGTCCACGCGCAGGTGATCCTCGGAACCGGCGACCGCCAGCGTTGGCACTGCCACCTCGGCGAGTGTTGCGTCGTCGATCCCCGGTTCGCGATCGGACCGGCGGAAATACGCGACGAGTGCGTCGGCGTCGTTGGCGCGGAATGCGGCGGCAGTGGTGGGGTCCACCGGCACGTCCCGATGGGCGCCCCACTCCGCGAGGAACCCGTCCATTCCCTTCTCCGCGAGCACATCCACGCATCCCGGAAAGAACAACGAGTCCATTGCCCCGCGCTGCGGACGGGCGCTGCCGCCGAGCGAGATCAGGCTGCGGAGCCGCTGCGGCGCGGCAACCGCCAGCGCCAGGCCGGCCCGCGCGCCGAACGAATACCCGAGGTAGTGCGCCTGCTGAACACCGGCTGCATCGAGAACCGCCATCAGGTCGCCGACGATCGCGTCCATCGCGTAGGCGTCCTCGTCGTGGGGTGTGTCGCTGCGCCCGTGGCCGCGCAGGTCGGGCAGGAGCAGTCGATAGTGCTCTCGCAGTACTGCCGCGTACCCGAGTCCTCGCCACACCGCCGACGACAGTGCGCTGCCGTGCACCAGCATCAACGCGGGTGCGTTCTCGTCGCCCGACCGGGCGGGCTGTGACGAGAACGCGATGCGGGTGCCGTCCGCGGGATTGGTCGTGTAGCTCACCCGTCCAGTCTCGCGCACTCTTCCGGCGCCCCGGCGTCCCCTGGAACAACCGACCGTGTCACTCCGATCTCGTCGAGGAATCGCTCGTCGTGGGACACCACCACGAGCGCGCCCTCGAACGCCTGCAATGCCTGGGTCAGGTGCGCGAGGCTCGGCAGATCCAGGTTGTTGGTCGGTTCGTCCAGGATCAGCAACTGCGGAGCGGGATCTGCTGCGAGGAGAATGGCCAACGCGGCGCGGAGCCGCTCGCCACCCGACAGGACTCCCACGGGCACGTCGGCGTCGGTGCCACGGAACAGGAAGCGCGCCAGACGTGCCCGCACTTCCTGTGGAGGCAGGTGCGGTGCGCGTAGTTCGGCATTGGCCACCACGGATGCGGTGTCGTCGAAGATATCGAGGCGCTGGGGGAGCAGCGCATACGGCACCAGCGGCCCGGCGTCGACGATCCGCCCCAGCAGTGTGGTCTTGCCGGAGCCGTTGGGTCCGCGCACCGCGATGCGTTCCGGTCCGACGATCTCGAGCGGCCCATCGGCGACCCGCCGCCCCGGGTGCACCGAGGTGTCGGGCAGGTCCACCCGGATCTCACGGTCGTTGCGCACCGCATCCTGTGCCCGATCGAGCTGGGCCCGGGCGGATTCGAGGTTTCCCTCGTGCTCGCGGCGATATTTACCGGCGGACTCCTGTGCTTGTCGTTTGCGCATGTTCATGATGATCTTCGGCTCACGCTTGTTCTCGAACATCTTCTTGCCGTAGCGCGCTCGCCGATCGAGTGCAACGTGTGCGGCGGAGAGCTCGCGGGCCTGCCGACGAACATCACTGCGCGCGTCCCGCACCGCGGCCTGAGCCGCCTCCTGTTCGGCTTCGATGATCTGCTCGTAATCGCTGAAGCCGCCGCCGAACATGCGCAGACTGCCGTCGCGCAATTCGGCGATCGTGTCCATCCGATCGAGCAGGTCACGATCGTGACCTGCGACGATCACGGTCCCCGGAAATCGGTCCAGAGCATCCTGCAGGCGTTCGCGAGCGGCGGTGTCGAGATTGTTGGTCGGCTCGTCGAGCAACAGCACTCCTGGTTCGGCGAGTAGCCGCGCGGTGAGCCCGAGCAGGACGGTCTCTCCGCCGGAGAGCGTTCCCACGGTGCGGTCGAAATCGTTTTCGTCGTGCAGGATTCGATCGAGACCGAGCCGGTGCATGGTGGCGAGCGCGCGCTCCTCGACGTCCCACCGGTCGCCGACGGTGTCGAAGTCGTCGCCGGTACCGTCTCCGGATTCGATTCGCCGCAACGCTGTTCGCACTGCGTCGATCCCGAGGACGGTCGCCACGGAAACAGCAGGGTCGAGTGTGATGTCCTGTGGCAGGTACGCGACATGTCCGGACGTGGTCACCGATCCGCGTGCTGGTGTGAGCTGTCCTGAGATGAGTTGTAGCAGTGTGCTTTTACCGCTTCCGTTACGTCCGACGAGCCCGGTGCGGCCGATGGTGAACGTTGCGTCGAGACCGTCGAAGACGCGGGTGCCGTCGGGGTGCTCGTACGTGAGCGCAGACAGCGTGACACTGCTGGATGCAGAAAGGGGTACAGACATGCAGACTCCTGGAGGTGAGAGACGGCCCGCACGCATCGTGCGGTGAGTCGAGAACCTCTACAGGAGCAATGCCTTCTCCGAACGCCGGGAACAGATGCGACTCCTACGATAAAGGCAGTGTCGGCGGTCGCGCAAGCGATTTGATTCCCTGTGGGACGCCACACAGTTCGGTTGTCGCACAGTTCACCGGATCGTGGTGTCGGGCGGCGGCACCGTTCTCGGATCTCCGGCATGATCGTGACCATGCATATCGGTCGACGGATGGTCACGCTCGTAACAGCGGCTTGCCTCACCCTCGGCGTGGTCGGTTGCGCGACGGGGCCGGATCAGCCCGACACGGTCGCTGAGGAGTTCGCTGCCGCGCTGGACTCCGGTGACGCGGCGTCCGCTGCTGCGCTGACCACGGATCCGGCTGCTGCGGAGGAGATGATCTCGGGTCTGTTCGAGGGGCTGGGCAACGACGATCCCACCGTGACGGTCGCGGGCATCGGTGACGGCGACACCTTCGATCTGGACGTGTCGTGGAGCTTCGGCGAAGAGCGGGACTGGTCGTATCGCACGACCGGCTCCGCGATGGAGGATCCGGCAGAAGAGACAGATGACGACGACGGATGGAGGGTCCGGTGGGACCCGGCCGTACTGGCTCCGCAGCTGAGCGAGGGCGCCTCACTGCGCTACACCCCGACGACGGGCACGCCGCCGACGATCTTCGACAGCGCGGGGCAGCCGCTGATGAGTGAGCAGATCGTGACGCTCGTCAACCTCGATTCGTCCGCCGACCCCGCTGTGGTGGCGCCACTGCTCGCCACGGCTGCGCCGACGATCACCGCAGATTCCCTCGCTGCCGACCTCGAGGCGGCGGCCGGTGCACCGATGACCGCTGTGGTCCTGCGCGAGGCGGATCTGGCGCCTGTGGAAGAGCAGCTCTCCGCGCTGCCCGGCGTCACGCTCGCGCCGCAGCCGCGGCTGCTCACCGCCAACCGCGATCTGTCGTCACCCGTGTGGTCGGGCCTGGATGAGATGTGGCACGAGAATCAGGCCGCGACCGCGGGCTGGGCGGTGCAGTCGGTGGCCGCCGACGGCACTGTTCGCTCGATCGCCGGCGTAGACCCCACCGAGGCCCCCGACCTGCACACCACCATCGATCCGGATCTGCAGTCTCGGGCGGAAGCCACGCTCGCGTCGTTCGACCGGCCGGCGGTGATCGTCGGGATCGACGCCGACACCGGTGCAGTGCGCACCGTCGCGCAGAACGCTGCCGCCGATCTGGAGGGCCCGGTCGCGCTCACCGGCCTGTATCCACCGGGTTCGACGTTCAAGGTCGCGACGACGTCGGCGGCCCTGCAGGCAGGGCTCGCCGAGCCCGACACGATGCTTCCTTGCCCGGGGGTTGCGACGGTCGGTGATCGGACCATTCCGAACGACGAGAGCTTCGACCTCGGCGAGGTACCGCTGCACACCGCGTTCGCGAACTCGTGCAACACCACGATGGCCGGACTCGCCGTGGACATGCCTTCCACGGCGCTGACAGAGGCCGCATTGCAGTTCGGACTCGGCGTCGACTACGTCACCCCCGGGCTCGTGACCGTCACCGGAAACGTCCCGCCGATGGAGACGGGGGCGGCGCGTGTAGAGGGTGCGATCGGGCAGGGGCAGGTGACCGCGTCGCCGTTCGGGATGGCGCTCGTCGCCGCGTCGATCGCGGGTGGGAAGACGCCGTTGCCGACGATCGTCGAGGGGCAGCCGGCGACCGCCGATCAAGAGGTCGCACCGGCCCCGGCAGACACAATTGCCGCACTGCGAACGATGATGCGAGAGACCGTAACCGACGGCACGGCAAGCGAGCTGAGCGACTTTTCCGAACTCATCGGAAAGACCGGAACCGCAGAGTACGGTGGCAACAACGGGGCAGCCGACAATGTGAGCGGGGCACACGGCTGGTTCATCGGCGCGCAGGATAACCTGGCGTTCGCAGTGTTCATTGCGGGTGCCGACAGTTCGGCTCCCGCTGTGGGGGCGGCCGGAGAGTGGCTGGGGAGGTGACCTCTCGGATGTAGCGCAATCGTGATCGCATCGTAGACGACTCGTGCTTGTGACCGATGTTGCTGGAGTGAAGGTTGGGAAGTATGGGATTTCGGGAGTGGCAGCGCCGGCGAGGCGTTCGCACCGTCGTCCTCGGGACTGCCGTGGCCGTGGCTGCGGCGGTAGGTCTGAATACCTTCGTGTTCGACGACCCGCGCAGCGATGCCGAAATCCTGATCGACGATTTCGTCGAGGCACTCAACGACCGTGAGCCCGGCGACGCCGCCGAACTCACCTCGTATCCGAACGCCGCCGAGCCCGTGCTGGCACAGATGTTCGACGGGCTGTCCGATGGCAGCGTCGACTACGACGTCACCCAGCTCGTCGAGCTCAACGCGGACTCCGGGTACTTCACCCTCACCGCAGACTGGAATTTCGGAGAGAACAAGGACTGGCACTACCAGGTCGACGGTTCCGTCCGGAAGCTGGCCGTCGGCTGGCGCGTGTCGTGGAGCCCCGATGTGGTCGTGCCCGACCTCGCGGGCCGGACTGTCCACCATGTGCGTACGGATGCCGCACCGCCCAAGATCTTCGATCGCACGGGCAAGCCCCTGATGGAGGAACAGACCATCAATGCGATCGTGCTCAATCCGGCATTCATGCCCGATTCCGTCGCCAGCACGACGCGGCTCGCAGAGATCCTCGCGCCCGTCGCGCCCGTCATCACCTCCGAGCTCATGCAGGAGCGGCTCGCCGGCGATCCCGGAGCTCGTATCACTGCGGTCAAACTCCGCGACCAGGACTATCAGTTCCTCGAAGACGACATCGTTTCGGTGCCGGGCGTCGAGGTCATCAAGACACCCACGTTGATCAGCTCCGACCGGCGTGTCTCGACGCCGCTGCTCGATTCGCTCCGCTCGGCGTGGCAGCTCGAACGCGACCGCACCGCCGGGTGGGCCGTGACGCTCGAAGACCCCGAACAGGGGCCGATCCAGGTCGCGGGATCCCAGGGGCCCCCGCCTCCGGATCTGACGGCCACCGTCGATTCGCACGTGCAGCTCGCGGCCAAGGAAGCAGTCGTCACCGTGGGTACTCCTGCGGCGCTCGTCGCGATCCAGCCGTCGACCGGCGGGATCCTCGCTGCAGACGTCAACAACCAGGCCATGGAACTCGGACCCGTGGCCACTCGGGGCCTGTACTCGGCGGGTTCCGTTTTCGATCCTGTGCGGTTGGCGGCAGGACTCGACCGCGGGGTCGCTCCCGATTCGGTGAACACCGAAGATCTGGCAGAGACCGCAGGCCGCCTCGGGCTCGGCGTGGGGTACTCGGTACCGGGCTTCGACTTCGAGACCGCACAGATCGGGCACGGCCGGTCCGGAGTGGTGCAGTTCACCGGCGACGGCGACGACGAATTACTCGTGAGCCCGCTCGGCGCCGCGTTGCTCGCCGCATCGATCGCGCGCGGCGAGGCTCCCGCGCCCATGCTCGTGCAGGGGCAGCCCGCGTCGGTCACCGATGCACCCGAGCCGTTGCCGTCGCACGTGACCGACGCTCTGCGCGGACTGATGATCGACAACGTGCAGAACGGACCCGCGTCCTTCCTGAAGGGGCACCCGGGCCTCGCGGGCATCGCCGCCTCCGCCGGCGACGACCGCTGGTTCTTCGGCTATACCGGCGACGTGGCGTTCGCGGTGTTCGTTGCCGACGCCGACGGCGGCGACCGCGCGGTGAAGATGGCCGACAGATTCCTGACCGAATTGGCGAAGCCGCCCGCGTGATCCTCGCGAGCACCGGCGCCGACCGACATCACTGATCCGGGTACCGGTACGTTCGATCATCGTGACGATTGTCGATGTACTGCTGCTCGTCGTCGCAGGGTTCTTCGCCGGCGTCGTCGGGTTCGTCACCGGTCTCGCGTCACTCGTGTCCTACCCCGCATTGCTCGCGGTGGGGTTGTCGCCCGTCGCCGCGAACGTCACCAATACCGTCGCGATGGTCGGTGTCGGCGTGGGTGCGCTCAGCAACTCCGCTCGTGAAGTGGTCGACACGGGGCCGCGGGTGTGGCGGTGGACGGCATACGCGGCGCTCGGTGGTCTCACCGGCGCTGTCGTGCTCCTCGTCGCGCCACCGGGGTCGTTCGAGGCCACGGTGCCTTTTCTCGTCGCGTTCGCGTCGCTGGCCCTGCTTCTGCAGCCGAAGATTCGTGAACTGGCCGGTGGGCGTGATCTTCCCCGCGTGTTCGCCGCCGCACTGTTCGTCGTCGCGGTGTACGGGGGCTATTTCGGGGCGGGTGCGGGCGTCATCTTCCTCGCACTCACTCTGATCTGTACCTCCGAGTCGATCTGGCGCGCGAGCATCCTCAAGAGCTATCTGCTCGGCGTCGCCAACCTGGTCGCGGCGATCGGTTTCGCGTTCTTCGGACCGGTCCACTGGATCGCTGCGGCGGCCATGGCGGTGGGGGCCTTCGCCGGCGGCTGGTGTGGTCCTCCACTGGTCAAGCGGATCCCTCCGAACCTGCTGCGGGTGGGGGTGGCCATCGCAGGGTTCGGTCTCGCCGCGTGGCTTGCTTTCGGCTGACTCGGTACTTCGGGTGCTCTCGGTACTTCGGGTGCCTCGGTGACCCTTATATAAATGATCGTTCATTTATAGTGAGGATATGAATACTACGCTTCCTCTGGACGGCAAGGTCGCCCTCGTAGCCGGCGCCACTCGCGGTTGTGGCCGCGCGATCGCGGTCGAGCTCGGAGCCCTCGGCGCCACCGTCTATTGCAGCGGCCGCAGTACACGCGAGCAGCGTTCCGAAATGAACCGACCGGAGACGATCGAGGACACCGCCGAACTGGTCGACGCGGCGGGCGGCACGGGGATCCCGGTCCGCTGCGATCATGGCCAAGAGGTCGAAGTTGCGGCCCTGGTGGACCGCATCCGGACCGAACACGGTCGACTGGACATTCTCATCAATGACGTCTGGGGTGGCGATCCGTTCACCCGCTGGGTGAAGGGTGTGTGGGAGCACCCGATCGAGGACACTCTTCGGATCGTGCGGAACGGCATCGAGACGCATCTCATCACCGCGCACTTCGCGCTGCCGCTGCTGATCGAGACCGGAGGTGGCCTCGTGGTGGAGGTCGGCGATGGCAAGGCAGGCGTTCCGTTTCGTGGGGTCGTGGCCTACGACCACGTGAAGGAGGCGGTCGTGCGGCTGGGCTTCTCGCTGTCGGCGGAACTGCGCCCGTACGGCGCGACTGCGCTGTCGGTGACTCCCGGCTTCCTTCGATCTGAATCGATGCTCGATCATTTCGGCGTCACAGAGGCGACGTGGCGCGATGCCGCTGACTCCCACGGCGGCTACTTCCGCTACTCCGAGACTCCCCACCTGCTCGGCCGCGGCATCGCCGCACTCGCCGCCGACCCCGACCGAGCCCGCTTTGCAGGGCAGTGCCTCGGCTCGTGGGACCTCATGCACACCTACGGCGTCTCCGACGTCGATGGCGAGCGTCCGGACTGGGGCGTGGTCGACCAGGAAGCGCGTCTGGCCGACGCCGAGGACGCGCTTCCGAGCGTCGAGTAGATGCCGCGCCCGCGTACTGTCTCCGACGAGGACGTCCTCGACGGGGTGCTCGCGCTCGCTCATCGCGTCGGCCCGGGCAAACTCACGCTCGCCGCGGCTGCTCGCGAGGTCGGGCTCTCTCCCGCCACGCTGATCCAGCGCTTCGGCACCAAGCACGCGCTGCTGCTCGCTGCCGATCGTCGCGGTGTGGAACGCTGGGTTCTCCCCATCGAGGAAGCGGAGCACCCTTCACCGCTGGACCGGATCATCGAGGGGCTGGTCGGTGCTGTGGACCCCGATATGACTCCGGAAGCGATGGCCAACTCGGTGGCCATGTTGCAGCTCGACTTGGCCGAACCGGATTTCCACACGGTGGCCTTGCTCGGCGCGCGCCGGCTCCGCGCAGCGATCGAGCATCACCTGGAGGCGGCTTCGATCGCGGGGGAAATCCGTGACACCACGGACGTCACCGCGCTCGCAAAGCTCATCGAGACGACATACCACGGCGCGATGATCGGTTGGGCACTGCACCGCGAAGGGTCTCTCGCTGACTGGATGCGAGAGCAGATCGAGGCGGCCCTGCAACCCAGCCGCGTTCTGTCGTCCTGAACACGCGCATCCCCCACAGGGTGTCAGACGCAGGTGCCACCCTCATCGATGTGAGCACGTCCTCACCTCTACGCACGGTCGCCGGCTTGCTTCTCTGATCGCCGACGCAGCTGTCGACACGGCGGGAGCATCGGATCGTGTCACTGCGGTTCACGAAGCGGTGGGGGCTACACCGGATCGGCTACCACCTCGGAATCCCGCGCTCGACGGTCGGGCGGGTGCTCGCCCGCTACCGGATACCGCCGCTGCACCACCTCGATCAGGCCACCGGGCTCCCGGTCCGAAAAGCCCAGATCTGTCCGTTATGAAAAGCAGATCCCGGGTGAGCTGGCCCACGTGGACATCAAGAAGCTCGGGCGGATCCCGGACGGCGGCGGCCGGCGCATGGCCTACGCCGCGACCTACTCCTCAGACGATGCTTGCGCGACGACCTACACCGATTGGCTCCACCACTACACAACCTCACAGGGAAGTACAGCTGATATGTAGAGAAGTTTGTCAAGAGGGCAAGGTGAGGCGCCGTCGAGGAGCGACCCCGACGGCGCCTCGTTGCTTCGCCCTCGAGTCTGCGTGGTGAGCGTGTCGACAATACAACGCGCGGTCAGACTGATATACGCGGATTGGATACCGCAGGACGGGATTTCGGCTGGACCGCATCCGCGTGTCTAGGATCGAGCGTCGGTCTCTCAGGGCCTGCTCATAGCTGTTTCGCGGGTCGATCCACGCGCTGCCACCACCGAACCCATGGGACGAAGCAGTCCATCAGGTGGGCTCTAGCAATCCATCACCGCCAGCGACCAGCACCAACCCGCCAGCTCCCGGGCGATCGCCGCATTCGCGACGACGGGTCGTTTGCGGCGTTCGAGGAAGCCCACCCACCGCTGATGCAACCGACGATTACCTTCATCGCCTCGGGCGCGGGCCGCAGCCGGCGCCCGGTCCCACCGCGACCGCATCACCGCCCCGACGTGATAGCGGGCGCGGTGATGCCAGGCAGCTTCCACCAGCAACCTACGAGCGTGAGAGTTGCCGGTCTTGGTGATCGACCCCTGGACTCGGGACGGCCCCGAGGAGTACTCCGAGGGAACCAGCCCGACGAACGAGCCGATCGTGTTGCCGGTGAACCGATCCCAGTCCCCGATCTCCACCGCCAGACCGAACCCGGTCAAGGTGGATACTCCACGCAGGCAGCACATCCGGCGCACGATCGGGGTGAATTCACTCGCCGTGGCCATATCCTCGATCGCCGCATCGAGTCGTCGGCGCCGGGCCTGCATGGTGAGCACCTGGTCGTAGTCGGCGTCGAACGCCATCCGCGTCGCCGGCCAAGTCAGCTGGGGTGCGGCCTCGGTGCGCAGCCAGCGGTCGTGCGCTCCGGTCCACGCCTGTCCGCCGTAGTAGACGATGCCGTGCCGCAAGAGCAGTTTCGACAGGCGGTGACGGGCTCGCATCAGATCTCCGCGGCAGTCTTCACGGGCTCGCACCAGATCGCGGGCCGCTTCCTGATCCACGGTGGGGATCGCCACCGAGGTGATCTCGTCGAGTCGCAGCAAGCGGGCCAGGTGCAGAGCGTCGCGGGCGTCGGTCTTGACTCGGTCCCCGGATGGTTTCTGCAGCTTCGATGGGGCGGCGACCTCGCACCGCACCTGCGCGGCAGTCAACGCCCGATACAGCCCGAACCCGGTCGGGCCGGCCTCGTAGGTCACTGCTGCCGGACCCGGAAGGTCCGCGATCCAGGACCGGATGTGGTCGTAGGACGGGGTCAACCGTGTCTGGAATACCTCGCCGGTGACGCTGTCGATGGCTGCTGCCGCGACCGAACGTGCGTGCACGTCCAGTCCAATGCTCGTACGCTCGGTAAACACCGGGGCCTCCCACAATTGTCGGATAGGCCGGACAGGCGGGTTCGCCTGCTCGGTAACCCACGAATCTTGTGCGTGAGGCCTCGGGCCACAGCCACCGGCCCACAAGTCATCGGGGGTGTCCCTCGATCATCGCTTCACCTGCCTGTGCAGGAGACTCGATGTCAACGTGGAGCACGCGCAGCGCAGCGAGCATGAACGACGTTGACCTCGGCCCTGCGCGGGCGCACCCTGACCGGACCGAGGGGACACTCCTCAGTCCCCCGGGGAGGCAAGGTCACGCCAAGTCGTGAGTCACTCCATATCGTCTAGTGCACGCCGTGCATGAGCTTCCGGATACGTGGAGTGAGCGCGATCAGGATCAGGCCGACGGCGATCGAGGCGCCGCCGATCCACAGGTAGTACGGCACCTCGTTGTCTTCGTCGTAGTACCCGGCCAGAGTGCCGGCCATGGCGCTTCCCAGCGCGACCGACAAGTAGAACAGGGCGACCATCTGCGTGTGGAAGTTCTTGGGCGCGAGTTTCGTCGTCAGTGACAGGCCGACCGGCGACAGGAACAGTTCGGCCAGGGTGAACAGCAGCAGAATGCCGACGAGGCCGAGGAGAGGGGCACTGTTGGCGCCACCACCGGCCATCGGGATGAAGCACAGGAACGCGATTCCCATGATGATGGTGCCGCACGCGAACTTGATGGGCGACGACGGTTGCCTCGGTCCGAGCTTCGTCCAGGCGGCAGCGAACACACCCGCGAACACGATGATGAAGACCGGGTTGATGGACTGGACCCACGACGGCGGGAAGTCCCAGCCGAACAGATTGCGGTTCAGGCGTTCATCGGCGTACACGGCGACCATCGTGAACTGCTGTTGGAACAGTGACCAGAATACGGAGCTGGCGAGGAACATCGGGATGAACGACCAGACTCTGCTGCGTTCGATCGACGTGATCTGCTTGCTGGTCAGGATGAGTGCGAAATAGGCGACTGCCGCGAAGATCGTCAGCCCGACCACGATGTCCGACATGTTGCCGGAGGTGATGACGCCGGTCGTCGCGAGGACGGCGACGACGACGATCGCGAGAGCTGCCCCGCCCGCGACCCGCAGCCGGAGGTCGGCGGGGAGCGGATGCGGCGGCGCCGCGCCGATGTCGCCGAACTGCCTGCGGTAGATCGTGTACTGCGCGAGACCGAGGAACATGCCGACTGCAGCCAGGCCGAAACCCCAGTGGAAGCCGTACCGGTTCTGCATGAAGCCGGTGAGCAGCGGTCCGAGGAGAGCACCCAGATTGATGCCCATGTAGAAGATCGAGAAGCCGGCGTCGCGGCGGTCGTCCTTTTCGTCGTACAGGTCGCCGACCATCGACGTCGCAGTGGCCTTGAGGCCGCCGCTGCCGAACGCGACGCAGATCAGGCCCACCCCGACTCCGATGAACCCGGGAAGTATCGCCAGCGCGATGTGTCCGATCATGACGAGCACAGCGCTGTAGAACAGTGTGCGTTCGGCACCGAGGAGGCGGTCGGCGATCCAGGCACCGACGATCGTCGACAGGTAGACGGTGCCGCCGTAGGCGCCGACGATCGAGGTGGCCGCCAGCTGGCTCAGGCCCAATCCGCCGTCTGCAGCCGAGTAATACAGGTAATAGATCAGGATGCCCTGCATGCCGTAGAACGAGAACCGCTCCCACATCTCGACACCGAAGAGGTTGGCGAGGGGGAGCGGTTGTCCGAAGAACCGGTGGTCGGTCCTGATCTCGGAGGTCGGGGCAGTGTCGCTCATGACGTCACTGTGGCACCGACGTGCATTCGGCGTGGCCGATTTCGGCCCAACCATCACATGGTCGTGATCACCCGGTGCTCACGCGACGGCGGGTGACGACCCGGGCGATGACGCGCCACCCGATGAGCACGGCACCGAGGAACAGCGTCGCGACGATGACGAAGGCCGCCGCGGTGCCCTGACCGGTCAGGGCGCGCAGCAGCATTCCGCCGACGAGCGTACTCACCCACAGGACCAGACCTGTCGGGACGGCAGCGTAGGCGTCGAACTTGTCGCGGTAGAGCCATGCGGTGAGGAACCACCCGATGGTGAGCCCTCCGAGGAACGGCCAGGCCGTTCCGGCCAGGCCCACGAGGTCGAGCCCTTCGTCATGGCTGGATCGTCCGAGTGCGGCGAAGACGATGACCAGGATGACGTCGATGACCAGCGCGGGTGCGTACTTTCTCACGGGTCCAGGGTATCCCCGGTTCTCGTGGGCCAGGCCAGAGGCATCAGGCCTGCTGAATGGCCTCGATCTCGATGTTCAGGGTGATCTTGTCGCCGACGACTGCTCCGCCGCCTTCGAGGGGCATCTCGATGGTGATGCCGAAGTCCTTGCGGTTGATCACGGTGGTGGCTTCGAAACCGGCGACAGCGCCCTGGCCCATTCCCGGGTTGACACCGTTGAACTCGAGCGTCAGCTCGATCGGGCGGGTGACGCCGTGCAGAGTGAAGTCGCCGGCGAGAACGTAGTCGCCGCCCTCGGCCCGCACACCGGTGGTGGCGAAGGACGCGACGGGGTAGTTCGCGGCGTCGAAGAAGTCGGCGGACTTGATATGGGCGTCGCGGTCGGCGTTCTTGGTGTTGATCGAGTCGACCTGGATCTCGGCGTCGGCGGTGGCGGTGCCGTCCTCTGCGACGACGATGCTGCCGGAGAAGTTCTCGAAGGTGCCGCGGACCTTACTGACCATGAGGTGGCGGACGGAGAATCCGACGCTGGAGTGGACGGGGTCGATGGCCCAGGTGCCTGCGGCGAGGCCGGGAAGGGTGGTGGTGCTGGCGGTCATGTGGTGCTCCTTGGGGTTGTTCCGGTCGTGATGTTCGGTCACGATGATTCGGGAAGCTCGTTGAACCTTCAACTGCTTGCGAAAGAAGCATGACACAATCTAGTTGAGTTCGCAACTACTTTTGGTGAACAGAGTCATTCGGGCTGCAGCACCGTGCGTGCTGCGCCGGAAGCTGTGCCTTCCACGGAAGGGGCTGAGTTGCCCGTATCGGGCGCCGTACGTTCGGCGACCGGGTCGATCTCCGTGCCGGCCCTCGCTCCGCGATACAGAACCGCGACGGTGATCCACCCGATCACCGCAACGAACACGACGCTCACCGCCCGGTAGACGAACACTGCGGCGAGTGCCTGCGATGCGCTCAGTCCTGCCGCAGTGAGCGTTGCGATCAACGTGCCGTCGACGAATCCGAGACCCGCGGGTGCCAGCGGAACACTCCCGACCGCCTTCGCTGCGGTGAACGCGATGATCAGGCCTGCCAACGAAGGTGTGCCGCCGACTGCCCAGCACGCGAATCCGAGGCAGATCATGTCGAACACGCGATTCAGACCCGACCACGCGGACGCGGCCAGCATGTCCCGTCGACGAAGCTGCACCGCTTCGAGCTGGGACAGGGCACGTTCGAACACGGCGACCCCGGCGTCGGCCGGCCTCTTGGTCAGCCGGTTGAACCGCTCCAGATTCCATGTGACGAAGGTCTTGACCGACGAAGGATTCTGCGCGACATATCGCAGGCCGAGGAGCAGTGCACCGGCCGCCGCGACCGACAGTAGCAAGGTGATGGGACTGATCGACGAGCCGACGGCGAAGGCGCCCACGACCCCCAGCGCAGCGAGTGCGGCGGTGGAGATGACCCCCGACACCGCGAGCTGCCAGGACGCGACCACCGGGGTCGCGCCCCAGCGGCGTGTCTGTCGGTAGGTGAACGCGGTCGAGAAGACGAGACCTGCGGGGAGTGTCACTGCCATCGCAGTACTTCCATAGACCACCGAGGTCGACCGAGGCAGACTCACCTGAACTCCGCCCGCACGCAGCACTTTGCGGAGGAGGCCTGCGAACGCGCTCAGCGACAGGAGTTGCGCGACCACCGCAGCCGCGACCCAGCCCCAGTGCATCTCCGTCAGAGCTCGCCACGATTCGCTCATCGAGGGCCACAGGTAGATCCCCTCGACGACGAGGAGTGCGATCAGCGCAACCGCGAATACCCACTTGATCCACCGAAAGCGACCCCGTCGCGGTGTAGCGTCGGGGCCATCTCGGTCTTCATGCGGCTGCGCCACTCGGCCAGCGTATCGAACGCCGTCGACACGGCCGTATGGTTACCCGGTGGTAGACGCTGGTTCGGGAGATCGCGCAGGCCATGCCAGCTGTGTCATGCGCCCCCGTCCACGCAATTGGACCTCGTCGCCCAGCTCCCAATGGCCGCGCTCCTCGTCGTCCGCGAAATACAGAGCACTCGACGATGCGAGCACGCGGCTGGGGCGCAGTTTCGCGAGTTCTGTCAGCCGCGACGCCTCGTTGACCGGGTCGCCGATCACCGTGTACTCGAAGCGCTCCGCGGCACCGATGTTCCCGGCCACTGCCAGGCCCGCCGAGACCCCGATGCCGATGTCGAGCCCGGTGATCTCGTCGAGTGCGAACCGCAGCTCGCGTGCCGCAGCCAACGCGGCGGTGGGGGCGTCGGGGCGGTCCAGCGGTGCACCGAAGATCACCAGTGCGGCGTCACCCATGAACTTGTTCACGAACCCGTGGTGCTTGTCGACGACGTCGACGACCACCCGGAAGAACTCGTTGAGCAACTCCACGACCTCGTTCGGGGGTCGTTCGGCCGCGGTGGCGGTCGAGCCCACCATGTCGACGAACAACACGGCGACATAGCGCGTCTCGCCACCGAGTTCGGTGCCGTACTGCAGGGCCCGGCGTGCGACATCCTCGCCGACGTGCTGGCCGAACAGTTCCCGCAGCCGTCGTCGCTCGTCCGACTCCGACATCATCCGGTTGAAGCCCACCTGCAGCCGACCGATCTCACTGCCGTCGAACACCTCGACCTGGACCCCGGACGCGCCGCGCTGGACGCGTTCGATGGCCCAGCGCAGCTGCTTGATGGGGTCGGAGATCTGCGACGACGTCAGCAACGACAGGACGAGCGCGAGCCCGATCGACATCACGGCCAATGCCAGCACCGACCATGCAAGCGCGTCGGAGCCGAATTCGTTGTCGGTGGTCAGTTGTGTGACGCACAGCAGCACGATCCCGGCGACCGGCATCAGGGTGCCCAGACCCCACGTCATCGCCAGACGGGTACCGACACCGGGCGCCATGGTCCGATCGAAACGTCCTTCGCTCAGAGCGCGTGCCGCCACCGGCCGCAGGATGCGTTCGCCGAGCATGTAGGTGAAACCGAACGTGCTCGTCGCGGCCATCGCGACGGTGATCGCAACGGTCACCGCCAGCGACGGCATCTCCTCTGCGGTGAGGAACACGAACAGCACCCCACCGAGCAACCACAGCACGAGGTGCACGATCGCCTGCCGCAGAGGCGCATGCAGGGCAGCCATCTGCTCCGATCGCGTCGGCGGGCCGCCGCGCAATTGCCACCGCACCACGGACCGCAGCATCAACGCTGCCGCGCTCAGGCTCACGACCCCGGCGAACCCCAGGTAGACGGCGAAGACCGCGAAATTGCGGACCCGGTCCGCGATGATGTTCTCCGACTCCTCGATCGGCAGGCCGTACCGGACGAACGCGAACACCAGCATGGCGCCGAACAGATTCGAAGCGCCCATCGAGACCATGTAGAGCGGCCAGCGACTTCGCAAAGTCGCCGCGACTGCTCGATATGACCTCAACACGACTTCAAATCAAACCACTGTGCGGACGGTCACATGACCTTGTGGTCGCACTTGGGGGTGACCGAGTGGTTGGATTCACCGAAAAAGCGGCCACGAAGGCTGCGAAAACGAAGGCTGCGAAAACGAAAGCAGCCACGACCGAAAGCGAGGAGCGCGGAGATGGTGGACTCCATACCCGTGCTCTCGCGGACAGCAGACCCCGACGCTCCGCTGTGGCGCGCCGCGCAGGTCTTCCGATTGGTCACCGTCGTCTACGCGGTCAGCTCACACTTCTCGACCGTCCCGTACTACACCGACAAGTCGTTGAGCTGGTTCCTCATCGGCGTCCTTGTGGCGTGGTCGCTGACCTCAGCGTTGCTCCTCTCGCGCGGGCGGCGGGGACGCCCGGTGGTGGTTGCCGTCGACCAGATCACGGCGATCGCACTGATGGCATCGACCCGGTTGATCTCCGATCACGACTGGTACAGCCACCACCAGACGATGCCGACCACGCTGTGGGTCGCGAATGCTGTCATCTCGGCCGCGCTGTTCGCCGGTCCGCTCGCCGGCATCGCCTCGGCGATCGTGATGGCTGCGGTCAGCGCGGTGGTGCGCGACCAGGTCAACCTCGACCTGTGGGCCGACGCGACCGCGCCCGTTCTCGTCGCCTGCGGTGTCGCGATGGGATTCGCGATGAGGACCGCCCGGGCCGCGCACCGTCAGCTCGAGGAAGCAGTGCGGATCGCGGCGGCCACGGAGGAGCGCGACAGGCTCGCACGGCAGGTCCACGACGGTGTCCTGCAGGTGCTCGCGCTGGTGCAGCGTCGTGCGGACGAGGACTCGGGGCGCGGTATCGACCGGGCAGAACTCGCACGGCTGGCCGGTGAACAGGAGGAAGCATTGCGTCGCCTGATCTCCGAACAGGACACCGAGGTCGATCGAGGCGGACAACACGTCGACCTGACCGCGATGTTGCGCATGCGGGTCGACGGGGATGTCACCGTTGCCGCGCCCGCGGATCCCATTGTGATGGACCGGCCGCGCGCGGGTGAACTCGTGGCGCTCGCAACCACCGCCCTCGACAACGTCGATCACCATGCCGGACGCGACGCCAAGGCGTTCGTGCTGCTCGAGGACCTCGGAGACGAGATAGTCCTCTCCATTCGTGACGACGGCGTCGGCATCGAATCAGGACGGCTGGCCGAAGCATCTGCGCAGGGGCGTCTCGGCGTGTCGAAATCGATCGTCGGCCGGGCGCGGTGGCTCGGCGGTGTGGCGGAAGTCGAGACCGCGCCCGGCCAAGGCACCGAGTGGGAGATACGTGTCCCCAAGGAGGAACCGAATGGCTGAGATCACCGTGATGGTGGTCGACGACCATCCCATCTGGCGCACCGCAGTGTCCCGCGACCTCACGGAGTCCGGCTTCCTGGTGGTGGCAGAGGCCGACAGCGTGAGGACGGCCAGAGCTCGGGCCATGGTCGAACCCACCGTGGTGCTCATGGACATGTCGTTGCCTGACGGCAGCGGGACGGATGCGACCCGCGCAGTGCTCGACGTGTCGCCGCGGTCGCGGGTACTGGTGTTGTCGGCGTCGTCCGAACGCGCCGATGTGCTCGGTGCCGTGAAGGCAGGGGCGTCCGGGTATCTGGTGAAGAGCGCGTCGGCCGCGGAACTCGTCGAAGCCGTCGTCAAGACCGCTGCGGGGCAGGCCGTATTCACGCCCGGCCTGGCGGGGCTCGTGCTCGGCGAGTATCGGAAGCTGTCGGTGTCGAAGGTGCGTCAGTCGTCGGCACCGACCCTCACCGACCGAGAAACCGAGGTCCTGCGACTCGTCGCGAAGGGGATGTCGGCGAAACAGATCGCGTCGCGCCTCGTGCTGAGCCACCGCACGGTCGAAAACCATGTGCAGGCGACGCTGCGCAAACTGCAGCTGGCCAATCGGGTGGAACTGACCAGATACGCGATCGAACAGGGCCTCGACTGACGTTCTGAGTCATCTCGGGTTCTGAACCCTGCATCGTGCTCGGACGACTCTAAAGTGGTCGGCATGGACCCGAAAGATCTGAGAGTTTCGGACGCGGAACGTGAACACGTGGGTGAACTGCTGCAGCGCGCAGTCGGCCAGGGCATGCTGTCGCTCGGTGAATTCACCGAACGAATGGACACCGTGCTCGCGGCGAAGACCCGCGGAGACCTGAACCAGGTGCTCGTCGACCTGCCCGGTATCCAGATGCGCCCGGAGTTCCAGCAGCAGCCGCAGACTCCACCCGCACGGGCATACGAGCCACACGTCGCCACGGCTACTCCGCCGATGTACCCGGCGGGTACCGGGACTGTGCTCAAAGGCCGGATGTCGACGATCGCGCGTAAGGGCCGCTGGGAGGTACCGCCGGTGTTGCAGGTCGACACCGTCGCGTCGTCGGTGTCGCTCGACTTCACCGAGGCGGTGATGCAGACGCAGGTCGTGCGGATCGAGGTCAGCGACTACCTCAGCTCGATCAGCATCGTGGTGCCGATGGAGGCGACCGCCGACATCAACGGTCTCGAAGCCATCGCCTCGTCGGCCACCTCGAAGGTGGGCACGGGTGCCCCGTACGGCCCGTTGCATCTGGTGGTGACGGGCAAGATGCGCGCCGGGAGCCTGACAGTCGCGCACCCCATGGGTGCGCGACTGCGCAAGTTCCTCCGGGGAACCTGACCGCGCTGAGGACGACCCTTCCTACGGTCGGCGCTGCCGGGCGATCAGCTCGCTGACGCTGATCGTCCGCGCGTCGTCATCGTCGCCGCGATGGCGCCGGCCCTGGGTGTCGGGTCCGCCTGAATCCCGGCTCAGGGGTGGCCGACGGTGGTCGCCGCGCTGGGGCAGCTCCGGTCTGTCGTCGGGGTTGTCCGCGATGGGATAGTCCGGGTCCTGCACCTCGCGTTGCTGGGGTGTCTCGGGTTGCTGGGGTGCCTCGGGACTGCGGCCGGCGGCCGACGGTGCCCGCCGCATCTGCGAAAGCCAGCTCTCGATGGCCTGCGGATCGCGATCCTGAGGGCGAGGAGCCTGAGGTTGAGAAACATGAGGTCGAGCGCTCTCGCCGGTGTTGCTCGTCGGAGCCTGAGGACGCACGTCCGTGCGCGGCAGCGGCGGAGGTACCGATCCGCGCTGTCGCCGCGGTAGCGGCGGCATCGCCGCGGTCGGCGGCCGTTCGCGCGGGGGCTGGGCCTGCTGTGGAGGACCCTGTTGTGCCGGACCCTGCTGGAGCGACTGGGCGGGACCCTGCTGTCGCGGTGACCCCGGCTGCTGCGGACCTGCCGCCCCACGCCGGGGGAGCGGACCGCTCGCGTTGCCGGGTGCCGGCATTCCGCGGGTAGGCAGCGGAGGCTGTGCCGGACCCTGCTGTGCCGGACCCTGCTGTGCCGGATCCTGTTGACGTGGAACGGGCGGTTGGCCCGGCTGCCCCCGACGTATCGGTGCGGAAACCTGATCGCCGCGGCGAGGCGGAAGTCCAGCGCTGCCGCGCGGTGCCGGTCCACCCGGCTGACTCGGCTGACGAGGTGCGGGCGGACGTCCCTGTGACCGCCGCGGAGGCGGAAGATCGCGTGTCCGCCGCTGCTCGGAGGCCGGGCGCGGTGCAGCGATCGTGGGCATCGGCTGCGTCATCATGTCGTTCGCACCCTCTGCATCGCCGAACGCGCCCTTCGGGAACCGGTGTGAGCCCGTTGCCGTGATCGTCGAAGGTCCGAACATGCCGACGGTGATGAGCTCCGGGACGTCCTCGGGCATGAGTTCGTCGGCGAGGATGGGCTCGGCGAGACCCGCCTTCGCCTGGATCCGTTTCATCCATGCGGGCGCCCACCAGCAATCGTCGCCGAGTAGTTTCATCACGGCCGGGACGAGGAACATGCGGATCACGGTCGCGTCGATGATCAGCGCCGCGATCATGCCGTAGGAGATGTATTTCATCATCACGAGCTCGGAGAACGCGAACGCGCCGGTGACCACGATGAGGATCAGCGCCGCGGCGGTGATGATGCGACCGGTGTGGGCTGTGCCGATCCGGATGGATTCGGTGGTGCTCGCTCCTTGCGATCTGGCCTCGACCATGCGTGAGAGCAGGAACACCTCGTAGTCGGTCGACAGGCCGTAGATGATCGCGATGATGAGCACGAGCACCGGCGACATGATGGGACCGGGCGTGAAGTTCAGCAGGCTCGCGCCATGTCCGTCGATGAATATCCACGTGAGGATACCGAGGGTCGAACCGAGCCCCAATGCACTCATCAGCGCGGCCTTGATCGGTAGCACCAGCGACCCGAATGCCAGGAACATCAGCAGGGTCGTGAGTGCCACGACGAACACGACCATCAGTGGCAACGTGTCGAGCAGCGCCGCGATCGAGTCCTGCTCGATCGCCGGGGTGCCGCCCACGTACACCTCGACACCATCGGGCCACGACGCGGAATGCAGGTAGTCGATCGTGTCGGCGGTCATGTTGCGATCGACGAGACCGGCCTTGAGGACGCGGACTCCGTCCTGCGCGGGACCTTCGATGGAGAATTTCTCGACCAGCCCGGGCGCAGCGCTACCGGTCTCGATGATCTTGTTGAGGTCGCCGCCCTCGGCGCCCTGGACAACGAGCTTGACCGGTTCGGTGCGTTGGCCGGGGAACAGTTCGTCGAACTGCGCTTGCGCAGCGCGGGTCGCGTGATCCGGCGGAAGATAGGTCTCGTTGATGCCGCCGAACTTGATGCCGGTCAGCGGAGTGATGAGAAGCAGCAGACCGATGACCGTCGGGATGGTCACCTTCATGGGGTTGAGCATCACCCAGCGGGTCAGGCGGCCGAGGAAGCTGTTCTCGATCTGCTCGTTCGACTGGATCTGGCCGAACTTCTTCATGCCGAACTTGTCGATGCGCTTACCGAGGATCGCGAGGATGGCGGGAAGGACCGTCACCGACGTCAGCGCAGCCAGCGACACGGTCGCGATCGCACCGTAGGCCACCGACTTGAGGAAGCCCTGCGGGAACAGCAACAGACCGCCCAGGCTGGTGATCACCATGGTCGCCGAGAACACGACGGTGCGCCCGGACGTGATCACGGTGCGGCGCACCGCGGCGGCCGTTTCGTAGCCTTCGGCAAGTTCTTCCCGGAACCGCGACACCATGAACAGGCCGTAGTCGATCGCCAGACCGAGCCCGATCAGCGACACCACCGGGGCGACGAATGAGTTGACCTCGGTGAAGTTGGTGATCAGACGGACGATGCCGTTGGCAGCGACGACCGTCAGGCCACCGGTGATCAAGGGGAGTGCCGCGGCGATGACACCACCGAACACGAAGAACAACAGGACGCCGACCGCGGGGATCGCGAGGATCTCCATGCGCTTGATGTCGTTGGCCATCGTGTCGTTGAGCGCGTTGGTGACCGGCTGGAGGCCGGCGAGCTGGACGTCGACACCGTCGATGTAGAACACGTCTTTCACGTCGCGGAAGTTGTTCGCGATCTCGGTGTCGTTGTCGCCGGCGATCGCGATCGACGCGACACCGTGCTGCTTGGTTTCGTCGGCGAGAGCCGGTAGCGCCGGGGCCGCGTCGGTGGGCCAATACGCGCCGTTGATCTTGAGGATCTTGTCCGAATGCTCGGCGAAGATCGTGTTCAGGCTGTCCACGACGGTCGCCGTGAACTCCGGGTCGTCGATCGTCGTGCCCTCGGGTGCGGTGTAGAGAACCAGGACGTCACCGTTGGTGTCGCGGCCGAACGTGCCGTCGGCCAGCTTCGCGGCCGTGACGGACTCCGAGCCGGGGTCGTCCCAGCCGCTCTGACTGAGGTGGTCGTTCAGGCTCAGGCCGTACCCGGCGAGCCCGAGCAACGCCGCGACCATCACCGCAATGACGGTGAAGCGCGCGCGGACGACGAGCTCTCCCCAACGGTCGAACACGTAAATCTCCTATTCGGCGACGCTCTTGCGCCCCGCAAGAAGGGCTGAAAGCGGTCGGAACGGCTGCAGCCACGCACCCTCGTCGGGCAGCGTTTCGAGGCTGACTCGCGGCAGCGGCTCACGGAACACACCGGGGATGTCCTCGAGATCGACGAAGTCGAGGATCTCCGAGGTCACCGCCCAGCTTGCATGCTCGCGGAATCCGAGCACCTGCACTGCGACGCCGGCTGCGGCAAGTTCCTCGAGTGGTTCCCGGAACGCCTGCCCGTCCGCGGACGCGACCATCACACCGGCGAGGCCCTCGCTGCGCCGCAGCTCGATGTGCTCGAGCATATCGGAGTCGACGTCGCTGTCCTCGTCGATCTTGGGCTTGGCGAACACCGCGAAGCCCACGTTACGCAAAGCTTCCACCCAGGGGCGCACGACGTCGGCGCTGCCCGGCGCGATGTTCGTGAAGACCGTCGCTTCGGCTTCGAGGGGCGAGGTGCGGTGACGCGACAGGTCGGCCGTGCGGCCGAGGAGCCAACGGCCGAGTGCATCGAACCGCGGCCGGTATGCAGCAGTCGGGCGGCCACCGAGGATCGCGCCGAGGCCCATGTCGAGGTTCGGTGCGTCCCACACGAGCAGCACGCGCCCGGGTCGTTCGGTGCTCTCGATCAGGGCGGTGTCGGTCGCACCGGACACTTCTTCATGGACGCTCATGCTCCGATCTTCCCCCAGATCATCTCGGCGATGTGGCTGCCCACCTGGTGAGCCTTGTCCTCGAACTTCGTGACGGGACGTTCGTGGCTCACGGGGGACTCCCACGTCACATCTGTGAGCTGGGGTTCGGCGTTACCCGCCTCCAGGATCCACTCTGCATATTCGGCGTGGTCGGTCGCGACATGCAACACGCCACCCGGCTTCAGCCGGCTCGCGATGAGTGTGAACGTCTTGGGTTGCAACAGCCGGCGTTTGTGGTGCCGTGCTTTCGGCCACGGGTCGGGGAAGAAGACCCGGACGCCGGTCAGTGATTCGGGCGCGATCATGTGCTCGAGGACCTCGACGGCGTCGCCGCGCAGGATCCGCAGATTGGACACGGGCGCATCGGTGTCCGATGTGCGTTCGATCCGCTGCAGAGTCTGCGCGATGCCCGGGCGGTAGACCTCGATGGCGATCAGGTTGATGTGCGGCTCGGCCTGCGCCATCGCGACGGCAGCGGTGCCGGTGCCGGATCCGATCTCGAGCACGAGGGGAGCCGAGCGGCCGAACCAGGTGTCGGCGTCGAGCAGATCATCGCCGACATCGCGACCGAGTTCGGGCCAGCGGCGGTCCCACGCGTCCTGCTGCGGATCGGTGAGAGATCCGCGGCGAGAGCGGAAACTCGTCACCCGCGGGTACAGGCGGTTCCCCCTGGACTGCTGCTCGTCGAGCGTGTCGGTCGTGTCCTGATCGGCGTGGTTCACCCGACCATTGTCACGTATCGGCAGAGTGCGTGGCAGGAGTGACCGGTGTGACCACAGGGTTTTCTCAGGATGCAGGCCTCGGAGACCACGCTCGGGCGTGCAGGGACGTGGTCTCTGACACAATCCGTCGAAACGGCCGGGGGGCGTCATGACAGGGAAGTCGAACGCGCAGTATTCAGGCGCGCAGTATTCAGGCGCGCAATATTCAGGGGCGCAGTATTCAGGGGCGCAGTATTCGGAGTTGGGCGCGTGGTGCCGGATCGCCGATGAGGTGGATCGGTTGGATCCGGACGCCGGACGCATGCTGCACTCTGCGCTCGCCCGGCACAGCGCACCGTTGCGGATCCAGGTCGCGGGACGTGCAGGTGTCGGACGAGAACACGTGCAGTGCGCACTCGCCCGGCTTTGCGGGCTGTCCCGTGCGTTGGAGCCTGCCGTCGTCGATGTCCCGGGGGTCTCCGACCCCGTTCTCGACGCCGACGTGATGGTTTATGTACTGCCCGCCCGGCTCGATCCGACCTCGGTGCATCCTGCCGACCGGCGGTTCCTGGAAACGCTCGATTCCCGTCGCGTCGTTGTGGTGGTCACCGGCGACAGGGCAGTCCCCGGCCTCGCGATGCCCGTGTGCGCGCAGGACGATCCGAATCTGGAGACAATGATCACCGACCGTGTCGACGGTGCGCGCTCCAGGCGGTTCGAGGATTTCGTGCGCACGGTCGCGGGGATCGCGGCGTCGCCGCAGGCACGGGACGTGATCGAGGCGGCACTCGAGGACGCCGCCGCGTGCGGCCTTTCGGTGTCCGAGCCTGCTGTGTCCGAGCCTGCTGTGTCCGAGTCTCCACTGCGCGGGACGATGGTCCGGTGAGCGATGCCGACGATGTCCTGCGTCGCTGGAACCCGCGCGGCTGGGTACGGCTGCACCGATCGTCGGTCTCGGAACAAGGTGGGGCGGTGGTGCGGGTCGCGGGGGTGGCGGGATCCGGCCGCACCACGCTCACGGCCGAACTCACAGAACTCGGCGGCGTCGAGTATATGGAGGACGGGGACGCTCCGGTGGTGCTCATGGTGCTCGACGCGTCGTCGGTTCTCGGTCGTACCGAACTGGCCGAACTCGACGCGGCGGCGCGCGGCGCGGCCGAGGTGGTGTTCGCGTTCACCGGCATCGATCGGTATCCGGGGTGGCGGTCGATCAGCGACCGGGACATCGAACTTCTGCATCGGCATGCGCCGTGGCTCGCACGCGTGGTCGTGATCCCGGTGTCGGCCGTCGCTGCGGCCCGTGCACGTGAACTCGGTGGTGATGCCGGTCGGGTGCTTGCGCTCGAGTCGGGGATCGTCGGCGTGCACGAGGCGCTCCTCGCCGCGGCAGCTGCATCCGCGACGGGCCGGGCGACGCGCGCCGCAGTGGTGGCGCAGACCCGCAGCATGATCGTCGACGAGATCGCTGTGCTCTCGGCCGCCGACGACACCGTGGAGCTCCGCGCAGAGCGCGAACGTCTCGCGACGCGACCGGTCAGCGTCGAACCTCGCCCGGACTTCCCTCGAGCCCGGGTGGAACTGATGCAGGAGTTCGCTGTGCGAGTGCGGGAGGCGTCGGTGGTGTTGCGCGACGTGCTGGACGAGGGCTCCGCCGATCCGGGCAGCGTGGAGCTTCTGCTGACTGCGCATTCACAGCGTCTCCGGGACGAGGTCGCGGCCGCCGTCGAGCGCAGGCTCGGAGTTGTGGCGCAGCCGCCGAGTGCGGAACCGGTTCCCGTCCCACAGGTGCCCGGCCGTCGCCTCGATGATCGCCTTGCGCTCGTGTTGGGGGCATCTGCCGGTGCGGGCCTCGGTCGAATGGCGGCCACGATGCTCGGCGCGATTCCGGTGTCGGTGTCGGTGCTGGTGACGGTGGTGTGTGGGGCGGTGGCCGCGTGGTGGCTGGTTCGCCTGCGCAGACAGCTGGCGCGTCGCGAGCTGATGCGTCGGTGGGTCGTCGACGAGTTGAGCTCGCTTCGCGCGGACCTCGAGGCGTGGATCCGCACGATGGCGTTCGACGCAGAATCGAAGCTCGGCCACGACGCTGCCGCGCGGGAGCGCGCACGCACCAGCGATCTGCACGAGCGGGTGGCAGCGATCGACGCGCGGATCCGTCGACGCATCGGAGAACAGCGGGCCCGTATCGCGGCGTGTGAACGGGACCTGTCGATCTTGAATCAGGTGGAACCGATCGATCATCCGGTGCGTCCAATGAGGTGAGGGAGCGGCTCAGGAGAACACCGCAGAGCAAGCACCGCAGAACCGGATCTCAGGAGCAGGCATGGCGGACACATTCCTCGGGCCCGACGGGCTCGGCGACCAGCACCTCGGCGGCCTCGACGTGTTCGATGCTGCGAGCGCCGCCGCATGGGCGGATTCGGTGGACGCGACGACCGACCTCGACGGTGACGGGTTCCACGACACCGTCGCCTTCGACAATGGGCTCGGTGCGCTGGTCGTGGCCACCGACACCGATCTCGACGGTCGCACCGATCGGCTCACTGCCGTCGCCGACGACGGAGAATTCGGTGTCTGGGAGTTCCACCGCGAGCTCGACGGAACACCCAGGTGGGACAGGATCGACGAAGGTACGATCGGAATGGACGAAAGTCATTCGACCGAGCACAAGTGAGGCGTATCGCCTGTACGAGTACGGAAGAGGGATGTATTCTGCGCGCCTCTGAATCGTTTCTGTGACATTTCCGACCGGCCCCGAGTGTTCCCGGCTGGTAGTCCAGCGTTAACCTCTATGAATAGGACATCCGGCGCCCGCGTCCTCCGTTCGGCCACGGACGAAGCGGGTGGTACCCCTGCCGAGAGGGGAAAGCCCGGGTTCGCCGCTGTCACTGCATTACAGATGCAGGTCGGGGGAGGGATCCGGTTCCGGGCACACCCCAGGAGAGTTTGATGACCTCAGCGACCATTCCCGGTTTGAACGGTACCGACGACAAGCTCCCGACCCAGCATGCCGAGCTGCTTGCGTGGGTCCAGGAGGTTGCCGAGCTCACCCAGCCCGATCGCGTCGTGTGGGCCGACGGATCCGACGAGGAATGGGAACGGCTGACTACTCAGCTCGTCGAAGCCGGCACCTTCACGCGTCTCAACGACGAGAAGAAGCCCAACTCGTTCCTCGCGAACTCCGACCCGTCGGATGTCGCGCGCGTCGAGTCCCGCACATACATCTGCAGCGAGAACGAGATCGACGCGGGCCCGACCAACAACTGGATGGCGCCCGACGAGATGCGCGCCACGATGACCGAGCTGTACCGCGGCAGCATGCGCGGACGCACTCTCTACGTCGTGCCGTTCTGCATGGGTCCGCTCGGCGCCGACGATCCCAAGCTGGGTGTCGAGCTCACCGACTCGGAGTACGTCGTCGTCTCCATGCGCATCATGACCCGCATGGGTGCCGCTGCTCTCGAGAAGATGGGCGTCGACCGCCCGTTCGTCAAGGCGCTGCACTCGGTGGGTGCGCCTCTCGAGGCGGGCCAGCAGGACGTGGTGTGGCCGTGCAACGACACGAAGTACATCACCCACTTCCCCGAATCCCGGGAGATCTGGAGCTACGGTTCCGGCTACGGCGGCAACGCACTGCTCGGCAAGAAGTGCTACTCGCTGCGTATCGCATCGGCGATGGCCCACGACGAGGGCTGGCTCGCCGAGCACATGCTGATCCTGAAGCTGATCTCGCCCGAGAACAAGCCGTACTACATCGCCGCGGCGTTCCCGTCGGCGTGTGGCAAGACCAACCTTGCGATGATCCAGCCGACCATCCCCGGCTGGCGCGCCGAGACCCTCGGCGACGACATCGCGTGGATGCGTTTCGGTGAGGACGGCCGTCTCTACGCCGTCAACCCGGAGTTCGGTTTCTTCGGTGTCGCGCCCGGCACCAGTGCTGATTCGAACCCGAACGCGATGCACACCATCGAGGCCGGCAACACGATCTACACCAACGTTGCGAAGACGGACGATGGCGACGTCTGGTGGGAGGGTATCGGAGGCGAGGCTCCCGCCCACCTGACCGACTGGCTCGGCAACGACTGGACCCCGGAGTCCGATACAAAGGCCGCACATCCGAACTCGCGCTACTGCACCCCGATGTCGCAGTGCCCGATCCTCGCCCCCGAGTGGGACGATCCGCAGGGGGTGCCGATCTCGGCGATCCTGTTCGGTGGCCGCCGTAAGACGACGGTTCCGCTCGTCAGCGAATCCTTCGACTGGCAGCACGGCACCTTCCTCGGCTCGACTCTGTCGTCCGAGCAGACTGCCGCTGCCGAGGGCAAGGTCGGCAACGTTCGCCGCGACCCGATGGCGATGCTGCCGTTCCTCGGCTACAACGCAGGCGACTACCTGAACCACTGGATCAACCTCGGCAAGAACGCCGACGAAACCAAGCTGCCGAAGATCTTCTACGTCAACTGGTTCCGTCGGGGCGAGGACGGCCGCTTCCTGTGGCCCGGTTTCGGCGAGAACTCTCGTGTGCTGAAGTGGATCGTCGATCGCATCGAGCACAAGGCCGACGCCCAGTCCACGGCAATCGGCTACGTGCCGACCGCAGCCGACCTGACCCTCGACGGCCTCGATGTGGACGCTGCCGACGTCGACGAGGCCCTGAAGGTCGACGTCGACGAGTGGAAGGCCGAGATCGACGGCATCGCCGAGTGGTTCGAGTTCCTCGGTGAGAAGGTGCCCTCGGGCATCCGCGACGAGTTCGAGGCTCTGAAGCAGCGCCTCGGCTGATCGATCGAACGACACCATGAATGCCCCGCCGGGTTCAGTCCGGGCGGGGCATTCGGCGTCTCGGGTGCGATTGCAGCTCAGCTGCTCTGCGAGGCCAGCCATTCGTCGATGCGCCGCTTCGCTTCGTCGGGGGAGACGTCCTCGACTCGGGTCATGATCGCCCACCGGTGTCCGAACGGGTCGAGGATCGTCGCGAACCGGTCGCCGGTGACGAACGTCGAGGGCTGCTCGAAGACATGTGCGCCGAGTTCTACGGCCCGCGCGAACACCACGTCGGAGTCGGCGCAGTACAGCACGTACGAGTGGTTCACGTCGTTCGTTCCGTCCGGGGCGTGCAGGCCCATCGTCGGGATGGGGTCGCTCAACTGCATGCGACCGTTACCCAGATCGAGTTCCGCGTGCGCCACGGAGCCGTCGGGACCGTCGGTGCGGTCGACGAGTGCAGCCCCGAACGCGTCGCAGTAGAAATCGATGGCCTTCGCGGCCCCGTCGACGACGAGAAACGGAGTGAGGGTGGTGTAACCCTCGGGAATGGGATTCACGGAATTCGTCATGCTCCCCAGTGTTGGACCTGAGGGTCGCACCTGTATTGAAGGAACCCGACATGGTGCGTCGTGGGCAACATGATGCAATAGGTATATCGCACACCACAGCCGGTCCCTGGCGGCCGGGAGAGGATCAGCTATGAGCGGGATCTACAACAATGTCACCGAGCTCGTCGGTCGTACCCCGATCGTCAAGCTCAACCGGCTGACCGAGGGCCTCGGCGCAACCGTCGCTGCCAAGCTCGAGTTCTACAACCCGGCCAACAGCGTCAAGGATCGAATCGGCGTGGCGATCATCGACGCCGCCGAGAAGTCCGGCGCACTGAAGCCCGGTGGCACGATCGTCGAGGGCACCTCCGGCAACACCGGTATCGCGCTCGCCATGGTCGGCGCAGCCCGCGGCTACAAGGTGATCCTCACGATGCCGGAGACGATGTCGACCGAGCGCCGCGTCATGCTCCGCGCCTACGGTGCCGAAATCGTCCTCACCCCGGGTGCCGAGGGCATGGCCGGTGCGGTCGCGAAGGCCAAGGAAATCGTCGAGTCGACCGAGAACGCGGTGTCGGCGAGCCAGTTCGCGAACCCCGCCAACCCGCAGATCCACCAGGACACCACCGGCGAAGAGGTCTGGAACGACACCGCCGGCGAGATCGACATCTTCGTCGCGGGTATCGGCACGGGTGGCACGCTCACCGGTGTCGGCCGCAACCTCAAGGCCCGCAAGCCCGGTGTGCAGATCATCGGTGTCGAGCCCGCCGATTCGCCGATCCTCACGGGCGGCAACCCCGGCCCGCACAAGATCCAGGGCCTCGGCGCCAACTTCGTTCCCGAGGTACTCGACCGGGAGATCTACGACGAGATCATCGACGTCCAGTTCGACGACGCCGTGAAGATCGGTCGCGCTCTCGGCACCGACGAAGGCATCCTCGGCGGCGTGTCGGCCGGCGCGAACGTGTGGGCCGCTCTCGAGGTCGCCAAGCGCCCCGAGAACGCGGGCAAGCTGATCGTCGTGGTCGTGCCCGATTTCGGCGAGCGCTACATCTCGACGCCGCTGTTCGAGCACATCCGGGACTGATCGTCGCTGTGAGCATTATTCGTACTCTCCGCGAGGACCTGCAGGCTGCGCGCGGCAACGATCCCGCCGCGCGCAGCAATGTGGAGAACGCGGTCGTGTACTCCGGTCTGCACGCGATCTGGTCGCATCGCGTCGCGCACCGGATGTGGGCGGTGCCCGCATTGAAGGGACCGGCGCGGATCCTTTCGCAGTTCACCCGGTTCCTCACCGGAATCGAGATCCATCCCGGTGCGACGATCGGCCGGCGCTTCTTCATCGACCACGGTATGGGCGTGGTCATCGGTGAAACAGCGGAGGTCGGAGACGACGTCATGCTGTATCACGGTGTGACGCTCGGCGGCCGGTCGCTCGCGAAGGAGAAGCGGCATCCGACGCTCGGCGATCGCGTCACCGTCGGCGCGGGAGCCAAGGTCCTCGGACCTGTCGTGATCGGCGCGGACAGCGCGATCGGCGCCAACGCGGTCGTCACACACGACGTGCCGGCCGACTCGATCGCCACGGGTATCCCTGCGACTGTCCGGTCGCGGAAGAAACATGAACCGCTGGTGGATCCGACCACCTACATCGATCCGGCGATGTACATCTGACGGGGCTTCGCCCCAGCCCGACGCCCCCTCCCCACGGTGATGGAAACCTTCATTCGGTCGACGAAATGAAGGAACCGCTCACCCGGGTGGGGGCGTTTCTGTCCCGAAAACGCGACTCGTTCCAGAAAAGTGCGCCATAGTAGGTGGCGTGTCCCCAACACCCGGATACGTAGCGCAACTGCGTGGTGCAGGGCTGCGTGTGACCCGTCCTCGGGTCGCGGTGCTCGAGGCGGTCCACGGTCATCCGCACTCCGACACCGACACGATCTTCGGCGCGGTGCGCACCGTGCTACCCGACGTGTCCCGTCAAGCCGTGTACGGCGTACTCCACGCACTGACCGCAGCCGGACTGATCCGGTGTATCCA
Source organism: Rhodococcus artemisiae (assembly GCF_036327795.1). Taxonomy (NCBI): domain Bacteria; kingdom Bacillati; phylum Actinomycetota; class Actinomycetes; order Mycobacteriales; family Nocardiaceae; genus Rhodococcus; species Rhodococcus artemisiae. The sequence continues at coordinate 321,288 of NZ_JAUTXY010000002.1, forward strand.
GCCCGCCGGTTTCATTGCCCGGTACGAATCCCGGGTCGGCGACAACCATCATCACGTCGTGTGCCGCGTGTGCGGCGCGATCGAGGACGTGGACTGCGCGGTGGGACAGGCGCCCTGTCTCACCGCGTCCGACCCGAACGGTTTCGTCGTGGATGAAGCCGAGGTCGTCTACTGGGGCACGTGTGCCGTCTGCTCGACACCACAGGTTGCACGATCCGATCCGTAATCGCGGTCGCTACAACCACTCTGGGAAGGAAGGGCCGAAGTGTCCAACAGTGAAAGCGAAAATCCGGTCATCGAGTCGCCGAAGCCGAAAGCGCACCGTCCGCGGAGTAACCGAGACTGGTGGCCAGAACAGGTCGATCTCTCAGTTCTGCACGCACATTCGTCGAAGTCGAATCCGCTCGGCGCCGACTTCGACTATCCGTCCGCTTTCGCCGAGCTCGATGTGGACGCGCTCGAGGCCGATGTCATCGCAATGATGACCCAGTCGCAGGACTGGTGGCCCGCGGACTTCGGGCATTACGGCGGGCTGTTCATCCGATTGAGCTGGCACGCCGCGGGTACCTACCGAATCAGCGACGGGCGCGGCGGCGGCGGACAGGGAGCGCAGCGGTTCGCACCGCTCAACAGCTGGCCCGACAACGCCAACCTGGACAAGGGCCGTCGCCTCCTGTGGCCGATCAAGCAGAAGTACGGCAACAAGATCTCGTGGGCGGATCTGCTGGTCCTCGCAGGCAACTGCGCGCTGAAGTCGATGGGCTTCAAGACGTTCGGCTTCGGCTTCGGCCGCCCCGACATCTGGGAGCCCGAGGAAGTGTACTTCGGTCTCGAGGACGAGTGGCTCGGCACCGACAAGCGTTACACCGGCAAGCGCGAGCTCGAGAAGCCCCTCGGCGCGACCACCATGGGCTTGATCTACGTCAATCCCGAAGGTCCGGAGGGGCAACCGGATCCGGTCGCCGCGGCCTTCGACATCCGCGAGACGTTCGGTCGGATGGCGATGAACGACGAGGAAACCGCCGCTCTGATCGTCGGCGGCCACACCTTCGGCAAGACTCACGGAGCCGGCGACGGCGATCTCGTCGGACCCGAGCCGGAAGCGGCTCCGATCGAGCAGCAGGGGCTCGGCTGGAAGAGCTCTCACGGCAGCGGCAAGGGGGGTGACACCGTCACCAGCGGTCTCGAAGTGGTGTGGACTCCCACACCGACCCAGTGGGACAACAGCTTCCTCGAAACTCTCTACGGATTCGAGTGGGAGCTGACGAAGAGCCCGGGCGGGGCGTGGCAGTACACGGCGAAGGACGGTGCCGGTGCGGGAACGATTCCCGACCCGTTCGGAGGTCCGGGCCGCGCCCCCACGATGCTCGTCACCGACGTGTCGATGCGCGAAGATCCCATCTACCGTGAGATCACCCAGCGCTGGCTCGAGCATCCCGAAGAGCTGGAATTGGCGTTCGCGAAGGCGTGGTACAAGTTGCTCCACCGCGACATGGGTCCGCTCAGCCGGTATCTCGGTCCGTGGATCCCGGAGCCGCAGCTGTGGCAGGATCCGGTACCGGTCGTCGACCACCCGCTCATCGACGACGCGGACGCTGCCGCGCTGAAGGCGAAAGTGCTGGAGTCGGATCTGTCGGTACAGCAGCTCATCGGTACGGCATGGTCAGCCATTGCGAGCTTCCGCAGTACCGACATGCGGGGCGGCGCGAACGGTGCCCGTATCCGTCTCGAGCCGCAGAAGAGCTGGGAGTCCAACGAACCAGACGTGCTGAACGCAGTTCTGCCCGTGCTCGAACAGATCAAGCACGACTTCGATGGTTCAGCAGCCGGTGGCAAGAAGGTCTCACTCGCCGACCTCATCGTCCTGGCTGGGGACGCCGCGGTCGAGAAGGCCGCCGCGGATGCGGGAGTCACCGTCACGGTGCCGTTCACTCCGGGCCGCACCGACGCGTCGCAGGAGGACACCGACGTCGACTCGTTCGAGGTCCTCGAGCCGCGTGCCGACGGATTCCGCAACTATGCGCAGGACGGCGAGAAGGCCCCGTTCGAGCACCTGCTCGTCGAACGCGCGTACATGCTCAACCTGACAGCGCCCGAACTGACAGTGCTCATCGGCGGTATGCGTGCGCTCGGTGCCAATTACGGCGGTAGCAAGCACGGTGTGTTGACCGACCGTCCGGGAACATTGACGACCGACTTCTTCGTGAATCTGCTCGACATGGGTACCGAGTGGTCTACTTCGGAGACATCGGAGAACCTGTACGAGGGCCGCGACCGCGGGACCGGAGCAACGAAGTGGACTGCGACGTCGGCCGATCTGGTATTCGGTTCGCATTCGCAGTTGCGTGCGCTCTCGGAGGTCTACGCCTCTGCCGGTGCGGAGCGCAAGTTCGTCGACGACTTCGTCTCCGCGTGGACGAAGGTGTCGAACCTGGACCGTTTCGACGTGAAGTAGTCCCTCGACGACCCAGCAGGCGCCGACGAGGATCGAGCGGGAGGTTGTGTGCGGATTCCCCGAAAGGGGTGCACACAACCTCCCGCTCGACGGGCCGGATGAGGGCCGAACAGGGGGCTGGGAGATCAGCCCTGGTAGCCGGGCGGGTACAGCACCGACTTCGTCTCGCAGAACGCTTCGAGCCCCTCGGGGCCGTTCTCCCGGCCGATACCGGAGTTCTTGTATCCGCCGAACGGTGATCCGGGATCGAACGCGTACCAGTTGATTCCGTAGGTGCCCGTGCGGACTCGCGAGGCGACGTCGAGGCCCTTCTCCACATCGGTGGTGTACACCGACCCGGCGAGGCCGTAGTCGGAATCGTTCGCGATCTTGATCGCGTCGTCGACGCTGTCGTACGGCAGCACCGACAGCACCGGCCCGAAGATCTCTTCGCGGGCGATGGTCATCGAGTTGTCGACGTCGGCGAAGACCGTGGGTTCGACGAAGTAGCCCGTGTCGAGACCGGCGGGGCGGCCACCACCCAGCACGAGGCGTGCACCCTCTTCGAGGCCCTTCTTGATGTAGTCCTCGACGCGGTCGCGCTGCTTCGCGGAGATCAGGGGGCCGAGCTGGGCGGCTTCGTCCGACGGTGGGCCGACGGGGAAGAAAGCGGCGGTGGCGACGATCTTCTCGACCACCTCGTCGTACCGGGAACGCGGTGCGAGGATCCGAGTCTGGCCGACGCAGGCCTGCCCGGTGTTCATCAGACCGGACATGACGAGCATAGCGATGGTGGAGTCGAGATCGGCGTCCTCGAGGATTATCGCGGCGGACTTGCCGCCGAGTTCGAGCGAGCAGCGCTTGAGGTTGCGCGCGGCGATCTCGCCGATGTGCTTGCCGACTGCAGTGGAGCCCGTGAAGGTGATCTTGTCGAGGTCCGGGTGCGAGACGAGGTGTTCGCCGGTCTCCGCGCCACCGGGCATCACCGACAGCACACCTTCGGGGAGGCCGGCCTCGGCGAAGATCTCGGCGATCACGTTGACGGCCAGTGGGGATTCGGGTGCGGGCTTGAGGACCACGGTGCAACCGGCGAGCAGTGCGGGACCGAGTTTGTTGGCACACAGGAACAGCGGCACATTCCACGCGATGACCGCGCCGACCACACCGACGGGTTCGCGGGTCACTCGCGTCCGCCCGAACGAGCCGTTGCGTTCGTCGACCCAGGGAAACGTATCGGCCAGTCCTGCATAGAAATTCAGTGTCGCGAGTGACGGAGTCATCTGCATCATCTGCACAGACGCGGCGGGCTGCCCCATCTCGGACGAGACGATCTCTGCGATCTCCGCGCCTCGTTCTTCGATGATCTTCGCGGCCTTGCCGATCACCTCTGCACGCGCGGCCGGGGTCATCCGCGGCCACGGTCCGTCGTCGAACGCGGTGCGTGCTGCGGCTACCGCTGCGTCGACGTCCTTCGGTCCGGCGACGGGTACCGAACCGACCCGTTCTTCCGTGGCCGGGGAGAATACGTCGAGCCTCTCGTCGGTCGACGGCGCCGTCCACGTGCCGCCGATGAACAGCTTGTCGTAATCCGTCATTGCCTCATCCTTCTCGATGCGGTGTGCTCGTACTCGTCACGGTGATCGGGTCTCGTCGGCGTCGACGAACCCGGTGAATCCGTACTGTCGGTGCGGTCCGATCACCGCGACCTCGAACAGTCCGGTGCCGACGACTGCGCTGCCGTCGCCGCCGGTGATGTGGAACCTGGCCAGATGGTCGGTGGGGCAGAACATCAACATCGCCGGGTCGATCTCGCGGGTGTCGCGGCGCAACGACTGCACGACGAGGTCGCCCTGCCACATGCCGTGTCGCCAGTCGGGTTCGAGCCCGTATCCCGTGCCGATCGCCAGCAGGTTCGCGACCAGCAGTTCACATTCGACGACCAGCGGATCGCGGCCGGGGCGGTGGAAGGTGAGTGTCGCACTCGTGACCGTGCGGGTACCCGGCGCGAACCGCAGGGCGTGCTCGGGTCTTCCCAGCCATTCGGGTTCGGTGTCGGGCCGGATGCGGATAGCTTCCTCGAGCAGGCGGCGGCCGGTGTCGTCCTCCTGCACGATGACGACGATCGTGTCGCTGCCGAACTGCATCACCGAGTAGATCCAGAAGAATCCGGGTGTGCCGTCGGCGGCCTTGCGGCCGGGTGGTTCGGCCTCGCCGACCGGCCGCACACCCCACGATCTGTCGCGGTTGCCCCGCCAGACCTCCGGATCGACCTCGCGGCTGTGCCCGTCGACGGTGAGGGTGCCCGACCACGTGCCGGATTGCACGAACCGCGACGTGTCCATCACGACACGTTCGAGTTGCCGTAGCTTCTGTGGATCTTCCTCCGTCGCGGGTACGTCGCCGTCGAAGGTGAGATCGAAGGACAGGTCTGCGGTTTCGGGATGCCCCGCTTCGAGTACCACGCGCAGTCGCTGCAGACCTGCGAGCACCTCCACTCGCAGCGGTCCCACCGCGGTGTCGGTGCGGTCGGTTCCGAGCGCCTTCGAAGCCCGGACGACGATGTGGTCGTTTCCTCGGCGTAGCACTGCGAATCCGTCGCACACACCGAGATTCGGATACTGGCCGAGACCGACGACGAGGAACAGGTCGGCTTCGTCGGACGGATAGCAATTGAAGTAGTAGCGGTCGTAGAAGTTGCGGTCGGAGGTTGCTACCCGGCGGATCGGTTCGGCGGTCTGGTGTACCGGGTAGTCGTCGAGCGGCGACAGTGAGCCGCGCGGGTCCGCTGTCACGTCAGTGCCTCCCAAGCTCTCACGTCAGTGCCTCCCAATAGGTTCCGTCGAGCATCGATTCGAGGGTCGTGCGATGCATGATCATGGCGTCGGGGTCGTCCGGCTGTTCGGAGGTCGAGCCGACGACGGACTGACCGAAGTGCGCGGCCCGGGTGGCGATGCGCAGCATGATGATCGCGTGCTGCACCGCGGCGTAACAGGTGTGGAAGTCGAGGTGTTGCGGGACGTGCCCGGTGCGCTGCGCGTAGGTGTCGGCGACCTCGTCACGCCGCAGGAAACCAGGTAGTCCCTCGAGTCCCGCGAGACCGGCGATGTCCTCGAAGAATCTGTGCAGAAAGATCATCCATGCCAGGTCCATTTCACGGGCGCCTGTCGCGGCGAGTTCCCAGTCGAGTACTCCGGCGGGTTCGAAGTCGTCGAACATGATGTTGCCGATGCGTGCGTCGCCCCAGCACAGCACCGCCGGGTGGGGGTCGTCGGGGACGTGTGTGTCGAGCCAAGTGAAAGCACGTTCGATCAGTGGGGAACGCGGCCCGGTCCGGGTGGTCCACTCGTAGTAGGCACGTTGTGCCGCGACATGCGCGCGGATCGCGTCGCCGGCGCAGGGGTGTGAGGCAAGGCCCGCGGTCGTGGGGTCGACGGTGTGGATCTGCGCGAGGACATCCACAGTGCGGTCCTGCAGGGTGGCGCGCTGGTCGTCGGTGGCCTCGGTGACCCACGAACCGAAGTTGTAGGGCATCACATCGGGCGGCACGACGCCGTCGATGCGCGACATCACGAGGAACGGTGCGCCGAGCACGGCGGTATCGGATTCGGTCCAGTGCACGTGTGGCACGGGGATGGTGGTGGCGGCCGCGACGGCGCGCATGACGCGGGCTTGAGCGTCGAGGTCATAGTGCGGGAACACCGGTATCGCGCTGTCGGCGGGGGCGACGCGGGCGACGAGCCGGTGGTCGGTGCCGTCCCAGCGGGCATCGAACAGCAGGGTCTCGCTGGACATGCCGTTGGATTCGGGGATGTGTACGTCGCCGACGACCGGGTCGATGACACGCTCGGTGAGCCAGCGTTGCAGGCCGGTGCGTACGACGTCTGGATCGCGGCGGGACTCGCGTGGACGGGCGGCCTCGCCGTGGTGGGCTGTGTCGTGCGGGTCGATCGCCACGAGGGCCCCTCCCTTGCATGTTGCAGGTTTCGTGTGCCGCATCACATCGGCACGCCAACACTAGAACACGTTCCATCTTTTTGAAAGGGAGCGTCGGGTCGTGGCGAAGACCGGCCGGGCCCGCCACACTGGAGAGTGCCGACCGTCAGGAGCAAACATGGCAGAGAACAATCCGTTCGGATTCGACCCCGAAGACATCGACCGGGTCGTCCGCGAGGCCGGAGAAGAACTGCGCGAGCTCAAGGGCCGGATCTTCGCATTCCTCGACCAACCCGTAGCAGCGCCGCAACAGTCCCAGCCGAAGCCGCGACCCGAGACCACGGGCGACGCGGGTGACGGCGTGTGGGTCGTCTACACGGCGGATGCCGGCGGCGTCGCCCGCGTCGACCAGGTGTATCCATCGGAGCTCGAAGCGCTCCGCAGTCTCAAGGGCAACACCGACCCTGCCCGGTCGGCGCGGTTCCTGCCGTTCGGGATGAGCGTGAGCGTGCTCGACCGTCAGGCCGACTCGCCGACCGAATGACCACGCAGACCTGATGACCAGGGCAGAGTAGGGCCTGCGGAGGAGAACCGAGCCGGGTCAGCCGTTGTGGATGTACGACCGGAGCTGGTCGCGTTCGGCCTGCAGCTCGTCGATCCGGCTCTTGACCACGTCGCCGATACTGACGATCCCCAGCAGTTGCCCGTCGACGACGACGGGCAGGTGCCGGATGCGACGGTCGGTCATGGTCTCGGCCAGGCTGTCCACGCTGTCGGTGGGCAGGCACATCGCCACATCGGCCGTCATGACCTCGGAGGCCGCGGCGACGAGTATCGACGGGCCCCGCTCGTGGAGCTGCCGGACGATGTCGCGCTCGGTGACGATGCCGACGACGACGGTGCCGTCGACGACGACCATCGCCCCGATGTTGTGGCGCGCGAAATCCCCGATCAGCTCACAGACCGTGGTTCCCGGGGGAACCGTCTGCACCGCTGAACCCTTGTTCCGCAAAATTTCGGCAATCCTCATCGGATACCACCGATCCGTCCCACCGGGCCCGTTGGGCTTGTCGAGGTAGCGCTGGTCCAGTCAGGGTAGGTCCTCGGAACCCGTGTGCCGCCGAATGGTTACCTACTCGTGACCATGCGTGAGGGCAGCGGAGCCCACGAGTGTTCCCAGCGCACCCAACGACGCCGGCACGATCCGCAGGTCCCGGATGAACTCCAGCCGGGCCTGCCGCGCGGCGGACGCCAGCATCGGACGCCACAGCGGTGTTCCCGATTCCGCGAAACCACCGCCGACGACGACGAGCGAGACATCAGTCAACGCCGCCGCAGATGCGATGACCTGGCCCAACGCAGTTCCTGCGCGCTCGAGTGCCGCTGCCGCGACACCGCTGCCGTCCTGCGCCGCTGCCGCGAGCGCAGCGCCGTCCTCCCCCTCCCAGCCGTGTGCCCGGGCCCATTTCGCCGCGGCGGTCCCGCTGGCCACCGTCTCGATGCAGCCTGCGCCGCCGCACGTGCACTTCTCGAATCCGTAGGCCGAGACGATGTGGCCGATGTGACCGGCGTTCCCGGTGCGGCCGGCCACGAGGCGACCGTCGAGCACGATGCCACCGCCGATCCCGGTACCGAGTACCACCCCGAGGAGATCGTTCGCTCCGCGACCGGCGCCGAATCGCTGCTCGGCCAATGTTGCGGCCGCACCGTCCATCGCCAACGCGACGTGCGCGCCGGGAAAGAGGCTGCGCACAGCCTCCACCAAGGGAAATCCTGACGACCACTCGGGGATGTTGATGGAGGAGACGGTGCCGCTCCGCGTGTCCACGGGCCCTGCCGCCGCGATCCCTACCGCAGTGATCGGTTCGGCACCCGCGACCTCGCGTAGCAACGCGGCGCACGTGTCCCACACGCCGGCCCCGGGTACGGGCACGGTCTTCGGTTCGACGGGTGTCCCGTCGTCCGCGACGAATGCCGCGGCGAACTTCGTGCCACCCACGTCGAGAGCCAATGCGGTCATGCCCGCGAGGTTAGGCGATCAGCGGCGCCGCAGCACGAGCACCAGGTTGCTCACCAGGAACTCGCGCACCCCCGGCACCCGAACGAGCGACCACGCCCACTGCGGGTGGTAGCGGGGGAACGCGGCGAGCAACTCGCCGTCCGGCGTCGACCGGGCCCAGTCGAGGCCGTCGGTGCACCCCACCTCGAACAGCGACACACCGTATCGGTTCTTCGGTTCCTTCCCGTGTTTCCGGGCATAGCGACGCGCTGCGTACTCGCCGCCGAACGCGTGCCACGGACCGGTCTCGTGTCCACCGAACGGACCCCACCACAGCGTGTACGAGAGCACCATCAGCCCGCCGGGTCGCGTCACCCGCAGCATCTCGTCGGCCATCACCCACGGCTGCGAAACATGTTCGGCGACATTCGACGAGAAGCACACGTCCACCGACCCGGTGCGCAGCGGCAGCGCGAGGCCCGACCCGCGGATCGCGCCACCCACCTGCAGTCCGGCCGCGTGCATCTCGGACGGATCGGGCTCGATCGGCACGTAGCGCGACCCCACTTCGGCGAATGCGTCGGCGAAGTAGCCGGGTCCACCCCCGACGTCGACGACGGTGGTCCCCGCGAGACTGTTGCCGGTCAGGCCTGTGTAGAGGTCGCCGACGAGATCGACGGTGTCGTGGGCGAGACCACCGTAGAATTTGTCGGGTGCGGTCTGCTCGAAACGGAAACTGCCGAGCAGGCCGATGGAGCGCCGCAGGGTAGCGCGGCGTTCGAACAGCCGGGTCACACGCGGAGCGGACGTGGTCTTCGATGGCACGTCGAACCACAGTAGTGCCCGCACGGCTGTGCACACCGCGGCCCTCGCCGACTCCGAAGGCCGTCGTGCACCTCCATCGCGAGCGCACCCGCTAGTGTGTCCGTGACATCCACCGCGTCCATACGGGCGTGCGCAATCACCGGGGGGTATCCGCGTGCGGGAGGTTCTCTTGCTCTGCTGGCGTGACAGCGGGCACCCGCAGGGAGGTGGCAGTGAGCGCTACCTCGAGCAGGTCGGGGCGCAACTCGCTGCCCGCGGCATCAAGGTCACCCTGCGGACCGCGTCGTACCCGGGCGCGAGCAAGCGCGACACCATCGACGGTATCGCCGTCAGCCGCGGTGGCGGCCGCCTCGGGGTGTACCCGCGCGCCCTCGCGGCCATCGCCGCCGGACGCCTCGGATTCGGCCCGCTGAAGGGCATCCGCCCCGACGCCGTCATCGACACCCAGAACGGCATCCCGTTCTTCTCCCGATTCGTCGCCGGCGCACCCGTCACCGTGCTCGTGCACCACTGCCACCGCGAGCAGTGGCCCGTCGCGGGACGTGCGATGGCGAAGCTGGGCTGGTGGATCGAATCCACGTTGTCGCCGCGTGTGCACCGCCGCAACCAGTACCTGACGGTATCTCTGCCGTCGTCCGACGAACTGCGGATGCTCGGCGTCGACCACGACCGCATCGCGGTGGTCCGCAACGGTGCCGACGCCATCCCTGCAGACGTCATCCCCGGTAGCGAACACACCCGTACCCCGCACCCGAGCGTGTGCGTGCTGTCGCGGCTCGTGCCGCACAAGCAGATCGAGGACGCACTCACTGCGGTCGCTGCGCTTCGCACGCGCATCCCCGCCCTGCACCTCGACGTCGTCGGAGGTGGCTGGTGGGAACAGAACCTGCGCGACGTCGCCGCCGAGCTGGGCATCGAGGCCGCCGTAACCTTCCACGGCCACGTCTCCGAGGACCGCAAGCACGAGGTGCTGGCACGGTCCTGGCTGCATGTGATGCCGTCCCGCAAGGAAGGATGGGGGCTCGCGGTGATCGAGGCCGCACAGCACGGCGTCCCGACGGTCGGATACCGCAGTTCGAAGGGCCTCACGGATTCGATCGTCGACGGCGTGACGGGTGTCCTCGTCGATTCCGCCGGCGACCTCACCGACGCGGTCGCAGAACTGCTCGGTGACGCCGAGCGCCGCACCGAGCTCGGCGACAAGGCCCGGATCAGGGCGGGTGAATTCTCTTGGGAGGCCACCGGATCCGGTGTGCTCGAGGTACTGGCCGACGTCGCGTCGGGACGGTGGGCGTCAGGCCTGTTTCCTCGAATCGCGCCGGAGACGACCGGCGAGGGCACGGAGCAGCTCCGATACTCGGGTATGTAGACGGGTTGCGAGCATGCCGGTGGCCCCGGCGGCCACCACCAGCATCAGCAGCAGGTGCGCAAGGATCGCCACGTTCCGACCGGTCGTCTCCCGCGCCCACGCGCCGTCGACCTGATAGAGAGCCAGATCGTCGTCGCTGTAGACCTGGGTGAGCATGTCGAGGGTCTCCTCCGACCGGCCGTGATCGCCGGGGGTGCCGTGCTCGACCACGACCCATCCGACACCCCGCGCCGTCAGCTCGGACGGATCCGACCCATCGAGCAGGAGACGCTCGACGTCGACGGCACGTGCGCCCTCCCCCTCCACCGCGCCGCCTTCGACGATGAGGGTTCCGGTCTGCAACACGTCGGCGCGCAGCATACGGGGCGCCGGGTCGAGGACCGCCACCGGGCCGGAGTAGTCGAACCGGCGGAACATTCCAGTGGGCAGCACTGCGGCGTCACCCTCGCCCGCGGTGACGATGCTCGCGACCTGTTGCCATCCTTCCGGGTATCGGACAGGTCGTACCTGTCCGCCGACACCCCATGCCAGGTCGGGGAGCGCACCCACCACGGCGACGACCGACAGCGCCGCCCACGCGATGTCGCTGCGGGCGCGGTCGGGAGTGAAATGCTGCCGCAACGCCCCGACTCCGGCGGCAGCGGCCAGCACGTAGAGCGGCATCAGCAGTGCCACCCACTTCTGGGTGTCGCGCAGCAGCCCCGCCCCGGGGACGTTCACCATCGCCCATTCCCCGAATCGCAGACCCGGTGCGGTGGCGCCGAGAGTCGTGCCGAGTACCGCGACGACCGCGACGACCGCGAGCGCGACGATCACCGGGTTGCGACGTCGGCGCCACAACGCGGGCAGTCCGCACGCGACGACCAAGAGCAGCAGGACGGTCCCGATGAGCGCCCACGGCGTCGTGCGTGAGCCCGGAACTGCATCGGCATTCCAGATGCCGCCGAGACCGGCGACCGACCCGATCGTGCCCAGGAGCGGCTCGGCGCGGGCCGCGAACGCACTCACACCTGCCGGGTCGGCCTCGGTGCCGCCACCGGACAGAGCGGTTGCGACGAGCCACGGTGCCGACACCGCCACGGTCAGGGCGGCGGCACCCACGAGCCGCCCCACCCGCGACACGCGGCCCCCGGGCATCGCGAGGACCACGACCGCGGTCACCCCGGCGAGAAGTACCCCGGTCGGGGTCAGTCCCGCGACCCCGAGCCAGAACGCGAGCGCCCACCATCCGCCACCTGCGCGTCGACGCACCGCGACCGCCGCGCAGATCGCCCACGGCAGCGCGGCGTAGCCCGCGAGGAGACTCCAGTGCCCCTGCAGCAACCGCTCGCCCACGTACGGGTTCCAGATCGCGACGGTCACGGCCGTCACCTGCGCAGGCACGCCGGAGCCGGGCAGTAGAACCGAAACGAGCCGCGCTGCACCGAATCCCGCCGCCCACAGTGACGCGGTGAGAAGGACGGTCACCGCGACACCGCCGTCGACGACCGTCGTCACCCACGCAAGCAGCGCATCCTGAGGGACCGCCCGGGCCGCGGCGTCGGACAGCCCCAGCGCCGAATCGGTGAGATACGAACGGGGGGTGCTCACTGCGTCGCGCAGCAGCAGATAGCCGGGTGAGGTGAACATCGGACCGAGCACGACGACGGTCAGGACAAGCGACCACACCGCTGGAACGAACGTCGGTGCCAGTGCCGGCGCGCGTGGCGTCGCGCGATGACGGTGCAACCCCTGCGTGGACATGGCCGCAGACTACGGTGCGCACGGGTGCGAGGATGGGCGGATGCCGCCAGAGAACACGACGCGTCGCTCCGGGACCGGAACTGCGGTGGCCGGGATGACGATGGTGACCCTCGGTGCGATGACCGCCAACATTGCGTCCTACCTGCTGCATCTGCCCGCGGGGCGGTGGCTCGGCCCGGCCGGGTACGGGGAGTTCGCGAGCCTGCTCGCGGCCCAGTTGGTTCTTGCGGTACCGGCGCTGGCATTGCAGACCGTGATCGCGCGTGAAGCTGTGCACGGTGCCGGCACCGCGGTGCTGCGTCGGCTCGGTCACCGATGCGCATTGATCGCCGTCATCGCCGCTGTGGCTCTCGTGCCGGTGGTGTCGTGGGCACTGGACACGAGCATCGCGGGTGCGTTCGGGGCGCTGGTGACGGCGCCTCTGTTGGTGCTTCTCGCGACCGAACAAGGACTGCTGCAGGGACGGGCCCGGTTCGCGGCGCTGAGTGTCGTCCTCGCCGCTGCCGGGATCGCGAAGGTCGTCCCTGCCGTCGCGGTGCTCGCCGCCGGTGGCGGCCCGGGTGCTGCGCTGCTGGCCGGCGCGGCGGGAACCGGAGTGGTGGCGGTGGCTGCCGCGCTGTTCGTCGGTCGCAGCGAGCCCGAACACCCCGGCGAGCCCGAACATCCCGGGGACGCGGAGGCTGCGCCCCGCATACCGGGAGCCGCGGCGGTGATGCGCGCGTCGCAGGTCCAGCTCGCGCTGATCGCGTTGACGTCGCTCGATCTGATGCTCGCGCGCATGCTGCTCGATGCAGACTCCGCCGGCCTCTACGCGCTCGGCGCGGTCGCGACGAAGGTGGCGTTCTGGTTGCCACAGGCCGTGGGGGTGGTGTTGTACCCGCGGATGGCGAACCCGGCAGAGTCGGCGTCTGCGGTGCGTTCGGCCCTCGCGGTCCTCGTCGGTCTCGGCACGGCCCTTGTCGCGGCTGCGGCGATCTGCGCGCCCGTCGTGCCGCTGCTCGTCGGCGACGCCTACGAGCCCGTCCAGTCCCTGCTGTGGTTGTTCGCGCTGCAGGGCGCGTGCCTCGCGGTGCTGCAGGGCGCATTGCTGTCTGCGATCGCCGGGGATCGCACCTCGCTGGCCGGTGTCGCGTGGGTGGGTCTCGCAGTCGAGGCCGTCCTGATGTCGACGGTCGCGTCGACGATGAAGCAGTTCATCGCGGTGGCAGTCGGCGTCGCAGCCCTCACGGCCGCGGTGGTCTCGGTACTCGCGGTCCGCGGGGCTTCCGCGGCGACGAAGACAACTCGGCTCGAACACACGAACGCCGCCCCGCGCCGGGAGGCGTGAGGCGGCGTTCGTTCGGCCTTGATCAGTCCTGAGTGGGGGGCTTGTTCAGGTCTGTGCGGGGAATTTCCTGTGTCGGGTCGGTCGTCCAGTCCCGCTGCTCCGGCTCCTGTGGAAGATCGGTGCGCGGGATGACCTCGGTGCGGTCGTCCGTGAAGTCGCGCTGCGTGTCGGCGGCATGCGCACCACCGGCACCCGCTGCTGCGGCCGAGGCCGGACCGGCGGGAGCCGGGCTGCCCGCCGCGGCGGCACGGCGACCGCCGTTTCCGCCACCGCGGAGACCGAGGACGAAGCCGATGATCAGCAGGATGACGCCGAGGATTCCGGCGATGATCGGCAGGGTCCTGCCGAAGAGCGACAGCTGGTCCTGGCCGTCGCGGGCCTGCTCGAGCTGGTACTCGATCGTCGGCTCGTCGAACGGCAGTGTCACGTCGAGGACGGTGACCTCGGGGGTGTTCGCCTCACGCGCGTAGTACTGGTCCTGCTGTTCCTGACCCTTGACGACGACACCGGTGATCGGGTCGACCCACAGGTCGCGGACGTTGTTGTACCAGCGGGTCATCTCGACGGGCTCGTCGCCTTCACCGACACCCCACGTCGAAGCGGGGAGCTCCAGCTTGTACGTCGGGGCACTGGGGTCGGCCTCCGACATGTCGACCGGGCCGATCTCGTGCTTGAAGTGGTAGACGGGCATGCCGTTGATCTCTTCCTCACCGACGAAGTCGATGGGGTAGGTCTCACGCGCATTGATGTCGTAGTACGGGTACGACTCCTGCTTGACGTCGAACGGGAACTTGTACTGCAGGCCCTCGCGGTTGTCGATCTCCTCGCCCGGCGAATCTGCGGACGTCTGGATCGTGCTGACCCGATCCGGGAACTCCTCCTGCGACACAGGCATCGACGACACCCGGTCGATCGTGAGGCGGTCGACGGTCGCGGACACGAGTCCGGTGTCTCCCTGCATGTCGAGTCGGCGCACCGTCTGACCGGCCTGGAGCGTCATGATCTCGCCGTCTGCCGGATCCTCGACCGTGACGAAGCGCTGGGCGACGATCGGGACGTCGGTGTCGACCTGAGCGTTACCGGCGAGCAGGGCGCGCGAATTCAGAATGTCGCCGGTGCCCTCGGCGACCGTGGTCACCTCGAGGTCGAGCGGCGTCTTCTTGAGCTTCCCCACGGTGTACGTCGGGATCAGAATTGCGATGGCCAGAAGGAATGCTCCCAGGCCCACCAGAATCATTGCCAGTATCCGGCCCGAGCTGGAACGCTCAGCCATGCTGTATCTCCTCACTCAACGGTTTCATCGAGTACCCCCACCGGCAGCAGGGCTGCACGGATCGCCTGGCATCCGACCCGCGAACACCACGTGAGCCCAGACACTAACAGTCCGGGGTTCGATAACGCGCGCCCGCACGCCGCGCGGCCCACACTTCTCGTTTCGGGCACTACACGGCAGACTGGTCGCCGATGACCGCTCCCAACATTCCGTCCCGCTCCGCGGCAGGCTTCCTTCCCGCGCTGGAAGGAATGCGAGGAATTGCCGCCGTAGGTGTGCTGATCACCCACGTCGCATTCCAGACCGGAGCGGTGCACGACCCCTGGATCGGCAGGGTGTGGGGCCGATTCGATCTCGCGGTGGCCCTGTTCTTCGCGCTCTCGGGTTTCTTGTTGTGGCGCCCGCATGCGGCCGCCGCGCGCGACGAGGCCGATCGGCCGTCGACGCGTCGGTACTTCCTCTCGCGCGCCGCCCGGATCCTGCCTGCCTACTGGGTGGCCGTGATCCTCATCCTCTGGCTGCTGCCCGGCGCGGGTGGCGGTCCGACGGTGTGGTGGGCGAACCTCGCGCTGGTGCAGGTGTTCGTTCCGCTGACCCTCACCGAGGGACTCACCCAGATGTGGAGTCTGTCGGTGGAGGTGGCCTTCTATCTCGTGCTGCCTCTGCTCGCCTGGTCGGTGAGCCGCCTGCGCGGTGACACGGCCCGCTTCCGGATTCCGGTCCTGCTGGGTGCGGCCGTGCTGTCGCTGGCGTGGGTCTGGGTGCCCGTGCCGACTCAGGACCACATCAACCACGACAACTGGCTGCCCGGTTACATGCCGTGGTTCGCCGCGGGCATGATCCTCGCCGAACTCGCCGTGCACCCTCCGACGTGGATGCACCGCCTTGCCGCGAAGCGGCACATCATGGCGATCGCGGCGCTCGTCGCATTCGGTCTCGCGACGACGCCGCTCGCAGGGCCGAAGACCCTCACCACTCTCGAACCGTGGGAGTACAACGGCAAGATCGTGCTGGGTGCCGTCGTCAGTTTCGTGTTGTTGGCTCCGCTCGTGCTCGCGCCGCGCGCCGAACACCGCATCCTGGCGAGTCCGCTCGCGCTGACGATCGGCCGCTGGTCCTACGGCATCTTCATCTGGCATCTCGCCGTGCTCGCCGTCGTCCTGCCGGTGTTCGGCATTCCCGCGTTCCAAGGACGCTTCTGGTTCGTGCTGGCCGTGACGATCGTGCTGAGTGTCGCGGTGGCATCCGTGAGCTACGCGTTCGTCGAAGAACCTGCTCGGCGGGCGTTCCGCCGCTGGGAACGCCGCCGCCAGAACTCGGGCACCTCCGCGGTACGGGACGCCGCGACACCGACCGCGACCAGCCCGACCAGCGCCGCGAACTGAATCAGGTACGAGTGTCCGACGTAGCCGTCGGGTGAGCGCCACGGTCCCGTCGACAACAAGGCCATTGCGAGCATCGTCGATCCGCCGGCGACACCGACGAGGATCCGCGACGCGGTCGTCGTACCCCACCGCGCGGCCACGGCGAGCACACCCGTCGCGCCGAGAACAGTCACTGTGACCCCCACACCGCCGGCGACGATGCCGGAGGTGGCCGCGACCCCGAGAAGAGCAACAGTGGTCGAATGCCATGTCCGTGGTGCGGGACCGGGATCCGGCACAGGTCGGCGGCGAGGCAGGAGGGGCCGGAACGCGAGGGCGAACAAAGGAAGAAGGAGAAGGAGGCCCCCGAAGATCCCCAGGCGATACCACCGATCGGTCGCGAATTCGAGGGTGACGGTGCCTTCCGCACCCGCGGGCACGATCCAGCCCTGCTGCCATCCGTCCACCACGACCGGCGTCAGCTCGGTGCCGTCCGGCGTGGAGGCGACCCATCCGACATTCGTGCTCTCCGGCACCACGATCAGCTGATCGGAGTCGGACGCGGGTACCTGCAGTTCACGCAGGTTCTCGGTCCACGAGCCCATCTCGAGTTCCACGGGATCGGTGCGTGGCGGTTCCGCACCTACGAGCGGCAACTGCAGGCTCGACGCCACGAACGCGGTGCCCGGCTCGACGTCCACATCGATCCGGCCCGCCGACATCCCGACCGCGTCGGTGTCGCACAGGGTCGCCGGCACCTCCGCGCCTTCCGCGAGGTCGCGGACCGACCCGGTGACCGAGGTGCGGTAGCTGCGGCCCTCGATCGTGATCACGGGCCCGGCCTCGCACCCGACGGTGACGACGCGGTCGTAGATCGAATCCTGCGCGCCTATCGGTCCGTCCTCACCGAGGACGGTGATCTCGGCGAGACCCGGCGGTGTCTCCTTCGAGAACCCGAGGATCGTGCGATCGATCATGTCGTCGTGATCGACGAGGGTGAGCTGCACCCGGTCGGTGAGGTGCGGGGTCAGCTCGATCGCCGTGCCATCGGCACCGAATGTCGCCGTGGAGTCCTCGTCGAGTTCCCGGACCTGCGGGCCGTTTCCGAGGTTCACCGCCACTCGGGTGGGTGTGGCGGGGAGCGCTCCCAGCGACGTCGCGAGATCGAGACCCGTCACCACCTGCGGTGACGGCAGTTCGAGCGTCAGCGTGGGATGTGGCGCGCCGGGTTCGAGTGAATTCTCCTCCGCGGTCCACGACGTGCGTGGATCTCCGTCGGTGGCGGCGAACGCCGAGCCCTGCAGGTCCACCACGTCGGCGGCGCCGCGGGCGACGACCCGATCGGATCGGTCGATCGCCTCGTCCAGCGCCGGTCCGGGGCGGGCCCGCACCCACAACTGCGGGGTCACCCACGACTCGGTCGGAACGTTCAGGGTGCGGGTGAACACGTTCGGTTCCTCCGGCGCGGTTGCCAACCCGAACGCGCACCGCACTCGGTCGGGGGTGTCGACGCAACTACCGCGACCCGGAAACTCCTGCCGAAGATCCCAGCCGCGCACCGAGGCACCGTCAGCGGGGCCGGGCACGACAATGCGTCGCCGGATGTCGAGGAACTGGGGGTCGGTGCGGTCTGTGTGGTCCTCGAGCGCGACCTCGGACAACCCGAACTGGTTGCCGCGGCTGCCTCCCTCGGCATACGTCGCGGTGATCCGGATCCACGTCGTCGTGCCCAGCGGCAACGCGACGGTCTGCGGGGTGCCCGGCTTCTCGACGCGCACGGCGGTACTTCCCCGGTCGGTGGTCACCTCGAGCCACTTCACCGGCGCACCCAGTGCACCCGAACTCGTCGTCAGGTGCAGGATGCCCGCGTCGATCGGGGTGTCGAGGTCGAGTTGCAGCCATTGCCCGATCGCGGATTCGAGGCCGTTGCTGTGCCAACCGGTGGTGGGGTCGCCGTCGACCGCGGCGGCCGGGCTGCTGCCGACCGATGTCCCGCCGAGCTGCGTGGCATCCGACGCGGCGCTCGACACACTGATCCGTGCGCCTTCCCATTCGGCCTGCACGAGTTCGGTGTCGGGCACGGGATAGTCGGGCACCAGATTGTGGGTGCGTCGGTCGTCGCCTTCGGCGCGGATCGTCGACGAATGGTGATCGACCTGACCGTAGTCGGTTTCCCGATCGGTGGGGGTGTCGGTCACGGTCAGTGTGTCCGGTTCCCGTCCCGCGCGTGCACTGTCCGCCGCGAACAGCCTCGGACCCACATGCGTGGGATCGGTGGTGTTCAGGCTCAGCAGCGACTCGGGTCCGCCCTGCACCATGGGGACCGACGCGGCGTCCACCGAATACGGCCCGACAGGCGCGTCCGCAGGTTCGTCGACCCGGTAGATCTCGACCGCCCGATAGACCGGGCGCAGATCGGCGTCGGCGACGACATCGTCGGGTTGGACGCGTTCGATCTCCGAGCCGAACTCGGCGACCCGCTCGATGCCCGGTGATCCCTCGACGGCCCGGTGCACCAATGCCGGACGTGCCGCCGGGGAGGTTTCGGGATCGAGATCGTTGCGCACCACCAGATAGCCGATTCCCATGCTGCGCAGTGTCGCCGCGAGCCCGGGCGACGGACGGCCGTCGGCGATGAGCCGCTGCACGGAGTCGAGGGCCCGGATCGCGCCCGGCGGTACCAACGGCACCGCGTCGCGTGAGGCCCACGGCGTGGACGCGAGAGCCTGGATCGGCTCGTCGCGGGTCAGTCCCCAGATCTGGCTGCCGAACGGCGCTCCGGGCAGGATCAGGGCGCGTTCGCCGCGCTCGTCGGTGTGCTCGTCGAGCCACTGCGCGGTCTCTCTCCAGTACTCGGGCACCTCGTCGTATGCGCCGCGAGGTGCGAGTTTCCCCGTCCACGCGAGCGACGTCGCGAGGGTCGCGGCGACGAGGACCAGCGTGGAGAAGGCGACCATCGGGTTGCGTTCGGGATGCGCGAACGCGGTGCGGGCGCGGCGCCACGGCACCGAACCGGGCAGCGGCACCCACCGCAGCAGATGCGCCAGTCCGAGAGCGAGGGGGAGCCGCACGAGCGGCTCGAGTTTGTGTACGTTGCGCAGCGGTGCGCCCGCGGAATCGAGGAACAGGCGCACCTGGTCGGCCAGCGGGGAACTCAGCTCACCGACGTATCCGGCGCCGAGACCCGCGACCCCGACGAACAGGATCAGCGTCCACCGGCCGCGCGCCGGCATCGTCCGCATCGCCAGGCCCGCGAGCCCTGCGGCGGCGAGCAGACCGGTGACGAGCACCGCGGCGGGTTGGGTGACGAGCACTGCGCCGGCGATGCGTTCCGGCGACACGAACGGTGTCCAGCTGCTGGTGCCGCGCAGCACCTCGGCCAGCGACGTCCATTCGGTCGTCACCCCGGACGACTCGATGAAGTCGAGGAACGGGGGACTCACCCTGCCGAGCAGCAGCAGCGGCACCATCCACCACGTCACGGCGACCACGCACAACGGCAGCCACCACACGGTGAAACGCCACCAGCGTCGGTTCGGTCGGTGCGCGATCCACCACAGGCCCGCGACGAGGCATGCCGCAGCGGTGGCCACGGCATTGATCGCGCCCATCAGGGCGACGGCGACGGCCGACTGCGCGGCGAGGACACGGTGCGACACCGCATCCCGCCCGTTCAGATATCGCACCAGCGGCAGCAGCACCCACGGCGCGAGCATCAGCGGGTGCGCTTCCGACGAGATGGATCCGAGGGTCGTCAGGACTCGCGGCGACAGGACGAACACGGTCGCCGCGATCACCCGCGAACCACGGCTGCCGACACCGAGTGCTTCCGCGAGCCGGACAAGACCCCAGAAACCCGCGACGAGCAGCAGCGCCCACCACAGACGCTGCGTGATCCACGGGGGAATATGCAGGGCCTGCCCGAGAGCGAAGAACGAACCGTGTGGGAAGAAGTACCCGTACGCCTGGTTCTGCACCTGCCCGAGCGGCGCCAGGCTGCTCCACTGGTGAGCGGCGCGCGCCAGGAAACCGATCGGGTTCTGCGTCAGGTCGTACTTGGTGTCAGCAACGATCAGGCCGGGGACCTGAGCGAACGACAGAACGAGCCCGACGGCGGCGACAACATACAGCCACCGCCGCGACAGTGGTTCCGCGTTCGGTGAAGACTCGGTGTCGGAAGGTTCCGCAGCGCCGTGCGTACGTGAACTCGAAGCGTTGCCGGCGCCGTCAGCGGCTGCCGTACTCAACCTGGTTCAGGAGGGACGAATCAGCATTGCCGCTGCGATCGATCTCGGGACGAGAGTTCTCGGATACCGCAGCCGTGACTCCGAATACGGCGACAGCGCCGACCACGACGCCGGCCACCGCGCTGATCAAGCCTGGCCCCAGGAACTTCCCCATACCCAACTCCCCATCATCGATCGACTGACGTCGTTTGGTTCCGCGTCAAGGTATCACTCCGGAAAGCGGAGGCGGTGCCAGCGCACCGTCCGAACCACTCAGAGTCCGATGGTGCCGAGCAATGTGCGCAGTTTCGCGGTGGTCTCGGCGAGTTCGTCGTCCGGATCGGACTCCGCGACGATGCCGCCGCCGGCCCACGCGACGGCCCGCAGCCCGTCGGAGCTTATCTCGGCGCAGCGGATCGCGACGAGCCAGTCGCCGTCGCCGTTCGAGTCGCACCAGCCGACCGCACCGCCGTAGAAGCGGCGGTCGCCTTCCGTCGCGCGGATCGTCGCGAGAGCCGCCTCGGTGGGCGTTCCGGCGACGGCGGGTGTCGGGTGGAGGACAGCGGCCACGGTGAGTGCGTCGGTGCCCGGATCGCGCAGTGTCCCGGTGATCGGGGTTGCCAGGTGCCACACGTCCGGCGTCGACGTCAGCTCGGGTCCGGCGGGAATGTCGAGGTCGCTGCAGAGCGGGGTCAGCCGCGCTCGGATCCAGTCGATGACGAATGCGTGCTCGGTCCGGTTCTTCGTCGACTTCAGCAGATCTTCACCGGCCTTGCGGTCGGCATGAGGATCGGTGTGGCGGGCGGCGGTGCCGGCGAGCGGACGGCAAGTCACCCTCTCGCCGCGCACGCTGACCAGCAGTTCCGGACTCGCGCCGACCAGGGTGTGACCCCAATACCGATCTTCCGAGGCACTGAGGTCGAGTGCATAGGTCGTCGCGTCAGGGTGGCGTTCGATCATGCGTGCGGCCAGTGACAACGGGTCGATCGGTTCGTCGGCCTCGAGCGCCACGCGCCGGGCGGCGACCACCTTGTCGAACTCGCCGAGCTCGAGCCGCTCGATGAGCGAACGCACCCGCGCGACGTGAATGCGGGGGAGGGGGATCTGCGCGGTCATCCGCACCGCAGGCAGATCGGGAAGGTCGGCGGGGGCGTCCCACGGTCCGTCGGTGATGTCGACGGTCTCGGGTTCGGTCAGCGCGACTGCCCGATCCGGGTTGAACGGCAGAGCTCCGGCAATCAGATCGGCCTTGCCGCGGCGCAGAGCCGTGGACGCCGTGGCGACATCGGAGAACAGGCGCCGCGTTCCGATGGCGTGAACAGAGCGATCGGCGCGCGAGAGCAGGAATCCGTCCATGGTGTGACGACGATATCGTCCGCACACCGTGTCTCTTGTAGTGCGGGGTCCTCTGTAGTGCGGGGATCCTGGCGGTGTTCGTCAGCGTCCGGGCGGCACGATCAGGACAGGTCGGTGGCTGTGGCGGAGCACGTGGTCGGCGACCGAGGACTGCAGCAGCGAACGTAGCCCCGTGGTGCCGCGGGTGCCGGTGACGATGATGTCGACGTCCAGTTCGTCGGCGGCCTCGATGATCGCCGCCCACACCGCGTTGACGACCTCGACGGTGCGGCCCTCGGCATGCAGGCCGAGAGAGTTGGCCAGTTCGAGGCCCTCACGGTTGGTCACCTTCGCGTCGGAGAGCGCTACGTCCTCGTTCTCTTCGTCCGGTACCCACTCGGGTTGCATGACGCCCGAAAGCCCGGACATCCGTGCGGCCTGGCGGACCATCGGCTCCCACGCGGTGACGACGATGGCACGGCACGATTCGAGGAAGCGACCCGCGTATTGCACGGCGCGCTTGGAATTCTCGGATCCGTCGTAAGCGATGAGGATCAGGTCTGCGGCCAACGTGCACTCCTCCAGGTCGTGTACGTGAAAGCTCTCGTATCGGCGGTGGTTGCGTGCACGATACCTCGCTCAGCGGGTGGTGGGGAGGCCTCTTACCCGAGTCGGCTACCGTCGAGGATCATGCGGATCCGACACAGCCTCGCCGTCGTCCTCACCTCGGCACTCGCGGTCACGGCCTGCGGTGCCGGCGACACCGCCGACGCCCCGGCGTCGGAGTCGTCCGCGACCTTGGAATCGGCGGCAGGTCAGTCGTCGACGTCGGCACAGTCGTCGAACGACACCTCGGCGACGGCCGCGTCTCGGCCTACGGTGTGCGGCGACGAACTGCTCGCGTCGCTGTCGCTGCGTCAGAAGCTCGCGCAGCTGCTCAACGTCGGTGTCACCGGTGCCGACGACGCGCTCGCGATGATCCAGGCGGAACAGATCGGCGGCATCTTCGTCGGCAGCTGGACCGACCCGGCGATGCTCGCGCAACGTCAGATCCCCGGGGTCGCGGCGCAGAGCCCGTTGCCGCTGATGGTGACGATCGACGAAGAGGGCGGCCGCGTGTCGCGGGTGGGTGAACTCCTCGGCCCCGACCCGTCGGCCCGTGCCACGGCGCAGAGCATGACCGTCGACGAGACCTACCAGATGGCTCTCGAACGGGGCCATGAGTTGCGTGAGCTCGGCATCACCGTCGACTACGCACCCGACGTCGACGTGAGCAGCCAGCCGGACAACTCCGTGATCGGCGACCGCTCCTACTCCGACGACCCGGCAGTCGTCACCGACTATGCCGGGGCGTACGCGCGTGGTCTGCAGGATGCCGGTGTGATGCCGGTGCTGAAGCACTTCCCCGGCCACGGCTCCGCGTCGGGTGATTCGCACACCGGTGCTGTGACCACCCCGCCGCTCGACGAGCTCGTCGCGAAGGATCTCGTGCCCTACCGAGAACTCGTCTCGCCCGACGTCGGGGTGATGCTCGGGCACCTGGACGTTCCCGGCCTGACCGACGGTCTGCCCGCGAGTATCAGCCCCGCCGCCGTGGATCTGCTGCGCACGGGCACCGGCTACGGCGGCCATCCGTTCGACGGAATGATCTTCACCGACGACCTGTCGGGGATGCAGGCGATCACCGATTCCTACCCGATCACCGAGGCAGTCGAGGCCGCGTTGGTCGCGGGTGTCGACCAGGCGTTGTGGCTGACCACCGATCAGGTTCCGGCGGTCCTCGATCACCTCGAGCAATCGGTGGCCTCGGGCGAGCTGCCCGCAGCGCAGGTCGATGAGTCCGTGCGCACCGTCGCGCGTGCCAAGGGTGCGCTCGACTGCTGAGAACGCGTCGATCCCGCGGTGGACTCCGGTTCCCTACCGTAGAGTAAGAACTTGTTCGTCACGTAGGTGTTGGAGGAGTCATGGCCGGCGGTACCAAGCGACTGCCCCGTGCGGTGCGGGAGCAACAGATGCTCGATGCCGCAGTGGATGTGTTCTCCGAAAACGGGTTTCACGACACATCGATGGATGCGATCGCAGCGCGCGCATCGATCTCGAAGCCGATGCTCTACCTGTACTACGGATCGAAGGACGAGCTGTTCGCCGCGTGCATCAGCCGCGAGGGGCAGGCGTTCGTCGAAGCCCTCAAGCCCGCCGGCGACCTGTCGCTGTCGCCGCGCGAACAGTTGCGCGTGGCTCTGGAGTCGTTCCTCGGTTTCGTCGACGCCCACCGCAACTCGTGGATGGTGCTCTACCGCCAGGCATTCGGGCAACAGGCGTTCGCCGGGCAGGTGCAGAACAGCCGCGACCAATTGATCGAACTGACCGCCCATCTCCTCGAATCCAGCACGCGCGACCCGGAACCCGGTACCGACTTCCAGATCATGGCCGTTGCGCTCGTCGGGGCGGGCGAAGCGGTCGCCGACCGTATCGCAGGCGGCGAGATCGACGTCGCGAAGGCCGCCGATCTGCTCGAGAACCTCGCGTGGCGTGGTCTCGCGGGCAGGAAGAAGCCCGACCAGCAGGGCTGATCGGACTTCTTCCTCGGAGTGTGTGCCGGGACGCCCCCATCGCGCCCCGGCACACCGGGACTCAGCGCAGGGTCGCGGTGAGGTGCGGGTACTGCTTCTTCGGGTGCCGCACCGCGAGATCCCAGCCGGAGGCCTTTCCGTCCTGGTCGCCGTCACGCTGCGCGTAGAGGCTCAGCGACGACGGCAACAGCACCGGCTTGCCGAACCGCACCGAATAGGTGACCTTCTCGGGGATCCGTCCTTCCACCGCCGACAGGGTGGCCGCGGCTGTCCACATACCGTGTGCGATGGACTTCGGGAACCCGAATGCCTTGGCGCCCAGCGACGACACGTGGATCGGATTGCGATCGCCCGATACCGCCGCGTACTTGTCGATCGTCTTCTGATCGACGCGCAGCGTGGCGGTGGGCACCTCCGGAATCTCCTCGGCCTTCGGTTCCGGCTTCGGCTCATCGGACAGCGACGTGCGCTGCTGATGCAGGAACGTCGAGGTCTGACGCCATACCGTCTCGCGTCCCACATTCACGACGGTGACGAGATCGACGAGCAGGCCCTTGCGGTGCTCACGCATGTTCTCGGCGTGCACACGCAGGTCGAGGGGCTCGGTGACGGAGATCGGCCGCACTTGCTCGATCACGTTCTCGGCATGCACCGAACCGATCGCCGCGAACGGAAATCCCTTGGACACCATCAGTTTCATCACGAGCGGGAACGTGAGGATGAACGGGTACGTCAGCGGCAACGTGTCGCCGAAACGCAGACCGCACACCTTTGCGTACTCGGCGAGGTTGTCGGGATCGACCCGCAGCCCGCGGAGCACCAGCGTGTCGTCGGGCAGCGAATCGCCGGATGCCCCCACCACCGGCAGCGCCGACAGCACGGCGCGACCGTAGACGTCGAGGATCGACGGGCTCTCCGACAGTTCGATCTCGCTCATCAAGCCCCCAGCATGGACTGGCCGCAGACACGCACGACCTGCCCGGTGACGGCGCTCGACGCGGGGTTCGCGAACCACGCCACGGTCTCCGCGACGTCGACGGTCTCGCCGCCCTGACTCAGCGAGCTCATCAGACGCCCACCCTCGCGGGTCGCGAGCGGGATCGCGGCGGTCATCGCGGTCTCGATGAAGCCAGGAGCGACGGCGTTGATGGTGATGTTCTTCTTCGCGAGCACGGGCGCGGTGGCCTGCACGAGGCCGATGACGCCGGCCTTGGATGCGCCGTAGTTCGTCTGCCCGCGGTTGCCCGCGATGCCTGCGATCGACGACACGTCGATCACGCGGCCACCCTCCTTCAGGGCGCCCTTCTCGACGAGGACCTCGGTGATCTTCTGCGGGGCAATGAGGTTCACCGCCATCACGGAGTTCCACTTGCCGCCGTCCATGTTGGCGAGCAGCTTGTCGCGGGTGATGCCGGCGTTGTGGACGATGATGTCGGCACCGCCGTGGCGCTCGAGCAGATGTGCGGCGAGCTTGTCGCCGGCGTCGGCAGCGGTGACGTCGACAGGGAAGGACGTGCCACCCACCCGGTTGGCGGTCTGAGACAGCGCTTCACCGGCAGCCGGGACGTCTGCTGCGATGACGGTCGCGCCGTCGCGGGCGAGGACCTCGGCGATCGTCGCGCCGATGCCGCGAGCGGCACCGGTGACCACCGCGACCTTGCCTGCGAGCGGCTTGTCCCACGAGTCGGGGGCGGTGGCGTCGCCGTCGCCGACACGGACGACCTGGCCGTCGACGAACGCCGACTTGGCGGACAGCAGGAATCGCAGCGTCGACTCGACGCCGGACAGACCGGTCGAGGCCTTCGGCGAGACGTAGACCAGCGCGACGGTGGCGCCGCGACGCAGCTCCTTGCCGAGGCTGCGCGTGAAGCCTTCGAGTGCGCGCTGCGCGATCTGCTCGTCGACGGACGCCGCTTCCTCGGGTGTGGTGCCGAGGACGACGACGCGCCCGCTGGGGGCGAGACTGCGGATGACCGGCTGGAAGAACGTGAAGAGCTGTTCGAGGCCCGCGGCGTCGCTGATACCGGTAGCGTCGAACACGAGAGCGCCGAATTCGGTGTCGGCCGGGTCGGCGAACGTGTAGTCGCGCAACAGTGTGCGGATCGGTTCCACGAGGCGACCGTTGCCGCCGAGGAGGACGGGGCCGGGGAGTGCGGGCTCACCGGGCTGGTAGCGGCGAAGCTTCTCGGGCTGTGGGAGACCGAACTGCTTCGCGAGGAAAGAGCCGGGTGCGGACGAGATGAGCTGGGAATAGAGCTTGGGGGCGCCCTTGGCGTCAGCCACGTTTCCACCTTCTTCGAATTCGGTCGTCGATGCTGTAGTCGACAACTAACTTACTCCTGAGTAAGAATAGTAGCCACAGTTCGAGTCCATCTGAATGCGGGAGATACCAGTGACCACCAATGCCCGATCCACGCAGCTGCGTCATATCGCTCGTTCCACGCAGCAGCGTCGCGTCGCCGTCCTCGGTGGCAACCGGATCCCGTTCGCGCGTTCGGACCGCAAGTACGCACGCGCGTCCAACCAGGACATGTTCACTGCAACCCTCGACGGTCTCGTCAGCCGCTTCAACCTGCAGGGCGAGCGCCTCGGTGCCGTCGTCGGGGGAGCGGTGCTCAAGCACAGCCGCGACTTCAATCTCGTCCGCGAGAGCGTCCTCGGCAGTGCCCTGAGCCCCTACACCCCCGCGTGGGACCTGCAGCAGGCGTGCGGCACGGGCCTGCAGTCGATCATCTCGGTGGGCGACGCGATCGCCGCGGGCCGAATCGAGGCCGGCATCGGCGGCGGCGTCGACACCACCTCCGATGCCCCGATCGCGGTGAGCAACCCGCTGCGCGAGTTCCTGCTCTCGCTCAACCGCGCCCGCACGACGGCCGATCGCGTCAAGCTGCTCGGCAACGTGCGTCCGTCCATGCTCGGCATCGAGATCCCGCGCAACGGCGAGCCGCGCACCGGTCTGTCGATGGGCGACCACGCCGCGATCACCGCGAAGGAATTCGGGATCCGCCGCGAAGACCAGGACGAACTCGCCGCCGCGAGCCACCACAACATGGCCGCCGCGTACGATCGCGGATTCTTCGACGACCTCGTAACCCCGTTCCTCGGGCTGACCCGCGACGACAACTTGCGCCCCGATTCGTCGGTCGAGAAGCTGTCGACGTTGAAGCCGGTGTTCGGCACCAAGCTCGGCGACGCCACGATGACGGCGGGGAACTCCACCCCGCTCACCGACGGCGCCTCCGCGGCACTGCTGTCCACTGAGGAATGGGCCGCAGAGCGGAACCTGCCGGTTCTCGCGTACCTCGTCGACTCCGAGACTGCCGCCGTCGACTACGTCCACGGCGGCGACGGGCTGCTCATGGCCCCCACCTACGCCATTCCGCGTCTGCTGCAGCGCAACGGCCTCACTCTGCAGGACTTCGATTTCTACGAGATCCACGAGGCGTTCGCGTCGGTGGTGCTCGCCACACTGCAGGCGTTCGAGTCGGAGGAGTACTGCACGCAGCGCCTCGGCCTCGACGCTCCGCTCGGATCGATCGACCGCAGCAAGCTCAACGTCAACGGATCCTCGCTCGCCGCGGGTCACCCGTTCGCCGCGACCGGCGGCCGCATCGTCGCTGCTTTCGCAAAGTTGCTGCACGAGAAGAAGCAGGAGACCGGCAAGCCCGCGCGCGGCCTCATCTCGATCTGCGCCGCAGGTGGCCAGGGCGTGACGGCAATTCTCGAAGCGTGAGCTCCCGGCGACGTCGGACGCATTCGAGAAATTCGTTCCGAATGCGTGTAACACCCCCGTCGAAACGGCGATAGAACAGACGACCCTGCTGGGCTACCTGACCCCCGACCTGGTAGCCCAGCAGGGTCTTTGCGTATTCCGCCCGTAGACCGTTCAAGTCCGGGCGTTACCCTGGAGAACCGGTATCCGGCGCGCAATATACGACGAGCGTGCCCCGTCTGAAGGGACATCGGTGAGCGGCAACAACGGGACGAACGAGCCCGAGGCTACACACGACGACGTTCTCCCGACCGAACCACAATCGCAGGCGGCTCCCTCGGCCGATACTGCGGCGGAGGGCGATGCTGTCGCAGGGCAGGAAGCTGCCGCTGCGACACCGGAGGTGAGGGACTCGGATGAATCCGAGGCAGCCACGGCACCCGTTCGTCGTGCGGTGCCCACCGAACCTGCTGCGCCGACCGAACCTGCTGCACCCACCGAGGGGGACGGGTCCCCTGAGAAAGCCCCCGAGACGGACACCCCCACGGCCGTCATCCCGGTAGTGAAAGTGCCATCGGAGCAGAATCCGCCCGCGTCGGACGCTCCGACCGAACAGGTGCCACAGATCACGGTGCCGCCTGCGCAGGCCGCCACCACCGCGATGCCACCCGCGTCACCTCCGTCCGCCACGCCGCCGCCGGCCGGACCGCCGCCGGTCGCGCCTCCTCCCGGGGATGGTCCGGGAGGTCCGTCGGGTCCTGACAAGTCGTGGTCGAACATCCCGAAGCGCACGATTGCGCTCGTCCTCGGTGGTGTCGCCGCTGTCCTCGTAGTCCTCTACGCCGCGGATCTCGCAATGAGTTCGGGTGAGGTGCCGCGTGGCGTCACCATCGCTGGTATCGAGATCGGCGGCGAGTCGCGGGGCGACGCCGAAGCGATCCTTCGCGAGGAACTGGGGCCGCGCCTCGACACACCTGTCGCGGTGATCGCAGGAGATACCAGCGGCGAGATCGTGCCGTCGGAGGCCGGCCTGGGCATCGACTGGGATGCCACCCTCGACCGCGTCGGGTCGCAGCCGCTCAATCCGTTCAGCCGGCTCGCGTCGTTCTTCGGCAATGACGAGGTCGGCGTGGTATCCACTCGCGACGATGCCGCACTCGCCGCGTCGATCGATCTGGTGACCGCCGCCGCGGCCCACGAGCCGCGTGAAGGCAACATCGTGTTCGAGGACGGCGTCCCCGTCCCCGTCACCCCGCAGCCCGGTCAGCGTCTCGACGCGGAGGCAGCGTCGGATGTCTTCGCCGAGCGCTGGCCTTTCGGTGATGTGTCGCTGCCGGTCGAGAGTGTGGAGGTCACCGTCACCCGTGAGGGCCTCGATCGTGCGCTCGCCGAGATCGCGGTGCCTGCGGTGGCGTCGGACCTCGTGATCACCGGCCACGACGGCACGGTCGCGACGCTGCCGCGCCAGGACATCGGCGCCGTGCTCTCGTTCGCACCCGACGGCTCGGGTGGACTCGATCCGCAGTACCACCCCGAGGCCGCCATCGGGATCCTCGCGCCGCAGCTCGCGGCGACGGAGACGGAACCGAAGGACGCGCAGATCGTCCTCGACGGCGGTCGTCCCTCGGTCGTACCCGGCACGGAGGGCAATCTCGTCGATTGGGAGAAGACCCTCGAGTCGCTGCCGCAATTGCTTGCGACCGAGGACGGACGGTCCATCGAGGCCGTCTACGAGACGGCCGATCCGGAACTGACGACGGAGGCCGCGGAGGAGCTCGGGATCAACGAGGTGATCGGTGAGTTCAGCTCCGGTGGATTCGAATACGCCTCAGGTGTGAACATCCGGCTCGCTGCTTCCGAGATCAACGGTGCGCTGGTGAAGCCGGGTGAGACGTTCTCGCTCAACGGATACACGGGTCCGCGCGGTGCAGCACAGGGCTACGTCGAGTCCGGCATCATCGAGGCAGGTCGTCCGGGTAAGGCTGTCGGCGGCGGTATCAGCCAGCTTGCGACCACCCTGTACAACGCGTCGTACTTCGCGGGTATGGAGGACGTCGACCACACCGAGCACAGCTACTACATCTCTCGCTACCCGGCCGCGCGTGAGGCAACGGTCTACGAGGGCGCGATCGATCTGGCGTTCCGCAACCCGTCGGAGACGACCGGTGTGCTGATCCAGACGATCGGGACGGACTCCGACATCACGGTGCGCCTGTGGGGCACCAAGACGGTCGACGTGCAGTCCATCACCGGCGACCGCACCAACTACACGTCGCCGAACACCATCACGTTGCCAGCGGGCGGCTCCTGCATCCCATCCAGTGGTGCGCAGGGCTTCACCGTCACCGACACCCGCATCGTCACCGACGTGAACACAGGCGCGCAGATCTCGAACAAGACCCGCACCGTCCGCTACGACCCGGTGCCCGTCGTCAAGTGTGTGAGCCCCGAACCGGAGCCCAGCGACGACGAACCGACCGCGGGCGGGGGTCGGCCGGAAGGCGGCACATCACCCGAGTCGGGCGATGGTGCAGCACCGGCGCAAACGGAGTCCGAAGCACCGGCGGCACCGGAAACCGAGGAACCCGCTGCTGCCCGTCCGTCACCGGGCGACTTCGTGCCGGACTTCCCCGGCGTCGAGGACGAGTAACCGGGCGCAACGGACGAGTCCTGCCGGTGGGGTCACGATCAACGAGGTACTGATGCACGCCGGCTTGCTCGACGCACCGTTCGGTGGTGTCGGTGCGTCCGGTATGGGCCACTACAACGGCCGCGAAGGATTCCTCGAGTTCAGCCATGCTCGAACGGTATTCGTTGCGTCCGAACAAGATCCGCGTCGTGAACGGGCAACACTGATCCCTACACGACGACAGTGGCTTCCGCCGATCTGGGCGGGAGCCACTGTCGTGTTCTACACAGTCATTCGGGTCTTCTACGCAGTCATCAGAACGCGGCTTCGTCGAGCTCCATGATGTCGAGATCGACGTCGGTGATGATGCCCCGCGACGTGGTCAGGGTGGGCAGCACGTTCTTCGCGAAGAAGGACGCCGCTGCGACCTTGCCCTCGTAGAACGCCTTGTCCTTCGCATCCGGGTTCGCGTCGAGCGCGGCCAGTGCGATCTCGGCGTGCTCGAGGAGCAGCCAGCCGATGAGCAGGTCGCCGAACGACTCGAGGAAGCGGACGGAACCGAGACCGACCTTGTACAGCTCGGTGGGCTGTTCCTGCGCACCCATGAGGAACTGGGTGAGGGTCGCGACCATGGTCTGTGCGTCCTCGAGGGCAGTGGCCAGCAGCGCACGCTCCGGCTTGAGGCGCTGGTCGGCGGTGTCGGATTCGAGGAACTTCTTGACCTGTCCTGCGACGTGTGCGAGGGCGACCCCGCGGTCGCGGGCGATCTTGCGGAAGAAGAAGTCCTGCGCCTGGATCGCGGTGGTGCCTTCGTACAGGGAATCGATCTTCGCGTCGCGGATGTACTGCTCGATCGGGTAGTCCTGCAGGAAGCCCGAACCACCGAAGGTCTGCAGCGAATCGGTCAGGTACTGGTAGGCACGCTCGGAGCCGCAGCCCTTGACGACCGGCAGGAGCAGGTCGTTGATGCGGTGCGCAAGCTCGGCGTCGGCGCCCGAGACCTGCTCGGCGACGACGTCGTCCTGGTGCGCAGCGGTGTAGAGGTACACGGCGCGCAGGCCTTCGGAGTAGGCCTTCTGCATCGCGAGCGATCGGCGGACGTCCGGGTGGTGCATGATCGACACGCGCGGGGCGGCCTTGTCGGACATCTGGGTCAGGTCGGCGCCCTGGATGCGTTCCTTGGCGTAGTCGAGGGCGTTGAGGTAGCCCGTGGACAGCGTCGCGATCGCCTTGGTGCCCACCATCATGCGAGCGTGCTCGATGACGTCGAACATCTGCGCGATGCCGTTGTGGACCTCACCGACGAGCCAGCCCTGGGCGGGAACGCCGTGGCCACCGAAGGTGACCTCGCAGGTCGCGGAGGCCTTGATGCCCATCTTGTGCTCGACATTGGTGACGAACACACCGTTGCGCTCGCCCATCTCGTTCTTCTCGAAATCGAAGTGGGTCTTCGGGACGAAGAACAGCGACAGGCCCTTGGTGCCCGGCCCGGCGCCTTCGGGGCGCGCGAGCACGAGATGGAAGATGTTCTCGAACAGATCGTCGGAGTCGGCCGAGGTGATGAACCGCTTGACGCCCTCGATGTGCCAGGAGCCGTCGTCCTGCTTGATGGCCTTGGTGCGGCCGGCGCCCACGTCGGAGCCGGCATCGGGCTCGGTGAGGACCATGGTGGCGCCCCAGCCGCGCTCGACGCAGGTGGCGGCCCACTTCTTCTGCTCGTCGGTGCCGTTCTCGAAGAGCACGCCGGCGAACGCCGGGCCTGCCGCGTACATGAAGGCTGCGGGCTGTGCGCCGAGCATCATCTCGTTGACTGCCCACAGGAGGCTGCGCGGCGACTCGGTGCCGCCGATCTCCTCGGGGATGCCCATGGACCAGTATCCGGCGTCCCACCAGGCACGGAAGGACTTCTTGAACGGCTCCGGGAGCGTCACGGAGTGAGTCTCGGGATCGAAGACCGGGGGGTTGCGGTCGGCGTCGGCGAAGCCCTCGGCTGCCGGACCCTCTGCGAGGGCCTTGACTTCGGAGAGGATGCCGCGTGCGGTCTCTTCGTCGAGGTCGCCGAACTTGCCGGCTTCGAGGACCTTCTGAATCTTCAGGAACTCGAAGAGGTTGAACTCGAGGTCGCGGAGGTTGCTCTTGTAATGGCCCATGTCTGTGCTCTGTCTCCCAGTGCGGTCCGGTGTCTTCCTAGTACCGCCCAAGTTTATTACTCGTCGGTAACATCTCTATGTTACTCGTCAGGTAACTAACTGCCAAGGCCGATTTTACGGGCAACGACGAGTGCGTCGATGGCAGTTCCGGAAACTGTTTCCCGGTATCTCCGTTCCGCGACCTGGATTTCCAGCCTTCCGTCGATTTCCTCGACTATATCTGTTGGCGTGTAAAGGATTTCGCTTTCCTGCGGTCCTCCGACTCCTTCCCCGATGTTTGTCCTGTCATGCCCCAGAAATATGAGGATTCCTTCAGGTTCGAGCGAATTGATCGCATTGTCGATCAGTGCTGCGCGCTGTGTCGGAGGGAAGTGTAGGAATACGGCGAGGATCAGATCATAAGGGCCGTCGAATGCGTCCCGCGTCACATCCGACCGCACGTACTGCAAGCGGTCACGCGACCGCCTCGGTGCCTGCGCCGCGACCTGCCGGGCCTTGTCGAGGGCCACTTCGGAGAAGTCCGTACCTACTACTTCCCAACCCCGGGTTGCGAGCCAGAGGGAATGCCGCCCCTCGCCGCACCCGAGGTCGAGTGCACGCCCGTGTGGGAGGGCGGTGGCGAACTCGACGACGACGGGGTTCGGCGGTGCCCCCCACACCAGTTCGGCAGCCCGATACTTGTCGTTCCACTCGTGTGCGTCCATATCGGCACAGTAATGCTGTGCGAACTAATGCTGTGCGAACCCCGAGGCTCGGCCTCCGCGCATGTGCCGGTCGTATGCCTAGAGGGGTCGCTGGTCGCCTTCCAGGAAGAGCCGAGTGTGAGTCACGAACAGTTCGGGGTACTGGAACTGCGAACCGTGTCCGGAATCGGGATAGATGATCAGCTGTGCGTTCGGAATATGTTGTGACAAGGTGAAGGAGTTGACGGTCGGCACCATCACGTCATCATTGCCGTTCACCACCAGGGTCGGCTGATCGATGGTTCTCAGCTCCGCATAGCGTTCGCCACGCGGCTGGTGCCATTCGAGGAGTGCAGCGGTTTGGGCTTGCGCAGACTGGAGCGAGGACGGTGGGTCTTGATCGGTGCGCTGATGGCGACGTTCCCAGAATGCCTTCCCGGCTGCTCGACCTGTCTCGGACGGGGCGAAGAACAGGAACAGGAAGTCATCGAGCGTGGGAACGGGGTTGCTCGCCACTTGAAGTACCCGTCGGTCGGACAGCGGTTCCCCGTTCCGCGGTCCAGTGCCCACCAGCACCAGCCTCCGCACCAGGTGTGGATGACGCAAGGTGAAGGCCTGCGCGACGAACCCGCCGATGGAGAAACCGAGGACATCCACCTGAGTCAATCCCAGAGCATTCACGAAGGTGGCGACATGGTCGGCCATCGCTTCCACTGTGTCGGGTGTTTCGCCGCTGGAACTGGCCACGCCCGCATTGTCGAACAGTATCACCGGCCGCCCGGCGGCAAGTCCGTCGATTACCGACGGATCCCAATGATCGAGTCCACCGCGAAAATGCTGCAGGAAGACCAGGGGTGTGCCTGTGCCAGCGCCGAAACGCCGATATGCGTAGCGGATGCCATCGGCTTCGACGAAGCGAGTCGGGGCGGTGATGTGAGTGTCGGTAGTCATGTGTCTCTCTCCGGATGCCGGTCGGTCGATGTGGAGTGGCGTCACGCGCCGTCGCGAACCTCGTCGTGGCTGCTCGGTGGGGTGTCGAAGATCAAGCACGTCGTGGTGGCGTGCGCATACAACTTGCCGTCCGCGCCGACAATGCGACCCTCCGCGGTGGCGATCTGACGGCCCGCGTGGAGCACCGTGCCTTCGGCGCGTACCAGCGGCACCCGATCATTGAGGGCGCGGACCATGTTCACTTTGAGTTCGAGGGTCGTAAATCCTTTTCCTGCAGGCAAAGTCGAATGAACAGCGCAGCCCACGGCAGAGTCGAGCATTGTGGCGAACCATCCGCCGTGCACGATGCCCATCGGGTTGTAGTGCCGGTGTTGTGGTCGGCCCTGGAAGACCGCGGTGCCCGGGCTCATCTGGATCGGTATGAAATCGAGTGTGTCGCCGATCGGTGCGGGAGGCAGCCTTCCCGCAAAGATCGCCTCGAAGATCTCCATGCCGGAGAGGTCGGTGACATCCATCGTGGGCTCGGCATCGGGAGCACTCAGCTTCGCGCGCACCATTTTCTCCTCCTCGCTCCATCGAGCGAGGACCTGATCGACTGTCATCTGCTGTTCCTGTCGGTTGTGTGCACCGGATATGCTCGGCCCGTGGTGGTTTCGCTCGTCAGCGTGTGAGGAACTCGACGAAAGCGGGGGCGAACGTGTCGTGGTACTGGAATATGCCGCCGTGACCGGAATCGGGGTAGATGACGAGCTCGCTTCCGGGTATTCGGCGGTGCAGGTCCTCGGAGAGGTTCGACGGAACCATGCGGTCGTGATCTCCGTTGGCGATCAGGGTGGGTTGGCTGATCGTCGACAGATCTGCCGGGGTGGAGCGTCCCCAGCGTTTGATCGCTTCGAGCTGTGCCCGGAATGCCTTGACAGAGACCGATGTATCTCGGTCGGCAGTGCGTTCTTCGAGTCGTTCGACGAATGCGCGGGCGGCACGTTTGCCGGTGCTGTTGCGGTTGAAGAAGAGGAATTCCTTCGGGTCGGAACGGGTCAGGGTAGCCCGCAGCATGTCGTAATAGGTTGTGCGGGCGACCTTGTCGATGCCCTTACCTCCTGCGGGGCCGGTGCCTGTGAGGATGAGCCGACGGACGAGCTCGGGATGCCGGATTACGAGTTCCTGGGCGATCATTCCGCCGAGGGAGAAGGAGAAGATGTCCACCTCTTCCAGGCCCAGAGCGGTGATGAAGGTCGCGGCGTCCGCGGCCATTGTCTCGATGGTGTCAGGAACTGTACCGGTGGAGGCGCCGACGCCACGGTTGCCGAACGCGATGACGTGGCGCTCTTTCGCAATGGGGTCGACGATCCGTGGGTCCCAGTTGTCGAGGTTCGCGGCGAGATGGACGAAGAAGACGACGGGGATACCGCCCTTCGGTCCGAGTTCGCGGTACGCGTAGGTGACGTCGCCGGCCGTGATGGTGAGGGTCGAAGCCTTCGCATACGACGTCACGACCGCGTCGTTGCCGGTATTCATTCTGATATCCTTGTGTCGGTTGTATATTCGTTGTTCCGGGTGTTGCTGATGACAGCCTTGCCCCGGATGCCGCCCTTGCTCAGTGCCTGGAGGCCTTGGGGTGTCTCGTCGAACGGGAAGAGTTGTCCGACCACGGGACGCAGCACGCCGTCGTCGACGAGTTGTCCGATCTTGCGGAGCTGGTCACCGTCGGCACGCATGAAGAGGAATTCGTAGCGGACGCCCAGTTTCCGGGCGCGACGTCGGATTCCCGCACTGAGTCCGGTGATCGCCAGGCGAAGCAGCGGATTGAGTCCGTTCTCGCGCGCGAAGGCCGGATCCGGGGGCCCGGAGATCCCGATCGCTCTACCTCCGCGCCGCAGTACGCGCAGGGACTTTTCCAGGTTTTCGCCGCCGAGGCTGTCGAGTACCAGGTCATAATCGTGCAGGACTTGTTCGAAGTCTTGGGTGCGATAGTCGATGACGAGGTCGGCGCCGAGTTGGCGAACGAAGTCCGCATTGGAGGCACTGGCCGTGGTTGCCACCGTCGCGCCGAGGTGCTTGGCGAGCTGGATCGCGATCGATCCGACGCCGCCGGCGCCGGCATGGATCAGGACCTTCTGTCCGGGCCGCACGTTACCGCGCTCGACGAGTGCTTGCCACGCAGTCAACGCCACCAATGGGAGAGAAGCTGCTTCTTCCATGCTGATCGATGTCGGCTTGGGAGCGAGGTCTGTTTCCGAGACTGCGATGCGTTCGGCGAACGTCCCGATGCGAGTCTTGTCGGGTCTGGCGTAGACCTCATCACCGGGCTTGAACGAGATCACCTTCGCGCCGACCTCGATGACGACGCCGGCGAGATCGTTGCCGAGTACCAACGGCAATGTGTACGGCAGGATCTGTTCGAACTCGCCGGTGCGGATCTTCTCGTCGAGTTGGTTGATACCGGCCGCGTCCACTCGTATCAGAACGTCGCGGTCGCCGACAGTCGGCTCGGGGACATCGAGTTCTTGCAGTGGACCATTGTATTCGGTGACGGCGAACGCTCTCATGGTGGCTCCTTCTGCGACGACGGGAAGGCGGTGGAGGTGCAGCGAGCGAGTGGGCCGCGACGCCTCCGGTCGGCTACTGCGGTGCTGCAGCCCCGAGCTGTGGATAGAGCACTCCGATCGGTGCGCTAAGTCCCGCTTTGACCTGGACGGTGGCGTCGTCGGCGAGGACTTCGTACTCGCCGGTTTCGACGGCGCCGAACACGGCGCGCACCAGGTCTGCGGGCTGTGTCTTGGGGTCTGTGGAGTGCGCGGCCATGGGTGTGTCGACCCAGCCGACGTGCACGCCGACGACGTGGACGCCCTCGGGCGAGAGTTCGAGGCGCAGGGAGTTGGTGGCCGACCACAAGGCTGCCTTGGTGGCGCTGTATATGCCGGCGACGGCATACCAGCTCAGAAGCGAGTGGATATTGATGATCACCGATTCGTTCTTCGCGGAGAGGATGGGGGCGAAGGCGCGGGCGAGGAAGAGGGGACCGAGGAAGTTCGTCTCGACGTTGGTGCGGATCTCCTCGTCGGAATGGGTGAGGATGTCTGCGCTGGAACTAGACGTACCCGCGTTGTTGATGAGCACGGTCACGTCCGGTGCGGCAGCGGCTGCAGCCCGGATGGATGCGGAGTCGGTGACATCGAGGGTGAGAGGGACGATTCGTTCGTCGTTCCACTCACGGGGGTTACGGGCGCTCGCGTAGACCTTCGTTGCGCCGCGAGCAAGGGCTTCGTGGACGAAATGTGTGCCGATGCCGCCGTTCGCTCCGGTGACGAGGACGACGGATCCGTTGAGTGAGGGCATGTCCGATATTTCCTGTCGTGGTGGATGCGGGGTCAGTTGCGTGTGAGTGTCGGGTAGTCGGTGTACCCGGCTTCGCCGCCGCCGTAGACGGTGGCGGGGTCCACATCGTTGAGCGGGGCGTCGGTGTGCAGGCGCTCGACGATGTCGGGGTTGGCGAGCGCGAACTGTCCCAGCGGCGCAATGTCGGCCAGGCCGGCGTCGATGTCGTCGGCGATCTGCTCACGTGTGCGTCCGTATCGCACCACGAGTATTGCGGTCGGCCACAGG
Source organism: Rhodococcus artemisiae (assembly GCF_036327795.1). Classification (NCBI taxonomy): domain Bacteria; kingdom Bacillati; phylum Actinomycetota; class Actinomycetes; order Mycobacteriales; family Nocardiaceae; genus Rhodococcus; species Rhodococcus artemisiae. The sequence continues at coordinate 359,420 of NZ_JAUTXY010000002.1, forward strand.
TCACGTAGTGATCGGAGCAAGTCGTCGTCACCGACATGGTGGATATGAAGGTAGGCGAGATTCAGCGCCGCGAGTTCCCCGACGAGGTACCGGTATTGGGTGCGCACGCTGTCGATGTCACCCTCATCGATTCCGCCGAGCGGCATCGCAGGGGAGAGGCGGATGCCCACTCTGTCGGCGCCGATCTCCTCGGCCACCGCCGCAGCGATTTCGATCACGAAGCGGGACCGGTTCTCCATGGAGCCGCCGTACCGATCGGTGCGGCGGTTCGCGTTCGGGGAGAGGAACTGGTGCAGCAGATACCCGTTCGCACCGTGGATCTCCACGCCGTCGGCGCCGGCGTCGATCGCGGATGCAGCGGCGTGACGGAAGTCGGCAATCGTGGCCTCGATGTCGGTAGCAGTCATCTCCCGCGGCACAGGGGTCTTCTGCGGGCCGGTGGCGGTGAACATGTCCTGCTCGGCAGAGACTGCCGACGGTGCGACGGGCCGACGGTGGTGAGCGGTATTGTCCGGGTGAGACATCCGGCCGACATGCATCAGCTGGATGTACAGTGCCCCGCCTGCGGCGTGAACTGCGTCCGCGACCTCTCGCCAACCGTCGACGTGTGCGGGGGTGTAGATCCCGGGGGTGTTCGGATAACCCTGCCCGTCCGCCGACGGTTGGGTGCCCTCGGAGATGACCAGTCCGAGTGAGGCCCGCTGACTGTAGTAGGTCGCGGCCAGCGGTCCCGGGGAGCCGTCCGGATTCGCCCGGTTGCGGGTCATCGGTGCCAGAGCGAGCCGGTGAGGGAGCTCGACGCGGCCGAGGGTGAACGGTTGCCAGAGCGAGGGCGAAATCATGAGACGGACTCCTTGGAGAGTGGTGATCATCGGTTCGGAGCGGATGCGACGTCTCGTGGGAACATCACGTGAGACATCTGAACCCCAATCGATACTGACTATACTCATAACTGAGTGCAGTCATGATTTGTTCCCGAAGGATATGTGTCATGTCATTCGTTCCTGAGCCTGTAGGACGGCGCGAACGGAACAAGCAGCAGAAACTCGACCGCATCACCGCTGCGGCCACCGAACTCTTCGCCGAGCGCGGCGTCGACGAGGTCACGACCCAGCAGATCGCCGAGAAGGCCGATGTCGGCACCGGGACTGTGTTCCTGTACGCCAAGACCAAGGGTGAGTTGCTCCTGCTCGTGCAGAATGCGAACTACAGCGACGCACTGGAGCGAGGTCGCAGCGATGCCGAGACCGTCTCCGACGTGCTCGACGCAGTGATGGCGATCATCGAACCGATCGTGAGGTGTAACCGCACCCAGGTCGACAACGGGCGCACCTATCTGCGGGAAATGGTCTTCGGCAACCCCGAAGAACCTCACCATGCCGAAGCGCTCGCCATCGTCGTCCGTACGGAGGAGGCTGTCGCGGCGGTGCTGCGCCGAAGCGAACGAGTCGGAGAAGCCGCCGCTGCAACCCTCGCGCACGTCGTCTCGGCAATCATGTTTCTGGCGATGGCGGCCACTGTCGACAAGGATCGCAGTGTCGATGAGATCGTGAAGAACATCAGAGCGCAGGTGTCGGCCCTCCTGCCGTAGGTGATCACTCCGCCGACCGATCAGAAGTGGCGGGTCGTCGACCCTGTGGTCATGCGTCCGCGTCCGGTTTGATCAGCTTCCGGTACCGTGCTGGGCGCTTGGGGTCGTCGGCAGCGACGGCATGGCGATCGCCCCACGCCAGCAGGGCATTGAGGGCCGGGATGAGATCGGCCCCCGACTCGGTCAAGCCGTAGGTATGCCGACGGCCCCCAGGGCTCGTCTCGCACCGGACGACCCCGGCGGCTTCGAGTGCCTTGAGTCGTGCGGCGATTCGATCGCGCGGCGCACCCGTCCCCCGCACGATGTCGGAGAAGCGGGTGCTGCCCATGGCGATCTCGCGCACGACGAGAAGAGCCCAGCGCTCCCCCACGAGTTCGAGTGATGCCGCGATCGGGCACGGGCGGCCGGGGAGTCGGCTCAGAGGAACAGTTGTCATCGTAGGTGCTACCTTACCTTCATGAGTTTGATTTTCAAACCAAATGCGTCTCGTGGGGCCTTGCTTCCGGTGGCCGCAGGCACGGCGCTGGTTCTCGTGACCTATGTGACGCCGATGGCCACACTCGCACCCACATCGGAGGATCTCGGTGCCGGGACGGTCTCGGGCGCATGGATTCTCAGCGCCATGAGTATCGGGCTTGCCGGAGCGCTTCTTGCCGGCGGACTCCTGGGCGATCGGGTCGGGCGTCGCCGGGTGTACGTCGGGGGCTTGCTCGCCGTAGTGGCCGGGGCGTTCGCGTGTGCGGTGGCATGGGATCCGTGGATACTCGTCGGCGCCCGCGTTCTGCAAGGAGCGGGAGGGGCGGCGGTCCTGGCGTGCGGTTTGGCGATCCTCGCTCATTCCTATCCTTCCGGACGCGAACGCGTCCATGCCACGGCCGTATGGGGCGCCTGCGTCGGCGGCGGGGTTGCCGGCGGTTCGCTGCTGGCCATGGCCCTCGATGTCGGTACCGGGTGGCGTGAGAACTACGTTGCCGTTGCCGTGGTCGGAACTCTCCTGCTTGTGCCCACGCTGCGTGGGGTCCCGGAGACTCGGGCCGGCGTTGCACGTCGGATCGACGTCGGTGGACTGGCTCTGCTCATCGCCGGGATGGTGTTGCTGGTGTCGGCGCTGACGCAGGTACGTGACGGGGTGGGGGTGGTGGCCGCCGTGCTGATCGTGCTGGCGCTGATGATCTTCGTCGCGCTGTGGGCTGTCGAGCGGCGGGCCGAGCACCCTTTGGTCGATCCTGATCTCCTGCGGCATCCGAGCTTTCTCGCCACCACATTCGGAGCCCTCACGCTGGGCGTCGGGATGATCGGCATGGCGTCGTTCCTGCCGACGGTGGCACAGGCCGGATTCGGCGACTCGTTACGGATGGCGAGCGTCCCGCCCCTGGTCTGGGCGGTGACGAGCATGAGTGCCTCGTTGGCCCTGCGCTGGCTGCCCTTGCCCCTTCGAGGTCCGCTACCCATCGCAGCGCTTCTGGCGCTGACGGCTGCCGGCATGATCACGGCCATCGGCGCCGATTCGACGGTGCAGCTACTCGTGCCGATGTCGCTGACCGGGATCACGACCGGACTTCTCAATGCGATCCTGGGGCGTGAAGCGGTTGCCGGTGCCCCGCCCGACCACGCAGCCATGGCGAGTGGAGCCAACAACACGGCCCGTTATCTCGGCGCCGCGTGCGGCATCACTCTGTTCGCTGTGATCGCGGCCAATACCGGCGGCGACATCACGGGTGGCTGGACCAATGCCGTGCTCACGGCTGCCTGCATCACACTTCTCGGTGCGGTGTCGATCGCGGCTCTTGCCGTTCTCCGGACGCGTCGACACGTGCATATCTAGGGCATGCGCCTGCGTATTCGTCATGACAGCGGCTACCGCCCATGCCGGGTCCCCGCCTACGATCGTCGATTATCGTTCCTGGAACGAGTTCTATCAGGGGTGTCGCAGAAGATGTTTTCGACCCGCGATACCGTGTCCGGACGGCGATGCTAGGACAGTAGCGCCACGATGATGTAGAGGAGTTTTCCGGATGGGTGCACAGATCGCCGCTCCTGCGCCGTTGCGGAACAGCGTGCTGCTCGGGCTGGGTGTTCACCGCCCCGAGCGCGTCGTCACGAATGAGGAGATCTGCTTGCAGATCGACTCGAGCGACGAGTGGATCCAGTCGCGTTCCGGTATCAAGGAGCGCCGATTCGCGAAGGCCCACCCCGAGGAATCGATCGTCGAGATGTCGATCAGCGCCTCCGAGAAAGCCCTCGAAGCGGCGAAGCTGACCGGCGCGCAGATCGACACCGTGATCGTCGCCTGCTCCACCTACGGCTTCCAGACCCCGCAGGCCGCGGCGCTCGTCGCCGACAAGATCGGCACCGACGGTGCCGCTGCGCTCGATATCCAGGCCGGCTGTGCAGGCTTCTGCTACGCGCTGGGTGTCGCATCCGACCTCGTCCGCGCCGGATCCGCGACCAACGTGCTCGTCGTCGGCGTCGAGCGGATGAGCGACGCCACCAACCCCACCGACCGCTCCGTGCGATTCATCTTCGGTGACGGTGCGGGCGCCGTGGTCGTGGGCGCGTCCGACGAAGTGGGCATCGGCCCCACCGTGTGGGGATCCGACGGTTCCCAGGGCAACGCGATCCGGCAGGAACCCGACTGGGTCGACTTCGCACAGAACCCCACCCAGCCGCGGCCGTGGATCATCATGGAGGGCACCGCGGTGTTCCGCTGGGCCGCCTTCGAGATGAGCAAGTACGTGCGTCAGGTCGCCGACAAGGCCGGTGTCGCTCTCGAAGATCTCGATGCGTTCGTGCCGCACCAGGCGAACCTGCGGATCAACGACGTCATCGTCCGTCAGCTCGAGCTGCCCGACTCCGTCGCGGTCGCCGACGACATCATCGAGACCGGCAACACCTCCGCGGCGTCCATCCCGCTCGCCATGGAGAAGATGCTGCGCACCGGCCAGGTCGAGCCGGGCGCCACCGCGCTGCTGCTCGCCTTCGGCGCCGGCCTGTCCTTTGCAGGCCAGGTCGTCAAGATGCCGCCGCTGGCCCAGTAGTCCATGGCAGGTAAGAAGAAGTCATCGATCCCTCGATGGCTCTGGTTGCTGTGTTTCGTCGTGGTCTCCGTGGCCATGGTTCTTCTCGAGCCGTACGACTCCGACTCGTCCGATGCCGCCACCTCGTCGGGTGACGCCGGGCCGTCGTCGACCTACAGCGGCTCGGCGGCACTACAGGCGCTCGCGGCGCTTCCGGTGCGCGACGCCGCATCGCAGAGCGGCTACGAACGGGAGGAGTTCGGCTCCGCGTGGACCGACAGCGTCACCGTCGAGTTCGGCAAGAACGGCTGCGACACGCGTAACGACATCCTCAAACGCGACCTCGTGCATATCTCCCTCGAACCTGCCACCAAGGATTGCACCGTGCGCACGGGCACGCTCCACGACCCGTACACCGGTAACGAGATCTTCTTCCGGCGTGGCACTGCCACGTCGTCGCAGGTGCAGATCGACCACGTCGTCGCTCTGTCCAACGCGTGGAAGACCGGCGCGCAGCAACTCGACGAGCAGCAGCGCAAGAATCTGGCGAACGATCCTCGCAATCTGATCGCCGTCGACGGGCCCACCAACCAGTCGAAGGGCGACTCCGACGCCGCGCAGTGGCTTCCGCCCAACGCCGCGTACCACTGCGACTATGTGGCGCAGCAGGTCGAGGTCAAAACCGTCTACCAGTTGTGGGTGACGCCCGCCGAGCACGAGGCGATGTCCCGGGTCCTCGCTTCCTGCTGATCCGGCGCCCGGTGCACGGGAGCACAGACGGCCTTCACCCACGCACACGGCACTTGAATATCATCGTTGTGTCGCACGTAACCTGAGACGCGACGCGATTCCGGTGGCCACACCCGGTGCTGTTCGGAATCGGACCGATACGACGTGGGAGAACCGCCATGAGCGCCGATAAACCGAAAATCATCTACACGTTGACAGACGAGGCGCCGCTACTCGCGACGCACGCCTTCCTGCCCATCGTGCGTACCTTCGCCGGCGCCGCGGGCATCGAGGTCGAGTCGAGCGACATTTCGGTGTCGGCGCGGATCCTGGCCGCGTTCCCCGACCGCCTCACCGAGGAGCAGCGCGTTCCGGACACCCTTGCCGAGCTGGGACGTCTGACGCAGCTGCCTGAAACCAACATCATCAAACTGCCCAACATCAGCGCCTCCGTGCCGCAGCTCCTCGCCGCGATCAAGGAGCTGCAGGGCAAGGGATACGCGATTCCGGATTTCCCGGACGACCCCAAGACCGACGAAGAGCGCGACATCCGCGAGCGCTACGGCAAGATCCTCGGCAGCGCCGTCAACCCGGTCCTGCGTGAAGGAAACTCCGACCGGCGTGCACCCCGCGCGGTGAAGGAATACGCCCGCAAACACCCGCACAGCATGGGTGAGTGGTCGATGGCGTCGCGCAGCCACGTCGCGCACATGCAGCACGGCGATTTCTACCACGGCGAGAAGTCGATGACGCTCGACAAGGCACGCAAGATCCGCATGGAACTCGTGACCGAGAACGGCGAGACGATCGTTCTCAAGCCCGAGGTGTCGCTGGGCGAGGGCGACATCGTGGACAGCATGTTCATGAGCAAGAAGGCCCTCCTCGAGTTCTACGAAGCGCAGATGGAGGATGCGCGCAAGACCGGCGTGATGTTCTCCTTGCACGTCAAGGCGACGATGATGAAGGTCTCGCACCCTATCGTCTTCGGTCACGCAGTGAAGGTCTTCTACAAGGACGCCTTCGCCAAGCATCAGGCGCTGTTCGACGAACTGGGAGTCAACGTCAACAACGGCCTCGTCGACCTCTACGACAAGATCGAGACGCTGCCCAGCACGCAGCGCGAAGAGATCATCAAGGACCTGCACGAGTGCCACGAGCACCGTCCCGAGCTGGCGATGGTCGACTCCGCCAACGGCATCTCGAACTTCCATTCGCCCAGCGACGTCATCGTCGACGCCTCGATGCCGGCGATGATCCGCATGGGCGGAAAGATGTACGGCGCCGACGGGCGACCCAAGGACGCCAAGGCAGTGATGCCGGAGTCCACGTTCGCGCGCATCTACCAGGAGATCATCAACTTCTGTAAGACCAACGGTGCGTTCGACCCCACCACCATGGGCACCGTCCCCAACGTCGGGCTCATGGCGCAGAAGGCCGAGGAATACGGTTCGCACGACAAGACCTTCGAGATTCCGGAAGAGGGCGAAGCCAACTTCGTCGACGCCGACACCGGTGAAGTGCTGCTCACCCAGCACGTCGAGGCAGGCGACATCTGGCGCATGTGCACCGTCAAGGACGCGCCGATCCGCGACTGGGTCAAGCTCGCGGTCACCCGCGCACGCAACTCCGGAATGCCGGTCCTGTTCTGGCTCGACCCGTACCGCCCGCACGAGAACGAGCTGATCAAGAAGGTCGAGCTGTACCTGCAGGATCACGACACCGAGGGCCTCGACATCCAGATCATGTCGCAGGTGCGCTCGATGCGGTACACGCTGGAGCGGGTGATCCGCGGACTGGACACCATCGCCGCGACCGGCAACATCCTGCGCGACTACCTCACCGACCTGTTCCCGATCCTGGAACTCGGCACCAGTGCCAAGATGCTCTCCGTCGTCCCGCTGATGGCCGGTGGCGGCATGTACGAGACGGGCGCAGGCGGTTCGGCTCCCAAGCACGTCAAGCAGCTCGTCGAAGAGAATCACCTGCGCTGGGATTCGCTCGGTGAGTTCCTGGCTCTGGCCGTCAGCCTCGAAGACCTCGGCATCAAGAACGACAACGAGCACGCGAAGATCCTGGCCGACGCTCTCGACGCCGCAACCGGCAAGCTGCTGGACGAGAACAAGAACCCGTCCCGCAAGACCGGCGAGCTCGACAACCGCGGCAGCCAGTACTACCTCGCGCTGTACTGGGCGCAGGAACTCGCTGCGCAGACCGAGGACAAGGAGCTCGCGGAGCGCTTCGCTCCGCTCGCCCAGACCTTGGCCGAGAACGAGGACACCATCGTGCGCGAGCTCATCGAGGTGCAGGGCTCCCCGGTCGACATCGGTGGTTACTACCAGCTGGACCGCGAGAAGGCAGACTCTGTGATGCGGCCGAGCAAGACCCTCAACGACGCACTGGCGTCCGTGCAGGTCTGATCTCCCGCCGCCGAATGATCTGACATCGAACAGATCTCTGACACCCATTACGGACCACCGACGTCCGTGATGGGTGTCACTGTCAGTGCATCCACGGGTACTCATCACCGCGAGGAGTAAGTCGAAGGAGCCCTGATCAGTCGAGCAGTGCGTCGACGATCTCGTCCTCCGACAGAAGCACATGCGCCGCGGCCGGACCCAGCGGCACGAAACTGTCGCGGCTCGTGACGCGGGCGATCCGTCCCGGATAGTTCGCGTCGACGAGCGCCGCGATCACCGACTCCGCGACCGATCCACTACGACGCGTCTCGTCGACCACCAGAACCCGGGGGAACCGCATCGCGTGCTCGGCGAGCGCGGTCAGCGGCAGCGGCGCGAGCCACTGCAGGTCGAGCACCGTCGCCGCGACCCGTGAGGCGCTGCGGAGGGCGCGCAGGCTCATCCGCACACCGTTGCCGAACGTCACCACCAGCACGTCACCACCCTCGCCGTACGTGCGCACCGTGCCCGGCGCGATCGGTGCAGGGTCGGGGAACTGCTGCCACAGTCCGTCGTCCTCGTCGTAGAGGTCGCGCTGGTGGTAGAGCGCAATCGGTTCGACGAACACACACACGCGATCTTCGGTGCGGGCCAGGGAGATGCACGCGCGCAGCAGGCCGCCCGCCGTCGCGGGATCGGACGGGACGGCGAGGACCAGGCCCGGAATGTCGCGTAGTGCCGCGACGGAATTGTCGTTGTGGAAGTGACCGCCGAATCCGCGCTGATAGGGAAGACCGGCGATGCGCACCACCATCGGATTTCCGAAACAGCTGTTGGAGAAGAACTTCAGGGTCGCCGCCTCGCCACGTAGCTGATCCTCCGCATTGTGCAGATAGGCGAGATACTGGATCTCGGGGATCGGCAGCATCCCCGCCACCGCGAACCCCAGCGCCGTGCCCAGGATCGTCTGTTCGTCGAGCAACGTATCGAACACCCGGACCGCGCCGAAGTGCTCCTGGATTCCGCGCGTCACGCCGTACACACCGCCCTTGGCGCCCACATCCTCACCGAACACGCACGCCTGCGGGAACTCCTCCAGGATGTGTCCGAGAGTGCGGTTGACGGCCTGCGCGAGCGTGAGCGGCTCCCGCGGCCGCGGGTGCGGATCGTCGACCGCGTGCCCCCGCCCGTGGATGTGCAGCGGACGCATCACCTGTGCTGCGGATGCGAGACGCGGGGGATAGCGCAGTGCGTCGGCGACCTCGGCAACCTCGGCGCGCACCGATTCGTAGCGTTCGACGATCTCGATGGGGGTGAAGAGATCCCGGGCGACGAGCTCGGCGGCGGTCGCGAGCAGCGGGTCGCGTGCGTAGTCGGCGGTGATCTCGTCGCGGCTGCGGTAGGCGCTCTCGACGTCCGATCCGGCATGGCCGAGGAACCGCACCGTCTTCAGATGCAGGATCGCGGGGGAGCGTGTCGCGCGGACCTGCTCGACGAGTTCTCCGGTGGTGACGAGTGTGGAGACCGCGTCGGCGCCGTCGACCGCGCGGTACTCGATGCCCGGGTACCGCGAGAGCGACTGCTCGAGCCAGCCCTCGGGGCTGCGCACACTGATTCCGAGACCATTGTCCTCGCACACCAGCAGCAGCGGCACCGGCAGACCGCGATACGTGCAGTACGCGGCGGCGTTCGCTGCTCCGGTCGCGGTCGAATGATTCGCCGAGGCGTCCCCGAAACTGCACACCACCACCGAATCCGCCGGCCAGGGGGCGTCGAGGGCGAGCTTCTGCATGCGAGCCAGCGCCAGCGCGAGACCGACGGAACGCGGCAGATGCGACGCGATCGTCGAGGTCTGCGGCAGGATGTTCAATGCGGGATTTCCGAACACTTTGTGCCGGCCGGCGGAGATCGGATCGAGTGTCGACGCGGCGCACCCGGCGAGTACGTCGCGGATCGGCGTCGTGCCGTCCTTCAGTGACGCGCGCGCAGCATAGAATCCACCCGAACGGTAATGCAGCAGAGCGGGATCGGTGACACGCGTGAGCATCCCGAGCGCGGCGTTCGACTCGTGGCCCGCGGAGCCGATCGTGTAGAAACCCTCGCCGCGGCGCTGCATCTCGCGAGCCGCGAAGTCGAGGTGACGCGACTGCAGTTGCGCGTCGAAGACTTCGAGCATCAGCGCGTCGTGGATCCTGCGGTCGGGGGCTCGCGTCCGGAGGGCCCGGGTCGCGGTGAGGAAGTGGTCGTCGAGCGCCTCCGCCGTCATATCTCCGTTCTACGCCGTGTCAGCGCACTCGGAGGTCGATCGGCTGACCGTCGTTCGGGAAAGGTAACGATGTGAAGTTCATCGGCGCGATGTATTCGGCGGGCACATGCCAGCGGTAGCGCAGTAGCAGGTGGTGGAGCACCGTCTTGACCTCGGCTCCGGAGAAGTACATGCCCAAGCAGCGGTGGGCGCCGCCGCCGAATGGTGACCACGCGTACTTGTGCACGCGGTCCTCGCGACGTTCCGCGGAGAAGCGCCCCGGGTCGAAGTGCTCAGGATCCGGCCACAGGTCGGGCATGTGATGGGTGTAGTGCAGGCCGACGTTCATCAGCGTGCCCTTCGGAATGAAATGCCCGAGGATCTCGGTGTCGGCGGCCGCGCGGCGCACGAGTCCGGGCACCGGGGTGACGAGGCGCTGGCACTCTTTGATGACGAGATCGAGTGTGGTGAGCTGATCGAGTTGCTCGAACGACGGGGTCGACGTACCGAGGGCTTCCGACTCGTCGCGGCACGTCTGCTGCCAGTGCGGGAACTGCCCGAGGTACTGCATGGCGGTGGACAATGTGATCGTCGACGTGTCGTGCGCCGCCATCATCGAGAAGATCATGTGGTTGACGACGTCGTCGTCCGAGAATCGTTCGCCGTCTTCGGATTCGACGTGGCACAACACCGAGAACAGGTCGTCGCCTTCGTGCGCACGGCGTGCGGGCAGGTAGCGGCGGAAGAACTCCTCGAGTCGTGCGCGGCCCTGGACGCCTCGTCGCCATCGGGTGCCGGGCAATGGGTAGCGCACAATGGCCGTCGACGCCTGGACGCACCCGATGAATGCCTTGTTGACCTGGTCCATCTCGTGCGCCGAGGACCCTTCGGCTCCACCCATGAAGATCGAGGTGGCGAGTCCCAGGGTGAGTTCCTTGATGGCGGGGTAGGCGCGGAAGTCTTCTCGGGGTGTCCAGGTGTCGAGGGTCTTCTCGATCGCCGGGTGCATGGACTCGGTGTATCGGGTGATGCGGTCGCGGGTGAAGGCCTGCGACATGATCCGCCGGTGAGCGGTGTGTTCGTCGCCGTCGAGCAGCATCAGGCCGCGGTCGAAGAACGGTCCGATGAGGACACGCCACCCGGCGCCGTTGACGAGTGCGCGGTCGCGGTTCTGCAGCGCGGCGCCGCACGCGTCGGGCCCGAGGAGCACCACCCACGGGTTTCCAGCGAAGCGGAACCACGACACCGGTCCGTGCTCGCGGTAGCGTTTGTCGTAGGCCTTCAGCGGATTGCGCATGTAGTCGAGGGCGTACCCGACGTACGGCAGTCCCTTGTCGCCGGGGACCGCTGTGAGCCCGGCGGGTGCGGGTGCCAGCGTCTTGGTCACGTGAACTCCACGGTTCAATCTGACATGGTGTGTAGTCAGATAACTGTAACTGCAGTCACACCTGACGAGGGGCGATTTGCGGGTCGGACTTCTGGTCGCGGTCGGCCCCGAAAGCCAGCACGGCGCGCGGCACATGTCATGCTGACGCGCATGGTTGACGTCGCACGTCCCAAGTTGGAAGGCACCGTCGCGGTCGAGGGAGGGCGCCGGCTCGGCTTCGCCGAATTCGGGTCCCCGCAGGGCCGCGCGGTGTTCTGGCTACACGGCACACCGGGTGCGCGCCGGCAGATCCCGATCGAGGCACGGGCCTACGCCGATCGGGAGAACGTGCGGCTGATCGGGTTGGATCGTCCCGGTATCGGCTCGTCGTCACCCCATACCTACGACCGGGTGCTCTCGTTCGCAGACGACCTGCGCATCGTCGCCGACACCCTCGGTGTCGATCGCATGGGCATCGTCGGCCTCTCCGGTGGGGGGCCCTACACCCTCGCTTCGGCCTACGCGATGCCCGAACGTGTCGTGGGGGTCGCGGTGCTCGGCGGCGTCGCGCCCGTCGTCGGACCCGACGCGATGTCGGGCGGGCTGATGCAACTCGGCTCCCTCGTCGCACCGCTGCTCGCCCGGGGCGGAGTGCCGATCGGTGTGGCGACGAGCGCCGCGATCCGCGTCGTCCGGCCGTTCGCGTCGCCGATCATCGACCTGTACGGACGGCTGTCGCCGGAAGCCGATCGTCGGTTGCTGGCACGCCCCGAGTTCAAGGCGATGTTCCTCGACGATCTGCTCAACGGCAGCCGGAAGCAGATGGCCGCACCCTTCGCCGACATCGTCGCGTTCACCCGCGACTGGGGTTTCCGGGTGCCCGATGTGAAGGTGCCGGTGCGGTGGTGGCACGGCGACACCGACCACATCATCCCGTTCGAGCACGGTCTGCACATGGTGGATCTGCTTCCCGACGCCGAGTTCCATCACCTGCCCGGCGAGAGTCATCTCGGTGGGCTCGGTGCGTCGGAGGAGATCCTCACGACAGTGCTCCGACTGTGGGACGAGGCAGAGCAGTAGTCCTACCGCGCCCGGTCGAGGAGGTCGAGCACCGTCCTCAGCTCGGCGGCATCGACCTGCCCGGGCGCCGACGGCGTCCCCACCATCCCGAACGTCGCGGCCGACCCGAACACCTGACCGGCCAGTCGTGAGATCACGCCGAGACCGCCCATCGACATGGTGATGATGGGCTTGCTCGCGTGCTCTTCGTGCATGACACGGGTGGCGTCGAGCAGTGTCAGGACGTCTGCGGTGGACGTGGGCATCACTGCGATCTTGCAGATGTCGGCACCCAGATCCTGCATGGCGCACATTCGCGCGACGAGGTCGTCGCGCTCGGGGGTGCCGTCGAAATCGTGGTTCGACGCGACCACCGCGACACTGTGTGAGTGCGCCGACTCGATGATCCGTTCCACGGCGGCGGGGTCGCGGCGGTACTCGACATCGACGAGATCGATCGCCCCCGACTCGGCGAGCGCAGCATTGAGATCGGCGTAGTCCCGGTCGCGGATCGGCGCGTCGCCGCCCTCGTGCGCGGTGCGGAACGTGGCCAGAAGTGGCACCCCGTCGAGTTGTTCGGCGAGCGAGTGAGCCTGGGCGACGACGGCACCCGGGTCGGCGAAGGTCGTGAAGAAGTCGACGCGCCACTCGACGAGATCGGTGCGGCCTGCGAGGGCACCGACCTGCTCGCGGAGTGCGCCGGGTGTGGTTCCGGTGATGGGTACGAACACCTTGGGGGCGCCTTCGCCGATCGTCACACCTTTGACGCGGACCGGTGTGATCGCTTCACCCATCGTCGACTCCTGTGCTGGTTGCCTGTGACCGAAGCCTTATTCGATCACAGGCAACCGGGACGTCAGGCTTTGCGGTCCAGTACGTCCGCATCGTCGGAGGTCTGCGGAGTCTCGGCAAGAACCGCGTCCGTGGCCTCACCGGAGGCATGGATCTTGTTCGGGTCGGCAACGGCCTCACCGCGCGCGATCATGCCGGCCTCATCGGACAGCGGGATCTCCTTGACGAGCCACGCGAGCAGGAACGCGATGATCAAGAACGGCACCAGGTACCAGAACACCGGGGCCAGGGAGTCGGCGTAGGCGTTGACGATGCCGTCCTGCACCTGCTCGGGGAGCTGCTTCATGACTGCGGGGTCGAGCGTCGCGGTGGCCTGACCCGCCTGTTCGGGGTCGGCACCGGCCTCGGTGAAGACCGTGGTCAGGTTCTCCGCCAGCTTGTTGGTGAAGATCGTTCCGAAGATCGCGACACCCAGCGCGCCACCGACTTCGCGGAAGTAGTTGTTGGTGCTCGTCGCGGTGCCGATCTCGTCGACGGGCACCGCGTTCTGCACGACGAGCACCACGACCTGCATGATCAGGCCCAGACCGAACCCGAAGACGAAGAGCATCGCGCAGACGACCCACAGCGGGGTGTTGCCCTGCAGCGTGGTCATCCACAGCATGCCGAGCACGGTGACGGCGGTACCGACGATCGGATAGATCTTGTACCGCTGGGTCTTCGCAATGAGGAGGCCCGACGCGATCGTGGTGAGCATCAGGCCGCCCATCATCGGCAGCAGCAACAGACCCGATACCGCTGCAGACGTGCCGGACGACATCTGCAGGAACGTCGGCATGAATGCGATCGCCGCGAACATGCCGAGACCGAGGACGAAACCGATCGCGGTGGCATTGACGAAGATCGAGTTGCGGAACAGCGACAGCGGGATGATCGGATCCTGCGCGCGCGACTCGATGAGCACGAACAGACACACAGCGACGACCAGTCCGGCACCGAACATCCACGTGAGCGGATCGGCCCAGCCGCGATCGGCACTGCCGCCGAAGTCGGTGAAGAAGATCAGGCAGGTTGTCGCGACGGAGAGCGCCACGACACCGGGGATGTCGATCTTCTTGGTGGGCTTCTTGACCGGCAACGTCAGCATGAACCAGGAGATGACGAATGCGATGATGCCGATCGGGATGTTGATGTAGAAGCACCACTCCCACGTGAGGTGGTCGACGAAGAATCCGCCGAGCAGCGGCCCACCGACAGCGGCGAGACCGAAGATCGCGCCCATCGGACCCATGTACTTGCCGCGTTCGCTGGCCGGGACGATATCCGCGATGATCGCCTGCGACAGGATCATCAGGCCGCCGCCGCCGAGGCCCTGCATGGCGCGGAACACCACGAAGGTCCAGAAGTCGTCGGTGAACGCGCAGCCCACCGAGGCCAGCGTGAAGACCGCGATTGCGATGAGGAACAGGTGGCGGCGCCCGAAGACGTCACCGAACTTGCCGTACACGGGCATGACGATCGTCGTGGCAAGTAGATATGCCGTGGTGATCCATGCCTGGTGCTCGACTCCTCCGAGTTGACCGACGATCGTCGGCATGGCCGTGGAGACGATGGTCTGGTCGAGACTGGCGAGCAGCATGCCGGCGATCAGCGCGCTGAAGATGATCCAGATGCGTTTCTGGGTCAGAACCAAAGGTTCGTCGGTGGTGGTGGTCACCGGGACCTCGCCAGGATGCCCCGCCGTTCACGGCGGGCAGGAATGGCGTTCGACATGTCGGACCCTTCTGTTGTCATGGGCAGATGAGGACCGCGTACAAGGTCCGGGCCTACCCGGACCCCGAACAGTCGGCGCTGCTGCGCCGCACGTTCGGCTGCGTGCGCGTCGTGTGGAACAAGACCCTCGCCGACCGGCAACGCCGGTACACCACCGAGCAGAAATCGACCTCGTACAAGGACACCGACGCCGCACTGTCCGAGTGGAAGAAAACCGAGGAGCTTGCGTTCCTCGGCGAGGTGTCCTCGGTGCCGCTTCAGCAGACGCTGCGCCACCAGCACACCGCGTTCCAGTCGTTCTTCAAAGGCACCGCCAAGTACCCACGGTTCAAGAACCGGCATTCTCGCCAGTCCGCGCATTACACCCGCTCGGCGTTCCGCATCAAACCGGACGGGCTGTGGCTGGCGAAGGCCACCGCGCCGATGAAGGTGGCGTGGTCCTGGCCCGGCATCGACCTTGCCAGGCTCGACCCGACGATGGTGGTCGTCTCCCGCGAGGCGGACGGGCGGTGGTTCGTGACGTTCGCCGTCGACACGTCCGATCCCGATTCGGCTCCGGTTACTGGCGAGTCGGTCGGTGTGGACCTCGGGATCAAGGACTTCGCGGTCTTCTCGACCGGGGAGAAGATCGGGAATCCGAGGCACATGGCCCGGCACGAACGTGGCCTGCGCCGCCACCAGAGGCGTCTGGCGCGGATGCAGAAGGGCTCGAACAACCGCGCCAAGCAACGTTCGAGGGTGGCACGCAAGCACTCCCGTGTCCGCGATGCCCGACGTGACTTCCTCCACAAGACCAGCACGGATCTCGTGGCGCGGTTCGACACGATTGCCGTCGAAGACCTGGCCCCGCGCAATATGGTCCGCAACCGCAGCCTGGCCAAGTCGATCAGCGAATGCGGGTGGGGTGAGTTCCGGTCGATGCTCGAGTACAAGGCCGAGCGGGCCGGACGCCGGTTCGTGGTGATCGACCGCTGGTTTCCCAGCTCGAAGACGTGCAGCGCGTGCGGGCATCTGCTCGCCGTGCTGTCCCTCGGGACACGGCACTGGTCGTGCCCCGACTGCGGCACCCGGCACGACCGGGACGTCAATGCCGCGAAGAACATCCTCGTCGCCGCCGGGCTGGCGGAGACACCAAACGCCTGCGGAGGCGATGTCAGACGGCACAGGTTCTCCTGTCCGCATTCGCCGGTGAAACAGGAACTCTCGGATGTGAGTCCGAGAGTCCCCGTCCTTCAGGGCGGGGAGTAGTCAAGAGGTTCCTGACGGATCGGTGAGGTCGAGTGGCTGGCCGAAGAAATGCTGGGCGATCGCGATGTTGCGTTTCAGGACTTCCTCGAATGAGCAGGTGTTGTCGTCGCTGAAGAATTCGTCGACTGTCTGGAAGGTGAGCGAGAGGGTGACGCCCACGACTGCCTTGGGCAGCGGATCGTCGAACGGTAGGTGTTCCCGGTCGGCGACGAGGCGTACGAAGTCGCGCTGCTGAGACTCGCCGATTGCCATGAGTTTCGCCAGCAGGTGCGGCTCGGCGCGGAGTATGTCACGAAACAGTTGATGGCGTTGCCGGGTGAAATCGTTCTGGCGTGCCCGGGCGATCACGAGCCTCGCGATGTCGCTGAGCAGGGTGGGGGAGAGTCCGACGTGGTCGCCCTCGCCGCGTGCGACGAACTCGTCCTTCTCCTCCTCGGGGAAGCCCACGTCGTGCTCGCCGATCACCGCGTCTTCCTTGCTGGGGAAGTAGTTGAAGAAGGTGCGCCGCGAAATTCCGACGCTCTCGCACAGTTCCTCGACCGTGAAGCCCGAGAGGCCGCGTTCGGCGGTGAGGGTGCGTGCGTGCGAGACCAGGGCGTCGTACGTGCGTTGCATACGTGGACTTCGCGGTCCGCCCGACACCATTGCACCTTCACTCACGAAGTGCAGTTTTGCACCCTATGTCGACAGGGTGCAAAAAACGGACATTCAGTCCAGCCACGACCGAGTGGGCGGCTTGACCCACATGATCCGTTCGTCGAGGTGCTCGCGTGCCGCAGACGGATGATCCGGATGCGTCTGCGCCCACGCCGACTTCTCGTCGAGCAGCGACGCCACGAGCGTCCACGTCTCCATCGACCGCGGCGGATGCGCATCGGCCGCACGCGCCAGCCGACGGCGGTTGTCGTCGGTCATCGCAAGCAGCTCGGCGCCCGTGATGCCCCGATGCCACGCGAACCGTGCGAGCCCCAGTGCCTTGTCCCGACGGTTCTTCTCCGCCCGATCGGTGTGGGCGAAGTCTGCGTCGCTCATTGTCTCCACCTCCTGTGTCCACCTCATGATCCTTCATCGGTGTGCGCGGTCGTTGACATCGTGCACCCCGGCGCTCACGCTCATGGAGTGGGGCTTCCCGAGGGAACACCGAAAGAAGTTGTCGCACAAGCGGCCGAACTGCCGCGTGTGCCCGAATTCGATCCCACCGTCGGCGTCGCGGTGAGTGTGGATGCCCGCGGCGCACCACCACACAGGTTCGTGGCGATCGGCGACTCCCTTCTGCAGGGATTCCAGAGCGCGGCCGTCTACCGGACCGACGTGTCGGTGCCCGCGATCGTGGCATACGAACTCGGAGTCCTCGATACCTTCCGATATCCGCGCTACGGCGGGCCGGGGGGACTTCCGCTGAACGTCGAGCTCATGTTGCGTCGCCTCGAAGAGCGCTACGGCTCGCGCATGACACCCTGGGAGATACCCGCCGCGCTGTTCACCCTGCGCAACTTCATGGACGAGGTCGAGGACTACTGGGAACGCGGCCCCGGCGCGACGGCGCCGGTCATCGGCACCTACAACCACAACCTCTCGTGCTACGGATGGGACCTGCGCGACGCCCTCGAGAAGACGGCCGCGCACTGTCGGGCTCGCATCGCGGCACCCAGCGACAACCTCCTCGACCAGATCGTCGAGAACAACGGCGACCGCGCGGCCATGCGCGTCTACCCACACTGGGCACCCGCGCAGGAATCGATGACGCTGTTCGATGCTGCCGCAGCCCTCGGAGACGACAACGGCGACGACACCGACAGCGGCATCGAGACGCTCGTCGTCTTCCTCGGTTCCAACAACGCGCTGGGCACCGTCACCCAACTGCGTGTCGCGTGGAGCGGCGCCGATTACCAGGACCTCGACCGCAAGAGCTCCTACACGATCTGGCGTCCCGAACACTTCGATGCCGAGTTCGCGGAAGTAGTCGAGCAGGTACGCCGCATCTCGGCGCGACACGTCATCCTCTGCACGATCCCGCACGTGACGATCGCCCCGATCGCGCGTGGCCTCGGCGGCAAGAGCGGCTCACGCTACTTCGCCTACTACACGCGTCCGTGGATCGACGAGCAGCATTTCGACGCGGCACGCGACGAACACATCACCGGCGAGGAGGCACATGCGGTCGACACCGCGATCGACCACTACAACAACACGATCCATCGGGCCGTTGCCGATGCGCGGGCCGACGGCCGCGACTGGTACCTACTGGATGTCGCGGGAGTGCTCGAGCGTCTCGCCGCCCGTCGTTACCGCGACGACCTGAATGCCCGACCGGCGTGGTGGACGCCGTATCCACTGCCGCCGGAACTCGCGGCGCTCGATCCCGTCCCCGACACCCGGTTCCTCACCGCCGACGGAGAGGGCGGACGTGCGACCGGTGGCCTGTTCTCCCTCGACGGCGTTCACCCGACCACCGTCGGCTACGGAATCCTCGCGCAGGAGATCATCGGCATCATGGCAAGCGCCGGCGTGGAGTTCCGTCACACGAACGGGGCGGTGCGCACCGACACGACGGTCGACTTCGAACGCCTCATCCGTCAGGACAGCCTCGTGCAGAGTCCGCCGCAGAACATCGACAGTGCGCTGTCGATTCTCGGGTGGGCAGACGAGGTTCTCGACGTGTTCCGCCGCCTCCTCCACGGTGGTGTGTGAGTCCTCCGAAACTTTTTCGAAGTTTTTCGTCTGTCGTGTCGATCGGCGTCTGCGTTGTTCGACGTGTAGACATCAGGGACCGGAAAGGCGGTCCGAAGGATTCACGGAACGAGGGAGATTCTCATGAAGTACATGCTGATCATGCGCGCCACCGACGCCGCCATCGAAGCATCGAAGGACATGGATTTCAACGAGATCATCAACGCGATGGGTCGGTACAACGAGTCGCTCATCAAGGCCGGCGTCCTGCTCGGCGGCGAGGGACTGGCCGAGGCGGAGGAAGGATTCGTCGTCGATTTCGACTCCGAGACACCGCTCGTCACCGACGGTCCCTACGGAGAGACGAAGGAACTGTTCAACGGCTTCTGGCTCATCCAGACCTCAACCAAGGAAGAAGCTGCCGAGTGGGCGAAGCGGTGCCCTCTCGGACCGGGCAACAAACTCGAGGTCCGTCGTGTGCACGAGACCGAAGACTTCGACCAGGACAACGAATACGTCCAGAAGGAACAGGTCTGGCGCGAGGAACTCGGCACCGACCGCCCGGTCGCCGGCTGAATGCTGACCGGCTGAATGATGACGGACGAGGCGACACTTCGCGCTCGACGCGCGGTGGACGCGGTGTGGCGGATCGAATCGGCGAAGATCATCGCGACTCTCACCCGCAAGGTCAGGGATCTCGATTTCGCCGAAGATCTCGCGGGGCAGGCCCTGCTCGAGGCGATCGAGCAGTGGCCCGCCGCGGGCGTTCCCCGCAATCCGGCGGCATGGTTGACCTCCGTCGCCATGCGCCGCGCCATCGACACCTGGCGACGGCAGGAACGCCTCGACGAGCGGCACGCGCACATGGCGCGGGAACTCGAGAACGATGCGTCGAACTTCGACGATCCCTCGTGGGATCCCGATCGGATCGACGACGACGTCCTGCGCCTGATGTTCATGACGTGCCACCCGGTGCTGGGAAGGAAAGCGCAAGTGGCATTGACGCTTCGCCTCGTCGGCGGTTTGACGACCGAACAGATCGGTAGCGCGTTCCTGACGCCGACGGCGACGGTGCAGCAACGCATCGTCCGAGCGAAGAAGACCCTCACGGCCGCGAAGGCCGTGTTCGAGGTGCCGGGACGTGACGAATTCGCGCCCAGGCTCTCGGCGGTGCTCGGCGTGCTGTATCTGGTGTTCAACGAAGGATATGCGGCCAGCTCGGGCGACGAGTGGCTGCGCCCGGACATCAGCGCGGAGGCGTTGCGGATCGCAAGGATCCTCGCCGAGTTGGTCCCGAACGAGCCGGAGGCGCACGGGCTCGTCGCGCTGATGGAGCTCACCGCGTCGCGGTTCCCCGCGCGAACGACGCCGTCGGGGGAGCCGATTCTGCTGGCGGATCAGGACCGCACCAAGTGGGACCGTGGGCAGATCACCCGCGGTCTCGCGGCATTGGACCGCGCCGATGGGATCGGTCGTGGCCGCGGACCCTACGGCCTGCAGGCGGCGATCGCGGAATGCCACGTGCGCGCAGCAGAATTTTCGGACACCGACTGGAAACGGATCGTGCTGCTGTACGAGGCACTGCAGCGTCTGGCGCCGTCGCCGGTGGTGGATCTCAACCATGCGGCGGCGGTCTCGATGGCGTACGGGCCGGCGCCCGCGCTCGAGTATGTCGACAAGATTGTCGCGTCGGGAAAACTCGCTGGATATCACCTGCTTCCGAGCGTGCGGGGGGATCTTCTCGCACAGCTGGGGAGGATCGACGAGGCACGGACCGAACTGCTCGCTGCGGCCGAGGAGACAGGGAACGAACGCGAACGCACCGTCCTCCTGGCGAAGGTGGACGAACTGGACCTGAGATCGCTCGGGCCGGAGTAGCTGGGTGTGGGAGTAGCTGGGTGTGGGAGTGGTCAGGTCAGGGTGACGACGTGTTCGTGCCCCGCGACTGCGGCCTGAAGTTTCTTGCGGGAGAGTGTGCGCGGCCCACATCCGCAGCCGGCGGGAAGCTCGTCGTCCTCGAACTGGGTTGCTTCGACGGTGTCGATGAACTTGTCGTCGAGTGAGTCGTTGCCGCGGTTGTTGGCCTCGCGGTCGCGGGAGCCGTGGCCGCCCGGTCCGACTCCGCACACCACCACCGGTCCTTCCTCCGTCTTGTAGACGGCTGCGACCGTGTGGCTCTTGGGGCATCGAACTCGCAGGACAGCGTGATCGCTGCGTTGTCGCCCGAGTTCCTTGATGGCCTGGAGTGCCTTTCGGCGTCGTTCGGTGGGAGGCGTTTCAGCGATGTTCATCGCTCTATTCCACCGCAGATACGCCCATTTAACCACCGTTCCGCAGAACCGATCTTGATCGATATCCGGACGTAACCGACGATTCTCCGAAAGCGCTGTAGCGGTGACACTTTCGATCTGGATTACTTCTTCAGTCCGTCGAGGAGCAGGGTGAGACCGGCGCCGACCAGCCAGGAGTCCTTCGCGAGCGCGGTGCCGTCCTGAGTGGGCTTCGGGGAGCCGCCCTCGTGCATGCCCGGCGTTCGCCAGTACATCGTCATCATCCCGCCGCCGAACGCCGTCAGTGCTGCGCCGGCGACGAACGGAGGCACGATCGGTGCGAGCAGTGCGGCACCGATCCCGATTTCGGATGTACTCAGAAACGTCCCGAACGTCTTGGGGTCCATCTGCTTCAGGAACGGAAATGCATTTGCTGCCATGTTCTGCAGGGCGGCCGCGTTCTCGGCCGGGAGGTTCCGTTTACCCAGGCCCGAGTTGAGGATGAACGCTCCCGTCGCAACACGGAGCGGTATGTGGTGCAGGCGCACGTTTGACCCCTCGTTCGATCAATCGATGATGAAGTGCTGAGTTCCGGCGAGGTGAGGATGTTCGGGGCCGGGCATGTCGAAGTGAATGCTGCCGATGCTCTCCTGCGCGCCCTTCTCGTTCTCGCATGTAGCGGTTGCCTCATGAGGACCGGTCGTGGTGATCCCTGTGAATGTGGCCCTCTCGTGCTTGTCGAACAAGATCTCGAGGGCTGCCGCGCGACCGAGGAGGTTGACGTAGCACCGGAACGGAGGATCTTCGTCGTAGGGAAGGTTGTGGTAGACGATGTGAGCCGTTGCCGTATCTCGTTGTGTGGTGATCGTCCAGCTTCCGGTTGTGTCCTCTTCGGCCGACGCGGCGGGTGCAAAGCTTGTCAGTAGAACGACCGGCGCCGCGAGTGCCAGTGCTCCGCGCCGAATCTTCCTGCCATCCATTCGTGGTTCCTCCGAGCAAGGCTGGGGTTCCGACCCGCTTCCATGATGGGCGGCGCCGGCGGAGGTGAGCGGTGCAAATGGTGTGGTTCGCAAGGGAGCTGTAACACGCGGCCGACGCGGTGTCCTGGCCGTGATGCCGGGTGTTACGAAAGCACAACGTCGGCTAGACGGATTCCCAAGTAAACCCGTCGGGGTCGGTGAAGGGGCCGGCCTCGCTGCGGATGGTGATCCGGTGCGATCCTGTGCCTTCGGGAGAGACTCCCGCAGTCTTGGCAAGTGCGGTGCGCCCGAGCAAGGTCAATGTCGCAGGTGCGCCGGTCATATCGAATTCGACATACTTGCGGCCGAAGCTCTTGGCGACGGTCAGGCCGTGATCGACATAGAACTGCTTGCTCGCCTTGACGTCTTCGACGCCGAGTTGCAGCACCACGTCGTCGACCTTTCGTTCCGCCGAACCGGTGTCCTTCTTCGAGGACGCCGCCAGCGTGCAGATCGTCCCGTCCGGGGCCTGGACGACACCACCGTAGCCCCAGAGGCTTTTCCTGACCGGCTTCACTTCCGTCGCTCCGGCGTCGAGGGCGCTGGCGACCAGGTGGTCGACGGCACTCGGCTGCGCTACCACGAGCGACAGGGTGAACCCGCGGAAACCGGACGTCGGTGCCTCGGACCCGCGGACTCGGACGCGATCGCCCAGGTCGAGCGCTCCGGTGTAGAACGCGTCCGCCGCGGACGGGTCGGGCACCTCGAGGACAATCGACTCGATGGAGACCATGGGTATCACCCTAGTCCCGGGGTGGGCGCCCGACAGGCCGTCAGGGGAGCGTGAGCGGGCCGAGGGTGACGTGGTCGCACGCGGCGAGAGTCAGATGCATGAGAAGGAGTCCGCCCGCGATCTTCGCTGCCGTGATCAGCCAGCCGCGCGGATTGTCGTCGACGGTCGGCGGCGCTTTCGTCTGGATCACTGCCTCCGTCCGGACCACTGCTGCCGGCGGCCCGGAACTGGTTGCGAGGTGCGTATGCGCGGTCCACCGTTCGCCGTCCCACCAGCGGATGAGGCGGACGGTCTCGGGGTCGGAATACCAGCCGGGTGGCGGGGTGGTCATGAGCTCTCGGATCCTTTCGTCCGGTAATTATCCGGACTGGATCCGGCGGCGTTACACCGAAGAATTGAGGTGTGCGTCACTCTCGGGAGCGAGCCGTTCGACCCTTGACAACGTACAACCATTTGGTTGTATATTGGGGTGGTGAACGGAGATGGCGAGGACCGGGCCGACGCCCTGTTCCATGCTCTCGCCGACCGAACTCGGCGCGACATCATGCGTCGGGTATTGGCGGGGGAGAGCTCGGTTTCCGCACTCGCGGCGAAGTACGAGATGAGTTTCGCCGCGGTTCAGAAACACGTTGCCGTGCTGGAGAAGGCAGGGCTGCTGACCAAGCGACGCAGTGGTCGCGAGCAGTTGGCCAGCGGCGACGTGGAGGCGGTGCGGTCGGTGGCGTCCATGCTCACCGAGCTCGAACAAGTGTGGCGTGGTCGCATCGCGCGCATCGACGAACTCATCGCATCCGACTCGACCAAGGAGGGCTGAATCATGCCTGTTACCGACGTCAAGCAAGATCTCGACAATCTGACCCTGACCATCACCGCCGACTTCTCCGCACCCGTGGAGCGGGTGTGGCAGGTCTACGCCGACCCGCGACAGCTGGAGAAGATCTGGGGACCGCCCGGATACCCCGCAACCGTGGTCGACCACAACCTCGCACCGGGTGGCCGGATGACCTACTTCATGACCGGACCTGAGGGCGAGAAATACGCTGGATACTGGGAGGTCGCGACAGTCGACCGGCCGCGCAGTTTCTCGTTCGCCGACGGATTCGCCGATGAGGATTTCAATCCGACCCCGGAACTCCCGGTGTCCGAGAACGTCTACACCTTCGCCGAACACGATGGTGGCACCCGGGCGACCTACGTGAGCACATTCGAATCCGCCGATGCGTTACAGAAGGTACTGGACATGGGTGTGGTGGAGGGCGCCACCTCGGCAATCGGCCAGATCGACGACCTGCTCGCTTCCTCATAGCTCCACGCGAGTGGCGGCGGCCGGGCCTCATCGGCCGGGTGGCGCGGCCGCCTTCACCGACTCGCCACATGAGTGCAGCCTTCACAATGGCCCAGGACATCAAGGGCTCAGGACATCGAAGGCTCAGGACATCGAAGGCTCAGGACATCGAGCGTATGCACGGAGTGATCGACGGCGACGGAAGCCGTCGCCGGATGTGTTGTGGCGTCAGGGGACGAACACCTCGGTCGACACCGGGATGCTCGGGTGGTCGGTCCGCAGCGTGAGCTGAACCCGTCCCGGGCCCGTATTCACAAGCACATTCATCGGCCGGGTGCTCGTGTGGCTCGCGGGAATGAACTGACTCACCGAGCCGCTCTGGCCGGTGTCGAGGTTCCGCCAATCGACGATTGCAGTGACGTCGCAGGCCAGGATGGTCGGCGCCCACTCACCCAGAGGTGAGAAGCCCTGCGAGATGCGCAGGTCGATGGCATGGGTGGCCCCGGGGAAAGTGGAGTAGTGGTAGAGCGGGCCGTCGAACGCGGTCCCGGAAGCGACCATCATGCCCGCGCAGATGCCGTTGCCCAACGTCAACACCGGAGCCATCCCGACGTCTGTCATGGCGCAAGATCGAGGGCCCACATTGGACCATCCGAGCCGGCATGGATCGGCGGCACTGGCCGCGCCCGGTGCCGCAACGAACATCGCAGTGCCCAGGAACCCGGCAGCAGCAGCTGAAGTAATGCGATGTGGAATTTTCATGTCCAGAACATCGTGCGGAGAACAGAATTCATTACATCAGCAGCGGCCTGCTCGCGTCGCGAACGAATTCCTGTCGGTGGACGCACCTATGGTCGACCACCGAGAGACCAACGGCCCAACAGGTCAGGAGGCAGCGATGGGGACATGGGGTTACGGACCGTTCGAGAACGATGGAGCAGGCGACCTGCTCGCGTCGCTTCGGGCGGGCGACTTCGACATCGACCAGTACAGCACTCACGTCGACGACGGATACCTGGAAGTGGACGACGCCCAAGCCGCCGTTGCAATGGGCGAGGTCCTCGCCGTGGCGCACGGGCTCCGGCCGGCATGCTCGCAGCTCGACGGTATCGACGCCGCTGCGTTCGCTCGATCGTTGACGCCGGATCACCGCGCGTGGATTCTCGAGACACTCGCGCGCACGATCGCCGACAGCGACACGTCGGAGCTTCACGAACTGTGGGCAGAGAACGGTCCGGAGGACCTCGAGACGTGGCGGGCGCCGATCGTGAACAGGGTGGAGCGCCTCAGGGCGTTGGTTCGAGCCGAGTAGACCACTTCGTGGGCGGTGGTTGTCGGTGGCACATGGCACGGTTGGTCCATGCTCGAGGTGACTGCTGCAGCGGCCCGGCGCACCGCCGTTGCCGCTCAGGGCTTTGCAGACCGACGTCCGGCCGGGACGGCCACTCGGCGGCACGTGCTCCGGGCCGTCGACCGAACAGCTCTCCTGCAGATCGACTCCGTCGCCGTGGCTGTTCGCGCGCACTACATGCCGGTATTCAGCCGGATCGGTGCCTACGACCGTGAGGTCCTCGACGCCGCGGCATGGCGCCACAGTGCGCGAGCACCGCGAGCGCTCGTCGAGTACTGGGCGCA
This sequence comes from Rhodococcus artemisiae, assembly GCF_036327795.1. NCBI lineage: Bacteria > Bacillati > Actinomycetota > Actinomycetes > Mycobacteriales > Nocardiaceae > Rhodococcus > Rhodococcus artemisiae. The sequence goes on from NZ_JAUTXY010000002.1 coordinate 385,248, forward strand.
CGAAGCAGCGCTGATCCCGGTCGAAGACTGGCCGCTGATGCGGTGGCGGATGCGGCGCTACACCGGAGGTCGATGGGCCGGTGAACGTCGTGTTCTCGAACGCAACCCCGCCCTGGGCCGAGACATCCTCGACGTGATCACCTCGGTCGGTGCCGCGTCGGCTGGCGAGATCGAGAAGCATCTCCAGGTCGAACCATCGGGCGGCCGCGGACCCTGGTGGGGACGCAGCGACGTCAAGGTGGTCTGCGAGCAGCTCTTCGCAGCGGGCGAGTTGTCTGTGGACAGGCGAGTCGCGTTCAGCCGCTACTACGACCTCGCCGAACGGGTGCTGCCGGCCGACGCGCTCGCCGCACGAATTGACGAGGAGGACGCTGTCCGGGAGCTGCTTCGCAGATCTGCGCGGGCGCTCGGCATTGCGACAGTCGCCGACCTGCGCGACTACTATCGGCTGTCTGCCGGCCAGACCCGCCCTGCCGTTGCAGATCTCGTCGACGAGGGCACCCTGGTCCCCGCCGCTGTCCGAGGTTGGAACGAGCCTGCCTACCTGTACGCGGGTATGCCCGTACCACGTCGCGCCCGTGGTACCGCGCTCCTGTGCCCGTTCGACCCGCTGGTCTTCCACCGGCCCCGGACCGAGCGAATCTTCGGCTTCCGGTACCGCCTCGAAATCTATACACCCGAGCACAAACGTGTGCACGGGTACTACGTCTACCCCTTCCTCCTCGACGGGGAACTTGTTGCGCGCGCGGATCTCAAAGCGGACAGAGCAAAAGATGCACTGTGTGTTCCGGGCGCCTTCGTCGAGGAAGGTGCAGACGTCGGCGCCGTGGCAGAGGCACTTGCGGGCGAGTTGCGGGTGATGGCCGACTGGCTCGGACTCTCCGATGTGGTGGTCGGGGAGCGTGGCGACCTGGCTGCGAAACTCGCGGCTCAGATGTGAGGTCCGTCGTCCGCGTGTCACTCATCCCGGCGCGCTCGCGAATTCCCGTCACCGTGAGTGGAAGCGGTGACACCATCGTCGCTTGTGTTCTACGTTCGGCGGACGGGTGTATCGACGAGCAGAGTAGGACGCAATGGACCTCGGATTGAGTGGCAAGCGGGCGATCGTGACCGGCGGTAGCCGGGGCATCGGGCGAGCGGTGGCGCGGGGTCTCGCACTGGAAGGTGTGGATGTCGTGCTTGCGGCTCGCAGCGCGGATACGCTTGCCGCGACTGCGAAGGAGTTGTCGCAGGAGACCGGACGTCGAGTGATCGGTGTTCCCACAGACACCGGCGACGAGGAATCCGTGCGCGCCCTCGTGCAGACGGTGGTCGACGAACTCGGAGGCGTCGACATCCTTGTGAACTCTGCTGCAACGCCGTGGAGTTCGGGCAAGCCGCGTGATTTCGCGTCGACCACCGATGACCTCGTCCGCGAGGAGGTCGAGATCAAAGTCCTGGGATACCTGCGCACCGCGCGGGAGGTGGCCCCGCACTTCATCGAGCAGGGATGGGGGCGGATCATCAACATCAGCGGTCTCGGTGCAAGACAATCGAATTCGATCGCACAGACCGTCCGCAACGTGAGCGTGGCCGCACTGACGAAGAACCTTGCCGATGAACTCGGACCGCACGGGATCAACGTAACGGTGGTCCATCCAGGTCTCACCCGGACCGAGCGTCTGACCGATCGGCTCGCTGCGCAGTCGGAGACCGAAGGAATCTCGGTGGCCGAACTCGAGGAGCGTCTTGTCACGAACTCGATCGGGCGGATCGTGGACGCGTCAGAGGTTGCCGACGTCGTGACGTTCCTCGCTTCCCCACGAGGTGTCGCGATCACCGGAGACGCCGTTGCCGCAGGTGGCGGTGTGCCGGGATTCGTCTACTACTGACACCTCGGGTGACCGCTACGGGACTGCCGCTGCTGCCTGGATGGAACTGAGTTCTGCTGCAGTGTTTTTGAGTTCACGGATGTAGTGCTCGCGTTCCTCCGGTGAAACGGCCGCGCGGAGCGGCCCTATCTGCAGCTCCCACAAAGGGCGTCCGGTGCTGTCGAAGACAGGCGCGGAGAGATAGCTGATGGGTAGGTTCCGAGCGCACGACAATGTGGCGCTGTCGTAGAGGCGTCCGCCGATGTCAGTGATGGCCCCCTGCACGCGACCTCGTAGTGGTCGGCTCGCGGGATCGTTCGGCAGGTGTGAAAGCACTTGCGTCAGTAGGTCGATCCGTTCGATATCTGCGGCGGTGGCTCCCCACACCCCGACACCGGCCTCGACGATCTCCGCAAGCCCTTTTTCGAGTTGCGTTCGGCGGTCGACCGGAGCCGTGTCGAGCCAGCGCTGCTTCATTTTCATTGTCGAATCGGCGAACGCGACAACCGCGGCGCCACCGGGAGCCTGCAGGGACAGGGTCAAGCCCACCTCGATACCTGCCGGGATATGGCCGGTGCCCTCGGTGATGGCGACGAAGGCCAGTTTCCCGTCCTCCACCAGGCTCAGGGCGACGCCGCAACCGACGCGGCCGGCGAGGGTCTCGATGCGCGTGTCCAGCCCGTCCGGGACGGGCAGCGCGCGTCGTGCCTTTTCTGCGACGCCGGCCAAGGATGGGCCGAGGACGTAGCTCAGGTCCGGCAGACGACGGACCCAGCCGTGCTCGCGGAGTGCGGTCAAGATCGATCCGACCGTCGAGCGGCTCAGGCCGAGCGCATCGGCGAGGTCGGCAGATGTCGCAGGCGCGCTGCGCACGAGCGTCTCCACGATCGAGACCACCCTGTCGGTCGGAGGTGAGGGACTGGTGCCCCGGGCCTTGCGCTCTGTCATCGAAACTCCTACTCTCGCACCAATACCAATATACGCGTCGAGCGATACGAATATTCGTACTCAGGGCAGTATGACCTCGAGGAGTGCTGTGGCCGCACCATCCGTTCTCGACAGCGTCGACATCGAGGGAGTGGACTTCGCATTCGAAGACCACCCCACCGTTCATGCAGTGCTCGCAGATCTCCGCGCGACCAAGCCCTACGCCGTGGTTCCGTTCGCGGGCGTTCGCGCGGTGTTGTTGCTGACCAACGACCTCGTGGCCGCGGCGTTCAAGGACGAAGCGACATTTCCCGCTTCCGCGATCTACCCGATGACCACTGGGCCGGTGCTGGGCAAGACTCTGCAGTGCATGGTAGGAGACGAGCACCGGAGGAGCCGTGCGCTGATCTCGCCGCCCTTTCGTCGCAGGCAGGTGGCGGAGTACATCTCACCGTTGTTGAAGCCACTCGCGCATGAACTGATCGATCGGTTCGCCGCCCGCGGGAGCGTCGACCTCGTCGCCGAGTTCACGACCCGGTACCCGGTCCTGCTGATCAGCCGCTTACTGGGCCTGCCGATCGAAGACGAATCGGTGGTGCACCGCTGGGCACACGACCTGTTCTACCTTCCTCTCGATCCCACTGCGGCGAAGCGGGCGTCCGAGGAGTTCACCGGCTTTGTCGGCCCGATCATCGCCGAGCGCAGGCGCGGGCCCGGCGACGACCTGATCTCGACTCTGGTGACCGAAGACATCGAAGGCGAAACCCTCGACGACGAAGAGGTCTTGTCCTTCCTGCGCCTGCTGTTCCCCGCGGGCGCCGACACCACGATGCTGGCTCTCGGCAACACCCTCTCCGCGCTGCTCACACACCCCGACCAGATGGAGATACTGCGCTCGGATCTGAATGCCCACGCGATGTGGGCGATCTGGGAAGGTCTGCGCTGGGAGCCACCCGTCGGATTGTTGCCGCGTGTGTGTCCCGAGGCGACGGTATGGAACGGGATCGACATCCCGGCGGCGACTCCGATGATCTTCTCGATCAACGCAGCTCTGCGCGACCCCGCGGTGTTCCCGGATCCGGACAGATTCGACATCACCCGCGGTAAGCAGGCCCAACTCGCTTTCGGGCAGGGCCCGCACAGTTGCGCCGGCAATTGGCTTGCGCTTGCGGAACTCGAGACAGCGCTGATCGCGCTGCTGGAACGCTTGCCCGGGCTGCGGTTCCGTGATGGCGCCGCAAGCCGGGCGAGAGTCACCAGTCAGGTGGGTGTTGCACTGCGTGGACCCAATGAGCTTGCCGTGGAGTGGGATCTGTAGTCGGGCGTCGATTCACCATCCCTTGATCGCAGTCCCGTCCCACAGTGGATCGGACAACAGTTCCGGTGCGGACCGACGAAAGCGCGTGCGGCGTCGGTGCCGTCGGCGAGAGTGAAGCGCAGCCACGCGGTGAGGTAACCGCGGAATCCGCCACCGTCAGAGGGTCAGACCTGATATCCAGGCACCGCCACCGAGGTGACGGTGTGAGTACCGGTGGCTGTGTAGAGGTCACTGACCGAGTGCCGTTCCGGAGAGACGGGAGCCGCCGCGGGAACTGATGCGATGGCAGGCACCGAGAATCCGGACGCCGCCGCGATGATCACCGCGAGAATTGCTGTCCGAATGTGGCCGGTCGGCGGCAGTGGTCGTCGACATGTCACTGCCCCAACCCAGTCGGAGTTCTCAGCCGGCCAGATCGTCCGGCCCGATCGGATCCGCCTCCCATTCGGCAGCGCCGACTGCCGGACCGACGTCGAGCCTCCGCAGTGCCCATGCCCCGACCACCAGCAGGACGAACACTGCACCCGCAACGATCGGCCAGCAGCTACTCCGCTTTCTCGTTGTCATCCGGATGATGATGGCACAACGTACGCGAACTCACCCTCGACGGGGAGCAGTCGGCGCCGGCCTGATCACCATGACTGTCGAAGATCGGAGATCATGTCCTCATGACGTCGACGCCCCTGCCCGGTCATCCGACACCTGAAGCCTCGCGCCGGTACCTGCCGTGGATTGTCGCTGTGGCTGCTGTGGTGGTGATCGTGGATCAGCTCACCAAGTGGTGGGCGGAATCGACCTTGAGTGACGGCCGGGCGATACCGGTAATCGGTGAGTTCCTCCAGTGGAGACTCGTCTACAACCCGGGTGCCGCATTCGGGATCGGTGGGCAATTCACGTGGATTCTCACCGTGCTCGCCGCTGCCGCCGTCCTCGGACTCTGCATCTTTGCCACCCGCGTGTTCAACCCGTTCTGGGCGCTCGGAGTGGCAGTACTCCTCGGGGGAGCGATCAGTCATCTCGGCGACCGCGTGTTCCGCACGCCCGGCTTCGCGCGAGGCCACGTGGTGGACTTCATCGACTACAACGGATTCTTCGTGGGTAACGTGGCAGACATCGCGCTCGTCGGAGGTGCAGGTCTGTTGATCGTGCTGACGCTGGTGGGCATCGATGCGCGGTCTCGGGTCGATGCGGACGATCGCGGCGGCGAGCCCCGCGCGTCGTAGATCCGACGCAGCGGGACGAAGCAGTGGTCGGAGTCACCGGTCCGGCGCTGCCGGGGGTGCCGCTGGGTCTGTGAGGTGTCGTCGGACGAGGATCGACAAGGATGCGGCCATCACGCACATGGCTGCTCCGCCCCACCATGCGTAGGTGTAGGTCCCGAAGGTATCGCGGATGACACCGGCGCCGAAAGCGGCTGCTGCGGCACCTATCTGGTGTGCCGCGAACACCCAGCCGAACACGATTGTTCCGCGCTCACCGAAGATCTCGCGGCACAGCGTTGCGGTGGGTGGGACGGTCGCTACCCAGTCGAGTCCGTAGACGACGACGAACACCACGATGCTGGGATGCACGGACTCCTGTAGCAGCCAGGGCAGCAAGACCAGACTCACGCCGCGGAAGGTGTAGTAGGCGGCCAGTAGCTTCCGTGGATCGAACTTGTCGGTGAGCCAGCCCGATGCGATGGTGCCCACGATGTCGAAGACACCCACCGCAGCCAACAGTCCGGCCGCGGTGGTGGCAGGCATCCCGTGGTCGTGAGCCGAGGGAATGAAGTGGATACCGACAAGTCCGTTCGTGGTCGCCCCACAGACCGCGAATGCGATCGCGAGCGCCCAGAATGCCCTCTGCCGCACCGCGTAGGCGAGGCCTTCCACTGCGCGGCCGAACGCCGAGCCGGTAGCGGGCTTCGGGGGCATGTATGTCTGTGGGTCGGCGCCGTAGGGCAGCACGCAGCGCTCCCGGGGGTGGTCCCTGATGACCAGCCATACCAATGGGACGACGACCAGGGCTGCTCCGCCGATCACGAGGGACGCGGGTCGCCATCCGACGTTCTCGGCCAGGGAAGCGACCGGCGGGAGGATTACGAGTTGTCCGGTCGCAGACCCAGCCGTGAGCACGCCCATCACGAGGCCGCGCCGCTCGACGAACCACCGATCGGCGATGGTCGCCGCCAGCACGAGCGCCATCGAGCCGGTGCCGGTTCCGATCAGCAGCCCCCAGAACACCAGTAGCTGCCAAGATGCGGTCATGGCAATGCTGCCCCCGGCGCCGAGAGCCACGAGCACCAGCGCCGTGGAGATGACTCGGCGCATGCCGAAGCGGTCCATCAGCGCGGCGGCGAACGGTGCGACCAGCCCGAACAGGATGAGGTTGATGCTCACCGCGAGCGACATGATGCTCATCGACCAGCCGAACTCGTCGTGCAGCGGCACCATCAGCGCGCCCGGCGCCGCCCGGAACCCGGCTGCTCCGAACAATGCCAGGAACGCCACCGAGGCGACCCACCACGCGGGGTGGATGCTGGTTCGGCGGCGGATGCGGGAGGATGAGGTCACGCTCATACGAAGGTCACTTTCTTGAAGAAAGTTATAGGATGGGGCGACAATACCCGAGGTGCGAGGCGAAGGAGAAACGATGCCTCTTCGATCCGATTGGTCGGATGCCCTGTGCCCGATCCGCCGGTCGCTCGATGTGTTGGGCGATCCGTGGGTGCTGCTGATCATCCGCGACGTACTGCACGGACGAGGACGGTTCGACGCGCTCCGGGAGAGCCTCGGCATTTCGGACGCCGTACTGAGCCGCCGCCTGCGCGCAATGGTCGAGGCCGACCTGCTGGTTCGTGTCGACTATCCCGACGGCAGTCGGACCCGGCAGGGCTACGCGGCCACCGAGGCCGCGGCCGAACTGCTCCCTGTCCTGCAGCAGCTGGCTGTCTGGGGTGAGCGGCACACCGCCATGCCGGCCGGCGGGGCGCATATGGCACTGATCCATGACACGTGCGGGAACGAGACGACACAAGGCGGTAGCTGTAGTGCGTGCGGTGAGGTGTTGCTCCCGGAGCGCATGATCTGGGTCAAGCCGTGGAAGAAGGCGCGGGATCGGCTTGTGCCGGCCGGAGTGCTCACTATGGGGGAGACGTCGGCGGCGCCACCCGACTGAAGTGGTGCGGTCGAGCAACGCACGCCCTCGCCCCGTCGGCGACTCCTGGACAGTTCGGTTAATTACGCTTAACTTGCATGTGTGAGCGAACGCTACCCATTGCCCGATCTCGCGGACCTGCCCGCCGACATCGTCGAACGCATCCTCGAAGTACAGGACAAGTCGGGTTTCGTCCCGAACGTATTCCTGGCCTTCGCGCGCCGCCCCGCCGAATGGCGAGCATTCTTCGCGTATCACGACGCGATCATGCTCCGCGAGGAATCAGGGTTGACCAAGGGTGATCGCGAAATGATCGTGACCACCATCTCGGCAGCGAACAAGTGCCTGTACTGCGTTGTCGCACACGGGGCGATCCTCCGGATCTACGAGAAAAAACCGACTGTCGCCGATCAGGTGGCAATCAACTACCGCATCGCCGACATCACGCCCCGTCAACAGGTGATGCTCGATTTCGCGAGCAAGGTCAATGCGCGGTCGCACGAGATCGGCGACGACGACTTCGCGGCGCTGCATGCGCACGGGTTCACCGACGACGACGCGTGGGACATCACCGCCATCACCGCGTTCTTCGGCTTGAGCAACCGCATGGCGAGCGTGACGGGCATGATGCCCAACGTCGAGTTCTACACGATGGGACGTCTGCCCAGAACCTGATCGAAAGCTGAGTCGTGGCTCGCTACCTCCTGCGTCAATGCTGATGTTGCATCGTTACTGCCCAAATTTGACTTGGACATGTATGAATGGGCCGTCCTAGCGTGAGGACAGCGCCCCGATCACGTCGGACCCACGGTCCCAGGACGTGATCGGAGCCCTCCGAACACCGTCGACCGGCAAGGGATGGATCAACATGACCACCGCGCAGCGGACCGCTGAACTCACCGGCCAGATGATCATCGCAGGTGACCACGTCACCGGGACGGGCACCGCGGTGCATGCCGTGAATCCCGCCACCGACGAACCGCTCGGACCCGCATACGCCCACGGGGGCGCGGACCACGTTGCGCGCGCGGCCGCGGCCGCCGCGGCCGCGTTCTCTGCCTACCGCGGCACGTCCTCCGAAAACCGAGCAGCATTCCTGACGACGATCGCCGACCACCTCGATTCCGCACGTGACGACCTGGTCGAGCGGGCGGTCGCCGAGACCGGGTTACCCGGCGCACGTCTCACCGGCGAGGTCGGACGCACATCCGGTCAGTTGCGCCTGTTCGCCTCGGTGCTCCGGGAGGGCAGTTGGCACGGAGCACGCATCGACCAGGCCCAGCCCGACCGGACCCCGCTGCCGCGCGCCGACATCCGGCAGCGCACGATTCCTCTCGGACCAGTCGCCGTGTTCGGTGCCAGCAACTTCCCGCTTGCGTTCTCGGTCGCCGGTGGCGACACCGCCTCCGCACTTGCCGCAGGGTGCCCCGTCGTGGTGAAAGCGCACGACGCCCACCCTGGAACCGCGGAGTTGGTGGGGCGCTTGATCACCGCTGCTGTCCAGGACACCGGCATGCCGGCGGGGACCTTCTCCCTGCTGTACGGGGAAGGCCGGGACCTCGGCATCGCACTCGTCACCGACCCTCGCATCAAAGCCGTAGGGTTCACCGGATCCCGTTCCGGTGGTAGGGCGCTCGTCCATGCTGCCGCCGCGCGGCCGGAGCCGATCCCGGTGTACGCCGAGATGAGCTCCATCAACCCCGTGTACCTGCTTCCCGGTGCGCTGCGCGCCCGCGCCGCTGATCTGGGCCGTGCCTTCGTCGGATCACTGACCATGGGGGCCGGCCAGTTCTGCACGAACCCCGGCCTCGTGATCGCCGTGGACGGGCCGGACCTCGACGTGTTCGTCGCTGCAGCATCCGAGACGCTGGCGGGCATGGCCGCGCCACCCATGCTGACCCCTGACATCGCCCGTAGCTACGCCGACGGCGTCGAGAAGTTCACCGCCGCAGCGGAGATTGTCGCCAGGGGCCGCGACACCGACGGTCCGAACGCGTGCCGGTCGGCGGTCTTCACCACCGACGCTGATGTGTTCCTCGACTCGGAAGTCCTGCAGCAGGAGATTTTCGGAGCCTCCAGCCTCGTCGTCCGATGCGCGAACGCGGCGCAGCTGCGTGAGGTCACGACAAGACTCGAGGGCCAGCTGACCGCCACGATCCACTCGGAAGAAAGCGATCACGCCGAGGCCGCCGCACTACTCGAATTACTCGAACTGAAGGCAGGCCGAATCCTGTTCAACGGCTGGCCGACCGGAGTCGAAGTCGGACATGCCATGGTCCATGGCGGGCCGCACCCGGCCACGTCCGATAGTCGCACCACCTCGGTCGGCTCGCTGGCGATCGAACGGTTCCTGCGTCCGGTGGCCTACCAGGACATCCCCCCTGCGTTGCTTCCCGCACCCGTCGCCGACGGCAATCCCGAGCGTATCTGGCGCCGGATCGACGGCGAACTCACCCGCGACTGACTCTGCACCACCCACCTCCCACCCCGTGCCCACGAGGAGATCCCCATGCTCGACGGCGTCCTGTTCTTCCCTGTCACCCCTTTCGGCCCCGATGGCGAGGTCGACTACGACCGACTCGCCCAACACCTCGAGCGCGGCGTTGCGGCCGGCCCCGGTGGCGTGTTCATCGCCTGCGGTACGGGCGAGTTCCACGCCCTCGGTCTTGCCGAATACGGCCGCATTGTGAAGCGCGCCGTCGAGATCGTCGCAGGACGGGTGCCGGTGTTCGCCGGTGCGGGCGGCTCTCTCATCCAGGCCAAAGAATTCGCGGTCAGCGCCGAACAACACGGTGCCGACGGGATCCTCCTCCTGCCGCCGTACCTCGTCACGATGCCACCCGCGGGGCTGACGGAGTACACCCGCGCTGTCGCGGCCTCCACCGATCTCCCGCTGATCGTGTACAACCGGGGTAACGCGGTCTTCGACGAGACGTCCGCGGTCGAGGTCGCGCAGCTGCCCACCGTCATCGGCCTCAAGGACGGTACCGGCGACCTCGACAACGTTTCCCGGATCGTGATCGCGGTGAAGGATGCGCTCGCGGGCACAGGCAAGGACTTCCTCTTCTTCAACGGACTGCCGACCGCCGAGATCACCCAGCAGGCATACCGGGCGATCGGCGTCACCCTGTACTCGTCCGCGACATTCGCGTTTGCCCCCGAACTCGCGCTGGCCTTCTACAATTCGCTCGAGAATGGTGACAACGACCTGACGGAGGCGCTGCTGCGGAGCTTCTTCCATCCTCTGGTCCGGCTCCGCAACTGCGTCCCAGGGTATGCCGTGGCCCTCGTCAAGCACGGCGTGACCATGGAGGGTGTGGACGCCGGGTCCGTTCGGGCACCGCTGGTGAACATGAGCGCGGAGCATCAGGAGGAACTCGCCCGCATCACCGCAGCCGGACGGGCGGTAGTCGCTGGTGCACTGGCCGCATCGGCTGCAGTCTGATGTCTGCGACGAGATCGACAGCGGCATCGCGGAGCTCGCAGACGATCACCGACGTCCGGGTCACCCCGGTCGCATTTGCCGACCCGCCGCTCCTCAACACGGTCGGAGTCCACCAACCGTATGCGCTGCGCGCGATCGTCCAGGTCCATACCGAACGGGGATTGGCAGGAGTCGGCGAGACCTATGCGGACACCGCCCACCTGATTCGGTTGGAGGCGGCGGCGCGGGAACTGATCGGCCTGGACGCCTTCGCGCTCAACCAGGTTCGCGCTGTCATCGACGAGCGCGTCTCACAGCTCACCGTCACCGGGGGCGACGGCGTCGCCGGCATGATCACCACGGCCAGCACGACCGACAGGGTGTTCTCGCCGTTCGAGGTTGCCTGCCTCGACATCCAGGGCAAGGCCATCGGTCGACCGGTCAGTGACCTGCTCGGCGGTGCGGTGCGGGACAGTGTGCCGTTCAGCGCCTATCTGTTCTACAAGTGGGCCGCTCACCCCGGTGCGGTCGAGGACGACTGGGGCGAGGCTCTCGATCCCGCCGGATTGGTCCGCCAGGCGCGTCGGATGCTCGACGAATACGGATTCACCGCAATCAAGCTCAAGGGCGGTGTTTTTCACCCTGACGAGGAGATCGCTGCGATCAAGGCCTTGCGCGCCGAGTTCCCCGACGTTCCCCTGCGTCTCGACCCGAACGCTGCCTGGACAGTCGACACGTCCCTGCGCGTGGCCGCCGAACTCGAAGGAGTCGTCGAATATCTCGAGGACCCGACTCCCGGCCTCGACGGCATGGCGGAAGTGGCCACCGAGGCCAAGATGCCGCTCGCCACGAACATGTGTGTTGTCGCGTTCGGCCACCTGAAGCCGGCCGTCGTGAAGGACTCGGTGTCGGTGGTGCTGTCCGATCACCATTACTGGGGCGGACTACAGCGGTCGCGTCTGCTCGGCGGCATCTGTGAGACATTCGGGCTCGGGCTGTCCATGCACTCCAACTCCCACCTCGGGATCAGCCTGGCCGCTATGGTGCACCTCGCCGCAGCGACTCCCAACCTCACCTATGCCTGTGACACTCACTGGCCTTGGAAGACAGAGGATGTCGTGAAGCCCGGCGCTCTCCGCTTCGAGGGTGGTGCCGTTCCGGTGCCGACAGGACCGGGTCTCGGCGTGGAGATCGACGACGACGCCCTGGCAGAACTGCACAAACAGTACCTCGACTGCGGCATCCGTGATCGCGACGACACCGGCTACATGAAGTCTGTCGATCCGACATTCGAGAACACCGCTCCCCGGTGGTAGGGCGTACCGAACCACGGCGCTGAGCGAGACCCCCGGATGCACCCGCCGACGATGTCGGGTGTGTCCGGGCGTTGCACTAGGCTCATTCAGGTTCCGCGTGCGTGCGGACGAACCGATGCCGAAGGTGGATCGATGTTCTCGTTGTCCCGTCTCACCTGTTTCATCGCGGTGGCCGAGGAACTGCACTTCGGTAGGGCCGCCGAACGTCTCCACATGACGCAGCCTCCGCTGAGCCGCCAGATCCAGCAGCTCGAGCACGAGCTCGGTGTCCAGCTGATCGAGCGCAGCAGTCGCGCGGTGTCACTCACTGCGGCCGGTACCGCGTTCCTTCCCGATGCGCGCCGCATCGTCGCCCTTGCGGAGGGCGCCGCTCTGACGGTACGCCGAGTGCCCGCCGGCGACCTCGGCACCGTCAACATCGGGTTCACCGGTGCCTCTGCCCGCGCAGTGCTGCCGCGGCTGCTGCAGACTGCGCGGGAGAAGCTGCCCGACGTCCGGCTCGTTCTGCGCGAGATGGTCACTTCCGCCCAGGTCGATGCCCTCGCAGGGGGCGACCTGGACCTCGGGCTGGTCCGCCCCATGGTGTCGCGGCCCGGAATTCACACCCGGCCGCTGCACCGTGAGCGTCTGGTCGCGGCCCTGCCCGTCGACCACGAACTCGCGTCGACCGAGGATCTGCGCATCGAGGATTTCGACGGGCAGGCCGTGATCATGTATTCGCCCGTCGATGCGCGCTACTTCAATGAACTCCTGATCAGCACGTTCACCGCGGTCGGGGCGGCGCCACGGTATGTCCAGTACGTGACTCAGGTGCACACCATGCTGGTTCTCGTGCAGTCGGGGCTCGGGATGGCGCTGGTTCCCGAGTCCGCGATGACGATGCACCCCGACGGCGTCGAGTTCCGGCAGGTCTCGGCTGTGCGCGACCGCCCCGTGCAGATGAACATGGCGTGGCGTCATGACAACCCGAATCCGGCGTTGGCGCGTCTGATGAAAGATGTACTGCCACAGTGGGAATGGAAATAGATATCGCTGCAGTAGCGTCGGCTGGGCGACCTCGGACAGCGGCGCGTACGGGCGGTTTGACGGCGGCGACGGGGCACTGTGCTTCGAGCAGCACGCGCTGCATCGCACTGCCTGTCAACAGCTTTCCTACCGGGGAGCGGCGCTTCAGCCCGATGACGACAAGTTCGACGGTGTCGTCGTAGGATGCGTCGATCAGCTGGTCGGCGTGCGAGAGGTCCGGGTCGTTCTCGATTACGCGATAGGTGACGTCGAGCGCGTCGGCGGTCGCCCTTGCCCCGTCCAGGTCGGACGCGAGTTCGCCCTCCGGCGCGGAACCACGATCCGCGATGACAACGAGGTCGGTGTCGCGCATACGGGCCTCTGCGAATCCGAAGGCGAGGGCGCCGCGGCCCTCGACAGTGGGTAGGTAGCTGAGCACGACGGTCATCGTACGTCCTTGCCCGGTGTGAGCACAGGTGTCACAAGGTTGCCGGTGCGCAGATAGTTTTCCAGATTCCGCAGGGTCAGTTCCTCCATCGCGGCGCGGGTCTCCACGGTACCGCTGGCGAGGTGGGGGAGCAGCACCACGTTGTCCAGCTGCAGGAGCTCTTCAGGAACCTGTGGCTCGTCGGCGAACACGTCGAGTCCAGCTCCGGCAAGCGCACCCTGCTGCAGCAGATCAACCAGGGCGGCCTCGTCGACGACGCTGCCGCGGGCGACATTGATCAGGAAGCCGCGCGGTCCGAGCGCCTCGAGTACATCTCGGTCGACCAGGTGGCGTGTCCCGGACCCGCCGGCGGCCGCGACGATCAGCACGTCCACGGACGCAGCGAGCTCGGTGGGCGAAGCGGCGTAGTGGTAGGGCGAACCGGTGATCTCGTTCCGGTTGTGGTACACGATCCGGCACCCGAAGGCGGTCAGCCGGTCTGCGATCGCCGACCCGATGCGGCCCAGTCCGACGATGCCGACGGACGATCCGGATACCTTGCGGGAGAGGGGGACGTTGCCTTCGACGGGCCACCGTCCGGCGCGTACGAAGCGGTCAGCGGCGGTGAACCCGCGCATCGTGTCGAGTAACAGGCCCACCGCTGTGTCGGCGACACAGTCGGTCAGGACGTCGGGCGTGTTGCTGACGCCGATTCCGAGCTCGGCGGCGCGGTCCACATCGGTGGTGTCATAGCCGACCCCGAAGTGCACGATTGCGCCGAGGTTGGGCAGCGCGGCCATCAGGGCTGCATCTACACCGGTGCGGCCCGAGGTGACGACTGCCGTGATCCGGTCGCCGTGCGCTGAGAGATACTCGGCGCGGGCGTCGCCGTCCGGGAGTCGGTCGGCGGCGAAGGTACCGGCGAGCGTCGCCTCGAGCGAGTGCTTCAGTGGCCCGACCTGGAGTACCAGCCCTGACATCGAATCCGAAAAAGACTGTCCGGAAACAGATTCTGTGGAATCGGTGTTTTGTGCGACGATGCTCACCTGACGTCCTCCTCGGCTGCGTGGCCGGACGCATGGCAGTCCGGCCGAGAACTTCACGCTAGGGCGCCCTGTGAATGCCTGTCCAACACGCAAATAACATGGATCGATGCCGAAGTAGCATTGATGGGCTCCCGTCGATGTGGTGACCGGGTCCATCAGGTGGAGAATCGACTGGTCAGCGCCTGGATCGGGTTTTCCGAAGGCAGTGTAGGAACGAGTCCTCCGAGGTGCTCCTGTGTGCGAAATCCCAGTTCGAGGCGCTTTCGGTGTGTTGACTGCCGTGTTTCGGCAGCCATAGCGTGTGTCTACCGTCACAACGGCGGACCGAGCGCCCCGCGAGATCACTCGCAGTCTTCTCATCGGAGGTTCCCATGCAGATCGCAGCCCTGCGGCACTCGCGACGACGCCGGTTGTCCGGCGCTCTCGTCGCGTCGGCAGTGGCGATGCTGGCAGTGAGCGGGTGCGGTGTCGCCAACACCACCCAGAGCGACAGCGCGAGCCCTGACACTCTCCGCATCGTTCTTCCGCAGGAGCCGCCCACGTTGGAACCCTGCGACGCATCCCTCACAGCGACCGGCGTCGTCGTCCGCTCCAATATCACCCAGCCCCTGATCGAGCGAGATCCCGACACCGGCGAACTCCTCCCCCTGCTCGCCAGCTCGTGGGAGCAGGTCGAACCGAACCTCTGGCGGTTCACCACCGCGTCCGGTGTCCAGTTCAGCAACGGTGCACCGTTCGACGCGGAGGACGCCGCCTTCTCGATCGAGCGCACCTTCAACGGCGCGATCGGTTGCGACGTCAACGGGTATGTCTTCGACGACAGCACCATCGAGGTGTCCACGCCCGACCGGTCCACGGTGGAGCTGCGCACCGAGTCGCCGGATCCGATTCTCCCGCTGCGTATCTCGTTCATCGAGATGGTGCCCAGGACAACCGACCCGGACAGCAAGGTCCGTGAGCCGATCGGCACCGGCCCGTACATGGTCGACTTCTGGGATCCCGGCCAGCGGATCGCACTGAAGGCGAACCCCAACTACGCGAGCGAAGCACCCCAGTTCAGCCGAGCCATCTATCAATGGCGCGCCGAGGGTAGCGTGCGGGCCGCGATGGTCGCGAACGACGAGGCGGACCTTGCCACGTCACTCGGCCCGGAG
This sequence comes from Rhodococcus artemisiae, assembly GCF_036327795.1. Taxonomy (NCBI): domain Bacteria; kingdom Bacillati; phylum Actinomycetota; class Actinomycetes; order Mycobacteriales; family Nocardiaceae; genus Rhodococcus; species Rhodococcus artemisiae. Next base: position 400,853 of record NZ_JAUTXY010000002.1, read on the forward strand.
GACGGTGCCGGCGACCTCGGCATCTCCTACGTCAACAACGAGACCACGGCGCTGCGCATGCATGCGACCGAGGCGCCGCTCGACGACCCGCGGGTGCGTGAGGCCATAGACTTTGCGATCAACCGCGAGGGAATCGTCGATGCACTCTTCCAGGGGCTCGGACTGCCCGCCGCTCAACTTGTCGGCAAGGGCATCGTCGGCTACAACGACGCGCTCACCCCGACCCCTTACGACCTCGACCGTGCGAAGGCCCTGATCGACGAGGCCCGCGCGGACGGTGTGCCGGTGGACCGGACGGTCCGGCTCATCGGCCGCACCGGGCAGTTCCCCAAGATCAACGAGACCATAGAGGCGATCCAGTTCTCCCTGAGCGAGATCGGGCTCGACGTCAAGATCGAGATGATGGACACCTCCGGGCAGATGCAGTATCAGGTTCGCCCGTTCGTACCGGGCGCCGGCCCGTTCCTGCTGATGATCATGCACGGCAACCAAGCCGGTGACACCCAGTTCACCCTCGACCAGTACATGCTCAGCGAGGGCTACCAGAGTTCCTGGGGTAAGGCGGAGTACGACGAGCAGATCCGGGCGGCGGCGGCTCTCACCGGGGCCGAGCGGCAGACGGCGCTGGCATCCGTGCTCGCCGACGAACCAGCCGAGATCCGTCAATACGCGTACCTCGCCCATATGGAGGCCGTTCTTGCCAAGTCCGACCGCGTCGACTACCGGCCCAACTCCGCGACCGGAGACGAGATGCGGCTTTCCGAGATGACCCGTGCCGCCCCGGACCACGACTGACGATCCGGCACTCCCACCCTCCCCTGCCCTTCCTTCCCACGAACCGAGGCGAAGCCGATGCTCATCTTCCTCCGGCGCCGGATGTTCACCAGCCTGATCCCGCTGATCATCGTTCTGTTCGGCGTCTTCTTCATGGCCAGGCTCACCGGCGATCCCACCAATCTGTACCTACCGGTCTCGGCGACACCTGAACAGCGGGCCGAGTTCGCCGAGGCGAACGGCCTCGACAAGCCGGTCTGGCAGCAGATGGTCGACTATCTGTCCGGAGTCGCGCATCTGGACTTCGGTGAGTCACTCAAGACCGGGCAGGACGCGGCGACGATGGCGCTCCATGCCTTCCCCGCCACGCTGCAATTGGCCTTCGTCACCCTGCTGTTGTCGATCCTCGGTTCGGTGATCCTGGGCTGCTGGGCGGCGTACCGCCCGAACTCGCTCGCAGACCGCGCGTCGAGCCTCCTGTCGATGACCGCGGCCAGCGTCCCTGACTTCTGGTTCGCCATCACAGGCATCTGGATCTTCGCAGTCGTGCTCGGGTGGCTGCCGACGTCCGGTACCGGCGGGGTGCTCTCCTGGGTGCTGCCCATCGCGACGCTGATGATCCGCCCGCTCGGTGTGCTCACCCAGGTGGTCCGGGGAGCCATGGTGTCGGCGCTGTCTGCGCCGTACGTCAAGGTGGCTCGCAGCAAAGGTGCGGGCGACCTGCGGGTGGTCACCCACCACGCCCTCCGCAATGCCGCCGCGCCGGCGCTCGTCGTCGCCGGTGACCTCGCCGTAGGCCTCATCAACGGCGCCGTGGTCGTCGAGGCGATCTTCGGGTGGCCGGGTATCGGCAAGCTGATGATCGACTCGATCCTCCAGCGGGACTTCGCTGTCCTGCAGGCGGCGGTACTCCTCACCGCTGTCAGCATCTTCATCCTGAACATCGTGATCGACGCGGTACTGGCGCTGCTCGACCCACGAGTACGCGACAAGGCCACGGTCTAGGAGGCTCCCATGTCACTCGTCACCGAACCCCTCGACCCCAGTAGTCCGGTCGGCTCCACCGACCCGACCGGCGACTCCGTCGACGCCGGGAAGGTGCCCTCGGGCCGGATGCCGCTGTGGAAGCTCCTGCTTCGCGACAAGCTGGCCACCGTCGCCGCAGGCATTCTCGGATTCGTCCTGCTCGTCGCGATCTTCGGACCGTGGATAGTCGGGGACGCCGCGACCGACCAGAACCTCGCCGAGTCGAACCTGCCCCCGTTCACACTGGACACCGGCTGGATGAACGTCCTCGGCACCGATCCGCTCGGGCGAAGCATGCTCGCCCGGCTGATCGTCGCGTGTCAGACGACGCTGATGGTGTCGCTTCCCGCGGTGATCATCTCCTGCGTCGTCGGATCTGCCATCGGCATGTGGGCGGGCTATCATCGCGGGTGGCGTGAGACCACCGCGATGCGGGTCGCAGACGTGATCATGAGCTTCCCGTCCCTGCTTCTGGCCGTCGTCGTGCTCTTCGTGTTCTCGCCGAGTGCCGCGAATATCGTTGCGGTGCTGGCGATCACACGGATCCCGATCTACTTGCGCACCGCTCGCGCGGAGGCCGCGGAGCTGCAGAGCCGCGTGTTCGTCGACGCCGCCCGCACCTTCGGAGCCAAGAGCGGCGCCATCATCCGAGTTCACGTGTTCCCGATTCTGCTGCCGACGCTGCTGACCGTGGCCACCCTGGACTTCTGTTACGTGATGCTCGCGGAGTCGTCGCTCAGCTTCCTGGGCATCGGAATCCAACCGCCCGACATCAGCTGGGGGCTGATGGTGTCGCAGGGACGCACCTATCTGCAGACCGCATGGTGGCTGTCCTTCTTCCCCGGCCTCGCGATCGTGATCACCACCGTGTCGGCCACCATCCTCGCCGCGTGGGCGCGGATCGCGACCGACCCGGGACAGCGGTGGCGCCTGACCACTCCGAACGCCCGCAAGCGCTTCTTCTCCTCTCGAAAGGCTGTGCGATGAGTGCTCCCACACTGGACCACCCGGACGCCGACACCGACGACCGCGTCGCACTCGAGGTGACCGGCCTGACCGTCGATCTCCGGACACCGACCGGCACTGTGCGCGCGGTCGACCATGTTTCGTTCGAGGCACGCCGCGGAGAAACTCTGGCGCTCCTCGGCGAATCGGGTTGCGGCAAGTCGATGACGGCGCAGTCTCTGGTCGGTCTGCTCGCCCCGATTGCGTCGGTCACGGACGGATCGGTGACACTCGATGGTGTCGACCTCGTCTCGGCTACCGACTCGACGCGCCGTTCGATGGCAGGCACCGAACTTTCGATCGTCTTCCAGGATGCTCTGACCGCGCTCAATCCGGTTTACACCGTCGGAACACAACTGGCCGAGCCGTTCCGCATCCACCACGGGATGTCCAGGAAGAAGGCGCGCCACGAGGCGATCGAACTGATGAGGCACGTCGGGATCCCAGAACCGGAGTCGCGGGCCGACTCCTACCCGCATCAATTCTCCGGCGGAATGCGGCAGCGTCTGCTCATCGCGATGGCGGTCGCGCTCAGCCCTACCGTGCTGCTTGCAGACGAGCCGACCACGGCACTCGACGTCACCGTCCAGGCGCAGATCATGGCGCTGCTGCAGCGACTTCGGGAAGAGCACGACATGGCGGTTGTACTCATCACCCACGACTTGGCGCTGGTCTCCGAGCAGGCCGATCGGGTGGTCATCATGTACGCGGGCAGTGTCGTCGAATCAGGCCCGGTCGTCGATGTGTTCGGTGCCCCCACCCACCCGTACACGAAGGGTCTGCTCGACTCGGTGCCGGTGGGCGCCGAGCGAGGGGCCGACCTGAGGTCGATAGGCGGTACCCCGCCCGATCTGCATTCGATCCCGTCCGGGTGTGTGTATCAGGCCCGATGCCCACTGGCCAGGGAACGCTGCGTGACGGAGCGTCCTTCACCGAGGAGGACCGGCGTCGGCCAGGCCTCGGCCTGCCACTTCTGGGAGGAGACCCGCAATGCTTGACACCACGACCCGGCCCGTCACCGATCCCCGCGTCCTCGAGGTGCGTGACGTCGGGAAGACGTTCACTGTCCCCGGGAAATCGGGCCACAGGCAACTGCGTGCTCTCGACGGCATCGACCTCGACCTCCGGCGCGGGGAGACTCTCGGCCTCGTCGGTGAATCAGGTTGCGGCAAGTCGACACTCGCCAGGATGTTGATGATGCTCGAGCGCCCCGACAACGGGACGGTGCGCTGGGACGGCACAGATCCGTATCGCCTCGAGGGGAGAGACCTGCTCGCGCTGCGCCGCAAGGTGCAGATGGTATTCCAGGACCCCTACGCGTCGCTGAACAGCCGGATGACGGCATCGCAGATCATCGCCGAACCGTGGCGGACCCACAAGGACCTCTACCCGTCGAAGCGTGACCGGGCCGCGCGTGTACGAGAACTGCTGCATCTCGTCGGATTGCGGCCGAGCGACGAACATCGCAGCCCACAGGAGTTCTCCGGTGGCCAGCGCCAGCGCCTCGGCATCGCCCGCGCTCTCGCACTCAATCCCGAGGTGATCATCTGCGACGAACCGGTGTCGGCGCTCGACCTGTCGGTGCAGGCTCAGGTATTGAACCTGCTCAACGAACTGCAGCATGAACTCGGGATCTCATATATCTTCATTTCCCACGACCTTTCGGTCGTGAGGCATGTTGCGGACCGCGTGGCAGTGATGTATCTCGGACGGATTATCGAGACCGGAAGCACCGACGCTGTCTTCGACCATTCCGCCCATCCGTACACCGAGGCATTGATGTCGGCGGCCCCGACACTCGACGCGAGCGCGCGCCGCACACACATCCTCCTCGAGGGTGAGGTGCCTTCGCCGCTGAATCCGCCGTCCGGCTGCCGGTTCCGAACCCGCTGCGCACACGCAACCGACCTCTGCGCCACCGCGGCGCCGCCGGCGGTGTCCGATGGTGCCGAGGCCGGGCACGTCGCGGAATGCTTCCATCCGCGAGGACGTGTCGCGCTCGGCATTTCCGCTGTGGCGTGAGCATCGCTGCGTTCGCGGTCGTCGCGGCGGCAGTCTGCGTTGCCTCATGCATGCAGGCGTCGATCGGGTTCGGCATGGGCATGCTGGCTGCGCCTGTCGTCGCACTCGTCGAACCCACGCTCCTGCCCGCGACGCTGATCATGTCCGCGACCCTGGTCACCCTGATCGTGGTGGTCAGGGAGCGGGCGAGCCTCGACTTCCGCGGCACCGGCTGGGCTCTCGCCGGCCGGGTGCCGGGGACGGTTGCGGGCACCCTGCTGCTGGTGTGGATCCCGGAGTCCGGACTGACGCTGTTGCTCGCTGCCGTGGTGCTCGGTGGGACCGTTGTCACCCTCCTGGGCTGGAATCCGGCTCCGGTGGCCCGCAACATGGCGATCGCGGGCGCTGCTTCGGGTCTTCTCGGCACCGCGACGTCCATCGGAGGACCGCCGATGGCGCTCGTCAACTCCGGCCGAGAGGGCGCCGCGGTGCGCGGCAACATGAGCGCCTTCTTCCTCGTCGGAAGCCTGATGTCACTGGCTGCGCTCGCCATCGCCGGCCGCATGCACTCCGGGACCGGAACGGCGTTCCTCGCGCTGGTCCCGGCGGTTCTCCTCGGCTACGTCGCGTCGCGGTGGGTGAACCGGCTGCTCGACAAGGACCGTCTCCGCACCGTCTCGATCGTCGTGTCGGCGGCCGGAGCGGTGCTTCTCCTCGGACACCAGGTCCTGCTTGCGACCTGAACCACGCGGAAGGGAATCCACATGAAAATCGTTGTCGGTGAACGGAACCTGGCGCCACACCGGGACTTGTTCCTGTCGTTGCTGCCGGCAGGTGTCGCCGTGTCGTGGCACGAGACCTTCGACGAGGATTCGATCGTCGCGGATCTGCCGGACGCGGACGTGTACGTCGGTGGCCGGGTGACCCCGGCGATGGCGCGGGTGGGGCACCGACTCCGGCTCGTGCACACCGCAGGCGCGGGTACCGACAAGGTATCGTTCGCGGACCTGCCCGCAGGCACCGATGTTGCCAACACCTTCCACCACGAGGACTCGATCGCGGAGTACGTCGCCGCGGCGACCGTTCTGCTGCGTCGGAACCTCTTGGTGCAGGACGGCGCGCTGCGCGAGGGAAAGTGGGCGACCTCCGTGTACCGGCCCGAGCTTCCGCAACCCCGGACGATGCGGGGCGCAACCGTCGGCTATGTCGGGTTCGGGCACATCGGCCGGCGGTGCGCCGACCTGTTCGGAGCGATGGGCGCGAGGGGATGCGCCGTGACCGGTTCCGGGCGTGTTGCTGACGCCACGGGGCTGGAGTGGCACGCCGACACCACGGAACTCGACCGGCTGATGACCGAGTCCGACGTGGTCGTCGTGTCCGCGCCATTGACCGACCGCACGGCCGGCATGATCGGCGCCGGTGAACTGGACCGGTTGGGACCCGAAGGCGTCCTGGTCAATGTCGGGCGCGGGCCTCTGGTTCAGGAGCGTCCCCTGTTCGAGGCACTACGGGACAACCGGATCGCCGGAGCCGCGGTCGACGTCTGGTACCGGTACCCGGAGGGCGGGGATGCGCAGGCACCGGCGGATCTGCCGTTCCACACCCTATCCACCGTCCTGATGACCCCCCACACCTCGGGCGTTACGCACGACACCTTCGTCGGGCGGGTCCGCGACATCACCGACAACATCCGCCGGCTCGACGCCGGGGAGCCACTCGACCGGGTTGTCGCATCCGGCGCCCGATGAACCCATCACCCCTCGATCAGGAGTCGATCCATATGAACGCGACAAAGTCACCCGTGGTCACCGACGTACAGGTGATCCCCGTTGCCGGCCATGACTCGATGCTGCTCAATCTCAGCGGCGCGCACGCCCCGTACTTCACCCGGAACATCGTGGTGCTCACCGATTCCGACGGAAACACCGGTGTGGGTGAGGTGCCGGGTGGCGAAGAGATCCGCCGGACCCTGGAGGATGCGCGAACTCTCGTCGTCGGCAGGAAGATCGGTGACCACAACGCGATCCTCGGCGACCTCCGTACCACCTTCGCGGCCAGGGACTCCGCGGGCAGAGGCGCCCAGACCTTCGACCTCCGTGTCACGGTGCACGCGGTCACCGCGGTGGAGTCGGCACTGCTCGACCTGCTCGGCAAGCACTTCGAGATCCCGGTGGCGGCGCTGCTCGGGGACGGGAAGCAGCGAGACCGGGTGCAGGCGCTCGGGTACCTCTTCTTCATCGGGGACCGCACCAGGACGGACCTGGCGTACCGTTCGGGCGCTGACGAGGACGCAGGCGCCGACGAGTGGATGCGCATTCGGCACGCGGAGGCCCTGACTCCTGACGCGGTGGTGCGACTTGCAGAGGCAGCGCAGGACCGGTACGGATTCCAGGACTTCAAACTCAAAGGTGGCGTCCTCGCACCGAGGGAGGAGGTGGCCGCGGTCACCGCGTTGCACGAACGGTTCCCGTCCGCGCGCATCACGCTCGATCCCAACGGGGGGTGGTTGCTCGACGAAGCAATCGAGACCTGCCGCGGACTCGGTGATGTCCTCGCGTACGCCGAGGACCCGGTGGGGCCCGAGGGGGCGTTCTCGGGGCGTGAGGTGATGGCGGAGTTCAAACGCGCCACCGGCCTGCAGACGGCCACCAACATGATCGCGACCGACTGGCGGGAGATGGGGCACGCCATCCGCACCGGTGCCGTCGATATTCCGCTCGCCGACCCACACTTCTGGACCATGAGCGGGTCCGTGCGCGTCGCGCAACTGTGCGACGCGTGGGGACTGACGTGGGGGTCGCACTCCAACAACCACTTCGACGTGTCGCTCGCGATGTTCACCCACGTTGCCGCAGCGGCACCCGGCGAGATCACGGCGATCGACACTCACTGGATTTGGCAGGACGGGCAGCGACTCACCGCCGAGCCGTTCACCATCGAGGACGGATACCTCGCGGTGCCCGACCGGCCGGGCCTCGGTATCGAGCTGGACATGGAGCAGGTCGCCGCGGCGAACGAGTTGTACCTGCGCGAGGGGCTCGGTGCCCGCGACGACGCCGTGGGTATGCAGTTCCTGCTGCCCGGCTGGACCTTCGACAGCAAGCGGCCCGCTCTGCACCGCTGACCTCGGCTGCTGTGAGCGCGGCGTCGGCGGGTGGTCTCCCTTGGGCCAGTGGGACTACTGAAGGGCATTGCCGAGTCCGAGCCCGAGGGCGGCGGTCGCAACACTGACGATGAGCATCCCTCCGCTGTGGACGAGTGCAGCACGCCAGCGTCCCACGTGGAGTAGCCGCATCGCCTCCGCCGAAGCGGTACTGAACGTGGAATAGCCCCCGAGCAGGCCGACGCCCAACACAGCGTAGATCTCGTCCCATGTGGGATGACCGAGCGCGTAACCCGTGAGCAGCCCGAGGAACAGACACGCTGTTGCATTCACCACGAAAGTGCCCAACGGCAGCGACCACCTGTTGTGGCGGTTGACCGCAGTGTCCACGAGAAACCGGGCTATTCCGCCGAGTCCACCGGCAAGGGCGGTCAGAGCGAGGATCATTCGCCTTCCTCCGCCCGTCCCGGTCGTGGTCGCGAGAATGCCGCTGCGGCAACGCCGATACCGATGCCTGCGGCGGCGATTCCCAGCGCGATGCTGAGCACGGCATACGCGGCTGCGAGAGCGGAGTGTCCCGACTGGGCGAGTCGGTCGACTTCCACCACATAGGTGCTGTAGGTGGTGAACCCACCGATGAGCCCCGTGCCCACGCACAGTCGCACAGCCCGCCTCCAGCCGGTGTCGGCGCCTGCGTGCGCGAGCGACTCCAGCACCGCACCGAGAAGAAGACTGCCGATGATGTTGATAGCGAATGTCGACCAAGGCCATTCGCCGACTTCCGCGGGGTAGGCGCGTTCGATCACGGCCCGAAGGAGCGTTCCGAGGCCGGAGCCGAGCCCGACCATGGCCGCGAGAAAGACAGTCCCCCTTCGGCGGTCAGTGATGTTCATCGGTCCCATGAGCTCGAGGTGGCCTTCCAGTCCACAACCGTCAGCGGAACGGTCACCACAGGTCGATGCTGATGGTGAGCAAGTTGAACTGCAACCGAGCCTTCCATCAGCTCGCGCAGATGAGCGCCCGGACCTGGTGCGCGGGTTCCGACCACGATTGCCGCTGCATCGACGGCTCGTGCCAGGTGCGTCAATGCGCGATCGGGCCGGCCGGCGAGAAAGCGGAACGACCAGTCGCAGGCGACGTCGGTAAGGAGCTCGCGGAGGCGTTCGAGGCACTGCACCTCACGCTCGTGCCACGACTCGTCGCTGCTGTCCGGATCGAGCGGCGCATGCGTCACAGAACCATCAGGATGCTCCGACACGACATGACGTGACGGATCCGCATAAGCGAAGTAGACGTGCGGGGCACCGCACGCCTGGGCAAGTGCTGCGGCAGTCAGGGGGACAAGATCAGGTAGACCAGGGGTGACACCGACAACCACTGGGTGTCCTGAGAACGGGATCAGTCTCTCGACCGTGGGCTGTGGAGGAATGTGCGGCATAGTCGCCAGCCTTCCTGCGGGCAGCGCGTGTCCTGCCCACTCATGTGGGGCAGGAACCATCAGCCGGCAGGCGGTTCGGGTGCTCGGCGCACCCCGGCGGGATCCATCGCCGCTGCGATTCTATCGTGTGGAGATCGCGCCACCGGACCCGACTCGGCCGATAATGCCCCAAGGCCGTGCTACGTCCGGCGTTGTGCGATTGGCGAATGAGTACGTAGTGACACATTGAGCCGCGCGAGCACCGGTAACGCATCGGTGAGCCGCCGTAGGTCTTCAGAGGGCAGCATGTCCACTTCGTCGGCCAGCGCGCTCACGCGGCGCTCTGCCCGGCGATCGCGTCGCGCGGTCCGTTCCCCCGAGATCGTGAGCGTGCTCACCCGCCCGTCTGCCGGGTCCGGTCGGCGTTCGAGCAGGCCCTTGTCCTCCAGATGCCGGACCAATGTGCTGACCGTGTTCGGCCGCAACGACAGTCGGCGTGCCACCTCGCCGATCCGAGTGCCCGGGTTGTTCGCCACATCGTGCAGCACCTCCGACTGTGCTTCCGGGAGTGTCTCGTCCTCACCTGAGGTGACCATGTATTCGCGCAGGGCCCTGCGCAATTCGAACGCTGCATCGATCAACGCGCGCGAGAGATCCGCTGGATTGTGCACCGACATATCTCATCCATCCACTGTGTCTCGCCGAGGCCCGGGCTATCCTGCCACGATGGGTGTTACTGCTGCACGGTGTCTTCCAGAACGGTGAGGACCTGTCTCGCGGCGGTAGGGCCGGTGTTGAGGTAGAACGTGTCGTCGTCGACGGCGATAGCCCGACCCGTGCGGACCGCCTGAAGTTCCGGCCAGAGCGGAGTCTGCGTGAGCGTCGACGGATCGCCGCCCTGCACGCCGTAGAAGAGCCGGTCGGCATCGGCGACCGGCAGTTCCTCTTCGCTGATGTCCCGGGATGTCTCGTCGAACTGCTGAGAAGCCGGCCGCGCGAGTCCGGCGTCCTCCGCAATACTCCCGGTGAACGACGGGACTCCGAAGATGCGCAATCGGTCGCCGTTCTTGCGGGTGAATGACACCGTGGGCGCCGCCTCGAGTGAGGCTCCGACGACCGCGGCGTCGGAGTGGAACTCGTCGAGTAGGGATTGTGCCTGCTCTGTCCGGCCGAGTGCGTCCGCAGCAAGGAGGAAGTCCTGCTTCCAGTACACGCCGGTCCCTTGCGTCGCGACCGTCGGTGCGATCTCCGACAGTTGCCCGAAGAGAGTGTCCGCGTCCTTGCCGGCGGTGTTCATCAGGATGAGGTCGGGAGCGAGGTTCGCGATCGCTTCGAAGTTGGGTGTGAACCGTCCTCCGGCGTCGACGACACTGTCGAGTTCGGTTCGGTACTGCGGATAGGTGTCGAGCAGGTACGGAGGGATCAGGTCGGCGCCGTCCCCTCGCGTCGATCCGGCCGGGACCACACCGACGGACAGCAATGCGTCGGCCTGACCGGTGGAGATGACGACCACATTCTCGGGCTGTGCGTCGAGGGTGGTCTCGCCTTGGAAGTGTGTGACGGTGCGCGGGAACTCACCGTCCTGCGCACCGCTGCCCATTCCCTCCGGTACGGCTCGCGGGGCGACGAAGTCGCCGGTGGACGCCGGTGGGCTGACGGTGTTGATTGCCGATGCGGCGGTGTCTTGGGCACTCGAACAGCTACTGAGCGCTACCGCCAACGATGCGGCGGTGATGATTCCTGCCCATACGAGACGCCTTCTGCTTCGTTTGACGGGCATCGATTCTCCGATTGCTGTTCGACGAGATGGGTTTGACGAGATGGGTTTGACGAGAAGTGAAGTCGATTGGTGCCGGATTGCAGGTTGCCGTCGGCGACGCGCGATTCCGGACAGACCGTGGGTGCTTGTGCTCGGGAGACCGAGCCGGTCATGTTAGGTAACGCTACCCTTTATTGGTGCGTTCGTTTATGTCTGCCACAGATCTAATTTCGTGATCTGAATCATATTAGCGCTGTGGGCATTGCGGGAAGCATGCTCGCCGAGTTCGGCCAACGGGATCTGCCGCGATCCGTGATGAGATTTTCGATCTCCGAATTTGACGCGCTCTCGGTGCGGGGTGGGACGGATGCAGACCGTCACCCATAGCTGATTCGGCGGTGACGGTCTGCATCAGAGCGCTGGTGCCTTACCTGCTCCGGGTCTCGGTCCCGTGGTGCACGTTGCGCGGTCGATGAGTCTTTCGCGGCGGCGTTGCGAACGGGATCGGGAGGGCCACCCACAGTGGAGGCGATTGGAGGGGTGTTGAACTATGCCTATTCTGTCGGCCCCGCGTTGCACTGGCCTCCTGAAACCGCCGTGTATGCATACTTACTAGGTGCACGATCGGTCTCGGTGGCCCGGTAGGTACCGCGCACCGAAGCCTGTCGTTGGGTTAGGTAACCCCGTGGTCGCGATGAGCGTATCGGCATGCTGGTCGGAGCCGATGGGGACCATGGCTGTATCGGCACCTACAGTTGGCTGACAGGTTCCCCCTCGGCGTGGCAGCAAGGCGCGAGTCTTCTCGGCCCCGCGACAGGGGTTCGCGCGAGTGGTCCATTTTCGCCAGGAGGATCAGCCCTGTCCCAGGACCACCATGATCTCGAGTTGGATCTGTTGGGGTTCGGGAAGGTCGATGCTGATCGTGTGTCGTGCCGGGCGACTGGTCTCGTCGGGGAACATTGCGACCCAATGCTTGTCGATGATGGGCCGGATCGACTTGTCGCGAACGAAGACTGTGCACTTGACGACGTCCTCGACCCGTCCGCCGGCTGCGTCGACGGTGCGGCGGAGGTTGGCGAAGGCGAGTTCGACCTGCGCCTCGGTGTCGGTGGGCACTTCGTTCTTCTCCGGATCGAGAGCGACGATGCCTCCGGATGCAAGGAGATTTCCGACGACGGATGCCTGGGGGATCGGCAGTCCGCCGTGGTGCAGACCGGGGACTTCTACGGAGAGACGGGTCGTGGTGTTCAGTTCCTTTCGGTCAAGCTGTCAGATGTTTGATCAGAGTGGTGATGTCGTCGAGTTCGTCCAGTTTTCGGAGCGATTCGACGAGCTGGTCGGTGTGTGCCGATACCCCGAGCCGGGGTGCTGCCGATAGGCAGTCGCGCAGGCGATTCTCGTGATCGTCAGGAGTCAGGGGATTCCCAGGGAACCCGGGTGGTGTGTCGATGCCGTACTCGAGAACGTCATCGCTTGTGGTATGAATCGTCAATCGTGTTGCTCCGGGGCCCTGTTCATCCAGCTTCGGGTCGGCGCGCACGACTACTCGGCCGATCAGGTCCAGCATTTCCGTGCCGGAAATCGTATCAGGCCTGAAGTGTTCCAAACGCGACGCCCCATGGAGGATCGCTCCCGCGACACAATGCGATGCATTGAATTGTGCTGCAACACGCGGATTTTCGTCTGGTGTGAAGGGATGGCCGACGAGGCGGTGTGCATAGGGCGTCATGGTCACCTCGATATGTTCGACTGTGTTCGGGCGGACTCCGTCCGCATACGCGCGTAGCGCCAACTCGGTGGTGCCCTGAGTGAGGCCACAGCGCAATGAGGCGATCGGGTCCTGTTTGGCAGCGCGGAGCGCAGGCAGTGTGCCAGCAAGGAAGGCGATCGCCATGATTCCGAGGATCACGGTGGCGATCGTCGTGGGCTCGAACGCGATGATCGTCAGCCCGGGCATATCCGCCAGAATCGTGCCGTCGAGCGCCGCCGCCGAGATCTTGCCGACGACTACGGCACCGACGACACCGAGCGCGCTGCCGAGCAGGCCGATGACGACGGCCTCGACGCTGAAGAGTGAGAACACCCTGGCGCTCGACAGACCGAGGGCCTTCATGAGCCCGACCTCGCGGGTACGTTCCTGTACTGCCATGAACAGCGTGTTGACGATGCCGATGGACGCCGCGAGCAACGCGATGATCGCGAATGCGTTGAGCACCAGGACAACCGTGTCGATGACCGAGGTGACCGACCCGAGCTGATCCTGAAGAGTGGTGCCGGTGTACCCGATTCGTACTGCCGTCCCGGTTGGATGCCGACAGGGACTGCTGCAGTCGCAGCGAATCCAGTCGGTGACCAGGGCCTATTGCTTGGAGAGGTGTTCACCTATTGCGGGTTGTGATGCGCTGGTAGTGGAGCGGCTGGACTGACCAGTTGGTAATCACACCTTGAATGGTCGTCAGATCACACCCTGCGAACGGCATCCCTCTCAAGGAAGAAAGCGGCATCAGATCCGGGACGATTCACCTGGCGAGAATCACTCCCCGTCCAGTTCGAGGAGCGAAACGCCCCGCGCTGTGAGCCGGAAACGCAGCGGTTTCCTCGTAACCGTCTCAATGATGCCGGCATCGTCTAGGCGCCGAAGTCGCGGGCGGACGAACTGACTGGATCGGCCCACTGCGTCTGCCAGGGTGTTCAACTTGACGGCGCGGTTCGCGTCGAAGTGGTGGGCCTGGCCCAAAGTGAAGAGGACTTCACCGATGTCGTCGCCAACAACCGGCGGCGCCGACTCGCGATCGAGTCCCACGTTCAGCGGAAACTGCTCATCCTCCAACAGGACCTGGATTCGCGTCGCGAGCGTCTCGATCTTCCGCCGACGCTCGGACAGGTCTAGCAGCAGGCGATGTTGCGCCTCGGCGATGATCTCCAGCATGTCGACCAGATAGGGCGTCAGATCTCCGCGATTCAAAGGATTCTCCGCGTCGGAGAACGCTCGGTAGTAACGATCCTTGTTATCGGCGACCGTCGCCGACAATGCCAGGCTCGCATAAGGAGCCAACACCTGTCGAAGGTCCAGCGCGAGAAGATAGCGCCCGGTTCGGCCGTTGCCGTCGTAGAACGGGTGTGTGTACTCAAAGATGAAGTGCGCGACCACTGCTCTGATCAGCCGGGGAATCGAGTCGTCGCGTCCCTGGCTCAGCATGAGCGTCAGCGCGTCGTCGATCGCAGATTCGGGAAACACGCCGGTGTGCACGACCTTGATTCCTGATGTGATCGACACCGGTCCTTGCCGGAACCGCAGCCCGTCGGGGGCGTCTTCATCGCGAATCTCGCCCCGAGTTACCGCGTCGTAGGCGGCCCTGATGTCGTCGAGCGTCTGCGGACTCTCGGCCTGGTCGTTGCCGATGTCGAGGTAGAGTCGCACCATCTCCGCGAACCGCTTGGTCGCGAGGGGCTGTTCCGACCGCACCACTTTGATTGCCTCGCTGATCTCCTTTCGAGTCGAGCGGACCTGTTCGATCTCGTTCGTTGCCTGGATCTCGTCGATCACCATCCGATGCAGGTAGTGGCGGCGCGCGTGGCCCGGAAGGCCGTCCCACTCGGCCTGAATCTTGGGCTCGAAGCTCATGATCCGTTCAATCAGCGCTGCGACTTCGGGTGTCATCAGCGCGAACATCGAGTGTTCACCGAGCGGTAGGTCCCAGTGGACGGCGGCGGGAGACTCTCGTCGCGCCCGTTCCTCAGCGTCGGCTCCAGCACGATCTCGTTGGTGAAAGATCGATTTCAACGTCCTGTACGCCATCTGGTGTTTCCCTGTCTCCACGCCATGTAGCGGCCTTGTCTGTCACGCCTATTTTATCCAGAAAAGGATCTGGATAAAATAGGGCTGCGGCGCGGGAGCACCCAACCCGCACCCGGCCGCGTCACTTCGCCTCTCGGCGCCACGAAGAGCCCTCGGATTCGCCCCGGTCCGGCAGATAGAGACCCCGCCCCGACAACGAAATCCACGGGGTTTCGTGGCTCGACTTCGACCACGGCGCGGAATTACCCGTCCGCAGCCGCCGCGAGACGCGACACGGCTCGATCGGTATGGGAATTCCGCCGCGGTCAAGCTGACGATCTGCCGAATCTGACCCGCTTGGCGGAGTTGCGATGGAAATCAGGGTCCGATTGCGTCCGCAGATTCAATAGGTGGCCCTAATGGGTGACCACTCTTTGGAGCCGATGACGGGAATCGAACCCGCGTACCTAGCTTGGGAAGCTAGTGTTCTACCATTGAACTACATCGGCACGCTGGGCTTTTTGTCGATTTTCATCGACTCTGCCCCACGCTCGGAGCAAACTTTAGCAGACTCTCCGACCGCTACCGCAAACCGCTATACCAGCGTGCGTCCGGTCTCGATCCGCCATCGCATGTCGGCCAGCAACAGCCGGTACGGTGCTTCGCGGACGGCGAGCGGAAGTCGCTTGTTGACCTTGCCGATGGCGCGCATGATGCGCTCGAATCGGCGTTGGTCGCGAGGCGTCCACGACAGCAGCATCTCGTCACGGAACCGTTGCGGCAGAAATCCCGCGGTGAAGAACATGTTGATCGGTCCCGCCACCAGCGACACGGGCTTGGGGACAAACTCCATCCGCGCGATGGAGATCAGGTGTTCGCGGATGGCGTTGTCGATCCGAACCTTCGCGAGACCTTCGTTCCAGTACTCCTCGAACAGTTCACGATCGGCGGGCCACATGTCGGGCTTGACTTGCAGGGTGGTGCCGAAGGTTGCGCCGCGCTGATAGAAGTAATCGACGGCGTGTTCGGGGATCGGCCCGTACAGCGCGCGGTGGACATCCTCGAATCCTCGGTAGATGCACGCGGCGACCCAGAGTTGGAGTTCGGGGTCGAAGGCGTTGTATTCGACGGGGCTCGTCTCGGTCGACCGCACCTGGGCGTGTGCCTTGTTCACGCCGTTGCGGAACATTCGCTTCTCTTCGTCGGTGCCTTTGGCTGCGATAGCGAGGTAGCCGAGGGTGGTGCGGCTCCGCTTGTACGGGTGGTCGAACAGGCGGCCCGACTCGACGCGGCTCTCGAATACGCCGTAGCCGACACCTGGCCACGACAGTTGCATGATGATGTTCGCCGCACCTGCGGCGAGGCCGATGCCGTCCATCGCATCATCGAGACCTGCGGGTTTTTCGATCGTGGGCATGCTGAACTCTCCTCCGAGGTCGAAAATTGCTTACGACTGTACTCAGATGAAAGACGGGCGTAAAGGACCTTTGCTGAGATGATGGGCAGCATGGCGACAGGACGGATCTACGGTGGACGCGCGGGCGAGGAACGATTGGCCGACCGAAGGGCGAAGCTGATCGACGCCGGTCTCGACCTGCTCGGCGCCGCCGACGGCGAACCGACTCTGTCCGTCCGCGGCGTCTGTAAACGTGCCGGCCTCGCATCGCGCTACTTCTACGAGAGCTTCGCCGATCGAGACGAACTCACAGGTGCGGTGTACGACTACGTCGTCCAGCGCATCGCCGAAAGCACGCTGGCGGCGATAGCAGAGGCACCGCATGAGGACCGGGCCCTCGTCCGAGCGTGCGTCGGCAACATCGTGCACGAGATCGGCGAGGACCCCAGGCTCGGCCGCATGCTGTTCTCCGTCAGCCAGGCCAACCCGCAACTCGCGAAGCGGCGGCTCGAGTCCACCCGGATGTTCGCCGGCCTGGTGATGTTGCAGGCGGAGAACTTCTACGAGGTCAAACCCAGCCCGCGCCTCGACCTCGCCGCTCACTACGTCGTCGGTGGTCTCGCACAGGCGCTCACCGCGTGGCTCGACGAAACCGTGCCGCTGAACCGGGACGATGTCATCGAGGAATGTACCGAGCTACTCCTCGCAATGGCCACCCACCTCAACAGAAGCTGAGGCGCGCGAGCGAGGTTGTTAACCTCTACCCGTGCTGCTCTCCGATCGCGACATCCGCGCCCAGATCGCCTCCGGACATCTGGGGATCGATCCATACGACCCGGACCTGGTGCAGCCGTCGAGCGTCGATGTGCGCCTGGACAGTCTGTTCCGCGTCTTCAACAACACCCGCTACACCCACATCGACCCTGCAAAGCAGCAGGACGAGCTCACCTCGCTGGTGGAGGTTCCCCAGAACGAATCGTTCGTGCTGCACCCGGGGGAGTTCGTTCTCGGGTCGACGATGGAACGCTGCTCGCTGCCGTCCGACCTCGCGGGCCGGCTCGAAGGTAAGTCGTCTCTCGGGCGCCTCGGTCTGCTCACGCACTCGACGGCCGGCTTCATCGACCCGGGTTTCGACGGGCACATCACCCTCGAACTGTCGAACGTCGCGAACCTGCCGATCACACTGTGGCCGGGAATGAAGATCGGGCAGCTGTGCCTGTTCCGGCTGACGAGCCCGGCCGAGCATCCGTACGGCAGCTCGAAGGTGGGATCGAAGTATCAGGGCCAGCGTGGCCCGACCCCGTCCAAGGCGTACCTGAACTTCGTGCACGAACATCCCGACGCGCGTCCCAGCTGAATCGGGCAGCGATGGCGCCCACGTCGGTTACCGTCAGTGGATGCGCCTTGCAGTGCTCGTCGCGTGCCTGCTGTTGGTGGCATCGTGTGCGCAGGACACCTCCCCGCGACCGTCACCTACGGAGTCGAGCTCGCAGGTAGTGGTCGCCGGCGACCACCTCCTGCTCGACGGCCGACAGTGGTGGCCCACCGGCATGAACGCCTATCAGCTGGCTACCGACTGGTCGCTCAACGAGGGATGCGGAGCGCAGGTCGATGTGGACGCCTTCTTCGCTTCGTTGCCCCCGAATTCGCTGACGCGCTTCGACGCGTTCCAATCGCACGCCATCCATCGGGACACCGGGACGGTCGATTTCACTGCTCTCGATGCCGTGTTCGATGCGGCCGCACGTCACAATCAGCTCGTCGTGCCGGTGCTGGCACCACAGGACAGCGATTGCGACGCGGGTGGATACAAGCAGCGCGACTGGTACGTCGACGGTTGGCGGCAGGTCCAGGACGGGCACTCGCTGAGTTACGAGGATTGGGTGACGAAGTCCGTCGAGCGCTGGCGTGATTCACCCGCACTCGCCATGTGGGAACTGCTCGGAGAGCCCGAGGCGGCCACGTGTCCGGACGGTGACTGTTCACTCGAGCGACGGCAGTGCCCTCCCGATGCGGCCATCATCCTGAGGAAGTGGACCGACGAAGCGGGGCGCATCGTGCGCGACCACGACCGAGATCACCCGATCACTCTGGGAACGATCGGCGGAAATCAATGTGGCACTGCAGGAGACGGATTCGTGATCGTGGTGGGGTCTCCGTCCGTCGACGTCGCGCAGTACCACGACTACGACGACGGTCGATTCCTCGCGCTGCGTCTGGCCGAGACCGACAAGCCGCTGCTCGTCGGGGAGGTCGGAATCGAGGCCGGAAGCTGCCGCACCCTGGAGGAACGCGCCGACATTGTCGACGAAAGGCTCACCCACTACCGGGAACTCGGGACAGCGGGGGCGCTGATGTGGGCGTTCGTGCCCGATCCTCGTCCCACGGACTGCAGTTTCGATATCGGTCCCGACGATCCGCTGCGGCAGGTCCTCGCTCGACACACGACGCTCGGATGAACGGTGATCGTCAGCTGTCGACCCGCCAGAGCCGCCACGTCGGCTGGTTGTCGCCGTCGTTGGGAATCTCGAGTTCGAGAGTAGCGATCTCACTGCCGGTCTCGAAGATCGTCGGGTAGCGCCGGTTGACGGCGTCGGATGTTCCTCGCCCCTCGTTGGGCACGGTGAGAATGTATCGGACCCCGAACCGGGCGGGTTGGTTCAATACCTCGGTGAAGTCGGCGTCGGACGGGACGACGTAGGTGTCGGGTCTGTCGGTCGCGGTGATCACAGCGAATCCGTACACGGTGTCCATGAGCACCGATCCGGGTGGCAGGCTCTGCTGGTCGAGATACTGCGCGAGGCGCCGTTCGGTCGAGAACGAGGCGATGATCCGCTCCTCCTGTTCTCTCAGATCCGATGGGTCGTCGGGATCCGGAAACAGGACGGTGCGCAGCGCGTGTTGTTCCTGCGACAGCTCGGAATCGAGCATGGCGACGAAGGTGATCGGCAGGCCGCACGCGAGCAGCAGCGCGCCGAGTGGTGCGAGACCGCCGCTGTCGGTAGGGCGCGGTTCAGCGTAGGTGCCCGGTCTCCGCGACACGAACTGCCCGCGACGTGGCGCCAATTGGATCACCCACACCGCGAGCACGGGCACCGCGCACAGGTAGAAACGCAGGAACGGGAATGTCGCCCCGCGCGCATACGACAGCATGGCGAATCCGATCACCGCGCCGAACACGAGGAAGGGGACGAGGGGTTCGAGGTCACGCCGACGCCAGGCCATCGCGATGACGACGGGGATCAACAGAGGCAATGCCGGGCCCAGTGCGACGATCTCCGCGACGGAGAATGCGAGCGCAGAAAGGCCGCCCGCGGAACCGCCGCCGCTCTGCTCGATGATGGCGGCGTTTCCGTACGACGACGAGAACTGCGCGAATGCGTCGCCGGTGATCAACCAGCTGATCGCGGCGAAGACACCGAAGGACAACACGATCGGCGACGCGAACAGGATGCCGTCGAGTATGGCCGGATGCCGGCTACGCGGCATCGATCGGCGAGTCCGCCATCGCGCGAGTATCACGACGAACACCGTGACGGCGCCGCCGGCTGCGAGCGCGTCGTATCGCGCCAGGTACGCGATACCGAGTGCAACACCGGCGAATCCGAGGTCGTGGATGTCGTCGGTACTGCACCAGCGGATCAGGCGACGGGTCGCCCAACACAACAGAAACAGGAACGGTGCCTCGCTCATGCCGTTGGCGCCGTAGTAGACGATCATCGGGTTCAAGGCGAACAACGCCGTCACCGTCCACACGAGCCACGGTGCACACCCGCGGTCGCAGGCGATCCTGTGGATCTGGACGACGGCGCCCGCCATGAACGGCGCGGACATCGCGATGGCGGTGATGGCGAATCGCGTGAGATCGGGAAACCAGTCGGAGAGCGCTACCAGTGGCAGCTGCGCGATCGCGGTGAGGGGAGTGAACACGAATCCGATGGCGGCGAGATGCGGGTCGCGAGAGAACAGGACCGTCCGCGCGGCGGACACTCGGCTCAGTGAATCACCCTGGAAGTACCGGACTTCGAGAGCCAGCCACAGCCCCACCGCGACATAGAGTGCGCATGTCGCCCAGAACACCCGCGACGAACGGGGCGTCATGAGTCCAGTCCGTGGAAGGTCTTCTCCCAGTACGAGGGATTGCGGATCAGCTGATACGTCCCTTTGATGGCCGCGATCGACATGAACAGCCAGTAGATCGGTACTGTCAGACACGGCCACCACAGCGCCGAGTTCGATGATTCGCGGCACGCAACCAGATTCATGTAGACCACTGCAGCATTGCCGAACACCAGCGATATCAGCGCCGGAAAGTACACATACGTCGGAAAGATCTCTTCGATGACGTGCGGCTGTCCCAAGAGCCACGAGATGGTGATCAGCCAGAACACCATGTTCAAGCACGCAATGATCGGTGTTCCGGCGAGCAGCGTGGTGAAGCGCCACATTCCGACGGCGCCGATCGCCCGTCGCAGCTGCATGGGCCGACGCATGTGCACCAGCCAAGTCTGGAGATACCCCTTGTACCAGCGGGATCGCTGTCGAACCCAGTTGATGGGGTCGCTGTTGGCCTCTTCGAGTGTCGTCGAGTCCAGGACAGCAGTGCGGTAGCCGGACTCTGCGATGCGGACGCCGAGGTCGGCGTCCTCGGTGACATTGTACGGATCCCACGCTCCGATGTCGTCGAACACGCTGCGCCGGATGTGGTTCGACGTGCCACCCAGGGGAATGGGCGCCTTCGACACCATCAGCCCGGGCAGAATGAAGCTGAACCACAGCGCGTAGTCGGCGGTGAACCAACCCGTGAGCATGTTCTGAGAGCCGTTGTGAAAGGCCAGCTTCGCCTGAACACATGCGACGTCGCTACCCACACGGTCGAACGCGACGACTACGCGGCGCAGCTGAAGTGGGTCCGGCCGGTCTTCGGCGTCGAAGATCGTGACGATCTCGCCGGTCGTGAAATGGAGCCCGTAGTTGCATGCCTTGGGTTTGGTACGGGGATCCGCGGCGGGAACTTTCAGGATCTCGACGCTCGCGCCGAGTCCGGCCGCTTCGGCCGCGTCGATCGTCACGGTGTCGTCTTCCTCGAGCAGTAGGAGCACCTGCAGCTTCTCTGCCGGGTAGTCGATCGCGTGCATCGCGGCCACGAGGTCGCCGACCACCTCGGGTTCGTTGTATGCGGGCACCAGCACCGTGTACGCGGGCAATCGGTCGTCGGTCGGTGCGAGCGCATCTTCGTCGCTGACCTGCACGATCGCGTCACGGTTCAGGCCGCGCGAGAACAGCAGCAGCCGGTCGGCGAGGGTCGCGATGTAGCCGAAGGTGCACAAGGCGGTGAGTGTGATGAGCGCCGGTTTCGTGACGACCACGAGGGCCACCACGAGGACGACGAGGAGCGACCACCCGATCCGCTTCTGCACCGGAATGAATGCGACCGACGCCGACGACACGGGGCTGCGCTCGCGGAGCCCGAATACGGCATCGTGCAATGCCGCGTGCGTGTATTCGACGTACGCCGCGGTTCCCTCCGGCGGTACCTCCGGTCGCATCCTCACCTCCCTTGCCATTGCGCCTCCACGACCGCGCGTCCGATCTCGGAGAGCATCTCCCGGTCCTTGTATTCGGGGTCGGTATCGGACACGGATGCATTGCCGCGCAGGAGTATCTGCAGCAGGACTCTGATGTTGGCGACCGAGTTCGGGACGGGCTGAGGGAATTCGGCGTCGAACTCGTGATTGTCGACGGTCAGCAGGGTGACGCGCTGAGCGTCGTCGCCGCGAGTCCAGATGAAGCTGAGCAGACTCCACGTGAGTAGCAGGTCATCGTCCACGACCGTGAAGTACTCGGCGGTGACTTCTCGTCCGAGATCGATGTAGTCCTTGGGGCTCACGCGTGCGTCGCGGAGGTTGTACATCGTTTCCGTGGGATAGACCTCGAACGTGCCGACCCGACCGACCTGCAGTGTCTGTAGAGCGACTGTGCGTGGCCGCAGGAGCGCGTCCCAGTCCGGGCGGACCTCGTCGGCGCGGATCATCTGACGCCGGAGGGTCGAAGGATCCCGGAAGTAGTCGCTCGGCCAGTCGTAGTCGACCGAGTTGATCTGACGCCATCCGACGGGGACCACCTGGGTCACCGTGCCGGTCGGCGGTGGCCCGGCAGAGACCGGAGTGAGCCGCTGGTCGGGGAGCGGGACCAGTGCCAGTACCACTGTGATCGGAACGATGTAGAGAGCAGCGTGGGCCGCCTGCACCGGCTTCACCGGGTTGGGCGGCAGCACGCGAGGTGCCATCCCGCGAAATCGGAACAAGTACGCGCCTGCGCCGACGAGGAATGCCGCCCCCGTGGGGACGTACTGGTACAGACCGATCGCAGCGTCGGGCCACTGCGCGGTGACCACCCACAGGAGAACGATCCCGAGAACGAAGGTGATCGCGCCGACGATCATGCCGCGTGCGTGCGAGGTTCGTGTCGCGACGCCGACGGCCGCGCACGCGAGGAGCAGCGTCAGGACACCGGCGGCGACCTTCGAACCGCCCAGCTGTATCAGGATCGCGCGGTAGATGATCGGTGCCGAGAGGAACAGCACCAGCCACGCAAACCAGTACCGCGAGGTGACACGAAGCCCGAACATCGCCACGCACGCGCCGCACGCGAACACCCATGCGGCCAGCACGTCTATGTGCATGAGCTGGTAGGTGGTGGCGTATCTGGGCATCAGCAGGGCTTTGAGCGCGACCGACACCGCAAGCAGGAGGACCGCGACGATCGTGTCGGTCTGCCGGTCGTGGATCGGCAATTCGCGTCTGCGCCGGTGGGTGATGCCGACGGCGATGAGCGCGGCCATCGGAGGGACGATCAGCACGTAACCGCCGCTCGTACCGGTGCGCACTTCGTCGACCAACTCGCTCCACGTCGAGTGGAACGCGACGAGTGTGGCCGCGACGATCACCGTCCACCGGACCCAGGTGTGCACGAATGGCTGCGGCTCCTTCTTTGCAGAAGGTGCCTGCGTGATCGTCGCGACCGTCAC
Organism: Rhodococcus artemisiae; assembly: GCF_036327795.1. Classification (NCBI taxonomy): domain Bacteria; kingdom Bacillati; phylum Actinomycetota; class Actinomycetes; order Mycobacteriales; family Nocardiaceae; genus Rhodococcus; species Rhodococcus artemisiae. The sequence continues at coordinate 424,142 of NZ_JAUTXY010000002.1, forward strand.
TGCGGCCTCGGCCGATTCCGGCGCAGCACCAGCAGTACCCCGGCCGCGACGACACCGGCGGTAACGAGCACTCCGGTGCCGATCAGCGCCCAGCGGACTGTCGGCGACGCATCTTGCTCGGCCGGGACGAGGACATCGCCTCGCGGATCGACGAGCGCGACGGGATCGCGGCCTTCCGCGGTGAACAGCACATGCCCGGTCAATCCCGGCCATCGGTCCGGGTCGACCGCCAGCCAGGTCAGAGTGCGGTCGAGTTCGGCGGGTGCGTCGGTGGAGGTGGCGACGAGGACGGTGCGGTCGTTGTCGCGAAACACCTGTAGCGATGCGTAGATGACATCGGTTCCGAACGTGAGACTCGCGGAGGCACCCTCGGCACCGACTATCTCGAACCGGCGGTCCTCGGTGTCGGTGAGTCGGAGAGGCAGATCGCCGGGTATGGTGCCGTCTGCGGCGACGATCACTGCGGGTGCCGACGACGCGACCGCTTCATCCGCCGTCACCCATTCGGTGTCGAGCAGTATCGGGGTGAGCGACTGCAGCCCGGCGACGATGTCGACGGCTCGCGCGGTGTCGACGATCCCGGAGCCGGTCGCGGCGACGTCGAATTTCGGCATGAGGGTCTGGGGGAGAGACGCGAATCCGTCCGGTACCGGTGGGTCGGCGATCGTGCTGGACACGTGGCTGTCACCGTTGATCATCAGCGTGACCGGTTGAGTCGTACCGCAGTGTCGTTCACCGCCGGTGGTCCGCAGCGTGACCGTCAGCTCGGTGGATCGTTGCATCGCCTCCGGTGGGACGGTGATGGCGCGGTCGATGATGCCGCTGGACTCAGCTGCCCACGAGTCGAGGAGGGTATCGCCCGCTTCGACGGTGAGGAGCCCGCTCTCGGTCTCGGGTAGCGGCGTGTACGACCCCTTCAGGTCGAGTTGCAGGTCGCCGACAGGCCGCCCGAACCGTGCCTGGTCGAGATACAGCCGGACCTGCGCGACGCCGACCGACGTCGCGGTCTGATCGCCGATGCCGAGATCGTCCAGGGTGGTGATGTCGGGACTCTGCTGAGGCGGCACCGTCCTCGGCTCGGCGTAGACCTCCGACGATACCGCCAGACCGGACACTATCGAGGTCACGATGCGGGCCTGGGTCGCGAGGCTCTCGGTGTCGCCCTTCACGTAGAGGGCTGACGGTCCACCGGGTACAGCCCCGATCTCGGCACCGCTGTCGGTGCCATCGGTCTCGGTCACGACGATCTGCCGGACGAACGGGCTCTCCGCAGCGGGCGGGATGCCGTTCGGGGGGATTTCGCGGACGTCGACGGTGAGTGGGCGCCCCGTGTAGCGCGCCGTGACGGCCGAAGCGAGACCGACTGCGGTGTCCGATTCGACTGCGCTCGGCTCTGCGGGAAGGTACAGGTCGAGGCGTTCGAGCACCGGCGGCAGGAAGTCGGCGACGGCGGCGGGGTCGGTGGGGGTTCCGGTGTAGCGGACTACTCCGTCTCTCAGAGCCGCCGACCGATCTGTCCAGTCCTCGGGACAGATATTGTCCACCGCAAAGAGATTCAGCCGTAGCGTGACCACTGCTGCCTGATTCTCGATGGTAGCTCCGCCGAGGGGAATGGAGACGGGGACGGTCGAGATCCCGGGTGGGAGGTCCACCCGCGCCAGGAGACGGCCGTCCGACTCGACGTCGATCGAGCCCCGCGCGATGTTCGCGGGCAACTCCACCGTGGCGTCGAGCGCTTCGGGTCGAAGTCCGTCAGGGGCAGGCACGGTGAGAGTGACGACGTCGGAGTGCCCGCGGAATCCGATGACGTCGCCGAAGCCGAGAGCTTCGGTGTCGAACACGAGCGTGTCCGTTGCGGTATCGGGTTCCAGAGGCTCCGTCTCTTGCGCGACTGCAAGGGACGGACTCGCGCACAGAACGGTCACGGTGATAGCGGTGGCGAGTGCCGAGCGTGTGCGGCACCTGCTGGTGGGATGAGGCGTCACAGGTCTCAGATAAGCAGACATGAGTCCGGGCCGCTGACCAACTGAACGATCTTGCGTCACCTGTTGCCGCCGGATGTCGTACCTACCCGATCGGGTAGTTTCTCGGCAATACTCGCGAGTAGCAATCTTGGTCGATAGACTCGAAAACGCGTCGTCCTCCTGTCCCCCCTGCGAGGACGACCACGCGGGCCGGTACCCCCCATCTCCGGCCTGCGTCGAAGCCCCGCCGATCCCCACCACGATCGGCGGGGCTTCCTTCATCCGCGATAATCTCGTCTCCATGACCGCTATCGGACCTCGCGTCACCATCGCCTACTGCACCCAATGTCAGTGGCTACTGCGTGCGGGGTGGATGGCGCAGGAATTGCTCAACACCTTCGGCACCGACCTCGGTGAGGTGGCACTCGTGCCCGGTACGGGCGGGATCTTCCACATTGCGGTGGACGGCCGCGCGGTGTGGGATCGCAAGGCCGATGGCGGGTTTCCCGACATCGTCACTCTGAAACAGCGCGTCCGCGACATCGTCGACCCGGCACGCGACCTCGGGCATGCCGATCGTAAGTAACACTCGGGCGATCGAACGTATGATCGAGTGGTGAAGCTGTATCGAGTCGCGTCCGGATGGGCCGAGCCTTCGCCCTCGCGCTGCCCGAACGGTCACGAACTCGGTGCGAATCGGGTGCTGGTGGGGTCGCAGGTGTGTGAGTGCGGCGGCAGGCATCGCACTCATTCCTGCCGGGAGTGCGACGCGGTCGTCTACACCCCGCCGCTGGGGCCGAAGTGCCGTTTTCGCGCATTCGACGAACGATGATGCTATTCGGTGCACGTCAGTGAGCAGATTGTTCTATGGTCGAACGGCAGCCGTCGCCGGTGGTCGATTCGGAGTCGGGGAGGTTCTGGACCGGCCGCTGTGCAGGCCTTCGGGGAGGCCGGGCGGCTGGTAGGGGAGCCCCGCCGGCGAATCGAGGGGAGGAGCCGGCGGGGCCCTGAACTGCATCTCCTGTGTCGGGGAGGACCTTCAGGAAGAAGCGTCGCGTCAAGGCGACGGGCGCCACTGTATGGGAGCGCGGCCGACCCCGTCCACTTCCGATGCCGAAATGATATGTAGCACCAGAACTATTCGTGCCTGCATCATCGGCGCGAACAACTGGGCCGGTCGTTCAGCTGCGTTTCCCTTCCGGTTACCTGCAGTGAAGTTGCCCGTACAACTCGGTCGGCCACTGTCTACGGTGTGACGCAGCGCAACGGTTACCACAAGATCGCCGGCCAGCTGGCCGACGAGATCGCCCAACTGGAAGCGGGCACCAAACTCGCGAGCGAGCACGAGCTGATGGCACGGTTCGGCGTGGGACGGGCATCCGCCCGCTCGGCGGTCCAGGAACTCGAGCGTCGCGGCCTCGTCCGCCGGCTCCGTGGCTCCGGCACCTATGTCAACCGCCGCATCGACTACGTCGTCTCCAAGGAGAAGCGACCGTCGTGGCATCGCACCGTCGAAGCGGCCGGAGCGATACCGCGCTCGTCTGTGTTGCAGTCCGAGATCCGGCCGACTCCCGAGACCCCGGCGGGGTACCTCGGGATCGAGCCCGGCGCCCCCGCGCATTACATGCGACGCCTGCGGTACGTGGACGACCACGTGGCCGCGTTGGGGGAGGAATGGGTGGCGTGTGACGCCGTCACCGAACTCGGCTCCGCCATGCGTGTCGAGGAATCACTCGACGAACTTCTGCGCCAGATGGGCAGATTCGACGTGGTGAGGTCGTGGTGCCGCACCGCGACAGAACTTCCGACGCCCGAGATCGGCAAGGCACTCGAGATGACCTACATCGCACCCGTGTGGGTCATCGAAAGCATCAACCGCGACGCCGAAACCGGCGTCGCCGTCACCTACAGCACCGCGTGGATGCGCGCCGACATGATTCGCGTGGTCATGGAGATCGGCGACCAACCTCCCGTTTCGAACCATTAAGGAAACTCATGACGTCCTACACCTACAGCCGGGAGCGGCTCGCCGAGCTGCTCGCCGTGGCGCCCGAACAGGATCTGGTGGGCGCAGCCGACGCCTGCCTGTCCGACGGCGCGGCACTGACCGTCCTGACCACCCCGGAGATCGGGTGCATTGCGACCCAGGTCCGTGAACCCATCGGTCATGCACGCTTCTTCCTCGGCAACGTCCTGGCGTGCCACGCGGAGGTGCGGCTCGACGGCACCCGCGGCTGGGCCATGCGTATGGGCGACGACCGCGCCGCGGTGCTGGCTGCTGCCGTGTGCGATGCCGAGGTCGCCGCGGGCCGCCGGAATGCCGGTCATGTGCTCGACCTGTGCGCTCGCATGGAAGCCGAGCTCGCTCGCGCCGAGGCAGAAGAATGGGCGCAGATCGCCCCGACCATCGTTCAATTCGAGGAGCTGACGTGACCATCGCCGCCGCCGACCAGGTCATGGGAATCGGACTCGATCCCGTTGTTTCACAACAGGTCTATCGAGCAGTGTTGCAGGCGTTCAGTCGCCCGGGCCTGCCGCAGGCGCTGCCGTCGACGGACTTTCCGCCCGCGCTGCTGCCCGCACTTGCCCTCGCCGACCTCGAAACCGGCGTCGCCGTCCTCGAGGACGGATCCGACTGGCGTGAGGTGCTCACTGTCGCGACCGGCGCCCCCGTCGCAGCCCTCGGTCAAGCGAGGTACGTGACTGCGCTTCGTCCCATCACGGGCGATGAACTGCTGTCCGCCACACGTGGAACCGCATTGTCGCCGGAATGCGCCTCGACCGTGATCTGCTCGGTCCGATCCCTCGACGGCGGAACGCCCGCCGAGCTCGCCGGACCGGGCGTGAACGGCACCGAAACCATTGCGCCACTCGGCTTCGACGACGCGCTGCGCAGCGCCCGCAACGACGCCGTCGCCGAGTTTCCCACCGGCATCGACATTCTGCTCGTCGCAGACGACGGCGCCGTCCTCGGGCTGGCGCGTACCACTCGCATCAGCACCCCGCGTTCGACCACCGCACAGGAGAACTGACATGGGATATTCCGGAGCCCGCGGCGGACTCGACGCGATCCTCGCTGCCGAAAGTCTCGTCCGAACCGCACGTGAAGCCGACAACTCGCCGCGCCTGACCACCGAACAGATCACCGGCCGCATGCGGCTCGCCGTCGACCGTGTGATGGGTGAGGGGTCGCTCTACGACCCCGAGACCGCCGCCGATGCACTCCGCCAGGCGGAAGGCGACGTCATCGAGGCCACTCATCTCGTCCGTGCCCACCAGTCGACTCTGCCGCGACTGGCAGTCAGCGAACCCGTCGACCCCGACGAGATGACAGTCCTGCGCCGCATCGTGCCGGCGTGGCGAACCCCGGACGGCCCGCAGTTGCTCGGCCGCACCAGCGATTACACGGGCCGTATGCTCGTCCGCGACGACGGGACCGCGCCACCGACCGTCATCGACGAGGCACCCACCCCGGGGCGCACCGACGCCGAACGTCACCCGAAGCGCTTCTCGGAATTGCTGCGCGAGATGGACCTGCTCGCCGACAGTCGCCCGGCCGACGGCTCCGACCCCGAGCCGTTCGACATCTCCCGCCACCCCGCCGCACCCCCGGCGCCACGCTCGGCGGTGCTCGCGTCGATGGCACGTGCCGAGACCGGCTCGCTGATCGGCACGTGGTACCGCTCGATCCGCGGCACCGAAGGCAACCTGCACGAGGTCACCCTCGGCGAGGTGCGACACGGTCGCGTCCCGGTGCGCGTCCGTCACCCCCACACCGGAAATGCTTTCTCCGTCGGTGATGTTCGTGTCACCGAATGCGAGGCGATCGAGGATCTCAACGGCCCCGACGAGGATCGCGGCCGCTTCGACGTCGGCTACGGATTGTGCTTCGGACACAACGAACGCAAAGCCATCGCGATGGCGAACCTGGATATCGCGTGCCGCCGCTTCGGCGACACCGGAGGCCTCGAGCAGACCCTGCTGCTCACCACCGACGGTCTCGATTCCTGTGGCTTCCTCGAACATCTCAAGCTTCCGCACTACGTCACCTTCCGCTCGATGATCGACCGGAAGATCGCCGTGCAGGCCGGCGCCGACGATGCCGCGGACCGCAACACCGAACCTCTCGGAAGGACCTGCTGATGACCGACCTGCTCACCACTCGCGACACCGGCTCGCGCGTCACCCACACGCTGGACGCGATCGACGCCGCCACCCGCGAACGCGGCATCCTCGACGAAGGATCCAAACGCGAGATCCGCCGCGCGACATTGACCGCGGTGTGCGTGCCCGGCTACCTGACTCCGTTCGGCTCCCGCGAGATGCCCGTCGCCCGCGGCTGGGGCTCCGGCGGCCTGCAGGTCACGTTGGGTCTCGTCGGCGGCACCGACGTCGTCAAGGTCATCGACCAGGGCGACGACGACGGCGTCAACGCCACCAACCTGCGACGGCTGATCGAGTCGAGCGAGAAGTGCGCCTCCACCAAGGACACCCGCGAGTCGACGATCATCCAGTCGCGCCACCGTATCCCCGAGGAGCCGATGACCGAGGACCAGATCCTCGTTTTGCAGGTGCCCAACTCGGAACCGCTTCGGGCCGTGCAGAAATCGGTCACCGAATGTGCCCGTATGCACGCCGAGGCCGACTACTCGATGATGTGGGTCAGTCTCTACGAGGACCTCGTCCGCAACGGCGTCATCACCAAGACCACCGGATATCCGGTGCTCGTCGACGGCCGGTACGTGATGATCACGTCGCCCATCCCACGGTGGGATGTTCCGCGCCTGGACAATTCACCGCATCTGACGCTGCTCGGTGCGGGGCGTGAGAAGCGTATCTTCGCGGTCCCGCCCTACACCCCGGTACAGCCGCTCACGTTCGACGATGTGCCGTTCGAGGTCGAAGGCAGCGACGACCAGATCTGCGTGCGCTGCGGCTCGTCCGACACGTTCCTCGTCGAGGCGTCGCCCGGACGGATGATGTGCAGCGACGTCGAGTGGTGCACCCGCGTCGTCGACGCCGACATCGACGAAGCCCTCCACAGTGCGCACGCCCCGATGCAGTTCCTGCCCGACCCGCAGCGTCGCGTCCGCGCCGCACACGCCGCGACCCGCCGCGATCCGGCCGAACTCACCGATCGTCCCGTGCCCGCGCACCCCGACGGCTGGACCCTCGCCGTACGGGAGGTCGGCAAGGTGCACGGCCCCGGCGGCGCCGACGCCGTCCCCGGAACCGGTCCCGACACCGGCACCGCGATCAGCCCGGTCACCGGCGCCGTCGTTGCCGCGTGGGACGTAAGCTTCGACGTCGCACCGGGAGAGGCACTCGGTCTGATCGGCGAGTCCGGCTCGGGCAAGTCGACGGTGTTGCGCTGCCTGATCGGCGACGACAAGGCCACGAACGGCGCGATGTTCCTGACCACCGTCGGGAGCGGCACCACCGATGTATTCGCCCTCGACGACACCGAGCGTCGCGCGCTGCGCATCGACACCCTCGGCCTCGTACACCAGAACCCCGCCGACGGACTCACGATGACGGTCTCCGCGGGCGGCAACATCGCCGAGCGTCTCACCGCAGCCGGCTGGCGCAACTACTACGAGATCCGCGACCGCGCAGCGTATCTGTTGGAGAAGGTCGAGGTACCCCTCGAACGTATGGACGATCCCGTGCACACGTTCTCGGGCGGTATGCGCCAGCGCGTGCAGATCGCGAAGGCCCTCGCGACCGATCCGCGGGTCCTGCTGCTCGACGAGCCCACCACGGGCCTCGACGCGTCGGTCGCGGCGGGCGTGCTCGATCTGCTGCGGAATCTGCTCGCCGAGCGCGACACCGCCGCGGTGGTCGTGAGCCACGACTTCGCGGTCATCGAGGCACTGACCGATCGCACGCTGGTCATGAACGTCGGCCGCGTCGTGGAGACCGGCCTGACCGACCAGCTGTTCCAGGACCCCCACCACCCCTACACCCAGCGGCTCGTCGCAGCCGCACGGAGGTGACCATGTCCGAGTCCACCACCACAGATCCGGTCCTCACCGTCCGCGACCTGCGCAAATCCTTCACGCTCCACACCATCGACGGCCGCACCGTCGTATCGCTCCACGGTGTCGACCTCGAAGTCGGCCGCGGCGAGCACGTCGCGCTCGCAGGACCGTCGGGCGCCGGAAAGTCGAGTTTCCTGCGCTGCGTGCACCGCAGCTACCTGCCCGATGCGGGTTCGGTCGTGTTGCACACCGACGACGGACCGGTCGAACTGACGGGGCTGTCCGACCGGGAGATGGCCCGACTGCGCGGACGCGAACTCGGCTACGTGTCGCAGTTCCTGTCGGCGCCGCCGCGCACCGCGCCCCTCGAGGTGGTCGCAGCGTCCGCACGTCGCCGTGGGATGAACCGAGCCGATGCCCGCGACGCCGCTGCCGAGGCACTGCAGCGACTCTCTCTCGACGAAGCGCTGTGGGACGTCGATTGCAGCGTGCTCTCCGGCGGCGAACGTCAGCGCGTGAACATCGCTGCCGGCACCGTCCACCCACCGCGGCTGCTGCTGCTCGACGAGCCGGTGTCGGCCCTCGACCCGGTCAACCGCGAACGCGCACTCGAACTCATCGCGTCGCTGTCGGCGTCCGGGGTCGCGGTGCTCGCAGTGTTCCACGATCTCGACGCCATGCACCGTCTCGCGACACGCGTCGTCCGGTTCGCCGACGGCCACATCGACCGAATCGGTTCCGCTACAGATGTGTTAGGGAAGGCAGCATGACCGGAACAGAGACCGCGCCGACCACCGACTCGTGGACGCTGCAGTCCGCGCCGCTCAATTATGTGGTCGGGCATGTCCGGGCGGTGCTGCCGGACCGAATTCTCGAGGATGCGCGCATCGTCGTGCGTGACGGCAGGATCGAGGAAGTGGGACCGTCCACTCCCGGAGTGCGACCCGACGTGGACGGCGGCGGCCTCCTGTGTCTGCCGGGCCTGGTCGACGTGCACTCCGACGGCCTCGAGAAGGAGCGTCTCCCGCGACCGGGAGTCGAGCTGCCGTGGGCGTTCTCGCTCATGTCGTTCGAGGGCAAGGTACGGGCGGCGGGCGTGACGACCGTGTTCCACGGTGCATCGTTCTCCGACCGCGCCACCGCGACGACGGGACGCAGCGTCCATGTCGCGCAGCAGATGTGCGAGTCGATCGAGGGCTGGAACATGCGCGACACCGACGCGCGACTCGTCGATCACCACGTCCTGCATCGCCTCGATGTGCGGTCCGCGGCCGGATTCAAGGCCATGCGTGAGGAATTCGATCGGCTCGTCGCGGCAGGTGTCGTCACCGCAGCAACACCTGCTGTCATCTCCCACGAGGACCACACGCCGGGGATCGGCCAGTACGCCGACCGCACCTACTACGAGAACCACATCGCCGGCGTCCGGGGTATCTCGGCGGAGGACGCGCGCAAAGTGGTGGACGGTCTGGCGGCCGAACGCGAGGCCAACGCCGGGGTCCGCGACGAGACGATGGGCTGGCTCGCCGAGCAGTCGCGTAAGGGCCTGGCCCGCGTCTTCGGCCACGATCCCGAATCGGCGGTTGAGATCGCCGATCTGGCCGCGCGCGGAGGCAACGTCGCCGAGTTCCCCACGACCGTCGAGGCGGCGCGGGAAGCGCGTGATCGCGGCATGTCCGTGGTGATGGGCGGTCCGAACGTGCTGCGCGGACGCTCCCACTCGGGCAACGTCTCCGCCGGTGAACTTGCCGAGCTGGGACTGGTGACCGCGCTGGCGTCGGACTATCTCCCGTCGTCGCTGCTCGGTGCGGCGTTCTCCCTTGCCGACGGATGCATGACGTTGCCGGCTGCGGTGTCGCTTGTCACGAGTGGCCCGGCAACGGCAGTAGGGCTCGCGGACCGGGGCGCTCTGGGCACCGGTCAGCGCGCCGACCTCGTCCTCGTCTCGCTCGAACACGGTCACCCGGTGATCCGCGCGGTCCTGCGCGCATCATGAAATCCCGGCCCCGCACCGAATGGTGTGGGGCCGGTCTCGTAGTGGGCGGACATGCTACCGCGAACGTCTTCCGCTCGAGGTCGGAAGTTCACCTCGGGTTGGGGAATTCGATACACCGCACCGACAGTCTGGATTGCGACGATGCCGCCGGGTGTCGCCCCCCTCGTGCCCCGACTCCGCTTCCGCGGATTCGACAAGGAGCTTTTCTTCATGCGTACCTCTCGTCCCCGATCCCTGGTAGGGATTGCCATGGCCGCCGCAGCAGCGCTGGCTCTGTCCGCGTGCGGCTCGAGCGCCGACGAAGACACCTCGGCCGGCGCATCCGCCGACGAAGGTGCACCCGAGACCCTGGTGCTGGCCTCCATCCCGAGTGAGGACAGCACAAGCCTGCAGCAGGAGTTCGCGCTGGTTCAGCAGGTCATCGAGGATGAGACCGGTATCCCGGTCGAGTTCCAGAACGCCACCGACTACGCGGCCGTCATCGAGGCCCAGCGAGCCGGCAAGGTGCACATCGGTCATTACGGTCCGTTCTCCTACGCCACGGCGAAGGACAGCGGCGTGCCGGTGACACCGCTCGGCGTGTTCGCCGACAGCGCCGACGAGGAGCCCGGCTACCAGTCCTACGCGATCGTGCCCGCGGGATCCGACATCCGCTCACTCGAGGACTTCCGGGGCAGGACGGTGTGCTTCGTCGACCCCACCTCCACTTCCGGTTACCTCTACCCGTCGGCCGGTCTGCTCGAGGCCGGGATCGACCCCGCGACGGACGTCACCCCGGTCTTCGCCGGCGGCCACGACGCATCCGCTCTCGCTGTCAAGAGCGGCCAGTGCGATGCCGGATTCGCATTCGACACCATGGTCACCGAAACCCTCGTCGACAAGGGTGATCTCGCGGAAGGCGACCTCGACGTGATCTGGGAGTCGGAGATGATCGCGGCCAGCCCCTCTGCTGTGCTGACCACGCTGCCGCAGGATCTCATCGACCAGCTCACCGACATCTTCGCGACCAAGCTCAACCGTCCGGCGCTCGTGGAGGCCGGCTACTGCGCATCCGAAGAGGAGTGCGAGCTCCCCGAGAGCACCGAGTACGGATACATCCCCGTCACCGATGACTTCTACGACGGCGTCCGCAAGGTCTGCGAAGTCACGCGGTCCCCGTCCTGCGCGAGCTGACCCGATCTCTCGAACCCCTGGAGTACCGATATGACCGACCCCGACCATGCACGCCTCGGCGCATCCATCGACAGGATTCTCCGACCGACCATCGAACTCGACCACGTCAGCAAGGTATTCGACCCGGCACTCCGGGCGCTCGACAACGTGTCACTGACGGTGCACCCCGGTGAAGTCGTTGCGCTGCTGGGCTTGTCGGGTTCGGGAAAGTCGACGCTGCTGCGGCTGCTCAACGGCCTGCACCTGCCCACCTCGGGTACGGTGCGGGTCCTCGGACACGACGTGGGAGCCGCCCGTGGCCGTGAACTGCGGGAGCTGCGCCGCAAGGTGGGCTTCGTGTTCCAGCAGTTCCACCTCGTGGGCAACATGTCGGTACTCGAGAACGTGTGTTCCGGTGCCCTGGGCTCGCTGCGTGGGCCCCGCTTCGGTCTCATGATGTATCCGAAGTCGGTGCGTCTCGCCGCCATGGAACAGCTCGACCGCGTCGGTCTCGCCGACCGTCCGTTCCAGCGCGCAGACACCCTCTCCGGTGGCCAGCAGCAGCGTGTCGCGGTGGCGCGTGCGCTCATCCAGAAACCGAAGATACTCCTCGCCGACGAACCCGTCGCATCGCTCGATCCGGAGTCGTCGGCCCAGGTGATGGCGCTGATCTCGCAGATCGCGTCCGAAGACGACCTGACGGTGGTGTGCAGCCTGCACCAGGTCGATCTCGCACTGTCATGGGGGCACCGCCTCGTTGGCCTGCGACACGGGCAGGTCGTACTCGACAAGCCGGTGTCGGTGATCGACCGGAGCGAGACCATGAGCATCTACACGGCCGTCGACCCGGTCGTATCTGTGGGGAGTATCGCGAACCGATGACGATCACCGCGCCGCCGCCCGTCAAGACTCTCCCGCGCCCCACCTGGCAGGCGATCAGTGTGCAGGTCATCCTGTTCGGGCTGTTCGCGGCGGCGTTGTGGTCGATCGCATCTCTGAAGATCAACGTCGCCACGATCATCGACAGTATCGGCAACGCAACCGATTTCCTGGCGCGTATCTTCCCGCTCGACTTCCCGCCCATCGGCGAACTGGCCGCGATGACCGGCCAGACCCTGGGCATCGTGCTGCTCGCCACCGTGCTGGCCGTGGTGCTGAGCATCCCTGTCGCGCTCGGTGCGGCCCGCAACACCGCACCTGCCGCAGCTCTGCGAATGCCGGCCCGCGCCATCATCGTCGTCACCCGAGCCATTCCCGAACTGGTGCTGGCGATCCTGTTCCTGCGCCTGTTCGGTCTCGGCGCGATCGGCGGTATCCTCGCCCTCGGAATCCACTCGATCGGCATGGTAGGAAAGCTGTACGCCGACGCGATCGAAGACTCCGACCCCGGCCCGCGCGACGCCCTGCGCGCGGCCGGTGCGACGTGGTGGCAGCAGATCACCGGCGGTGTGTTGCCGCAGATCATGCCCGCGGTCGTCGCCACGGCCCTGCACCGGTTCGACATCAACCTGCGCGCCTCCGTCATTCTCGGCTACGTCGGTGTGAGCGGCATCGGCCTCGAACTGTCGGCTGCGCTGCGCACCATGAACTATCAGCGCGGCATGGCGCTGGCGCTGTTCATCGTCGCGCTGTGTGTCATCGTCGAATTGATCTCCGGTTCCCTGCGGCGAATGGTGCTCGGAGACAAGGCCCCCGCGCGCCGGAGTCTGTTCTCTCGTCTACGCGAACGGGTCTCGGGCGCTCGGAACGGCTGGGTCGATAGTGAACCCGGCAGCGCGCAGGCTCCGACGGCACTGCGCACCTCCGACGGCCGGTACCGCATCAGCCCTCCGTGGACGGGTGAGCGCATCGCTCACACCGCCTACGTCGCGTTGTTCGTGCTGGCCCTGTTGGTGTCGACGTGGGCAGCGAACCTCGACTTGTCCCGTATGGCAGAGGGTTTCGGTTCGATGTGGAACACGCTCTCGCTGTTCTTCCCTCCGGACACCGGCGGCATCGGTGACGAACTGTGGAAGCAACTGATCGTCACGCTGCAGATCGCCCTCGCAGCCACCCTGATCGGCCTGATCGTCGCGATCCCCGTCGGACTGCTCGCGGCCCGTAACGTCGCACCCACTCCGGGTATTGCGAAGGGGTTCCGGGTCTTCATCGTGATCGTCCGCGGTATCCCGGATCTGATCCTGGCGATCATCGTGATCGTCGTGACCGGTCTCGGTGCCACAGCGGGTGCGATCGCTCTGTCGGTGGGCGCAATCGGGCTGCTCAGCAAACTGATCGCCGACTCCGTCGAGGAAACGGACATCCGCGTTCAGCAGGCGGTGGTGGCAGGTGGCGCGACACGCATGCAGGTCCTCATCGCCGCGACGGTCCGCCAATCGGGGCCCGCGATCATCGCGCACCTGTTCTATCAGCTCGATACCAATATCCGCGCCGCCACACTGCTCGGTGTCGTCGGCGCAGGAGGATTGGGCTTCTACCTGATGAATGCGGCCCGCGTCATGCAGTTCGACGTGGTCACCATGATCGTGCTGATGATCTTCGTGGTGGTCATGGTCGTGGAGGGCCTGGCTATCTGGGTCCGCAAGGTCGTGTCCTGATCTGTTCTGCTACATACTATCTGGAGTAACTGCATGAACCTCACCGAATCCGCGACCACCGCTGCCGGACGCATACTCACCGCGGCGTCCGATGCCGCCCTCACCGCCTACCGCGACGCCATCGCGAAATACTCGCGGGAGAAGCTGAAGTCGATCGCGAAGGAAGGTGCCGACGGCACGCCGACGATGTTCATCGATGTCCTCGTCGAAGATGCCATCATCGCTGCCGCAACGGCAGCGGGTGCGAATGTGCTGTCGGAGGAACGCGGCTGGGTCGACGTCGGCTCGGCCATCACCCTCGTCGTCGACCCGGTGGACGGTTCCGCCAATGCCGCCGCGGGAATCCCTTTGGCATGCTTCAGTGCTGCTGTGGTGATGGACGGTGAGTTCACCGAGGCGTCGACCACCTGGCTGCACACCGGAGAGACCTGGTGGGCGTCGCGCAGCCGGTCCGCGTTCCGGACCAGCGGATGCACGTCATTGTCGTCGGCCGCGGTCTCGATGCTCCGCCCGCACGAACGCAACCGCGATTCGTGGTGGCGTGTCGCGGAGCAGGCCACTCGCATCCGCATTCTCAGTTGCAGCACCCTCGAGTCGGTGTTCGTCGCGACCGGATCCACTGATGCGTTCGTCGACGCCGGCAGCGACACCCACCGCTTGATGGACATTGCGGCGGCAGTCGTCCAGGTCGAGGCCTCCGGCGGTGCTGTGATCGACGCGTACGACCGTCCCATCGTGTTCGGCACCGACCTCACCAAGCGGTGGAGCGGAATCGTCGCCGCCACCGACGACCTCGCCGCCGAACTGCGCGACGCCATCCAGGGATGACCCGTCAGAATTTCTTTGCACGCAGGCGCAGCGCGTTGCCGATGACGCTCACCGACGACAGCGCCATCGCAGCGGCCGCAACGATGGGAGAGAGCAGGATCCCGAACGCCGGATAGAGGACTCCGGCGGCGAGCGGAATACCGGCCGCGTTGTAGACGAACGCGAACACGAGGTTCTGGCGGATGTTGCTCATCGTCGCCTCCGACAGCGCGCGTGCCCGTGCGATGCCGGTGAGGTCGCCGTGGAGCAGGGTGATGCCCGCACTCTCGATCGCGACGTCGGTACCGGTGCTCATCGCGATGCCGACGTCGGCGGCGGCGAGCGCGGGTGCGTCGTTCACGCCGTCGCCGGCCATGGCGACCACTCGGCCCTCGCCGCGGAGTCGCTGGACCACGTCGCTCTTCCCGTCGGGAAGGACCTCGGCTTCGACCCGGTCGATGCCGAGGCGGCGGCCCACGGCCTCGGCGGTGGTGCGGTTGTCGCCGGTGAGCATGACGACGGTGATGCCGTCGGTGCGCAGTTCCTCGAGCGCGGTCGGGGTGGTCTCCTTGACGGGGTCGGCGATCGCCAACACCCCGGCCACCGATGTGTCGACACCGACGTATATCGCGGTGGCGCCGTCGCGGCGCAAATCGTCGGCCTGCTCGCGCAGTGCCTGCGTGGCGACACTTTCGTCCTGCAGGTACGACGCGTTACCGATGATCACGCGCCGACCCTCGACCACACCGACCACTCCGCGGCCCACCGGGGAATCGAAGTCGGCGACCTCGGGGACAGTGATGCCCGCATGTCCGGCAGCATCGACGATCGCGATCGCGAGAGGATGCTCGGAACCGCGTTCGACGCCCGCCGCGAGGCGCAGGACCTGTTCGTCGGTGTAACCGTCGGCCGCGACGATCTCGATGACCGTGGGCCTGCCCTCGGTGAGGGTGCCGGTCTTGTCGACGACCAGGGTGTCGACCTTCTCCATGCGCTCGAGTGCCTCGGCATTCTTGATGAGCACCCCGAGCCCGGCGCCGCGTCCCACACCGACCATGATCGACATCGGAGTCGCCAGTCCCAGGGCGCACGGGCACGCGATGATCAGCACCGACACCGCGACCACCAACGCGTATGTGAGCGACGGCGACGGACCGACGAGCGCCCACACGAGGAACGCGATCACGGCGACGGCGATGACGGCGGGGACGAACCACGAGGCGACGAGGTCGGCGAGGCGCTGGATCGGTGCGCGCGTGCGCTGCGCCTCGGCGACCATCGCGACGATCCGGGAGAGCACCGTGTCGCTGCCGACCTGCTCGGCGCGCATCACGAGGCTGCCGCTGCCGTTGACCGTGCCGCCGATGACGTGATCGCCGGTCTGCTTGGCGATCGGCATCGATTCGCCCGTCACCAATGCTTCGTCGACGGACGAGCGGCCGTCCTCGACGGCACCGTCCACCGGGACCTTCTCGCCGGGGCGTACCCGTAGGCGATCTCCGATGTGTACGTGGTCGAGGGGGATGTCGTGTTCGGTTCCGTCGTCGTCGATCCGTCGGCCGGTTTTCGGTGCGAGATCGAGCAGCGACCTGATCGCGCCGGACGTCTGCTCACGTGCGCGGAGTTCGAGGACCTGGCCGAGCAGCACCAGCGTCGTGATCACCGCGGCGGCCTCGAAGTACACGGCGACGGAGCCGTCCATCTGACGGAACTCGTCGGGGAAGATGCCGGGCGCGAATGTCGCGACCACGCTGTACGCCCAGGCGACACCGGTGCCCATCGCGATGAGCGTGAACATGTTGAGAGACCGGGTGCGTATCGAATTCCGGCCGCGGACGAAGAAGGGCCATCCGGCCCACAACACGACCGGGGTGGCGAGGACGAATTGGATCCACGTCGACACCCTGGGCGGTACGACGTCGTGGAGCGCGGGGATCAGGTGCGAGCCCATCTCGAGGACGAACACCGGTACGGAGAGGATGAGTGCGATCCAGAACCGCTTCGTCATGTCGGCGAGCTCGGGGCTCGGGCCGGACTCGGCCGTCACCATCACGGGTTCGAGGGCCATGCCGCAGATCGGGCATGAGCCCGGCCCCTGCTGCCGGATCTCCGGATGCATCGGACACGTGTACTCGGCCATTCCCACACCATACCCCTAGGGGGTATTTAGTCAATGGTGGCCGCGGGAGCCTCCGGCTCATACGGCTCGTCGATGCGGGCAATAGGGCGAACATTTCACACTGATTCTTAGATTAAGTAACGCTGAGAGTTTGCTGTGAGATATTCGAGGTGGCGATGTTGCGCAAGTGACATCGGACCGCCGTACGCCGCGAGGTGAGAGCAGCGCAGCTACCGCGATACCGCACCTTCGAGGGACGTGCGCGTATCCGCAGTCGGCTTACCTCGCGCGGTGGGTGACGGGGAGGACACAAATGTCTCTGAGGGGAGACATATATATGAGGGATGAAGGATGACCACGATCGACAAACTGGAGCGTGATTCTGCACTGACGTCTTCGGCGCGTCAGAGCGGCACGGCCACCCGCTGGACGTGGCAGTCCGCATACGTGCGGCGCCTCTTCTGGACGGACACCGTCATCGTGGTCCTCTCCGTTGTTCTCGCGCACATCGTGCGGTTCGGGCACGAGAATCTGCTCGCTGCGCAGATCGATGCGCTCAACTACACGCTGATCTCCGTCGGCCTCGCTGCAGCGTGGCTGGTGAGCCTGCGGATGTTCCGCACACGATCGCGCCGTGTGATCGGTGCCGGATACGACGAATACCAGCGGATCGTCTCGGCGACGCTCTGGTTGTTCGGATTCATCGCGATCGTGGCGTTGGTATTCAACATGGAACTGGCGCGAGGATATCTGGCGATTGCGCTGCCCGTCGGGCTGTTCGGGTTGCTGATCAGCCGCTGGTTGTGGCGAAAGGTGGTGGCGCGTAAGCGTCGCCGGGGAGAGTTCGCCACGTCGGTTCTGGTCGTCGGTGGTGCGCGGGCGGTGCGTCACCTGGGAAGCACCTTCGAGCGCAAGTTCACCGACGGATTTCGCGTGGTCGGAGTATGCGTTCCCAAGTATTCGGGTGTGGTCGGGGAGGCCGTCGATGTCGACGGGCGCGACGTGCCGATCTTCGGTGACGAGTATTCCATCGCCGAAGCGCTGGTGGCGTCCGGTGCCGATACGGTAGCGGTGACGGCGACCGAGACGCTGGGGCCCGAGGGCATCAAGGATCTCGTGTGGCAGCTCGAGCCGCTGGACGCGGATCTCGTCGTCGCGACCGGTGTCGTCGATGTCGCGGGGCCGCGCCTGGAGATGCGGCCGGTGGCGGGTCTGCCGTTGATCCACGTGGAGAAGCCGAGCTATCACGGGGCGAAGCGCAGCGGTAAGCGCGTGTTCGATCTGGTGTTCTCGTCGTTGGCGTTGCTTGTGCTGGCGCCGGTGTTCGCGGTGGTCGCGGTGCTGATCAAGCTCGACAACAAGGGGCCGGTGTTCTACAAGGCCGAGCGGATCGGTCTCGACGGTGAGCCGTTCGGGATGATCAAGTTCCGGTCGATGGTCACGAAGGCCGACGCGATGGTCGAGTCGTTGCTGGTGCAGAACGAGGGCGCCGGCCTGCTGTTCAAGATGCGCGACGATCCGCGCGTGACGCGGGTGGGCAAGGTGCTGCGCCGGTACAGCATCGACGAGTTGCCGCAGTTCATCAATGTGTTGCGCGGTGAGATGAGTGTGGTCGGTCCGCGTCCGCCGTTGCGTCGTGAGGTGGAGAATTACGACGGTCGCGTCAAGCGTCGTTTGTTGGTGCGTCCCGGTGTGACGGGTCTGTGGCAGGTCAGTGGCCGTTCGGATCTGTCGTGGGACGAGTCGGTGCGGCTCGATCTGTCGTATGTGGAGAACTGGTCGATGATCTCCGATGTGCTGATCATCGGGAAGACTGTCAAGGCCGTCCTCGCGAGTGAGGGCGCGTACTGAGCTGACCCCGACGGTCAACCGGCGTTCTCGTTGCCTTCTTCACGCTGACGTTGCTCTTGCGCGACCCGTCGCTGCTCTTCGACGCGCGCCCGGAATCGGCGCTGGAAGTCGTCGTCGTGCTCGGGATCGACAACGGGACGGGTGGGTCGCGGGTATTCGGCGGCAGACTTCGACATCAGGATCTCGACAACCCCCTGAGGCCGGCCGAGGACCAGCCAGAGCACGGACCCCGCCAGCGGAAGCAGAAGTACGATCATCAGCCACAACAGTTTGGGCAGGTGGCGGACGCGTTCCTCATCGGAGCAGATCACGTCGACGAGGCAGCCCAGCCACAGCAAGGTGATGATCAATCCGAGGTATGGCACCCCCGCAAGCTAGCAGCTCCGATACCGAGCTCGCAGCCCCGGTAGCCATCCACCCGATTCGGTAACATGGGGCTCATTGCAGTTCATGCCCGAAATGCTGGTTGGTGTACCGAAAAGTTCGGCACCAACCAGCATTTCGGACGCCTATGTCGCCCGATCCGCGCGCGCCGAGCCGACCATGAACGCAATCGCCAGCACGGCCGACGCGACTGCCTGGTAGCCGAACCAGAACGCGCCCCCTGATGTCATCATCGCCAGAACAACCAAGGTGACGACGATCCAGCCGCTGTCGTAGCCGATGAGGTACTTGGTGTGCGACGGGGCTGCCGAGCGGAGGGCGAAGACGACCTCTGCGATGCCACTGAGGAGCAGCATGGCCGCGGCGATGACAATGGTCGCGACACTCATGTTCAGTGTGTTGGCGATCGGCGCCACCGCCGCCGAGTAGGTAACGGCAAGGACCACCTTGAACAGGCCGTCACCGAGAAATCCGATGCGCAGCCACCTGCTCGTGTCGGTTGTTGCGACGCTCATGCTCTCTCCTTGCTCGAGTGAGGCGCGACGCCGTACGCGCGCCTGCAGGTGTCCGGGTTCTGCACGACCTCCAACAGCGCTCCGGCCAGATCTGCGCGGTGCACGCTGGCGATCGAATTCGCCTGGGGTACCAGGCGGTGGCCGCGGGCCGGTTTGTCGACGAGGTAGCCGGGACGCAGGATCGTCCAGTCGCAGAACGAACTCGCCGAGCGCAGCACCTCTTCCATTGCTTCGAGGTCCGCGTAGATGTTCGGGCCCTTCCGGCGGACCATCGGGCGGACCGTGCGGCGGAACCACCACGGTTCACCGGCGCCGGATCGTAGTACGGGCGACGCCGATACCGTGACGATCCGGTGGATGCCCTGACGCTGCATCGCCGCCAGCAGATTCTCGGTGCCTGCGGTGCACACCGGATCGGTGTCGTCGTACGACCTCTTGCCGAGTGTCGAGATCACGGCGTCGGTGCTGTCGGGGAGTGTCAGCTCGCGGTCGGTGGTGACCTGGGCTTCGAGCATGCGCACACCGTTCGGTGCGTCGAACGTGCTTCCCGGGCGCACCAGAGCGGTGATCGTGTGACCGGCTGCCACGGCGTTGTCGATGAGTAATCGGCCTGTTGCGCCTGAGGCCCCGGCAATGACGAGATGCAAGTGAAGTCCTCCCATGAGGGGGCTAGTACAGCTTGACTACTGCCCTCGAGGGTAGGCCATTCTGGCAACTAGTCAAGGTGTACTAGAGTTGTCGTCACCACCTCGCGACGGAAGGGCTCCCCAGTGACTGCCACCAGGCTGCTCCTCCTCGGAGCGGTTCGTGGGCGCACAACCGCGCACGGATATCAGGTGATGCGCGACCTCGAGAGTTGGAGTGTGGACCTGTGGGGGAGTCTCAGACAGGGCTCGGTCTACCACGGTCTCAAACGTCTTCGAGACCAGGGGCTCCTGCAGGAAGTAGCATCCGAGTCTCCCGCTGCCGGTCCGGCCCGGACCGAATACTCGATCACAGCAGAAGGTGAGAAGGAGTTCCACGCGCTTCTCGAGAATGCGCTCAGTTCGGGGGAGGACCCCGCAGAGATCATCGCGGGCATCGGACTGATGTCCGTGTTGCCGCGCGAGCGGGTGCTCGATCTGCTTCGCATGCGGCTCGATGCGTTGGCGGTCAAGCGTCAGCGGGTCGTCGGCGAGTACGAGCGCAATCCCGACGCGGATTGGCAGCACCACGTCGAGGCCATCAGGTATTGGGCGAAGACCACCGACAGCGCCATCGAGTGGACGCGCGAATTGGTCGAACGTCTCGAACAGGGCGAATACACGATGGCAGGTGAAGAACACTCTTGGTGATCGTCTTCATCTCTCCGCGTGTCGCCGGAGAAGCTGGACTCAAAGGTGACAACGTGAACCTTCCCGAAACAAAATGAGCCCCGGACTCGGGCTGCAGGCATTGTCGGGGTGCCTGCAGCCGGTCCACTGCACACAATTGAATACGAGGGTGAACCACCTGGTTCATGTGGAGAGGAAGTCATGCCCGCTCAGATCGCCACCGCCGCACCCGTCACCCACGCTGCTCTGTTGGGTTTGGGGGTGTACCGACCACGTCGCGTCGTACCCAATGCCGAGATCGTCGACCAGATCGATTCCTCCGACGAATGGATCAAGACACGATCCGGCATCTCCTCGCGACGGTGGGCCGACGAGGATGAATCGATCGTCTCGATGAGTGTCGCCGCGTCCCGCGACGCGCTCGCCGCGGCCGGTCTGGAGGCCGAGCAGATCGATGCGGTCGTGCTCGCCACGTCGTCGCTCATGGTGCTGGGGCCGTCCGCGGGTGCTGTGGTGGCCACGGAATTGGGTATGGAAGACACCGCCGCCTATGACATCTCGGCCGGCTGCGCGGGCTTCTGCTACGCACTCGGTAACGCCGCGGCCCTCGTTCGTGCCGGGCAGGCCAGGAATGTACTGGTCATCGGGGTGGAACGGTTGTCCGATCTGCTCGAGCCGACCGACCGGACCTGCGCGTTCATCTTCGCGGACGGCGCCGGCGCGGCTGTGGTCGGTCCGTCCGAGTCGGAGGGAATCGGCCCGGTCGCCTGGGGCTCGGACGGAAGCCAGACCGACGCCATCAAGCAGGACAAGGACTTCATGACGTACTTCGACGAGGTCGACGAAGCTGCCGCAGGCGGTGCTCCGGCCGTGCGTCCGTACATCCGGATGAACGGGTCGGCGGTATTCCGCTGGGTGGTGAGTTTCCTGGGGAAGGCGTGCACCGACGCGCTGGAGAAGTCCGGCGTACAAGCCGCCGACCTCGATGCCTTCGTCCCGCATCAGGCCAACAGCCGCATCACCGACGCGCTCATCAAGGGACTACATCTGCCCGAGAACGTCGCGGTGGCGCGCGACATCGGCGAGACCGGCAACACGAGCGCCGCGTCGATCCCGATGGCAATGGAGGAGCTTCTCCGGTCCGGCGTCTCCAAGCCGGGAGACACCGCGTTACTGGTCGGCTTCGGTGCCGGCCTTGCCTACGCGGGACAGGTCGTTCAGCTGCCCCCGATCGTCTAGCTCGCGGTCGCTCTCGGGGGCGAGCAGAAGTGCCACTATCGGCACCGCAAGCAGAACGATGCCGATACCGAACGCCGGGAACAACAGCGACGGCACCGTCATACCTTCGGGTGCCGACGCATCGAGGTCGACGTGCGCACTCATTCCGACCATGCCGGTGTAGTGCAGCGCCACCACGCCGCAGGCCAGCAACAGAGACGACGCCACGCGCACATGAAGTTTTCCAGGCACGTCGAACATCCACATCGCGGCCACCGACCCGACGATGCCGATGGCCGCAGACACGGCCACCATCCTCGGGTCGTGGTCGATGGTGCCCCGGATCCTGATCGCGGCCATGCCGCTGTAGTGCATGAGAACGATGGCCGTTCCCATCACTATCCCGCCCACGGTCAGCGACACAGAGCGGGGGAGTCGACGGGCGGCGGAGAGGCGAGCGTCCGAGATCAACAGTCCGAACAGGGTCGCCCCGACGGCAAGCACCACCGAGAACAGGGTGGCACCGAGGTCGTAGCGGACCGGGGAGGTCGGCACGGAGAAGCCCGACATGCCGATGAAATGCATGAGCCAGATGCCGACTCCGCCGATCGACAGGGCTGCCATCATGAGCCAGCAGACACCGGCGGCAGGCGTCAAGTACTTCCTGGATTGCTGGACGCAGCACAATCCGACGTAGCAACCGACCGCGGCCGTGACGAACGCCAGGTATGGCACCCACAATCCCATCGTGAAGTGCTGTGCGTGCGGCATCCGATCCCCCGTGTCCAGGTACTGCACCTTTCCTGGTTCAGCGGCCCGACCTTATCCCATGCGCCGGCGCTTACTCGACCGTTGGAGGACGATGTAGAGAAGGTGTCGTGGGCGTGTCGGCGAGTTCGCGGATCGCGCCAGCGAGGGGAGACCAGGCATGCTCGGGCAGGTCGTGTCCGACCGCGGGTAGCAGGAGCGTGCGGGCACCGGGAATTCTCGACGCGATGGCAAGGGCGGCTTCGGGTTTGATCAGAGGGTCGTCCTTGCCGTGGACGATCAGCGTGGGACAGGCGATCTTGTCGATCGTCGGGCCGCTCCACTGTGCGCCGATCTGTCGGCTCTGTGATTCCTGGTCGTGGACGCCGCTGTCGGGATTGCCTTCGAGCGTTGCTCGCACTGAATCCTCGTCGAAGTCGACACGGGGAGACGACAGAAGTTTCGCAACGGCAAGCCCAGCCTCGATCGCGCCCTCGCGCGTGTCGGGGAACTTCAGCCTCGCGAATTTGCCGAGTGTGCCCATCCGGATGAAGCGGAGTGTGCGCAGCCCCGTGACATCGCCGGGGACAGCCGCGACCGTGGTGAGCGACCGGACGCGCTGAGGATGCCTGAGTGCGACGCGCTGGGCGACCGCGCCCCCGAGCGAGACCCCGAGCACGTGGGCCGAGTCCCAGCCGAGTTCGTCGAGGACCGCTACGGCGTCGTCTGCCATGTCTTCGGCGGTGTAGGCCTCACCGCGTTTGCCCACTAACGCAGTGATCGGGTTTCGTGTGGGCGTCGGCGGAAAGTGGGTCGACTCCCCTCCGTCCCGCTGGTCGTATCGCACAACAGCGAATCCCTGCTTCGCGAGTTCCCGGACGAACCCGTCGGGCATCGACTCGCGGTTGACGCCCAATCCGGTCGCGACCAGGAGCGGGTCTCCGTCGTGCTCGGGCTTGAACTGGTCGAACGCGATGCGCACCGACCCGTTCTGCGCCCATCGTCGTGGCCCCCATGATCTGTCGGCCGACATCTCGAACCTCCTAAACTGCGTTCAGTGAACTCAGTTTAGGATAGGGCAGAACGGCGACGAGCGGAAGGGCATCGAGTGGCGAAGAAGACGCAGACGATCGTCTGGGACCGTACCGACGGTACGCGCGGCCCGGCACCGTCGCACAGCAGGGACGAATTTGCCGCCGCCGCGATGGAGCTCGCGTCGGAAGGCGGTCTGCCGTCCGTCTCCACCCGCCGGATCGCCCAGAAGCTCGGCGTCAGCCAGTCGGCGGTATATCGGTACGTCTCCGGCGCGGACGACATCTTCGACATCATGGTCGATGCCACGGTCGGCGAGATCGACCTCGAGGTTCCCCTGCGAGGTGAAGCGATCGACGACCTCATCGCACTGGCCAGGCGTGCGAAGAGCGTCCACGTGAAGTATCCGTGGCTGCTCGACCTCCCGGTCGAGTCGATGCGTGTCGGACCACGCACCATCGACTTTCTCGAATACGCCCTCCGTGCAATGGCATCCGTCGATGTGCCGGGCAACGTGAAGATGCAGACGATTGCGGTGCTGAATGCGCTTGTCCAGCAGTTCGCTCGCGCCGAGGTGAGTGGGGGCGAATCCCGGCAGGGCCGCCTCATCGCGCAGGTCGCGTACCTACACAAAATTGCGGAGCAGGGCAGTCACCCTTTTCTCGCGGCAGTGTTGACGCCCGCTGATGTCGACCACGTTCCCGGAGACATGTTCGACCAGGTGCTGCGTCGAGTCCTCGAAGGTGTGCTCGCGGGGGACTGATGCCGGCCGACGTCCCGCTGGGCTGAAACATTGTGGTTGCCGCCACAGGTGCTTCCTACTGTCGAGTCATCCGACGAAGGGAAACGGCCAGAATGCAGTCGCTCGCTTGCCACGCCTGTGGCACCTGCGTGCTCGTCGCGAAATACAGCCCCGCGCATACGAGTATCCAGTGGACCGGATCATCCGAAGGTGCGTGTCACGAGCTCGCCGCCGCGCGTGAGCTCGACCCCGCCGCGTATCTCCTGCGCTGCGGGGCACTCGACCACACGGTCGACGTGGCTGTCGCAGAGGGGAGAATTCCTCAGACCATGCGTGTCGAACCGCACGTGAGGCCTCTCCCGTCCCAGGAATCCCTGCTGTCCGACGAATCCCTGCCGTCCGAGGAACACGCCACCGCCGCGCGGTGACTGCTGCTTGCGTTCAATCCCACTCAGCCCTGGAGGACTCCAATGACCATCGAGCAGGATCGCATCGAGATCCGCAATATCGAAGCCGGCAACAACCCCACTCGCTTCGCGCGCGGGTGGCACTGCATCGGCCTTGCCGAGAACTTCCGCGACGGAAAGCCGCACCAGATCGAGGTGTTCGGTACCACTCTGGTCGTCTTCGCCGACACGAAGGGCGAACTCCACGTCCTGGATGCCTACTGCCGGCACATGGGCGGCAATCTTGCGCGCGGCGAGATCAAGGGCGACACCATCGCCTGCCCGTTCCACGATTGGCGGTGGAACGGCGCGGGTAGGTGTGAAGCGATTCCGTACGCTCGACGCACGCCGAAGGTTGCCCGCACGAAGTCGTGGATCACGATGGAACGCAACGGAGTTCTCTTCGTCTGGCACTGCCCTCAGGGGACGACACCGCCGGAGAACGTGACCATTCCCGAGATCGACGGCTACGAGGACGGCCAGTGGAGCGAGTGGACGTGGACGACCATCCACGTCGAGGGGTCGCACTGTCGGGAGATCGTCGACAACGTCGTCGACATGGCGCACTTCTTCTATGTGCACTTCCAGATGCCCGAGTTCTTCAAGAACGTCTTCGAGGGACATGTGGCAGGTCAGCACATGCGCTCGTACGGCCGCGACGACATCAAGACCGGTGTTCAGATGGATCTCCCTGAGGCCCAGACGATCTCGGATGCGTTTTACTACGGCCCGTCCTTCATGCTCGATACGCTCTACACCGTGGCCGACGGAACGACCATCGAGTCGAAACTCATCAACTGTCACTACCCGGTGACGACGAACTCGTTCGTGCTCCAGTTCGGCACCATCGTCAAGAAGGTCGAAGGTATGTCCGACGAACAGTCCGCAGAGATGGCGACCCTGTTCACCGATGGCCTCGAGGAGCAGTTCAAGCAGGACATCGAGATCTGGGAACACAAGTCGCGCATCGAGAATCCGCTCCTCACCGAGGAGGACGGCCCGGTGTATCAGCTGCGTCGCTGGTATCAGCAGTTCTACGTCGACGTCGAGGACGTCACGCCCGATATGACGCAGCGCTTCGAGTTCGAGGTCGATACCACCCGTGCCCGCGAGTCGTGGCACAGGGAGGTCGAGGAGAACCTGGCCGGCAAGGGGTGACGACGGCGCCGTCCCGCCCGCATCGGGGCGGGACGGCGTCACTCGTTGCGGTTGCGCATCCCGTCGACGAACACGGTGATGATCGTGTGGGCGAGTTCGGTCATGGGTTCGCCCGGTTCGCCGGGGTGCCACCGTGTCGCCTGCCACAGGACGTCGTAGAGCAGTTCTTGGAGGATGCCGGGATCGATGTCGGCGCGGAGAGTGCCCTCGGCGACACCGTCGGCGATGGTGCGACGCCACGCGTGTTGCATCTCGTCGGCGATATCGGCCATGCCGGCTGCCTCGAGGCGCTCGCGCATGTAGTTGCCTTCTCGGCGCCAGATCGATGTGGCTCCGTGGTACTGCACGTTGGAGTCCAGGGCGATCTCGGCGAGTGCCTCGAGGCGTTCGATGGGTGACAGCGAACGCGCGACGACCTCGCGGCAGCGCCCCGAGATGTCGTCGATGTACTCGCGGATGAGCTCGGTGACGATCGCTTCCTTTGACGGGAAGTAGTGGTAGAGCGCTCCGGAATGGACACCCACCGCCGCGGCGATGTCGCGGATAGTGGTGGCGTTGATGCCCTTTCGAGCGAATATCTCGGCAGACCGATCCAGGATCTGCCTCCGGCGTTCCTGCGGATCCATTGCACCCTTTCTGCCGAGTGGCACCGGTGTGCCCGGTCCATAGTGTGCCACATCCCATTGATCAATTGATCAATGGGACCCCTTCTCGCCTCAGGAGTATCAGTGACCACGTTCCATGCGACCACCGCAGTGCTGGCGGGGGAGACCGCGATCGTCACCGGCGCAGGTCAGGGTTACGAACTGCTCGACATTCTGTGAGCAAATGTGAGCAAACATGCTCGAATGTGTTCACAATGCGTGTGAAGCCGGCCGAGTGGGCGCACCCACAGGCTACATGTCGGACCCCTCTGCGAGCATGATCCTCGTGACGTACCGCAACCGTCCGGCCCGGCTCGGAGCCCTGCATCCGACGGCGGTCCTATCTGCGCAGGACCGCCGGATCGTGGCGGGCAACCATGGCCAGCAACACGATCCGGTGCGGGACCTCCTCGAGGATCCGACCTCGAGGTGTCCCCGGTTCTACCGCCACAGCCATGCGCGCACTTGTGCGATGCGGCCGGTCACTGCCACCACACAGGACGTACCTGAGCCGGAGGTCGTGTGATGGCTCGGTTCGAGATCCCGGACGGATGGACCGCGCAGGCCTACAAATTCGCGCTCGACCCGACCCCGGCGCAGGCGCGGGCGTTCCGCTCGCATGCCGGCGGTGCCCGTAAGGCGCACAACACGATGCTCGCCGCCGTGAAAGCGGTCATGAACCAGCGGCAGGCCGAACGCACCTACGGCATCGCCGAGGACGAATTGACACCAACATTGGGATGGTCGCTGCCGGGTCTGCGCAAGGAGTGGAACGCCCGCAAGGACCTGGTGGCGCCGTGGTGGGCGGAGAACTCGAAGGAGGCATACAACTCCGGGTTGGACGCGCTCGCTCGCGGCCTCGACGCGTGGTCGAAATCCCGTAAAGGCAAGCGGGCCGGGAAGACGATTGGGTTCCCTCGCTTCAAGTCCGCCCGGTCCCGCCGGTCGGTGCGATTCACCACCGGCGCCATCCGAGTCGAGACCGACCGGCATCACGTCACCCTCCCGAGGTTGGGGCGGATCCACACCTGCGAATCCACCCGCAAACTCGCCCGCCGCCTCGAGGCAGGCACCGCCCGGATCCTGTCCGCCACCCTGAGTGAGGATTCGGCCGGACGGTGGCACGTCGCCTTTCAGGTCCTCGTGCACCGCGCGGTCGCGGTACCCGGCCACATCGGGGCCGGTGAGCCGGTGGTCGGTGTCGACGTCCGCGTGAAGGCCGACTCGCTGATCGTCGTTGCGACACCGGACGGACGCGAACTCGATCGGGTTCCGGCCCCGAAGTCCCTGACCGCCGCCCAGGACCGGCTGCGGGCGTTGCAACGTCGCCACGCCCGCCAGGTAGGCCCGTACGACCCGTCGACCAAGACGAAGCGGAAACCGTCGAAGCGGTGGGTGCGGCAGCAACGCCGGGTCGGCCGCACCCACGCGCACGCGGCGGCGGTGCGCCGCGATGTGCTGTACAAGGCCACCACCGAGTTGGCGCAGCGGCATGAAGTGATCACGGTGGAGACATTGAACGCCTCCGGGATGCGTTCGGCAGGTGGCAGTCGGAAGAAGGGCCTGAACCTGGCCCTGTCCGACGCGGCGTTGGCGCAGATCCGCCGCATGCTGTCGTACAAAACCACGTGGTACGGCTCGGTGCTGGTGGAGGCCCACCGGTACTTTCCCTCCAGCAAGACGTGTTCGGGATGTGGCAGGCGAAAACCAAACCTGACCCTCGCGGACCGAACGTATGTGTGCGACCGCTGCGGCCTGACGATCGACCGTGATCGTAATGCCGCGATCAACCTCGCCCGCCTCGGCGAGACCCAGCGCACGGGTGCAACGGGGACCGGTACCGGGAGTAGCCTGGCCGCCACCGTTTCGGGTGGAGACGGACGTGGAGCCACGCGGGAGTCCGCGACTACGGAAGTGGTCAACGCAGCAGGCGATGAAGCGTCAACCCGGCACCAGCAGTCGCTGGGTGAGACCGGGACTGTCTCATCGGAAGGTGAGGCTGCCTGATGGCGAAGCAAACAGAGCATGTTCACGTTTGCTCACCAGAAGGCAACGGTATAGGTAGAGGGATCGCGCGCGCGCTGGCCCTCGCGGCCGCCGGGGCGGATGTCGCGGTGGTCGGCCGCACGTCGGCGACGATCACGGCCGTCGCCGACGAGATCGTTGCGCGAGGGGGCCGGGCAGAGCCATTCGTCTGCGATGTGACGGACGGTGTCGCGGTCGACGGGCTCGTCTCGGCGGTGGTGGGGGAGTTCGGTGGGCTCACCGTGCTGGTGAACAACGCGATGGCTCCCGCACACGGGCTTCTGCTGGATGTAGACGAGGCGACCTACCGCGGTGCGATGGAGTCGGGGCCGACGGCGACGTGGCGGATGATGCGGGCATGCCACCCGCACCTGAGCGGGCACGGGCGGATCGTCAATCTCGGCTCGGCGGCGGGGATCCGGTGGGATCCGTCGGGTACCGGGGCATATGCCGCAGCAAAGGAGGCGGTGCGCGTGTTGACACGGACCGCTGCGTGCGAGTGGGCGCGGGACGGAATTCGCGTCAACGCAATTCTGCCGCTGGCAAATTCCGACACGATGGAGGAGTGGTTCCGTCTCGAGCCTGAGGCCGCACAGGGGTATCTCGCGACAGTGCCACTGGGACGGTTGGGTGATCCGGAAACGGACATCGGGCCGGCGGTGGTGTTCCTGTGCAGCGACGCGTCGCGATACATCACTGGGCACACGCTGGCTGCCGACGGAGGTCAGGCGCTGGTGCGCTGATTCACCCCGCGCGGTCTCGGATCGTGTTGTGACAGGGCGTTCCACACGGCTCGTGCCGCGACACGGACCGGGGTGGCGAACTGGACGACGTCCACGGTGTCGACGTTGCCCGTGACCGACAGTGCGCCGATACACGTGCGGCCGTTGCCGATCGGAGCCGCAATGCACGCGACACCCCGCATCGATTCTTCGCGCTCCTGAGCGATGTGTCGTTCACGGATCTGGGCGATCTCACCGCGCAGTCGCGCGGACTCGGCGGCGGGCAGTCGGTCGGGGCTCGCAGGGTCGAGTCGTGTGTGCGCGATCAGGGCCTTGCCCAGCGCTGTGCGGTATGCGGGTTGGCGGCCGCCGATGCGGGACGGAAGCGGAACCGACTCGCGTCCGACTTTGTCGAGATACCTCACATTGTGGCCGTCGAGGACGGCCAGATGCGCGACCAGCCCTGTGGCCGAATGTAGTTCATGCAGGACTGGGTGCGCGGCGCGGTGGAGTTCGTCGTGGTGCTGTGCGAGTGCACCCCACTCGAACATGCTGCGTCCCAATGCGTAGGTGCGTGCCTCTCGGCGTACCCATCCTGCGTCGACCAGTTGGGTGAGGAGTCGGTGGACCGACGAACGCGGCAGGCCGGTGCGTCCGGACAGTTCGGACAGGGTGAGATGCCCGCCGCCTCGGAATTCGTCGAGGATGTCCGCCACCCGATCGATGACTGCAGGGGGAGAGTCGTCACTGTTTCTCACGAAACCTCCATTGATCAAGCGATCAATCAATACGGCAGAACTGTATCAGCATCCCCTTCCCGAGTGAAGAGAATTCGACCGAATCGCAATGATGTTGCTGGTCAGGAGTGGCTGGATGCGGCTATCTGTGCTGCCACGGCGTGGGCCGCCGCGTGGACGCGTCGACCGACGTCGTCCGGGACATGCTCGCGTGGGCCGGTCAGGGACAGTACCGCGATCTCGCCGTGCCCTGCATCGAACGCGGCTGCAACGCAACGGATGTTGCCGCTACCCACGGCGATGCCGTCGTTGCCCTCGCAGAAGGCGAGCGCGGCCGCGCCTTCGACTGTCTCTGCGGCGGATCTCCTTTCACCCGTGCGGGTGTGCAGACTCGTGGACCAGCGTCCGCCGATCTTCTCGAGGTAGAGCAGGCTGTCGCCTTCGAGGACGGCGAGGTGTGCGACGAGTCCGGTGTCGCGGCGCAGGTCGTACATCGCCGGAAGTGTGGCCCGGTGGACTCGATCGTGCGCAACTGCGAGTGCGCCGAGTTCGACCAGTTTGGGTCCGAGGTGGTAGGTGGTTCCGTTACGTCGGACCAAGTCCACCTTCACCAGCTGGAGCAGCAAACCGATGTGCCGACGAGCGGGGGAAGCCGGTGCGTCGGGCGAGTTCGGAGAGGGTGAGGCCCTCGGCGTCGCGGAACGGTTCGAGCAGGGCGGTGACTCGGCCCATGACACTGTGTGGGCCGTCGAGTGCGGTGGTCACGAGGATCTCCTTCGGGGCTGATTCGAAGAGGATTGATCGATTGATCAATGAAGGCGTACCGACGAATCTAGCGCCGTGGCAGCCGAATGGGAAGATGCGACGACAGATCCGCGAACGAAAACGGGCAGACACACCCCTGTCGAGGGTGTACCTGCCCGTGTGTGCCTGGTATCAGCCCGCCGGGATGAATGCCTTCAACGGCTCCGACCCGGTCTGATCGTGGCCCCAATAGGCGTCGGCGGTGATCTCCTCCGACGTGTAATGACGCTCGTCGACGAGCATGCCCTCGGTGCCGAACTCGAGATCCCAGCCGCCCGGTGCGCGGACGTAGAACGAGATCATCTTGTCGTTGGTGTGCCGGCCCAACGTCGACGAGATCGAGAAATCCATGCCGTTGACGCGATCGAGCGCCTGACCCACCGCGTCGAGGCTGTCGACCTCGGTCATCAGGTGCACCAGACCGGGCTCTTCCGTCGGGGGTGCCGGACACAGAGCGAGAGCGTGGTGCCGCTCGTTGATGCCGAGGAATCGCACCCGGCTCACGCCCTCCTCGTCGAGTCGGATCGAGCCGCGCGGCAGGAACCCCAGCACCTGGGTGTAGAACTCGTATGTCTCGTCGAAGTTCGTGGCCGGCAGCACCACGTGACCGAGGCCGAGTCCGCCCGTGACCCAGCGTCCGGCGAAGGGCGTCACGACGGGGCTGTGGTCGAGCACCGGACCGTAGAACACCTCGAGTCGGGTTCCGGCCGGGTCCTCGAATGCGATCGCGGCCTCCGCGTCGAGATGGGTTGCTTCCTTCCGTGACAACACCTCCACCGCGCGTCCGGACTTCTCGACGGTTTCACGTACCCGCTGGAGTGCGAACTCGTCGCGCACCTCCCAGCCGACGGCCAGCGCCTTGTCCGAATCGCCGGGCAGCACCGCGATGCGAGCACGCCGCTCGTCGACCCGCGCGTACAGCGCGGTGGGGTCAGGGCCTGACCCCACCGCCATACCCAGGCCGTCGATGAGCAGTTCCCGCCAGCGCGGCACGTCCTGCGTCTGAATGCGGAGGTAACCGAGACCTCTCAGTTCAGTCATTGTCAACTTCCTCGAAAGTGAAGGGAGATCAGATCATTGCGCGGTAGGCGCCTTGCGGTTCGCCGCCGAGTTGGGTGAGGGCGGCCGAGTGATAGATCAGGCCGGGTACGTGGATGGCGTGAGTGAGGCCGACGTGCGCGTCGCGCCAGAACCGCTGCATCGGTGTCTTGCGGTGCACGGCGGCACCTCCGGCTCGGGCGAAGATCTCGTCCATCGCGCGTACCGCACGCCACGCCGAGGAGATCTGGGTGCGGCGACCGATGGCGCGCTCCTCGAAGCTGATCTCTTCGCCGCGGTCCGTCTTGTCCCAGAACCGGTCGACGGTTTCGAGCAGCGTGATGCGTGCGGCGTCGATCTCCGCCGCGGCCTCACTGACCGCGTACAGCACGTACGGGTCTTCTTTGATCGGGATTCCGGTGACCTGGACGCGTTCCTTCTGAGCCGCGACATAGCAGGCCAGTGCGCCTTCCGTCATTCCGATCAGCGACGACGTGATACCGAGCGGAAAGATGTACGAGAACGGGAACTTGTACAGCGTCTCGTCGCGGCCCGCATGGCGCCAGCCGTTGCCGCTGAGCACGATGTCGGCGTCGATCGTGCGGTACTCGGGGATGAAGGCGTTCTCGACGATCAGGTCCTTCGAACCGGTGCCTCGCAGGCCGATGACGTCCCAGCTGTCGGGATCGATGTCGTAGTCGGAACGCGGCAGCAGCACGTGCAGGACCTTGTCGGTGCGGTTGCCGTCCTCGTCTCCGACGGCAGCGCCGATCATGATCCAGCCACAGTGATCGGTACCCGACGAGAACGCCCAGCGACCGTTGAGTACATAACCACCGTCGACCGGCACCGCGACACCCATCGGCGCGTACGGCGACGCCATCCACATGTCGGCGTCCTCGCCCCAGATCTCCTCCTGGGCACGGGTGTCGAAGAACGTGAGTTCCCACGGGTGGACACCGACGATGCCTGCGACCCAGCCGGTCGCGCCGTCGAGGTTGCCGATGGCCATCACGGTCTCGGCGAACTCGCGCGGGTGCGCTTCCTGACCGCCGTACTCCTCGGGCTGGAACATTCGGATGACGCCGGATTCGCGCAGGCGCTTCGCAGAAATGTCGGGCAGGCGCATGAGGGTGTCGCCGACCGCGCCTTCGGCGCGGATCTCGTCCGCGTGTTGCATGATTCTGTCCAACGTGTGGCCCATGAGGAAACCTTCCTGGAGCTGGGGAGTCGAAGAGGTGGCTTACGCATCTGGCCGGATGTGCTGGCTCGAACAGTCCCAGGCGGTAATGCGACGACGCTCGCGCTTTTCCGTTGAACGGGACGTACGCCACACCGTCCGCCGGCGACGGGTAGAACGGGATCCGCCCTCGCATCGCGCATTGCGATGTGCCCGCACAGTCAGGACGGAGCGATATGA
The DNA here is from genome assembly GCF_036327795.1 of Rhodococcus artemisiae. Taxonomy (NCBI): domain Bacteria; kingdom Bacillati; phylum Actinomycetota; class Actinomycetes; order Mycobacteriales; family Nocardiaceae; genus Rhodococcus; species Rhodococcus artemisiae. The sequence continues at coordinate 457,554 of NZ_JAUTXY010000002.1, forward strand.
CCGACACTGCAGAACTGGTGGCCTCACTGCTGGAGCGCGTTCAGCTCCTCGAGGACAGAGCTGCGATCCAGGAGGTGCTGACTGCCTACGGTCCCGCCGTGGATGCCGGTGACGCAGATGCCGTCGGAGAGCTCTGGGCGGAGGATGCCGTCTACGACATCGACATCCGGGTGATGGAAGGCCGCGACGCGATCACCGAGATGGTGCGAACCCGCCCTCACCAGGACTACATCAACGAAGGCTGCGGCCACCTCCTCGACCCCGTTCACATCCGGGTCGACGGCGACACCGCAGCCGCGACGTGCCACTCGCTGCTGCTGCGTCGCAACCTCGATTCCGAGTCCTACCGGGTGTGGCGCGTGACCGCCAATCGCTTCGACCTCGCCCGCATCGACGGGAAATGGAAGATCAAGCGCCGTACTGCGCGCGTCCTCGACGGCAGCCAGGAAGCCCGCGAGCTGTTGGCGCGCGCGTCCAGCTGACGTCGACGGACGTTGCCGCACTCTCCCCAGCTTCCCGCGAGCGCCCGGACGTTTTCGGGAAGTGGGGATGATCGCGTGTACAAGCTCTGGTCGGCGAAGCGTTCGGGTTCGAGCCGCACTTCAATCGAGAATGTCGCGGACCTGTGTGCCTTCCCTGCCTGCGAGCACCATTTCCTGCGCTACGATCATATGTTTCTGCCAGTGTGTGAACGCGCCTGCGCCGTCGCGGGCGCGCAGCAGCTTGATCAGCTTCCGTTGGGACCGGACGAACAGCTTGTAGTTCGCGTCATATTTTTCTACGTCGCTTTCGCTGCGTTCTCGCGTGACATTGGTGGTGTGCCGCTCGTAGATCTCATGCAGCATTCCCGCGATCAGTGCGAGCGTCGCGTTCCCTGACAGCTGGACCATGCGGAGATGGAACCTAGCGGCAGTCTGACCGAAGGTACCCGCCGCATAGGATGACGGAATAGCTTCGTCCACTATGCGTTCGAGCTCGTCGAAGGCTTCTTCGGTGCCCTGTTCGGCGAGCAGCCGCGCGGCGGCGGGTTCGATGGCTTCGCGGGCGACGTACACGTCCGCGACGGTGGCGCCTGAAAGTTCCAGCAGCAGCGACGCTGGTCGCGCGACCACTTCTGGGCCGGGCACACACACGCGGGCGCCGGTGCGGGAACCGCGGCGGACCTCGACGAGGCGTTCGGCTTCGAGCACACGGACGGCTTCACGGAGCGTAGGCCGACTCACGGAGAAGTGCTCCATTAGCTCGGCTTCGTGGGGCAGGTGGTCGCCGTCCTTGAGCTCGCCGTCGACGATCATGCGGCGGAGCTTGCGTGCGACGAGCTCGGCGGTCTTGGGCGTTCGAATTGCTCGTCCCACTGTACCGGGGGCATCGAAGATCGGAGCCCATGCTGCGTCGGTCACGGGGGACACCTTCCTGCTCTGTTAGAACTTCGCGTACCTAGTAAGGTACCCGACGGACCGCTTCCAGGATGAATCTACTTGTGAAGGCGTGTCACGGGATGCTTCCCCGGTAACGGGCGCTGCTGTATGCGGCGGGCCAACGCAATTCTGAACGCAGGTCCACAGCCGCGCGGTAGGGCCAATGCGGCTCCCGCAATAATTGCCGGCCCATCATGATGACATCGGCAGCGCCGTCGACGAGTACCTGTTCGGCCTGGACCGCTTCGGTGATCAGTCCGACCGCCACCACGGGGAGGGAACTGGCTTCGCGGGCAATCCGAGCGAACGGGACCTGGTAGCCGGGTCCGACGGTGATCTTCTGGTGCTTGACCATCCCTCCGCTCGAGATGTCCATCATGTCCACGCCGGTCCCGTCGAGCAGGCGGCACAACTTGGCGGTGTCCTCGAGGGTCCAGCCGCCGTCGGCCCAGTCGGTGGCGGAGATGCGCACCAGCAGCGGTGTGGCGTCGGGAAGTGCGGCACGAACAGCGGTGACGATCTCGAGTAGGAAACGGCAGCGGTTCTCGAAACTCCCACCGTATTCGTCGGTGCGGCTATTGCCCAAGGGGGAAAGGAACTCGTTGATCAGGTAGCCGTGCGCGGCGTGGATCTCGACCACGTCGAATCCTGCGTCGATCGAGCGACGTGCGGAGTCGGCGTAGGCGGTGACAAGCGTTGCGATCTCGTCGCGGGTGAGCGCGTGCGGTTCGGGGAGGCCTTCGTAGGCTATCGCCGACGGCGCGACGACCTGCCATCCGCCTTCCTCAGCGGGCAGCGGAGTACCTCGGTGGCGGATGCTGCCCTTGCGGCCGGAGTGGGCCAGCTGAATCGCGGGAGTGGCGCCCATGTCGGAAACGAACCGGGTGATTCGCCGCCAGGCGTCGACCTGCTCATCGTTCCAGATTCCGGTATCCGCGTTTCCGAGACGTCCGACCGGCTCCACGGCGGTCGCTTCCGTCATGACCAGGCCCGCGCCGCCGCGAGCCATTCCACCCAGGTGGGCGAGATGCCAATCGGTGGGCACTCCGCATTTCGGCGCCGAGTACTGCGCCATCGGCGCTACCCAGATCCTGTTGCGGAATGTGATGCCGCGCAGCGTGATCGGCGAGAACAGCAGGCTCTCGGACACGGGTCCTCCGATTCTGATGATGGGGTGGATTGGAGGGCATGTCGCCTGAGGCGCCAGTTGGTCCTTGCATCCAGACTACATAGTCAACTATGTTATCTATGTACGCAAGACGGTGTTTCACCGTGAGATCAGGCGCCGGATCGCCGGCGAACTCCGAGGAGCGGCAATGTTGAGGACGCGGTTCACCGAAGAATTCGGTATCGAACATCCGATCGTGCAGGGCGGGATGATGTGGGTCGGGCGGGCGGAACTTGCCGCTGCGGTCTCGAACGGTGGTGGCCTCGGCATCATCACAGCGCTGACCCAGCCCACCCCCGAGGATCTCGCCGAAGAGATCGAGCGATGCCGCGCGCTTACCGACAAGCCCTTCGGCGTCAACCTCACCCTCACCCTGTCGATCAACCCGCCTCCGTATGCGGAGTACCGGCAGGTGATCATCGACTCCGGCGTGAAGATCGTCGAGACCGCAGGCTCCGATCCGACCGTTCATGTCGAGCACTTCAAAGAGCACGACATCAAAGTGATCCACAAGTGCACGAGCGTTCGTCACGCTCTCAAAGCACAGCGCATCGGCGCCGACGCGGTCAGTATCGACGGCTTCGAAGCTGCGGGCCACCCAGGTGAGGACGACGTCCCCGGATTGGTACTGATCCCGGCTTCCGCCGACGCACTCGACATCCCGTTCATCGCCTCCGGTGGTTTCGCAGACGGCCGGGGCCTCGCTGCGGCGCTCACACTCGGTGCTGATGGCATCAACATGGGTACCCGGTTCATGTGCACTGTGGAGAGCCCGATCCACGAGAACATCAAGCAGCAGATCGTCAGCGCCAGCGAGCTCGACACCCAGCTGATCTTCCGCCAGCTCCGCAACACAATGCGCGCGGCGAAGAACTCGGTGAGCGAAGAGGTCGTCGACATCCTGAACAAGGGTGGCCGCTTCAAGGACGTCAAGGATCTCGTCGCCGGCACCCGTGGCCGCAAAGTTTACGAGAACGGTGATCCCGAAGCTGGAATCTGGACCGTGGGTGTGGCGCAGGGCCTGATTCGCGACATCCCGCCGGCCGGCGAACTCGTCGGCCGCATCGCTTGGGACGCCGAGGAGAAACTGCTCTCCTTGACTCACAAGATCACCGACTCCGTTTCTGTGTCTTGAGGAGCGCGCTATGACTGAGACCGACGCACGCGACGCCGCGACCCAAGCGGAATCTCCGCTGCTCGTCACCAAGGACGGGCCGGTCACGATCCTCACACTCAACAGGCCCGACCGGCGTAACGCCATCAACCGGACGATGCGCAAGGCTCTGAAGAAGGAATTGTGGCGCGCCGACGGCGACGACGACGTGCGTGTCGTGGTGATCACCGGGGCTGGCACGTCGTTCTCCTCCGGTGTGGACTTGCCCGAGGCGTTGTCCGGCCCACCACCCCGGACGGAGGGAGTGACGCCGACACAGGTGTTGCGCGGTATTTCCAAGCCGGTGATCGCTGCAGTGAACGGACCGTGCTACACCGGTGGCTACGAACTGGCCGTGAACTGTTCTTTCATCATCGCGTCCGATCACGCCGAATTTGCCGATACTCACGCCCAGATCGGGCTTCTCAACGGCTGGGGCGGCAGCGCCATGTTGCCGCGCATGGTGGGGCTGCCCGCCGCGATTCAGTTCATTCTCAGTGGTGAGCCAATCAACGGAGACGTCGCCGCACGGATCGGCCTCGCAAACGAGGTTGTCGAGCACGACGAGCTCATGCCTCGCACGCTCGAGATCGCCCGCAAGATCGCCGACGGGCATCCCGGTGCAGTGCAGCGGATGCTTCGCCTGCTCAAGGAAGGTGCGGGAGCCTCGCTTGCGCATGCACTCGGTCTCGAGGCCGAAGCAAGCGCGACGCATCGTTCCGACGGCGCTGATATCGGCGCGCGGTTCAGCAAGCGTCGCTCCGAAAAGTCTTGATTCATACACAATCCAAGTTCTAGATCATGGGAGGTGGCGCGGTGGAACAGAACACCACGGCGGTACTCGAAGCGACGACCGGCGACTGGCGCGACAGCCTGGCCGCACTGCTCGACGACTACCGGAAGCGTCCGCGGCCGGCAACGTCCCGTGAGCGTTTCGAGGCTGCCAAGGCTTGGCAGTCCGAACTCGTCGACGCGGGTCTCGCAGCGCCGGGCTGGCCCCGCGAAGTCGGCGGTATGGAGCTCTCGCTCGAGGACCAGCTCGACTACTACCGGATGACCACCCTGGCCGGTGCGCCGAAACATCCGTGTGGCCTCTCGTTCATCGTTGCGCCGACGATCATCGTGCACGGCACACAGGAACAGAAGGGTCGGTTCCTCGAGCCGCTGCTGCGCGCCGACGAATTCTGGTGCCAGGGTTTCTCGGAACCGGGCGCCGGTAGCGACCTCGCGTCGTTGTCGACCCGCGCCGTGCGCGACGGTGATGTCTATAGGGTGACCGGACAGAAGATCTGGACCACCATGGCCGACAAGGCCGATTGGATCTTCGCGTTGGTGCGTACCGGCGCCCCCGGCCGAGGTACGTCTGGTATCACCTATCTGCTGATCCCGATGAATTCGCCCGGCATCGAGGTACGTCCTCTGCGCGACGCTGCGGGTGGCCACCACTTCGCAGAGGTCTTCTTCGACGACGTCGAGGTGCCCGTCGCCAACCGGCTCGGCGACGAAGGCGGAGGCTGGTCGATCATGCGAACCTCGCTCGGCCATGAGCGGGCCACCGCGTTTCTCGCCGACGAATTTCGTTACCGCGGAACGGTCGACAAGGTATTCCGCCTCGCCGCGGAACAGGGTTACGCAAACGATCCACTGATACGCCAGGAACTCGCGAAGGTGGAAACCAACGTCCGCGCGATCGCCGCCAACAGTGCCCGAGCACTTGACGCTGTGCTACGCAACGAGGATCCAGGTGGAGTGGCTTCGGTCAACCGGCTGGTCAAGTCCGAATTCGAGCAGCATTTGCACCGACTCGCACTGCGCCTGACCGGTTCGGGAGCGTTGCTGAACACACGATCCGAAGGTGTTGTCGAAAAGGGACGATGGACGTACGGATACGTGATGTCCCGCGCTGCGACGATCGGTGCGGGTACCGCCGAGATCCAGCGCAACACCATTGCGGAGAACGTGCTGGGCCTACCGTCGCATCGTGGCGAGGGCCGCCGAAACCCAGTGGTCGCACCAGGCCGCCCGCTCACCGCTCCCGAAGCGGACGAGGCGGCGCTTCGCGAAGTACTCGGAGACCTCGTGTCGTCGTACGTGGACACCGAGAAGCTGCGTGCGCGAGAGTCCACGCCCGGCGACTACGACATCGGCCTGTGGGACGAACTTGTGAAGTTCGGTCTGCCGGGTCTGACCGCGCCGGAATCCCTCGGTGGCGGCGGCCAACCGTTGCGGTTGCTGTGTGCGGCCGTCGAAGAGGCTGCGTACCATCTCTCTCCGGTGCCGCTTGTACCGACCGCGATCGCACTCGAGGTGCTCGTCGCAGCCGGTGCAGACGAGCCGGCCCGCACGGTGGCGTCTGGAGCGACCGCGGCGTTCGTTGTTCCCATCGACGACAGGGGCTGGGTTCTCGATTCAGGTCTGCCCGTACTCGACGGCGGCCGGTTGACGGGCCGGGTCGAGCGCATGGCGGGTGCACCGGTTGCCGACGTGCTCGTGCTCCTCGCAACCGATGCCGCGACAGGCGATCGTGTCCTCGTGTCGGTGCAGCCCGAAGATGTCACCGTCACCGTGCAGAATTCGGTTGACCTGACTGCGACCGTGGGTATCGTCACCGCGGATGGGGCGCCAGCCACGGTACTCGGTTCCGGCCAGAATGTCGACGACGCGCTCGTCCGGGCTCGCCGCGTCGCTCAGCTGCTCGTCGCGGCGGACTCGGTCGGGGTCGCAAACCGGGCGTTGGCGATGGCAGTGGACTGGGCAGGGCAGCGCGAGCAGTTCGGGCAGCCGATCGGTTCGTACCAGGCCATCTCCCACCGTTGTGCTTACCTTCTGGTCGGTGCGGAAGGCGCCCGAGGTCAGGTCTTGTCGGCTGCAGATTGCGACGAGGCCGGTCCCGATGCTGTGACGTCGTCGAACCTTGCCACCGCAGCTGCGCTCAGCACCGCGGTATCCGCCGCAGAGGACTGCATCCAGATCCATGGCGGTATCGGCTTCACGTGGGAGCATCCCGCTCATCTCCTCCTGCGTCGTGCAGCCGCCAATGAGGCATGGATCGGACGCCCCGAGGTGCTTCGCGACCGTGCCGTAAGCGAGGTGTTCGACCGGCTGTCCTGACGGGCCGATCGAACTGACTGTCAAGAGACGGCGAGGCCGGTGTCCCGAAGGGGACACCGGCCTCGCCCTGTAACCGGATTCGGATCGGTCAGCAGACGATGTCCTTTTCCCGCAACTCGGATATGCGTTCGGGGCTGATCCCGATCTCGGAGAGGACCGAGTCGGTGTGCTCACCGATCATGCACCCGGCGTCGGCTTTCACTCCCGAGCGGGAGAACCGGGTCAACGGCGCGAGACGACGGTGCTCGTCGAAGACGGGGCTGTCGGCAAGCACGCTGTAGCCGGCTTCGAAGTACACGTCGTCCTGCAGCTCGATCTCGGAGGTCCTTTCGGTCACCGCGACGCAACCGACGTCCTTGGCGTTGAGATCCTTCTCCCACTCGACCTTGGAACGTGTGCGCAGCACGGTCGCGATCGTCTCGGCCAGCTCGGCATCATTGGCGGTACGCAGATCCGGAGTCGAAAACTTCTCGACCGCAAGATCGGTGTACGGCGCGAGGGACTCGACGAGGTTGTTCCACTCCGACTCCTGCGGTGCAGCGAGGAAGACCCAGCCGTCCGATGCCTCATACAGGCGGTACAGAGCATCGAGTCCGTAGAGCCCTGCGTCGGAGGCGGGCGGCTCCGGACGGTTCTCATAGTCGGCGTTGCGGTCCATGAGCGCATAGGTCGCGGAGGACAGCATGGTGGCGGTCATGTCGCCCAGCGCATGGCCCCGGGCACGGGCAAGCAGCCCGAGCAGCATCGCCGACCCGACACCGAGCGCGGCGACACCGTCCGCCTGGACGGAAGGATTGGCACCCGCGGTATGGCGACGAAGTGCGATGCTCTTGATCTCGTCGAGATCTCTGCCGGTGAGGTCGAGGCCACCGAGGTCGCTCATGGTCAGACCGGAGGCGGCTCCGACAGAAGGTGCGTACGCGGGCCGTCCACCGTAGGGGCCTTCCGTGCCGTACCCGGGAGCGTTGAGGTACACCAGATCCGGGTTGAGGCCCTTGAGTGTCGCGGCGTCGACACCGATGCGTTTCGCAGCGCCCGCGCGGTAGCTCTGCAGCACGATGTCGGACCTCTTGGCGATCTCGTGGACGATCGCGAGACCTTCCGGTGTGTTGATATTGAGTGCGACAGACTCTTTGCCCTGCAACACCTTTGCCCCACCTGCTTCAGGGAAGGCGACAAGGTTACGCATCGAATCACCGGCGAGCGGCTCGATCTTGATGACCCGAGCACCGAGATCGCTGAGCACCGTTGCGCCGTAGGGTGCGGCAAACATCGACCCGAGCTCAAGGATCGTCACGCCGGCAAGGGGTAGATCCCCGGCCGGCGCATCCGTCTTCGGTGTAGCGGTCGAACCAGCGGCGAGAGAGGCGAGTACTTCGTCGGTGTCGGCACCGAGGCGCGGAGCCGGATGCAACTCGGTGAGCGGTTTGCCGTCGACATGGACGAGAGTCGACGGCTGGCGAACCGGACCGCGCTCGGGATCGACGATCGTGACGACTCGGCCATCGTGCTGAAGCTGCGGGTGATCGAGCGCGGCCACGGGATCGTTGAAGATCTCGGCGGTCACATCCGGGTTCATGTCGAAGACCTGCTGCCATTCGGCAAGGGTCCGCTCGCGCACCTTCTCGAGCATGATGTCGCGTAGTTCCACGCGGCGTTCGACGTCTTCGAAGAGAGGGAGGCCCTGCCAGTACGGGTCGGAGAAGACGTGGGCGAGACCGAACTCGGTCATCATGGCGAAGAACAGGCGAGGCTCGGTCTGCGCGAACTGTAGCCAGTGACCGTCCTTGGTCTGCGCAACGAGTAACGGGTAGATCAGAGGCGCAGCCGGACGACCCTCCTCGTCGAACGCGTACATCGCCTGGTAGGCGTCGGGCCACCGGGCACAGACGAGTTCGAAGAACCAGTTGTAGGTGTCCATCGACGCGGCACCGCGCAGCAGGTCGGCTTCGACATGCTGGCCGGCACCGCTCGACTCGCGCTCGTACAGTGCGGAGAGGATTCCTTGGACCGCAGTATGCGCTGCGCCCCACGAAGCCCACGGTGTGGATGTGAATGACGGGCCGGGACGCTCGGACATCCGTGCCTTGCCGTGGAACACGCCCATTCGGGCGAGCACCAAGGCTTCGTAACCTTTGTCGTTCGCCCAGGGGCCGGTGGTTCCCCACCCGGTGATGGACGCGCTGACCAGGCGGGGGTTGAGCTCGGTGAGATGTGAGGCAGCCAGGCCCAGCCGTTCGAGTGCACTCGGACGCGACGTGGTGATGAGGACGTCGGCGCCGCGCAGGAGATCGTGAAGTGCCGCGACTCCGGTGTCCGAGTGCAGGTCGAGGGTCACGCTCTTCTTGCCGCGGGCCAGCGCCGGCCAGCCGGTGTGCTTACGCATCGGGTTGCCGTCCGGCGACTCGATCATGATCACGTCTGCGCCGGCATCGGCGAGGAAGACGCTTGCGTACGCACCGGGAGTGGTGAGGGACAAATCGATCACGGTGAGACCGTGTAGGGGGGCGGTGGAACTGAGTGGAGCAGCGTTCACTTCAGACCTTTCGAAAGGAGACGGCGAACGGGGGTGTGACCTTTATAACTAACGAAGTTTACTACGTCCACAAGTTGAACAAAGATTGTTACGCTATTTTCTTTCCTTTGCTGCAGTAACGATTTGCGGGCGGGTACGAAAAACGCACGCCGACCTGTATCGGCGTGCGTTTCCGACGAGTGCAGTTCAGGACCGGAAGCGGAGTAGTCCCTCTTGCGCTGTGCTGGCCACGAGCCTGCCCGCCCGGTCGAACAGGTGTCCCCGCGACAGCCCTCGACTGTTGCCCATCCACGATCCTTCCTGCTCGTACAGGTGCCACTCGTCGGCGCGGAACGGGGTGTGAAACCAGACGGTGTGGTCGAGGCTCGCCAATTGCAGGCCGGGTGAATCGATGTGCCGACCGTGCGGAGGCAGTGCCGCAGACAGCAGGAACAGATCCGAGCAGTACGCGAAGCCTGCGGCTTGGATCAGTGCGTCGTCACCGAGTGTCTCGGGAGTTCGAACCCACGCGCGTTGCCTGGGTGGACGAGCCTCACCACGACGATTCGCCAACCGTGGATACTCCTCGGGAAAGCGGAACTCCACTCCGATGTTGGAGAGGAGTGGGAGGAGCCAACCGGCTTCGCTCAACTCCTGAGGATTCATGCTGTCCTCGAACCGCGAAATCTGCTCCGGCGGTATCGCGGGCTCGCTCGCCGGTTGCTGGTGCTCGAGGCCTGCTTCGGGACGCTGGAACGATGCGGTGGCAACGAAGATCGTGCGGCCCTCCTGCACGGCGCGTATGTGACGCGTGGTGAAACTACCCCCGTCTCGTAATTGCTCGACGCAGTATTCCACGGGTACGTCCGAACGTCCGGGATGGATGAAGTGACCGTGTAGCGAGTGCACTTGCCGGTCGGAGTCGACCGTGAGGCCTGCTGCGACCAGGGATTGCCCGAGCGCCTGACCACCGTAGATACGTGGTGCTGCGATGTTGGACATGCCCTGGAACGTGTCGTCGCCGATGTTCTCGAGCGTGAGGATGCGCCGCACGGGCGGGCGGGGGATGCCGGCCACGGTTTCGGCGGTGACGAGGATAGACATAGGCAAATTGTATAACTACGTTGTATTGCATAGAACGGTTGATATCCAGAAGGAGGGCTCGTGGAGTATCGCTATCTGGGCCGCAGCGGTGTGCAGGTATCCGCGTTGTCGTTGGGAGCCATGTCTTTGGGCTCGATGGGAAACACGGACGCCGACGAGTGCACCGCGATCGTGCACCGTGCGCTCGATGCCGGCATCAATATGATCGACACTGCGGACGTCTACTCGCAGGGCCAGTCCGAGGAGATCGTCGGCGCGGCGATAGCCGGACGCCGCGACGACGTCGTGCTCGCGACGAAGTTCTACAACCCGATGGGGCGCGACCGTAACCGTTGTGGAGCTTCGCGGCGCTGGATCATTCAGGCGTGCGAGGACAGTCTGCGGCGGCTGAAGGTCGAACACATCGACCTCTACCAGATCCACAGGCTCGACGAGAACACTGATCTCGACGAAACCCTTTCCGCATTCTCGGATCTTGTCCGGTCCGGAAAAGTGCGCATGATCGGATCGTCGACTTTCCCGGCGGAAGCCGTCGTCGAGGCTCAGTGGGTGGCGGAGCGGCGCGGGCACGTCCCGCTGCACACAGAACAGCCCCCGTACTCGATCTTCGTACGCGGTGCCGAACGTGACGTCTTTCCGACGGCTCAGCGCTACGGCATGGGCACTCTGGTGTGGAGCCCACTCAACGGCGGGTGGTTGACCGGCAAGTACCGGCCCGATGAGGACCCGGCCGCCGACTCCCGGTTCGCGCGTGTTCCCCGCGGAGCGTGGCGCATGGACTCGCCGGGCGCGCGACGCAAGCTCGAAGCGCTCGACAACCTCGAGAAGGTTGCGAGCGACGCCGGTACCGACCTCATCGGCTTATCGATTGCCTTCGCCATGGCACACCCCGCGGTCAGCTCGGTGATCCTCGGTCCCCGTACTCTCGATCAGCTCGAAAGCCAGCTTCCCGCAGCAGAAATTGTTCTGTCCGAAGATGTCCTCGATCGTATCGACGAGATCGCCTCGCCCGGCACGACCATCTCCCGAGGAGACCTTGCCTTCGAACCCCGGTCGATTCGCCACAAGCAGCTGCGACGCCGCTGAGGCCCGCCCAGCGGAAGGAGTGATCCATATGCAGCCTCTGGACAGGCCCCACGTGATCCGTGCATGGCATGCCCTCATGGAACGGCCCGATCCTGACGTGCTGCAGGCCCTCCTTGCTCCTGGCGTCGTATTTCGATCGCCGGCGGTTCATACTCCTCAGGAAGGCACAGACCGCACCTTCTCCTACCTGTGGGCCGCGATCCAAGTCTTCGGACCCGGCCTCGACTACTGGCACGAGTGGCACGACGAGAGTTCCGCTGTCCTGATGTTCACCGCCGTCGTCGACGGCCTGACGGTCGAGGGCGTCGACATCGTCCGGTGGGACGCCGACGACCGCATCGTCGAATTTACTGTCATGGTGCGACCGTACAAAGGATTACAAGCACTCATCGGTGCGATGGGACGGAAGTTGGAAAGCGCGTGATGGCATGACGTTCCAGCACTGCCATCGACGTACGCCAAGGGCGACGCGCACTGCCTTGCTCATCCACCGTCATTCGATTCACACATCCTCTCGAAAGTTCACCTATGCAGCGCACATTCTTCGAAGGCGATCACGAAGCGTACCGTCACACGGTCCGCGAGTTCCTGGCTCGTGAGGTCGAGCCACACTACGAACGCTGAGAGGACGATCGGTTGGTCGATCGTTCTGCCTGGCTTGCGGCCGGCAAATCCGGCATCATCGGCCTGGCTGTGCCGGAGGAGTTCGGTGGCTCGGGCGTCTCGGATTGCCGATTCCGCTATGTCACCGCAGAGGAGATCGCCCGCACCGGCACGACCTCCTTCGGATCGGGAATCAGCCTGCAGGACGACGTTGCACTCCCGTACATCATCGATCTGGGCACCGATGAGCAGCAGCGTCGTTGGTTGCCCCGCATGGCTGCCGGTGACCTCATCGGAGCCATCGCTATGACGGAACCCGGCACGGGCTCGGATCTGCAGGGCATCAAGACCTCTGCGGTCCGAGATGGCGACCACTGGGTCCTCAATGGGCAGAAGACCTTCATCACCAACGGTATTCATTCCGATGTGGTGATCGTCGTGGCCCGCACCAATCCGGGCGCCGGTTCCCGTGGATTCTCCCTGTTGGTTGTCGAGCGCGATACGCCCGGATTCAGTCGAGGGCGCAAACTGCACAAGGTCGGCCTCGCGGCACAGGACACCGCTGAACTGGCCTTCGAGGATGTGCGGGTGCCGGATGTGAACCTGCTCGGCACTGAGGGCAGGGGCTTCTTCCATTTGATGGAACACCTTCCTCTCGAACGCATCTCGATCGCTGTCGCCGCGATCGCCGCAGCACGCGCGGCCTACGAGTGGACGCGTGAGTACGTGTTCGAGCGCAAGGCATTCGGCAAACCCGTCGGAGACCTCCAGAACACCCGCTTCGCGCTCGCCGAGATGCTCACCGAAATCGAGGTGGCCCGATCGCACATCGACCAGTGCGTTCTCGCGCTCAATGCCGACGAACTGACTGCCGTCGATGCCGCGAAAGCCAAGTGGTGGGCCAGCGAACTACAGAAACGCGTCGTAGACAGGTGCGTCCAATTGCACGGCGGCTACGGATACATGATGGAGTACCCCATCGGACGCGCGTTCGTCGACAGCCGTGTCCAAACACTCTACGGCGGCACTACCGAGGTCATGAAGGAAATCATCGGCCGAGACATCGCTGCGCGGACAACGTGACTCGATACCCGCATGCACTGGACGTGGCAGGGAATGGGGAAACTCCCTTCCCTGCCTTCGTCATTGCTGTGGACTGTGTCCGACAGGCACCTTTCCGTCATGTCGAGGGGCGAGGTTGACAGCAGCAGAAAAGTCAGAATACTATTCTCAGAATAGCAATCTGAGTTTTGTACCCGAGCAGAACTTTGCCGGGAAGTCTTCAGTGGAAGGGCCCCATCGCGTGACGCTCATCGACGACGAACAACTCCGCGCCGACCTGGCCGTACGCGCCACGCGCGCCGGACAAGAATGGCGTGAAGGCCTCTTGGTCACAGACGTACGTCCACTCGCCGGCGGTTCTTCGAGCCTCACCTTCATCTCAGATGCCTCGTCGGCTGCGGGCGAGCAGCAGATGGTCCTCAAGGTTGCACCTCCCGGGCTCGAGCCAGTCCGCAACCGCGACGTGCTGCGGCAGGGACGCCTGATGAACGCGCTGCACGGTGCACGCGGCGTCAAGGTGCCGGAAGTCTACTTTTGCGGCCCGAGCCAATCAAAGGAGGCGCCGCCGTTCGTGGCCATGGCGTTCGTGCCGGGAGAATGCGTCGAACCTCTGCTCGCCGACGAGCGCAGCGACGCGTTCCGGGAGCAGACACGCACGCGATTCCTCGATGCCGCCCGCATGCTCGGCAATCTGCACCATGTCGTCCCAGTCGAGGTAGGTCTCGGCGACGAACCGGTGGTGAGCATCGAGAACGAGATCGACCGATGGACAAAGGCATTCACCACGGTTCCCGAGGATCTGAGCGGCGACTACGAGACATGTGCGAAGGCTCTGCACGCGACGATCCCGAAGTCGATGGCACCGGTCGTGAATCACGGGGACTTCCGTCTCGGCAATACCCTGTGTGACGGCGCGCGGGTCACGTCGATCATCGACTGGGAGATCTGGTCGGTCGGCGATCCCCGCATCGACCTGACATGGTTGACATACTTCACCGACGAAGCCCGACATCCGGCACGCCCCAACGATGAGCCCTGTGGCGCACCGACGATCGCCGAGGTCGTCCGGGAGTACGAAGCCTCGTTCGGCGCGACGATTCCTGATATCGAATGGTTCGACGCACTCACGCGTTACAAGGAAGCCGCCGCGACCGCGCTGCTGATCAAGCGTGCGCGCAAGCACAACACGATGAACCCCTCCTTCGAGCGGATGGAGCCGGCACTGCCAGACCTCCTCCGCGAGGCGCTCGCTCTCGTCGGCGGCTGACAGCCAGACCGGCACACCAGACCGCACCACGAACTTCACGTAAGGAACGACTATGTGGGATTTCCAGACCGATCCGGAATTTCAGGAGAAGCTCGACTGGGTCGAAACCTTCGTCCGTGAGGAGTGCGAGCCGCTCGATCTGCTCTTTCCGCACCTCGGCCAGCCGTACAACACGGAGAACAAGGCAGCCCGAGCGATACTCGAGCCACTGCAGGAGCGCGTCAAGGAGCAGGGTCTATGGGCGTGCCACCTTGGCCCCGAGCTCGGTGGTCAGGGGTACGGACAGCTCAAGCTTGCGCTGCTCAACGAGATTCTCGGTCGCTCGATGTGGGCACCGACGGTCTTCGGCACGGCCGCTCCTGACACCGGAAACGCCGAGATCCTGGCGATGTTCGGCACCGATGAGCAGAAGGCCAGCTACCTGCAGCCGCTGCTGGACGGCGACATCGTCTCGACCTTCTCGATGACCGAACCCCAGGCGGGCGCAGACCCCAAGGAGTTCATCTGCTCGGCGCGTAAAGACGGCGACGAATGGGTGATCAGCGGCGAGAAGTGGTTCTCGTCGAACGCACGGTACGCGTCGTTCCTGATCGTCATGGCCGTCACGGATCCCGAGGCCTCGCCGTACCGACGGATGTCGATGTTCGTCGTCCCGGCCGAGACGCCCGGTGTCGAGATCATCCGCAACGTCGCCGTGATGGGCGATCGCGAGGAACTCGACGAGGGTACCCACGCGTACATCCGGTACAACGACGTGCGTGTGCCTGCGGACGCCATCCTCGGCGGCCCGGGTCAAGGGTTCGAGGTTGCGCAGGCTCGCCTCGGCGGTGGGCGAGTGCACCACGCGATGCGCACGGTCGGCAAATGCCAGCGCGCCTTCGACATGATGGCCGAGCGAGCACTGTCGCGAACCACACAGGGCGAGGCCCTTGCGAAAAAGCAGCTCGTTCAACAGTTCATCGCGGACTCTGCCATCGAACTCGAACAGTTCCGCCTGCTCGTTCTGATGACCGCGTGGATCATCGACACCCAGCCGCACGGCGCCGCTCGCACCCACATCGCGATGTGCAAGGTGGCGATGGCGAAGATCTACCACGACATCGTCCACCGGGCGATCCAGGTGCATGGCTCCCTCGGTGTCACCGTCGAGTTGCCGTTGCACGATATGTGGTCGGGCTGCTTGTCGCTCGGCCTTGCCGACGGACCGACCGAGGTGCACAAGGTTGCCGTCGCCCGCGGCGTGCTGAAGAACTACGAGCCCGCCCCGACCTTGTTCCCCACTGAGCACATCCCCACCCGGCTCGCGGCTGCCAAGGCCAAGCACGCCGACGTTCTCGGGGAGTACGGAATCGCATGACCGACAACCTGTTCGACCTGACAGGAAAGGTTGCCCTGGTGACCGGAGGTAGTCGTGGGCTCGGGCGCCAGATGGTGTTGGCCTTCGCGCGCGCCGGAGCCGACGTGGTGATCACCAGCCGCAAGATCGACGCGTGCACCGAGGTGGGGAAGGAAGTTGAGGCGCTCGGGCGCAAGGCGCTGCCCGTCGCGTGCCATGTCGGAAAATGGAGCGATATCGATGCGCTGATCGAGTCTATCTACGGGACCTTCGGCAAGGTCGACATTCTCGTCAACAACGCGGGGATGTCGCCGGTCGCGCCGTCTTCCGCAGAGACTACCGAGGCGTTGTTCGACAAGGTCATCGACGTGAACTTCAAGGGACCGTTCCGGCTCAGCGCCCGGATCGGTGAACGGATGGCCGAAGGTGACGGCGGCTCGATCATCAATGTGTCGTCGTCCGGCGCGATTTTCCCCGCCCCGAAGTTCGGCCCCTACGCCGGAGCGAAGGCGGCTCTGAATGCGCTGACTGGTGTGTTCGCGCGTGAGTTCGGCCCCGAGGTCAGGGTCAACACAATCTCTGCGGGTCCGTTCCTCACCGATATTTCCGACGCCTGGCCCGAGGAGTCGCGCCGTTCCACCCGCAGTGCGGTCGGACGGCCGGGGAATCCGGAGGAGATCGTCACCACCGCTCTGTATCTGGCCAGCCCCGCATCGAGCTACACCACATCATCGTTCGTGCGTGTGGATGGCGGACTGTACTGACGCACCGAGAATCCCCGGTGCCCCGACAATCTCAGGTGTCAGGAGATGCGTAACCGATGCGAGCAGCACGATGTGACAGGTACGGCTCACCGGATGTGGTGACGGTTTGGGACGTGCCGGATCCAACCCCCGGGGCGGGCGAAGTGCTGGTCGAGATTCGCGCTGCGGCCGTCAATTTTCCTGATGTCCTGACTGTTGCCGACAAGTACCAGGTGTCCGTTCCCACCCCGTTCACTCCGGGTAGCGAGTTCGCCGGAGTCGTGCGGTCGGCGGGAGTGGACGTCCGGTCGGTCGAACCGGGCGACGCCGTCATGGGTTCGGCGATGACCGGAGCCTTCGCAGAACTGATCTGTGTGCCCGAAGGTGCGCTCACTCCCAAACCCGACGGCCTCGACTGGATTTCTGCGGCGGCCTTCCGCGTCACCTACACCACGGCGTATCACGCCTTGGTGACCTTCGGCGGGATGAGGGCCGGCGACTGGGTGGTAGTGCTCGGCGCCGCCGGGGGAGTGGGCACTGCAGCGGTCGACGTCGCACGCCGACTCGGTGCCAGGGTGATTGCCTGCGCGTCATCAGAGGAGCGGCTGGCTGCGGTGGCGACGCTGGGCGCGGAGGTCGGAGTTTCCTACGATTTGCAAGACCTCAAGGCGCGCATCAAGGAGATCACCGGTGGTGGCGCGCAGGTCGTGATCGACCCGGTCGGCGGTAGGTATGCGGAACCGGCGCTGCGGGCGTTGGCCCCCGGCGGCACGTTCGTCACAGTGGGGTATGCAACCGGTGAGATTCCGCGAATACCGTTGAATCTCGTTCTGTTGAAGGATCTTACGATACGGGGAGTCGAGTTGCGTACCCTCGCGCAGCGGCATCCGGACGCACCGGCGCGCGCACAGCAGGCCCTTGCCGCGCTCGTGTCGGATGGGATGAGACCACTGGTGTCGCAGGTGTTCGGCTTGGACGACGTTGCCGGGGCGCTGACGAGCTTGAACGACCGGGCTGCGGTCGGAAAGGTTGTCATTGCCCTCGGCGGCGCGTGCTAATCTCAGAACCGTATTCTGCGTCGTATGGAGGTGAAAGTCGGCTGTGTCCTCATCTCCTGCCGATTCGTTCGACACCGACTTCTTGGTGATCTCCGGGGGCCGCCAACTACGCCGCGCCGCCCATCCTGCCCGTCAGGAAGCGTATGACGCCGAGGTCCGGGCCCTGATCCGGGCGACCTCCGAGGTGATGCTACGCAAAGGCTGCACCGAGGTGCCGAAGGTCAGTGAAATCGTCCGCGAGGCCGGCATCACCAACCAGGCGTTCTATCGGCACTTCCGTAGTCGCGACGACGTCATCGTCGCCACCTACGAACAGGGCATGCAGACGGTCTACAACTACCTTCGTCACCGCGTGAGCAAGATGTCCTCGTGGCAGGACAAACTCGAAGCATGGATCGACGGAATTATCGCGCAGATCGAGGATCCGCGGCTGGCGGATCTGAGCACCGTCATTCAGTGGAACGTATCCCAGGTGGCCAGAGAAAAAACCGAAATCGAGCCGGTGGGCAGAGAGCGCATCCGTGCGCTGCTGCTGTCCATCCTGACGGAGGCCGGTGTGGCCGATCCCGACCGGCAGGCATTGTTCGTAGACAATCTCGTCACCGGCACCGCGTCGCATTACATGGATACCGGTCAGCAGCCGACGGCCGGTGATCGGGAGGCGCTTCTCCGCTTCTGCCTAGCAGGGCTCGGAAGTCCTCCGGCATAGTCGGATCATCGCTGAGGTCGATCGCCAACGAACGATCACCGGGCACCGGCCAGGTACTCGCTACCTGACCCGGCACCCGGCGTCGATGAGCCTCGTCTAATTGGCGATGTGTTCGCGCGGCAGACCGAGCACCCGTTCGGCGATAACGTTCCGGTTGACCTCGGACGTACCACCCGCGATCGTCATTGCGCGCGACATCAGGTAGCTGTACGCGAGCTGCGGCTCGTCCCCGGCCACTACCGCCGGACCGGCGATACGCAGACCCAGCTCGCCGACGTGCTGCGAATGCTCGGCGACGAGCATCTTGCTGATGCTTCCCTCCGGGCCGGGATCCGCACCCGCCACGGCACGCACGACGTTCCGGACGTTGAGCACACCCATTGCTTGCTCACGTGCGACGAGTTCCGCGATAGCGCGAGTCGTCGTGACATCGCCCGCGGCGTACCTCGCGGCAACGTCGAGCAGCATGTAGGCCGAGCGTTCGTCGCCGCCCGTGCTTCCGCCGCCGATCGACACCCGCTCGTTGCCGAGGGTTGCGCGCGCGACCGTCCATCCGTTGTCGACCGCTCCCACCACGTCCTCGTCGGGAACGAACACGTCGTCGAAGAACACCTCGTTGAACACGGCGTCCCCCGTGATCTCGCGCAGCGGCCGCACCGTGACACCGGGCGCGTCCAGGTCGACGACCACAGCCGTGATGCCCTTGTGCTTCGGGACGTCACGGTTGGTGCGGATCGTCGCCAGACCGCGGTTACAGTTCTGCGCGTTGGACGTCCACACCTTCTGTCCGGTGATCCGCCATCCGCCGTCCACCTTCACGCCGCGCGTCGACACCGCCGCTGCATCCGACCCAGCACCGGGCTCGGAGAACAGCTGGCACCACACGAGATCGCCCATCAGGCCCGGACGAATCCAGCGCTCGATCTGCTCGGCATTGCCGTGTTGGGTGAGAGTGAGCAGAATCCACGCACCGATACCCAGGTTGGGAAGATCGACTCCACCGAGCTCCTCGTCGATGACGAGCTGCTCGACCGGTGACGCGGCGCGGCCATACGGCTTCGCCCAATGCGGCATGAGATAGCCCGAGTCCACGAGCAGCGCACGACGATCCGCTTCCGATGCTCCCTGGTACTGCTCGACGAACGCACGAGCTTCGGTGCGGAACGTCTCCGCTTCGGCCGGCAGGTCCACCGCGAAGTGGCGACGCACTCCCGCGGTACCCGACGCGACGATCGAATCGAGCGCGGCTGCGGGCTCACCGAACAGTGCGCGCAGAGCCTGGGCTCGGCGGAGGAACAAGTGGCAGTCGTGCTCCCACGTGAACCCGATACCACCGTGAATCTGAATGCTCTTCTCGGCGTTTGCGACATACGAATCGAACGCGAGCGCCCGAGCAACATCGAGAGCGAGTGCGGCCTGCTCACCGTCGGTGCCGGCGCGTGCGGCGTCCCACGCGACGGCGACCGCGAGCTCACTGGTCGCCAGCATGTTCGCGAGGTGATGCTTGATAGCCTGGAACGAACCGATGGCGCGCCCGAACTGTTCCCGAACCTTCGCGTACTCGAGGGCAGCGTCGAGTGTTGCGCGAGCGCCGCCCGCAGCCTCTGCCGCGGCGAGCGTCCGGGCGATGTGGCGCGCACGGCCCGCGGCGCCACTCACGACCGTCAGCGCCGGCGCGTTGTCGAGCAGTACCCGCGCAAGACGCAGAGTCGGCTCGAAATCGGGAGCCGGGACGACGGTGACGGCTGTGTCGTCGGGGGAGACGAGCACGAGGTCGTCTCCGGCGACCAGTGCGAGCACGCTCGCACCGATGGCCCCCACGACGAGCCCGGCAACACCGGAGACCGCTGTGCCGGAAACAGTGAGCGCCCCGGAGGTGCCGAGCCCGGCCACGGTCGAGCCGTCGGCGAATCCGGGCAGCCACCGGGACTGCTGGTCGTCGTCTCCGGCGATTGCAAGTGCCGCGGAGGTTGCGACGGATGCCAGGAACGGAACCGGAACCAGCTGCCGGCCGAGTTCTTCGGCGACGATCGCCACTTCCGGCAATCCGACGTCTTCGCCACCGAAGCGGGAGGGCAGGTGCAGGCCGAGCCAGCCGAGTTCGGCGAGCTGCTTCCAGAGGGAGGTTGTATCGGCGTTCGGGTCGTCGAGTACGCGTCGCGCGAGCGTCGCTGCGTCGTGACCTGTGAGGAACGAGCGGACCGCATCCGCGATGTCGCGGTGGTCGTCGGTGATCGCGAGTGGCATGGAGACTCTTCCTAGGGTGAGTGGTCGTCGAGTGCTGGACTCGATCAGCGCGGAGCGAACCGCTGGCCGGCGTCGAGACGCAGGCACTGCCCGTTGAGCATGGCGTTGTCGACGATCGCGAGGGCGAGTTTTGCATATTCCTCGGGCCGGCCCATGCGCTTGGGGAATGCGGCGTCTTCGACCAGTGGCGCGACGCGGTCGTCGGGGATTGCGGCGGTGGCGCCGGTAGCGAACAGGCTCGGCGCGATCGCGAGCACGCGGATGCCGAAGGAGCCGAGGTCGCGGGCCATGGTCAGGGCCATTCCGGCGATGCCGGCCTTGGCTGCGGTGTAGGCGACCTGTCCGATCTGGCCTTCGAAGGCTGCTATCGAGGCGGTATTGATGATGACGCCGCGCTCGTCGTCCTCGGGTTCGTTGTTCGACATGTGGGCGGCGGCGAGCCGGTTGAGGTTGAACGTGGCGATCAGGTTGAGGTCGACAATGTCTCGGAAGGTCTCGAGATCATGCGGCCCGCCACGGCCGAGGGTTTTCTTGGCCTTGCCACCGCCCGCGGTGGTGACGATGACGTGGAGGCCACCGAGGTCGGTGACGGCCGCGGCGAGCGTCTCCCCGATACCGGTGAAGTCGGTGATGTCGGCCGGGTAGAACGTGCCGCCGATCGCGCTGGCGACCTCCTTGCCGTTGCTGCCCTCACGGTCGAGGATCGCAACCTGCGCGCCCTGTGCGGCGAGCGCCTCTGCGGTGGCCTTGCCCATTCCGGAGGCGCCTCCGACGACGACGGCTTTCTTTCCGCTGATATTCATGCAGACTCTCCTGGTGTTCGGTACGTCCGGTTCGGGTCGTTACGTGAAGGTTGGGGATCACGTGATCTTCGCGTACCGACTCGGTCGTATGTTAGGTCACTTATAGTACTATCTAAACTATGTGACGGGCGCTACTCTGACAATGTCGGTAGCGGTCGGTCACCGAGGTGACATCGCCGGAGCCGCAGAACGGCCCGAGTGCAGAATTGTTCGAATGGAGGAATCGTGATTCTCAAGGTCGGTCAGTCGTTGGCCAGTTCCGTCGACACCACAACGGTGATCGTGGTCCGCGCGCCCAAGGCGGACGTATCGTTGACCTGCGGTGGAGTCGACATGGTCGTCGGCAAGAAGGGACAGGGGGACGGCTCGTCGATCGATCCCGCGCACGTGGGGGGCGCCGAACTGGGCAAGCGCTATGCAGACGACGAGGCCGGAATCGAAATCCTGTGCACCAAGCCCGGCGCGGGCCGACTCGAAGTCGACGGCCGCGTCTTGCCCCTCAAGGCGGCCAAGCCGCTGCCTTCCTCGGACTGATATCCGGTATCGGTGAATCGATTCCTCGAGTGGAGTGACGAATGAATCTCACGATGTTGCTGGACATGGCGGTCGACGGTTTCGGCGACCGCACCGTGGTCGGAAGTCGCGACCTCGGCATCTCGGCGGCCCGGCTGCAGGAACTGTCGATCGCCGGTGCCGCTGCGATCCGTGAAGTGGGGGCCGACTCCGTCGTGTATCTCGCTGTCAACGGCCCGGCGTTTCCCGTGGCCATGTTCTCGGCAGCACGCGCTGGTGTCCCACTCGTTCCGGTCAACTACCGGCTGGGGCGCGAACAGCTCGACGGTCTGCTCGCGAACCACCCACGCGCACTCGGTATCGCCGACCAGGCGCAATCGGACGCTCTCGAGCGGGCTGGCCTGAAAGTCTTCTCGCCTCAGACATGGCTTCAGAACCTCGCGTCCTCGGCGAACACCGAGCTCGACGAGGACGATGTTGTCGACACCGACGCGCCTGCTGTTGTGATCTACACCTCGGGCACCACCTCTGCGCCGAAGGGCGTGCTGCTCCGACATGAGAACCTCACGTCGTACGTGTTCGGATCGGTCGAGTTCGCGTCGGCCGAGGAGACCGACGCAGCGCTCGTCAGCGTCCCGCCGTATCACATCGCAGCGGTTGCGAACGTGATCACGAACCTCTACGCAGGGCGCCGAACCATGGTGCTCGAGCAGTTCACCCCGCAGCAGTGGCTCGACACGGTCCGCCGCGAAGAGGTCACCAACGCACTCGTCGTACCCACGATGCTCGCGCGCATCGTGGAATCCGACGCCGACAAGAGCATCCCGAGTCTGCGAAGCCTGGCGTACGGCGGTGCTCCCATGCCCGCGAAGGTCATCGAGCGTGCCCTGCGGATGTGGCCCGACGCCGGATTCGTCAACGCCTACGGCCTGACCGAAACCAGCTCCACCATTGCAGTTCTCGGGCCCGACGACCATCGGTCGGCGCTCGAAAGCAACGACGAGTCGGTCCGCGCCCGGCTCGGCTCCGTCGGGCAGGTCGTGCCCGGGATCGACCTCGAGATCCGCGACTTCGACGACAGTGTGCTCGAACCGGGTGTGACGGGACGCATCTGCGTCCGTGGCGACCAGGTGTCCGCCGAGTACGCGGGTGTCGGCCGTATGGTCGACGAGCGCGGCTTCTTCGATACCCGCGACAAGGGGTACGTGGACGAGGAAGGATTCCTCTTCGTGGGTGGACGTGTGGACGACACCATCATCCGCGGCGCCGAGAACATTGCGCCCGCTGAAATCGAGGACGTCATCCTCCGGCATCCGGACGTCCTGGACGTTGCCGTCGTCGGCATTCCCGACGAGGAATGGGGTCAGCGCATCGAGGCAGCTGTCGTCCTACGTCCCGGAGTCTCCATCGATGGTGATGATCTACGTGCGTTTGTGCGGGATTCATTGCGCAGCAGCAAGACTCCGGAGCGCATCGTGTACTGGGACGAACTGCCCCGCACCGAGACCGGCAAGCTCGTACGCAGGCACGTGGTGGAGCGTCTCGCCCATCAGGATCAGTCCGCCAAGGTGTGACGATCGCACGCACCGTCCGGTCGGTTCACGCCGGCCGGACGATGCATTTCAGCTGAACAGTTCGACGATGGATGCTCGGCCCACGCCGCCACTGAACAAGATCTTCCCGACCGAACGCAGGTGCGCGGCCCAATGTTCTTCGGCTGCCACTCCGTCGCCGACCGCGACGATGCTGACGAACTTCTCGTACGACCGGAGATTGCGGCGATAGGCGGGCCACGTGCCCTTGCGCCGGGCCCCGCGGTCCAGGGCGGACTTCTGATGCGTCGTGACGATGTCGCGAAGCACGCCGGCCTGGACGCTGAGCGCGTTGTTGCCGCATCGCTCGGTGATGATGGATTGGAAACTGCCGGTGAGCTCCGCCCATATTTCCGGCGCTCGATTCGTTTTCAGGTCTTCCTCGGTGATGTCGCACATCCGATCGATGCATGCGCGTAGATCGTCGAGGTCGTTGTCGGTGCGACGTTCGGTGAACAGTCGAGCGCAAGTAGGTTCGAAAACCATTCGGGCCGAATAGATTTCGTCGAGTGTGGTGCCACTCATCTGCAAGATGAGGCCGACATACCGCGCTGCGACGGAGATGTCGGGGACGGATACAACGGCTCCACCACGCGCTCCGCGCTTGAGTTGGATGAGTGATTCGGCCTCAAGCAGTCGGTATGCCTCTCGCAGCGTGGGGCGGGAAACGCAGAATTCCTCCATCAGTGTCGTTTCGGGCGGAAGAGTATCGCCTTCCTTCAGCTGGCCGCGCACGATCTCGGTGCGGAGGCGGGCGGCGACGAGTTCGGCCGTTTTCGGGATGCGAACGGAACCCGACGCTGCGCCGAGGGGAGCCGGTTCTCGATTGCTCATGGCCTGAGGTTACGTGCTCGTCCTCGAAGGTTGTCGGAGATATACCATTGAATGGCTTTACATCTATGACTAAGTGCACTTACTGTAGGAAGGGGACCGGCGAGGCGGATCATCGCGCCCGCCCACTCAGCCGCTTCGAAGCGCCGGCCACGATCACGGCGCCCCATCGACCACGGAGGTACTCCATGAGCACGTCGGAGACAACGGAAACAAAGCCCGAGATCTACACCTTCCGCGAGGAGGATGTGCAGAAGGCAAAGGATCTCGTCGGTGTGTATCACGCTGTGACGCAGCGCGAGCAGTACACGCGCGCGACACCGGACATCATGCGCAACTTTGCGCGAAGCTACGGTGACGACAATCCGTTGTTCGTCGACGAGGAGTACGGCCTCGACACACGCTGGGGCGGTCAGATTGCGCCTCCGATGATCAACATCGCGCTCACCAAGGATCTGCTTGCGGATCCGGTGCCGAAGGATCAGCGTCGTCCGTCGTTTCGTGGCATCCACGTGTTCGTCTCGGGTACCACCACCGACTGGTACCGCCCGGTCTACGACGGCGACACCTTGTTCTCGTTCCAGGGTTTCGAGAAGGTCGAAGAGAAGCAGTCCGAGTTCGCTGGCCGCTCGTTGATCGTCACGCGTATCCACGTGCAGTTCAACCAGCGCGCCGAGGTTGTTCAGACCCAGCGTGTGATCACGATTCACACCGAGCGTCACGAGTCGAAGAAGCGCAAGAAGTACGACGCGATCGAGCCGGCTTCCTACACTGCCGACGAAATTGCGAAGATCGACGAGATCTACGCGGCCGAGCAGGTTCGAGGAGCGAATACCCGCTACTTCGAGGATGTGGCGGTCGGTGACACCCTCGGCACGATGGCGAAGGGCCCGCTGACCACCACCGACATGGTTGTATTCCACTCGGGTGGTTACGGTTTCGCACCGTACACGCCAACGTCCAGCCGTCTGGCATACAAGAATCGTCAGCGTATCGCAGCGTTCTACATCCCGAACGAGCAGGGAGTCCCGGATGTTGCACAGCGCATCCACTGGGACAGCGAGTACGCCCGCTCGATCGGACTGCCGGCGGCATACGACTACGGCATGATGCGCGATTGCTGGCTCTCACACTTCCTCACCGACTGGATCGGAGACGAGGGTTGGGTCGAGTCCATGTCCAGCCAGATGCGCAAGTTCAACTACGAAGGTGACATTCACACCTTCACCGGTGAGGTCGTCGGCAAGCGCGTCGAGGGTGATCGCTACCTCGTCGACGTCGAACTGCGCGGCACCAGCCAGCGTGGTGAAATCACGTGCCCTGCCACCGCCACCATCTCGCTTCCGAGCCGCGAAACCGGCTTGGCTGTCCTGCCGACCGCACCGGTCGAGTTCGAGCGTGTCGCTGCGAAGATGCTCAAGCGCAGCGGCGAACTGCGTGCGGCGAAGCGTCAGGGTACGAAGGCCTGATCGTTTTACCGCATGACCCGCCGGGGCGCGGCCTTCAAACGTGCCCTGGCGGGCTTTCCGTATCTGTATCCGCCACCGACGTATGACAGCGAGGACCACATGCCGGTAACCATCGAGCTCCGTGACGGAGCAGCGATCGTCACATTGCGTTGGACGGACAAGCGCAATGCCCTGTCGGCAGACGACGCGGACATCGTGTCCGACGCCATCACGGCTGCCGGATCCGAGGCAGATGCCAAGGCGTTGGTCCTGACAGGGGAGGGCACGTTCTCAGCGGGTGGCGATCTGCCGTACTTCGCGGAACTCGGCCGGACGTTGACGCCCGAGGAGATCCACCAGACCATCTACCGTCGTGTGCAGGCAATGGTGCGCGCGCTGCGCGACTGCCCGATCCCGACGATTGCTGCTGTGGACGGCGCAGCCGTCGGTCTGGGCATGGACCTCGCGCTCGCGTGCGACATGCGGTTCGTCGGCCCGAAGGGATTTCTCATGCAGGGATGGGCCCGGGCCGGCCTGATCGCGGGGACCGGAGGCGTGGCACTACTGCACCGCATCGCGCCGGACCTGCTGTGGCGATTGCTCGCGGAACAGGAACGTATCACCGCGAACCGGGCGGTGGAACTTGGGCTGGCGGAACCCGGCGAGCCGGACGCCCTGTCTGCCGCGCTCGCCCGTGTCGAGGCGCTGTCGTACATCGATCGCCGTGTGCTCGGCGATTATGCGGTGCTCGCGCGGAGGGCGGCGTGGCCGGCCGAGGAGAATTTCGACGAGGCGGGCGCGCGCCAGGGCCACCTGCTGTGCTCTTCCGAGTTCCGTGAACTCACGCATCGATTGCTCGGAAAATCCTGAGTCCCAGCTCTTTCGTGACCGCCTCGCACGACGATAGCGGCCGGTCACATACGTGAGCGGGCAACCGTCAGTTCAGGATGTCTCGGACCTGAGTCGACTCGTGACCGACGAGCAACGAGGCCCGAGAGACCGTCACATGCTGTTGCCAGTGGTCGTAGGTGGCGTCGACGTCACCGGCACGCAGGAGCTTTATCAGGCGGCGGCATGACCGGACCAGCAGCTGGTAACTCGCCTCGTACTTTTCACGGTCCACGAGGCTCTTCTGCGCCGTGACAGCCTCCATATGCCGTTCGAAGATCTCGTGCATCATACCGGCGAGCAGCGAGAGGGTGGCGTTGCCGCACAGCTGCACCAGGCGCAGGTGAAACGCTGCGGCCCCCGCGGAGAGCTTGTTTGCGAGATACGACGCAGGAATATCTTCGTCGATCATGCGCGCGAGTTCGTCGAATTCGGTGTCGCTCCCTGTCAGTGCCAGCAGGCGCGCGGCATGGGGTTCGATTGCCTGCCGGACGACGAGCACGTCGGCAACCGTGGCGCCGGACAGTTCGAGGAGTAGCGACGCCGGGCGGGCCACGATTTCAGGGCCGGGCACGCACACCCGTGCGCCGGAGCGCGAACCGCGCCGCACTTCGACGAGCCGTTCGGCCTCGAGTACGCGAACGGCCTCACGCAGGGTCGGTCTGCTCACGGAGAAATGCTCCATCAGCTCGACCTCGTGCGGCAACCGGTCTCCGTCGGTCAGTTCTCCGTCGACAATCATGCGTCTCAATCTCAATGCCACCAGTTCGGCCGTCTTCGGGGTACGAATCGGTCGCGACGACGTGGTGCCGAGCGAGTCGAAAATCGGGGCGAACGATTCTTCGGCCACGAATACCTCCGGTAAGGGGCGAGGGAGACGCAAGTGGGCTCGCTCTGGACACAGACGATGTAGACAAGACAACAGGTCGAATATCGGCTGACGCTGGAGTCCGGACCGTTCATAGCTTACTATGTGATACATGTCATTTGTGCATTTCACCGTGACATGTGCGTGAAGCCGGTACGGGCTCCACTCGGGCACCGTCGGGTGCTCGCCGTTGGTTCCTCGGCCGACCGGAATTACCGAACGGAGAAGCTGTCTTGAGTAACGGACTGCGGGATGTCGCCATTGTCGGTGTCGGCGCCACCCCCTATTACAAGCGCGGAGGATCCGCGCCCCAGACGATTACGGAACTTGCCGGCAAAGCAATCCTCGCAGCGTGCGAGGACGCCGGAATCTCAGTGAAGGAAATCGACGGTTTCGCCTACTACTCCGGCGCAGGCGCCGGGTACGGCCAGAAGATGGATACCGCCGACTTCATGGAGACCCTGGGCATCCCCGAGGTCACCTTCACGGCATCACTGACCTCCGGTGGCGGCGGCGCCTCCGGATCGATCGGCCTGGCGCGCGCCGCGATCGTAGCCGGTGACGCAACGACGGTGGTCACGGTCATGGCGCTCCAGCAGGATCAGCAGCGTCTGGGCACGGTGTTCGCAGCCTCGGCGCCGAACCCGACCAACTCGTTCCTGCAGCCCTCGGGCCTCGCCGGCCCCGGACACCTGATGTCGGTGCTCGCGCGTCGTCACATGCACCTGTACGGCACCACGCGTGATGCGTTCGCCGAGATTGCCATCTCCGAGCGGCAGAACGCCCTCAACCGTCCCAAGGCGATCCAGAAGAAGCCCCTCACCAAGGAGGACTACTTCAACGGCCGCATGATCGCAGACCCCTTGTGCCTGTACGACTTCTGCCTCGAGACCGAGGGTGCTGTTGCAGTGATCACCACGAGCGCCGAGCGTGCGAAGGATCTGCGGCAGACGCCGGTCCCGGTCGTGGCGGTCGCGCACGGCGGTCGGCGCGAATGGGGTCGCGCGTTCGCGTGGTACGGCATGCCCGACGAGTATTTTGCCTCGGCAGGAAACAAGCCGATCGCCAATCGTTTGTACGAGCAGTCCGGCCTGTCGGCGAAGGACATCGACGTTGCACTGCTCTACGACCACTTCACGCCCATGGTTCTGATGCAGCTCGAGGATTACGGATTCTGCGAGCGCGGCGAGGGCGGTGCGTTCGTCGAGAGCGGTGCAATCCGGTACGAGGGCGGCTCGATACCGGTGAATACACACGGCGGTCAGCTGTCCGAGGCCTACATCATCGGAATGACACACATCATGGAGGCGGTGGAGCAGATGCGAGGCACTGCGATCAACCAGGTCAAGGACGCCGAGTTCGCGCTTGCGACCGGCGGTCCCGCGTCGCTGCCCGTCAGCGGCCTTATCCTGGGACGTGCGGCATGAGCGACATCGTGGCAACGCCGCTTCCTGGTGACACCGTTCGGATCACGACAGATCCGCATACCGAACCCTTCTGGCAGGCTGCCAAGGAAGATCGCCTCGTCGCGTGCCAGTGCGCGGACTGCGGGCACTTCCGGATGCCTCCCACCCCGTTCTGCCCCGAATGCCAGTCCACGGAGAAGAAGTGGCCGGAGCTGTCCGGGCGTGGCACTGTCTACAGCTTCGCGGTAGTGCACGGTTTTCCGGGTCTGCCCGACATCACGGTCGTCGGAGCAGTGATCGACCTCGCCGGTGCCTCCCCGGCCCGGCTGGTCACGAATGTCGTCGACATCGATCCCGACGAGGTCGCGATCGGTATGGAGGTCGAGGTGCGGTTCTCCCCGATCACCGAAGGGTGGAAGCTGCCCGTGTTTCGTCCTGTGACGGACTGAAATCTGCGCGTGCGCACAACGGGATAGCGGGCGCTCTACAGCCGGTGCCTCGAACACTTAGGTGTTCGAGGCACCGGCTGCCGGCGCTCACGAGGGAGTCAACGTAGTTAACTAAGTATTGTTGACAAGCTAAGTGGTGCGACTCACAATAGAGCCCACGACGGCGTGTGCGTCATAGATCGGATCCAGTCGAGTTTCTCGCTTGTGCTCGAACGCAGGGCGCGTCCACACCTCACGCCCAGCCGAACGAAGGGTTTTCCATGTTGCGGTTCATGGCATCACGACTACTGACGGTCGTGCCTATGCTTCTGATCCTGACGGTCATCGTGTTTCTGCTTGTCGAAATCGCGCCGGGCGATCCCGCCGCGATCATCGCCGGCGCCGATGCGTCTCCCGAAGCGATCGAGGCGGTCCGTCAGCGACTCGGACTCGACCAGCCCGTGTGGCAGCAGTACGTGTCCTACGTGTGGAATGCGTTGCAGGGGGACCTCGGGACGTCGTTCGCCACCAACGAGCCCGTGACCGAGGTCATTGCTCGTCGGCTTCCGCGGACCCTGTCCATCGGCTTGTTCGCGATGCTCATGGTCGTCATTCTGAGCATCCCGCTCGGTATCATTGCCGCGGTCAAGCGCGACAGCCTCTACGATCGGCTCCTGACCGGCACTTCAGTGTTTCTGCTCGCCATTCCGCCGTTCGTGCTCGCCGCGATCCTCGTGAAGTGGTTCGCCCTCGGTGGCCTGCAATTCTTCCCGCCTACCGGATATGCGCCGATGAGTGATGGTCTGGGGGAGTGGCTCCTGTATGCCACGCTCCCCGCGATCGCCATCGCCACCATCAGCCTCGCCGAACTCACGCGACAGGCACGTGGCTCCATGATCGAAGCCCTCGAACAGGACTACATCCGTACCGCACGCGCCAAGGGACTGAGCAAGATGGCCTTGGTATGCAAGCACGCGGCGAAGAACGCGTCGGTTCCCTACATCACCATGCTCGGCCTCAATGTCGGCCGCGTCGTCGGTGCAGCCGTCATCATCGAGGCGATCTTCAACATCCAGGGGTTCGGTCAGCTCGGCGTCACCGCCGTCATCAACCGTGACATTCCCACCATGCAGGGCGTTGTTCTCGTCAGCGGCGTGATCGTCCTGTTCGTCACCCTGCTCGTCGACATCTCGTACGGCTACCTGAACCCGAGGATTCGAAACCAATGACCACCACAGTGACGAACGCGTCAAGCGCCAAGGCGCTGTTCTCGTATACGCCCGGCCGGACGATGAAGCGGCTACTGCAGGACCGTCTCGGCATGTTCTGCCTCATCGGCCTGTTGTTCTTCGTGTTCATCGGTGTTCTGGCACAGTTCTGGACGCCGAAGGACCCGTCCGCACAGGACCTGTTGAACCGGCTGCAAAGCCCCAGTGCAGAGTATTGGCTCGGCACCGACGCTGTCGGTCGTGACATCTTGAGCCGGCTCATGATTGCCACCGGTGTCGATCTTGCTGCAGCTGCGCTCGCGGTGGGAATCGGTATCATCGCGGGTGCGAGTCTGGGGCTGATGGCCGGTTACTTCGGCGGCGCCCTGGACTCGTTCACCAGCCGAGTCTCCGACGTGCTGATGTCGTTGCCACCGCTGCTGTTCGCGGTCGCGATCGTCGGTGCTCTCGGGCCGAGCCTGACGAACGCGATGATTGCAATCGGTGTGCTGCTTGCGCCGCGATTCTTCCGGTTGGTCCGGGTGAGTACGCGGGAGATCATCAGCGAGGACTACGTCGAGGCCGCCCGCTCCGGTGGGGCCGGTCCGATCAGGATCGTGGCGCGCCATGTGGCGCCGAATATCGTTTCTCCGTTGCTCATCCAGATTTCCTTCGGCGCATCCGTCGCCATCGTTGCGGAATCGGGCCTGAGCTTCCTCGGTCTCGGTGTGCAACCACCGACCGCGAGTTGGGGTTCGATGGTCAAGGAAGGTTTCGACAATCTCGCGATCAACGGCTGGACCATCATTCCGTCCAGCGTGATGATCGTTGTTTCGATTCTGCTGCTGTCACTGTTCGGCGACAGCCTGCGGGATGCAGTCGGCAGCCAAGGCGGGAGCAAGGCATGACAATAACCACCGAGAAGGCACTCGAGCAGGACACCGTCCTGCGGGTCGACGACCTGTGCGTCGACTTCAAGACACCCGATCATGGGTGGACGCGGATTGTCGATAGCGTCGGGCTCAGCGTCCGCAAGGGCGAAACCGTCGGACTGGTCGGTGAATCGGGGTCCGGTAAGACGGTCACTTCGCTCGCGATCATGCACCTGCTGGCACGTAACGCACGCATCTCCGGTGCCATTGTCGTCAACGACCGCGACTTGAACACGCTCTCGGAGAAGCAGCTCGACGACGTTCGCGGTGCCGAGGTCGCGATGATCTTCCAGGAGCCACGGCGCAGCCTCAACCCTGCCTTCACCGTCGGCGACCAGGTTGCCGAGGCCGTCCGCCGGCACCGCAAGTGCTCGCGGAAGGACGCGTGGGCCCGCGCCATCGAATTGTTCGACCGTGTCGGCATCCCCGATCCGGCAAAGCGAGCGCACGCCTACCCGCACCAGTTCAGCGGGGGTATGTGCCAGCGTGTCATGCTCGCGATGGCACTGTCGTGCGATCCGGACGTTCTGATCGCCGATGAGCCGACCACCGCGCTGGACGTGACTGTGCAGCGGCAGGTGCTCGGTCTGATCCACGAACTGCAGCTCGAACTCGGGCTCGGTGTCCTGCTCATTACCCACGACCTCAGCGTGGTTGCGGAAGTGTGTGACCGGGCTGCGGTGATGTACGCAGGCAGGATCGTCGAGGACGCGCCCATTCTCGAGCTTTTCGACAACCCGCGCCACCCCTACACCGCGGGGCTTCTGCACGCGATGCCTGATCCCGTGCGGCATGCCGAGAAGATGGGTGTGATCCCCGGCCGTGTGCCGCCTCCTCACGAGTTCGTCGATTCGTGCCGGTTCGCGCCGCGCTGCCCTTACGCGCAGGACAAGTGCACCGAGGGCTTCATGCCGTTGTCGACCATCGGAACCGATCATCTCGTGCGTTGCGTCCGCACCGGCGAGATCTCGCTGGAGGACGCTTTCTATGACTGACACGACCGCCGCCGGCGCACACGCCGGTATCCGGAAGAACACCGGCGACGTTGCTCTCGCCATCGAGGGTTTGACGAAGTCGTATCCGGCCAAACGCAATCTGCTCGGTCGTGTGACCGAGACCGTCGACGCCGTGCGGGGTGTGAGCCTCGAGGTGCGCAGCGGTGAGACACTTGCGCTGGTCGGCGAGTCGGGTGCAGGCAAGTCGACCGTCGGGCGACTGGCATTGCGTCTGATCGAACCGGACACGGGCTCGATCAAGGTGCTCGGCGACGACATCACCGCGATGGGACGGTCGGATCTGCGCAAGGTCCGGGGCCGGGCGACGATGATATTCCAGGATCCGTTCAAGTCGCTGAACCCCCGTGCCCAGATCAAGTATTCGATCGCCGAGCCGATGCTCTCGCAAGGGGGGTACAGCTCGTCGGACCGCGACAAGCGGGTGGCGGCGTTGCTCGATCGCGTCGGTCTGACCGCACATCATCTCGAGCGGTTTCCTTACGAGATGTCGGGAGGTCAGCTCCAGCGCGTGGCGATTGCCCGGGCGTTGGTGACCGACCCGGAGGTCGTCGTCTGCGACGAACCCGTCGCTGCGTTGGACATGTCCATCCGATCGCATGTCATCAACCTGCTGCGCGAACTACAGGCCGAACGTAATCTCGCGTACCTGTTCATTTCGCATGACATGTCGCTGGTACGGGTCATCGCCGACCGTATCGCGGTCATGAAGCGTGGCGAGATCGTCGAGTGCGATGAGGCGGCCGCCTTGTTCTCGGACTCCGCCAACGAGTACACCCGCACGCTTCTGTCGGCTATCCCGGCTGCGCATCCGAGTCAACGCACGTTCCGGCCCGCCCCCACCTCACGAATCGCAGGTTAGGGGTCGACCGTGGCAGTCATGCCGATCGAGTGGGGCAAAGTCCGCGAATATGCCCTCGCAACCGGCGCCGGGCGGCCCGAATATCTGGACGACCCGGTAGCTCCCGTGCCGCCGACCTTCCTTTCCACCGTGGTGTTCTGGGACAATATTTCGCGGGTCTTCGACCTTCCCGAAACCCGCGCCGGATGTGAGGCGATCGGAGTGACACCTGATGTCCGCCGACTGCTGTCCCTCGAGCAGGAATACGAATTCCACGGAGGGCTGCTCCATGCCGGCGAAACCGTCACGACCGGATTGCGTCTCGATTCGGTTGAACACAAGAACGGAAAATCGGGACCGATGGCGATGGTGCACTTCACCGTGACATTCACCGATGTCCACGGTGAACTCAGAGCGGAATGCCATTACACCTCAGCTCTTCTCGCGAATCCTGGGGTGCAGGCATGACGTTCTCGACGGTCGGTATCGAAGAGGGGCAGGAGCTTGCCCCGCTCGGGTTCGGGCCCATCACGATGACCGACATCGTGCGCTACCAGGGCGCGAGCGGCGACATGAACCCTATGCATCACGACGACGAAATGGCTTGTGTTGCTGGTTATCCCGCAGCATTCAGCGTCGGGATGCTCGGTGCAGGCTATCTGGCCGCATATTGCACGGATCTCTTCGGTACCCGGTCGGTGAGACGATTCCGGACCCGATTCCGCAAGGTCGTCTACCGCGGAGAGGTTCTCACCGCACGTGCTGTGGTCCGCAGCATTCGGGGGAGTGGAGGCGACGCACGGATCGAACTCGGCCTGGAATTGATCGATTCGACGGGCGCTGTCGTGATCGACGGATCGGCCGAATTTCTGCTCCGTGCGGTGAATAATACTGACGCAAAAAACGATTCCGAATAATCCCATACGTTCGGTATTGTGATGCGAACCACCGCGCGTTAGTGTCGTCGATGAAATATCACATCTTCTTCGGGTGTCGCAGTGTGTGCGCTCCCTCCCGCGCCTGCACAGCCTTGATCCGCGCTCGCACTCGAACCTGATTCCGCGAAAGGGCATCTCATGTTCCGAAGTCGCTGGGCAGTCACCGCAGTCGCGTGTGTGGCTGTAGCCGCGTTGGTTTCCTCGTGCGGGAGTTCCGATTCGTCTGCCGCTGCGGGTCAGGGTGAGGTCGACACCAACGCAACCCTGTCGGTGGGTGTGACCCAGGCGGTGAACACGCTGGACCCGCATATGGCGACCTCGGATCTTGCGTCGTTCCGTTTCGGGCTCAACCTGATCTACGACCGGCTGTTCACGGTGGACCACGAGGGTGAGGCCAACGGCATGCTGGTCACCGACTGGACCTACAGTGAGGATGGCAGCAGCGTTGTACTGACTCTTCGTGACGACGCGTCCTTCCGCGATGGCACGCCGCTCGATGCTGCGGTGGTCAAAGCAAACCTCGACCGTGCGCGCACTCTCGAGTCGCCGGTGGTCAGGCGCTCGTTGTCGGCGATCTCCGATGTGACCGCGACAGGCCCGTACGAGGTCACCGTCGTATTGAACGAACCGACCAACCAGCTGCCCTACACGCTGGCCGGAGTTGCCGGCCTCATCATGAATCCTGTTCTCTTCGAGAGCGGCGATCCCGGCATGACCGCCGACGGCTCCGGTGCGTACAGCGTCGAATCGTGGGCGCCCGGCGAGAAACTGGTGTTGGTGCGCGACCGCGACGACTACTGGGACGCCGACGCCGCCAAGCCGGCTCGTATCGAGTACACCGGTATCCCTGACTTCCAGGCATTCACCAATGCCGTGGCTGCTGGTCAGATTGACATCGGCCAGTTCCAGCCAGGCAACGTTGCCGCCGTCGAAGGCCGTGATGGTCTCGTCACCGTCCCTGTCGATTCCGGGGTGGGTATGGAGATCGCGATCAATCGCGATGCGAAGCCGCTCGACGACCTGAGAGTGCGACAGGCACTCAACCACGCCCTCGACCGCGACATGATCACAGAAGCGCTCTACCCGGATTCTCGCGTGCGGTGGCAGTTCGCTCCCGAGGGACTGCCAGGATTCGATGAAAGCATCGAGGGGATCTACCCGTACGACCCCGAGAAGGCCAAGGCGCTCCTCGCGGAGGCCGGCCATCCGGACGGTATCGATCTCGGTGAAATTGCGGTGTCGTCGGCGACCACACCGGGGCTTGTCGATGTGATTCAAGAGCAGTTTGCGGCGTCGGGCATCCGGTTCGAGCCGCGCGTGCTCGACGGCGTCGAGGTGTACACACAGTTTGCAAGCGGGACCTTCCCCATGATGATTGCGTTCAGCTCGTACGGGCTCAGCCTTCCCGCAGGCCTCAATACACGCGCGGGCGCGACGCAGAATCCTGCTGGTACCACGCCGGAGTACGACATGCTGCTCGACAAGGTCACCGATTCGACGCGCACGGATGACGAGCGGTCGGCGAGCGCGGTCGACCTGAACAGGTACCTCACCGAGGACGCATGGGGAGTTCCGATCGTGTGGATCACTTACCCGTGGGTGATGAGCGACAAGGTCAGCCACTTCAGTACCGAGATGGATTATGCGACGACGTGGGGACCCTCCGACCTGAGGTACCTGACTGTCACCGAATGATCATGCAACAGCGAATTGCGCTGCATCACTGAAGGTACGCACCGCCTGTCGATCGCGACGGCGGTGCGTACCTCGTTCACCGATACGAGAGATGAGGCTCATGAGTGGAACCACGATAGATCTGACCGGGCGAGTTGCCATGGTCACTGGCAGCGGCGGAGGGATCGGCCGCGGGATTGCGCTGTCGCTCGCAGAGGCCGGCGCGGATATCGTCCTCGCCGAGATCGACCCGCAGCGGGCAGAACAGACCGCCGAGCTGATCCGTGGTCTCGACCGCAAGGTGGTTGCGGTGCAGACCGACGTGATGGACAGCGATCAGGTTCGGGCGGCCGTCGAACGGACAGATGCCGAATTCGGACGACTGGACATCCTCGTCAACAATGCCGGTGGAGTGCGCGGCGGAGCGTTCGTCGATCAGAGTGAGCGAAGCTGGCGTCGGCACATCGACATCAATCTCGTCAGCATGCTCGCCGCGACCTCGGCTTCCGTCCCCCTCATGCGCAGGGAAGGACAGGGTGGCTCGATCATCAACGTCAGCAGCATCGAAGGGACCCGCGCCGCACCGAACTTCGCGGTGTACGCCGCATGCAAGGCCGGGATGCTCAGTTTTACGCGGACGATGGCTCTCGAGCTGGCTGCGGACGGCATCCGAGTCAATGCGATCACACCGGACCAGACTGTGACCCCCGGAAATCACGGGCAGCGCACGGGTCCGATCGATGAAGCCGCATTCCTGGTACGTGAGCCGGCTCTTCAGAATGCGATGGACCGGTACATTCCGCTCGGACGCATGGGACACATCTCGGAATGTGGCTCGACCGTAGCGTTTCTGTGCTCCCCTCTCGCCTCATACATTACGGGCGCGACTCTTCCCGTCGACGGTGGAACGTGGGCTGCGTCGGGTTGGTCGCTGGGGGCCGAGGGGACATGGAACCTGGGAGACTACCCCATCGGCTGAGTCGTCGGTCGGGTCGATCGTCGATCCGTAGTGATACGTGAGGAGAATCCGTGACAGCAACAAACGGGTACTGGTCGAACAGATCGACCAGATCCTGGTCGTGACGATCAACCGGCCGCACGCACGCAATGCGGTGTCCGCGGCAGTCACTCAGGGTCTCGTCGACGCCCTCGCGAGGGCCCAGAACGACCCCGATATCCGCGCGGTGGTGGTTACCGGCGCAGGCGACGAGGCCTTCTGTGGAGGCGGCGATCTCAAGGAGATGGCTGCCGGCCGATCGCTATACCCGAGTCCTGAGATCGAGCGGGCCTGGGGGTTTGGCGGGTTCTGTCGGCATCCGATCGACAAGCCGATCATCGCAGCGGTGAACGGCTACGCGATCGGTGGCGGGGTCGAGATCGCGATGGCCTGCGATCTCGTCGTCGCGACCGAGTCCGCCTGGTTCTCGCTTCCAGAGGTGCGTAATGGTTTCCTCGCGTCCGGAGGCGGGGCTATCCGGGCTGCACAGTGGCTACCGCGGGCGATCGCGATGGAGATTCTGTTGTTGGGCGAGAGATTCAGTGCTCGGCAGGCTCACGAGTGGGGGCTGGTCAACCGGGTGGTCCCGGATGGTCGTTCGTTGTCGACCGCACTGGACCTTGCCTATCGGATCGCGACGAGTGCGCCGTTGGCTGTACAGGCGACAAAGCGCCTCGTCGCGGGAATCGTCGACGGTACGGCCGTGACCGAGGTGGAGGCGTGGGCTCGCAACGACAGAGAAGACGCCGTCGTCAGCGAGGCCGAGGACGCGAAGGAAGGCCCGCGGGCCTTTGCCGAGAAACGTCCGGCCGTCTGGAAGGGACGATAGACATCGAGATTCGGAATTCGGGCCAGCCCCGGGGTGCAGGTCTCGAGCCTCTGGCTGCAGTTGCATAACACCTTCTGTAAGTCGAACAGTCTTTTGGAGCCAACTCTAGGCAAGAACCTTGTGTGTGAACTAGGTTACACTCGTGCACTTGGTGATCGACATTCGGTCGCGAGTGATGTCCAGCTTGTACGCAATTTCGACCGTTCGGCCGGTCCGGCCGAGGCTTGAAGGGACGTGTCATGTTTCGACGACGTTGGCGTTTGGCTGTAGCGATGGTCGCTGCTGTCGGACTGATGACAACTGCCTGTGGCTCAGGCGATTCCAGCGGAGATGGTTCCGGTGGCGGCGGTGAGGTGGACACGACGGCGACGCTGCGCGCGGGCTGGACGGTCGGCCCGAATTCGCTGGATCCGCACATGGCAGTCTCCGAGGTTGCATCCTTCCGGTTCGGGATCAATGCGATCTACGATCGGCTGTTCACCATCACCTCCGCGGGTGAGGTGGAGGGGATGCTTGTCGATTCGTGGGAGTACAGCCCGGATGGCCAGCAACTGACCATGCAGTTGCGTGAGGATGCGTCGTTCCGCGATGGCACGCCGCTAGACGCGCCGGTGGTCAAGGTCAACCTCGATCGGGCGCGCACGTTGAACTCGCCGGTGGTCAAGGGTCTGATGGAGCCGGTGACCGAGGTGGCGGCGAGTGGGCCGTACGAGGTGACGTTGACGTTGTCGTCGCCGACCGATCTGATGCCGTATCAGTTGGCGGGGATGTCGGGGTTGATCATGCATCCGGATCTGATCGCGAACGGTGATCCGAATATGGAGGCCAACGGCTCGGGCGCGTACAGCGTGGAGAGTTGGGCGCCGGGTGAGAAGCTGGTGCTGGTACGTGATCGAGATGACTACTGGGACGCCGATGCTGCGCAGGTGGCGCGGATCGAGCACACGGCGATTGCGGATTTTCAGGCGTTCACCAATGCGG
Organism: Rhodococcus artemisiae; assembly: GCF_036327795.1. NCBI lineage: Bacteria > Bacillati > Actinomycetota > Actinomycetes > Mycobacteriales > Nocardiaceae > Rhodococcus > Rhodococcus artemisiae. Next base: position 496,324 of record NZ_JAUTXY010000002.1, read on the forward strand.
TGGCCGGTGGGCAGATCGATATCGGGCAGTTCCAGCCCGGCAATGTTGCGGCGGTCGAGGGTCGCTCGGGGTTGAACACGGTCCCGGTTCCGATGGGTATCGGGACCGAGTTGATGTTGAATTGGGACTATGGGCCGCTGTCGGATGTGCGGGTGCGGCAGGCGTTGAATTATGCGCTCGATCGTGAGGCCGTCACGGAGGCGTTGTTCCCAGGTTCGGATGCGCGGTGGCAGTACTCGCGTGAGGGTTTGCCGGGCTTCGATTCCGGTCTGGAAGAGCGGTATCCGTATGATCCGGCGAGGGCCAAGGAGTTGTTGGCCGAGGCGGGTTTCCCTGATGGTGTGGATTTGGGTCGGTTCATCATTTCCAATGCGGTGACGCCGGGGTTGACCGATGTGATCAAGGAGCAATTCGAGCAGTCAGGGATCCGCTTCGAGCCCAACGTGATGGATTCTCTCGAGGGAATGACTACGTTTGCAGGAGGTGAGGCGCCGGCGTACCTGAATTTCTCGTCGTACGGTCTGGGCTTTGCTGCCGGGATGGTAACGCGGTCCGGTGCGACGCAGAATCCGGCGGGGCCGACGCCGGAATACGATCGGCTCTTCGCGGGTGCAACGGATTCGCGACGTAGTGCCGAGGAGCGAGAGGCCAGTGCGGTCGAGCTCAACGACTACCTGGTGGAGGAGGCGTGGGGTGTGCCGATGACGTGGGTGACCTATCCGTGGGTGATGAGCGATAAGGTCGGAAATTTCAGTGCGGATATGGATTACGCCACCACGTGGGGTCCGTACGATTTCAGGTACCTGACCGTTTCGGAGTAGCTGCTCACGCAGACTCGGATGCCACTGATGCAGTCGTGTCCCCTCCCCACTTCTGTGGGGAGGGGACCACGACTGGGAGGGCGGGTCGAAGTATGCTGCTGCGGCGAGGTTTCCGGCCGCGTGACGTTCGGTCCGAGCAGTGCATCGAGTCAACTGCGTCGAACCGGTGGGCTCCACGCATCGGTCAGGTCGATGGTGTCGAGCAGTCCGGTCTTGAGGACCTTGTTGGTGGGAGTGCGCGGTAGCGCGTGGGTCAGGATGAGATATCGCGGACGCGCGTGCTTGGGTAGATTGCTCGTCAGCCACGTGTACAGTTCCAGCTCGTCCAGAGTGGAATTCTCGACACTCTCCGCTACGAGCAGGACCTGTTGTCCTGCAACAGGGTCGGGCACACCGATTACGGCGCAAGCCGGACAACTGCGGGTGCTCGTCTATCACCGCCTCGACCGCAGTTGTCGAGATGTTCTCGCCCATCCGGCGAATGGTGTCGCCGGCTCGATGGAGAAACTCGAAGTTACCGTCCGGGTGTCGTATGACGACATCGCCCGTGTGGTACCAACCGCCGGCCAGTGCCCGCTCGGTCGCCTCGGCTGGTTCAGATATCCCACCATGATCATGCGCCGGTCGTCGGGCCGAATCCAGAGCTCGCCCGGTACACCGTCGGCGACGGGCTGTGCGTTCTCGTCCACCACCTGCGCCTGGTAGCCGTCGCGGACGCGTCCGCACCAGGTGTGTTCGAGGTCGGGCGGTGTGTCGCTCAGGACAGGAGGGAACCCGACTTCGGTGGAACCATAGAGGTCGTAGCATTTCACGGCGAATCGTTGTGCGAATTCCGCTGCAAGAGCGACGTTGTGCCCGGCGAAGACAGCTTCGAGGGGGTTGTCTGCGTCGTCCGGCTGTGGCGGTGACGCCAGCAGGAGAGCGCCATGCAGTGTGCCGGTGGTGCATCCGAACCTACGGACATCGTCCATGGCGGCCTTCGCCGAGAGCCTTTCGCGGAGCACGACCTGGCCGACGGTATCGCACATCGTGACCAGTGGGCTCCGTCCGGTGACATGGAACATCGCATGGCAGTTGTAGCTGACGTCTTCGGCGCCGAGTGGAATCCGGCCGATCACGGTGGCGAACTGCGCCCAATCGAGTATCACTCCTTTGGCTGGTCCCGTACTGCCGGACGTATAGATCACACACGCGATATCGGCCGGGGAGGGCAGCGGATCGAGCTCGGTGGTAGCCGAATTCAGGGTCTCCCACGCTCCACGTTCGACGACCCGAATAGGCAAGGTCGGTCTTGTGTCTCGGATGTGGTCGGCAAATTCGGGTCTGGTCAAGCACAGCATGGGTGAGGCATCGTCGAGGACATGCTCGAGGAAGGCACCCTTCAGCTCGGGGTTGAGCGGAACCTCTACCGCGCTAAGGCAACCGAGGGCGACCCAGATCATTGCCGCATCGATCGAGGGCGGCAACAAGGTCGCCACACGGGATCCCGAAACCACGCCGAGGTCGCGTAGATGCTCCACCCAGCTGCGGACGCCCTCCCACGTCTCTCCGTAAGTTGCATGGCCTCCCGTCACTTCGCGGAGAAACGGCCGGTTCGGTTCCGATCGAGCACGAGAACACAACTGAACCGGCAGCACCGATGCCGGATCGGTTGCCATGGCGGCGAGTGTCGATGAGGTGGGCAATTCTGGCTTCTCTTTCTTACTTGCACAGATACGGACATTCGATGACGAGACCACCATCGTGCGGATGGTCACCATCTCATTCGTGCCGCCACCGTCCGGATTACGTCTGCGCATTCGTCCGGTCGTTCCAAGGGGAGGTGATGATGTGCGCCGGCCATGGGTCGGATGTCGATATCCGGTTGCCACCCGCGCAGCACCGGCAGTGATTCGATCACAGGAGCGGTGCTCAGTGTGCCGTATGCGTACGCGACCGGACACCGTACCGCCCGCCAGGCTTCATTCACAGCAGTGTCCGAAAACGACGGCGGCCGAAGGTCAGCCCGCCACGTCCATCCGTTGGCAGTCTGGTGAACTGCATATGCGGCGACCGGGTCGATGACGTCTTTCGGCAATGCCGGTTGAGGTGGCTCGAGCCGGAATCGCTCACGTATCTCCTCGTAAGTCCGATACATTCTTTGGGGTCGGACGGTCCGCTGGGCGTCGTCTTTTCTGACCGCAGTACGGAAGCCCGTGTCGAGGACGACCAAGCCACCGAACAGCGCGGGCTCGGCGGCTGCGGCTACCACTGAAGATCTACCTCCCATGCTGTGGCCGACCACAAGTGCGGGTCCTGCACCGACACTGCGCGCGACCGCAGCGAGTTCCTGCGCATGGATTTCGGGATTGTATGCGCTGCGGAGGCCGCTTCGGCCGTTGCCGCTCAGATCGACAGTGATCACACTGAATTCGTCGCTCAGCAGCGGAACGACCCGATGCCACCACATCTGATGCGCACCGAACCCGTGGACAAGTACGATCGGGCGCTGGCCGACGCCGTGAATCGAGTAGTGAATCGGGCATCCGACCACTTCTATCTCGGCAGACGCGATCGTATGGGCACTATGACATTCCATCAGTTCACTGATCCTCTCCAATCTGTAGTGTCGCTCGGCGGATGGTGCGCACCTACTCGCGGCTCTGCAGGTCGAAACCGAATCGACTGCGCCGTCATGCGTTGAGGGTGAGCACGATTCGCATCAGTGGAATCTGGAGATCACCGCGTCGCCGTAGTGGTGGAGTGCGTCGATTGCCTCCTCCACCGTCGTGGCGGGTGGGTCGAGCACGAACCAGCCGACACCTGCCTGGTTGAACTCGTGCAGGCGGTCGCGGTGCTCGTCGAGCGTGCCGCCGTGGACCAACACTTTGCTGTCCGCCCCCTCGATCTGCACCTCGACCGCGTTGCGCGGCCGACCCGCGGCCTCGGTGAGGTCCCGCAGTTCGTCGATCGCCCTCGTCAGCGCAGCGACGGTCGGGATCGGAGTCGTGCGGACCGTCGCGGCTTTCTCCTGATCTATCAGCAAGGGGGCCCAACCCTGTCCGACTGTGGCCGCTCGCGCGAGGGCCCGTGGGGCGTTCCCGGCGATCCACACCGGAACGCCGCCCTCCTGGACCGGGAACGGCAGTGCCGTCTGTGCCAGGCTTATGAAGTGCCGACCCTCGTAGCGATACTCTCGCTGCGTCCAGGCGCCGCGCATCACGTCGATCGCCTCGTCGAAGAGTTCGTGTCGCTCGTCGAAATTTACGCCGACGGCGGCGAACTCCGACTTCAGGTATCCGACGCCGGCGGCCATGATCACTCGGCCCTGCGACAACTGGTCCAGGGTGGACATGGCCTTCGCGACTAGAAAGGGGTTCCGGTAGGGCAGCACCATCGCGTACGTCATCAGCTTGATGCGGTCCGTGACGGCCGCGCAGAACGCCAGTGCGGTGGTCAGGTCGAAACCGTCGTGGCCGCCGGACCGGATCCACTTGTCCGACGGGATCGGGTGGTCGGTGACGGCGATGGCGTCGAAACCTGCGTCTTCCGCGGCACGCGCGAATCGGGTCATCGCCTGCGGTCCGAGGAATTCCGGGGTGTATCCCTGGACCGCGAGCGGGTACTGGACTGTGAACTTCAAGGAATCACCCATCTAGGACAGGTCCCCGACTCGTCCGGTGTCGCGCAGGGCCCGCACGAGTTCGGCGAAGTGGTCGGGCTTCCATCCGTCCTGATCCTCACCCCAGCCGATCTTTCCGTCGAACTCCCAGCGCATCAATGCGTTCGATCCCGTGCCGTGTTCACACATGTGGCTGACGGCGAAGCCTTCGGCTTCCATCGACCGGCCGGTGACGTCGACCAGTTCGACCTCCATGTGCGCGCTCCACCCGGTACGCGGATCGCGGTAGTTGCGCATGCGGCTGCGTGTCTTGTCGAGTCGTTCGAACCGTCCGTCCTTCAGTAGCCACCCGACATTGAGCGGCGAGAAACCCGCGGCGTTGCCGTCCTGGGGACGAACGAAGCTCAAGAAGCCCGTCTCGGCGCCGGCGTGGCCGAAGATGTATTGGATGCGACCGCGACCGCGTTGCCGCTCGACCTGCCGCCATGAGGATCCACCGGGTTCGCGAACGGTGTATTCGCCGCGCAGGTGTTCTGGCTTGCGGCTCTGTAGGTGCGCCCCGCCGCGCGGACCCCACGTGCGGTCCCGCACGGAGTGACAGTCGATGGTGATGCGCTCGCCGTCGAGAACGAGTTCACCGGTGAGATGGCCGAGCTGATCGAAATGCGGGTTGAACATCGCGGGTGCTTCGCCGGGTGTGAAGCGTTGAGGTGGGTGCACGCTGCGGTGTTCGAATTCGATCGCAAACTTCGCAGCCGGGTCGGAGTAAGCGATGTGGTAGTCCATGGTTGGCTTCAAGGCTTTGACGCTGAAACCGCCTGAGGGAAAGGTGATGTCGCGCAGGTCGGGGTTCTCGATCATCGGGATCGGTCCGGGGTTACGGAAGTACGCCAGACGGCCGGGGTCTGCTCCGCGCGGATCCCACGCGAACACGCGCCACGTGACGGTGCCCTGGTTGGGTAGATGTGCCGCGTGGAGCCATCCGCCGATCCGGCGCTCGGGAACGTTGAACGACCACCAGGTCGTCTCGGTCTCGTAGGGGTCGTCGCTGAGCCGGTGGTAGATGTCGTCCTCGGGGAGAAATGGTGCGTCGGGGTCGGTGACGGCGTTCGAGGTCATGTGCACGCTCCGGGATCGGTCGAAGAGCTTGTCGAAAGCAAACTAAGTGATATAAGTGATCTGTACCATATGTGGTGGCTGACCGCATTCGTGAAGCCCTCCAGGAATAGGACGCAGTGATGACGACGGCGACAGAAGATACGACCGAACTCGGAGCGAATGCCCTTTCCTCCGAGCTCGTGGAGTGGATCGGCGACGCGGCGAACGGCACCGTGATCTCGTCCGATCGACGCCCGGGCGGTGGTCGGCGCGAAGCGTGGGTGGTGGAGGTGCGCGGTGCAGACGGCGTGGTACGCCCGCTGTTCCTGCGCTACGACCGTCTCGACCCCGAGGAGAAGGGTGACGATTTCACCCTGCACCGCGAGGCCGCGTTCTTCCGGGCTCTGGGCGGCACTGCGGTCCCCGTCCCGGACGTCGTCGGTGTGCATCCGACCGATCAAGCGATCCTGTCCGAACTCGTGCCCGGGCAGGCGTGGTTTTCCCGCCTGCACGACGAAAGCCAACGAGTGTCTGTCGCGTCGGATTTCATGCGGATCCTCGCCGAGATGCATCGTGTCGATCCGCACCGGCTCGAGCTGCCGGACCAGGACCCCGACGCGGATCTGCGCGTGCTCGTGCACCGCGAGATCGATACGTGGGAGAAGATCTATCGTGACTCCGGGATCATCGATCCGCTGATCGATCTCGGGCTCGATTGGGTGCGTAGCCATGTGCCGGACGTGGACGGACCTGTGGTGATCGTGCAGGGAGATACCGGGCCGGGCAACTTCCTCTACGAGAACGGCAAGGTTACCGCCGTCCTCGATCTCGAATTGGGCCACCTCGGCGACCCGCATGACGATCTTGCATGGGTCTCGGTCCGCGCGGTTCAGGAACCTTTCACGAATCTCATGGAGCGTTTCGGCGACTACGCGCGCGCGGCCGGCACGGATATCGATCTCGACCGGGTCCGCTACTACCGGGTGCTCGCCGAATTGCGCATCGTGATCCTGGGGCACCGCAAGCGTGCGGAACCCGACCTGCTGGGCGAGGTCGGCAACTCTCTCGTGTACGGACTGCTGCACCGGAGGCTGTTCCTCGAAGCGCTGGCCGATGTCGTAGGTGTGGAGATCGTCGAGGTCGATCCGGTGCCGGCGACGCCGAACGAGAGAGACTGGCTCTACGACGCCGCACTCGAGCAGATCCGGCAGATCATCGTGCCGCGAAGCGAGGATCCGTTCGTGATTCAGCGCAGCAAAGGCCTGGCCAGAATTCTCAAGTACCTGCGTGAAGCCGCGTCCGTGTCGGCGCCGATCGAACAGCGAAACCTGGACGATCTCGAAGCGGTGCTCGAATATCGTCCTTCGTCGGTCTCTGTGGGCACTATCAAGCTGGTGAAGCGGTACCTCGTGGGAACGGTGCCGCTCGAGACTGCGGTGGGCGTGCTCTTGCGTCAGGTGGCCGGCGAGACGCAGGCACTGCGCCCGGCAATGGGCGTACTTGCCGACCGGCACTTCGATTCGATCAAGCGGTGAGTGGCGCAATGGGATTCGACGGAAAGATCGCTGTTGTCACGGGCGGCGCTCGCGGGATCGGTCGCGCGATCTGTGAGAACCTCGCCGATGCAGGGGCCTGCGTGGTGGTGGGATATCGCTCCCGGGCAGACGAGGCGACCGCCGCAGTCGCCGGTATCCGCGAACGAGGGGGAGCGGCAGTGGCCGTGCAGATGGACGTGGCGGACTCTCAATCCGTGACGGACTGCATGGCGTCTGCTCGCCGTGAATTCGGCGGTCCGATCGAGCTTCTCGTGAACAATGCTGCCTACTCGCGTTTGCTCGCTGTCGACGAGCTGACTCCACAACGGTGGGATCTCTTGTTCCGCACGAACGCTGGCGGGCCCTATCTCACGACGTGGGCGGTCAAAGACGAGATGGCCGAGGCAGGCGGGGGCGCGATCGTCAATATTTCGTCGATCAACGGTGTCTCGGCGAACCCGTCGACGATCGCCTACGGCGCGACGAAGGCCGCGTTGAACAACTTCACCCGCGGGTGCGCGCTCGCGTTCGCGAAGGACGGCATCCGGGTCAATGCCGTGGCTCCGGGTCTGGTCCTGACGGAGCAGTCGCAGACCGTCACGGCGCAGCAACGTGCCGCGATGGTCGAGGGAATCCCGTTGGGGCGTGGCGCACAGCCGGAGGAGATCGCGTCGGTCGTGCGGTTCCTGCTGTCCGCTGAGTCCTCCTACATCACCGGCGAGACGCTCGTGGTCGCAGGAGGGCGCCACTGAGAGTGGACGCAACGCCACGCACCCGATCCTCTCGGATCGGGTGCGCCGGCGGTCAGGTCGCGTCCACCGGAGTGTCGATCTCGGCCAGCACGTCGAGCCGGTCGGGATGAGGTAGCCACCCGAGTTCGCGCCGCGCGCGGGGTGCGCGCGTGCGACTGCACGTCGAGAAGACGATCAGAGCGGCGAAGGTGCCCCAGATCTCCACGCCCTCGGCAAGACCGATACTCCGGGCCGCAACACCGTGCTTCTGTGCGAGGGCCTGGGCGATGGTGCGGAAGTTCGTTTCACCCGACACCGCGTGGTACAGCGCGCCGGCCGGCGCCTTCTCGGCGGCGAGGTGGTAGATCTCCGCGACGTCGTCCACGTGCACGTTCGAATACAGATTCAGGCCACGGCCGATGTAGCAGACCGCACCGGTCTTCTCGATCGACGTACGGAAGCCGTCGAGCATGGGGGAGCGGCCGTGTCCCCAGATCATCGAGGGCCGTACGACGATGCCTCGGACCCCGCGGGCGTTCGCCTCACGCACGACGTTCTCGGTGTCGACGCGACCGCCGATGTACTTGGACGGGACGAATTCGTCGTCCTCGGCGAACGTGTCCTCGCTCCACTCGCCGTCGGTGCGCTGCGACAGGACGCCGGTGCCGGACGTGAAGATCAGCGTTTTTCCGGTTCCCTCAAGGGTGTCAATCAGTGCTTCGACGGTGTGCCGCTCGGGCTCGAGCAGCAGTTGCGCGGCATAGAGAATGACGTCTGCGTCGGCCGCGTGCGCGACTGTACCCTCGGGATCGGTCAGCAGGTCGCCGAGCACGGGCTCTGCGCCGGCCTTCCGCAGCGCATCACCGTCGTCTTTGTTGCGGACCAGTCCGCGCACGGTGTGTCCACCTGCGACGAACCGCCGGATGAGCGCGGAGCCGAGGAATCCTCCTGCGCCGTAGATCAGAACATTCATGTTGTCCTCCGGGGACTGTCATCGAACCCGTACACTGTGTTATAACCCAGATCACATAGTTTACTAAGTATGCACGATATCGGGAGGCAAAATGGATCTCGGCCTGAAGGGCAAAGCTTTCCTCGTCACGGGCGGGTCCGACGGACTCGGTTTCGCGACTGCCTCGTCTCTGGTCGCCGAGGGCGCCGACGTGACGATCTGCGGGCGCAACACCGAGCGCCTCGACGCCGCAGTGCGGTCCCTGCGCGCACTCGGCGGTGGATTGGTGGAAGGAGTGCGGGCAGACGTCACGGTCGCCGCAGACCTCGACGGTCTCGTCGAACAGGCGCATGCGCAGCGCGGCCGGCTCGACGGCCTGGTCAACTCCGCCGGTGTGCACAGCGGCGGTGCGTTCGAAGAGATCACCGACGACGCCTGGCACGACGACTTCGACCTGAAGTTCCTCGCGGCGGTGCGCGCGAGTCGCGCGGCCATGCCGCACCTGAAGGAATCGAAGGGTGTCATTCTCAACGTGCTCAGCACGGGTGCGCGTGCCCCGGGCGCCGGTGGCGGTATGCCCAGTTCCCCGCTGCGGGCGGCAGGCCTGAGCCTGACCAAGGCGCTGGCCAACGAGTTCGGCCCCGATGGAGTTCGGGTGGTCGCGATGCTCATCGGCATCATTCGCAGCGGGCAGATCATGCGCCCGGCGGTCGAAGCCGGCCGCGATGTCGAGGAATACCTGGCCAAGATCGCCGACCGGATGAAGATCCCACTCGGCCGCGTGGGCGAGCCACACGAATTCGGCGACACCGCGGCCTTCCTGCTCTCACCCCGCGCCGGTTACCTCACCGGTACAGCCGTGCACGTCGACGGCGGCTTCAGTCCCGTCATCTGACCAGTCCCCTGATCACGAAGGAACATGTTGTGAAGACCTATCAACTGGCGGCCCAATCGCTTTCCGAGTGTGGTGTCGGAACCATCTTCGGACTCATGGGTGATGTGAACCTCGCGTATCTCGGTGACTTCGTCGAAAACCACGGCGGTGAGTTCGTGGCGGCCGTGGCCGAAGGTGGCGCGGTGTCGATGGCGGACGGCTACGCCCGCATGACCGGTGGTGTCGGCGTCGCATCCGTGACACACGGCCCTGCAGTCACGAACTGCACGACTGCCCTTGTCGAGGCGGTGCGGTCACGCAGTGCACTGCTGCTGCTGACCGGCGCCACTCCGGACGTGCGCGACCACTTCCAGGACCTCGATCTCGAGGGGTTCGCCCGTCTCACGGGCGCGGAGTACCGTCGGGTGCGGAAGGCCGACGCGGTGGGTGCGGATATCGCCGAAGCCCTCGCGCGGGTGGCCGCCACCCGGGTTCCTCTCGTGCTGGATCTGCCTTACGACCTGCTCGAAGTTGCGGTGACGGGTGAGTCTCCGCGCGCGGTACCTCCGCTGCCGGTGCCCGGTGCCCCGGACCCTGATCTCGTCGACGACGCGCTTGCCGCGTTGCTCGGCAGCGCGCGACCGGTAATCCTCGCGGGCCGGGGTGCGGTCGCCTCCGGGGCGCGGGACGACATCCTGCGGCTGGCGCGGGCCATCGACGCTCCGGTGATGACGACGTTGCTCGCGAAGGACTTCTTCGCGGGTGAACCCGAGAATCTCGGTGTTCACGGGTCGCTATCGCATGCTGTGGCGATCGAAGAGCTCGGACGTGTCGACTGCATGCTCGTTGTCGGTGCCGCCCTGTCGTCGTTCACGACGGACAACACGGCACTGCTGGCCGGCAAGTTCGTCATCCAGGTCGACGATCGATCCGGTGCGTTCGGGCGTTTCGCGCCGGTGGATCTTCCGATTCCTGGTGACGCCGCAGGTGTGGTGCGTGCGTTGTGCGAGCGCCTCGCGGAGGCCGAAGCACCGGTGCCGTCCGGTCGTCGTGTCGCCCAACTCGCCGAAGCGGTGCAAGGGCTCGAGGCGAAGGGTTACCGCAGCATCTCCGGCGGCGGAACCGTCGACATGCGGGACGCGATGGCCCGCCTCGCCGACCTGCTTCCGCAGGGAACACAGGTCGTCACCGACGTCGGACGGTTCTCGTTTGCGGCGTGGAAGTATCTGCCGGTCGATCCGGGTCGCTTTACCGTTCCCGGCGCATTCGGCTCGATCGGACTAGGGATCGCGACCGCAGTAGGTGCTGCCGCGGGTCGCCGCGACGTGCCGACGGTCTGTGTGGCAGGGGACGGCGGCGCGATGATGGGGCTGGTGGAGGTGAGCACGGCGGTCCGGCATCGCCTACCGCTGGTGCTCGTCGTTCTCGACGACCATTGCTACGGCGCCGAATACCTCAAACTCGAGAGTCTCGGGCTCGCGACCGCGCATTCGGAGGTCGAATGGCCCGGCTTTGCGGAGACGGCGCGCGCACTCGGCGCCCGCGCCGTGACGGTGCGGGAGGTCGACGAGTTTGCGCAGGTCAGGGAGCTGCTGGACGAGGGGGCCTACCCTCTGGTTATCGAGGTCAAGGCGGATCCCGCCCGGCGTCGCCCCGAGTTGGCTGCGGTTGCCGGGCATGCGCGTTGATGTGTGGTCGATAGGGACTGGACTCAACATGGGTCACTTAGTAATATTTGTGAGGGCGCATGCCCGTACTTTCCAGGAGGAACTGTGGACCTGAGCGGCTTGACCACGGTGATTGCAGAGCTGAAAGACCACGTTCTGACGATCACGCTCGACCGGCCCGACAAACTGAATTCGTTCACCGACACGATGCGGGCCGAGTTCGCTGCACTGTGGGTCTACGCGCGCGAGGAGGATGACGTCCATGTCATGGTGCTCCGGGCCAACGGGGAACGCGCCTTCTCGACGGGTGTCGACGTCAAGGAAGGTACGTTCCTCTCCGACAACGTCTTCAGCCGCCGCGATCCGGGCGTCGATCTTTCGCCCAAGCACAATGGTTGCTGGAAGCCGCTGATCTGCGCCGTGCACGGCATGGCCGCCGGCGGTGCGCTCTACTGGCTCAACGAAGCGGACATCATCATCGCAAGCGAGGATGCCCAGTTCTTCGATCCGCACGTGTCGTACGGAATGGTCGCGGCGCTCGAGCCGATCGGCCTCGCGCATCGGATCCCGATCGGGGAGGTGCTGCGCATGGTTCTGTTGGGCCTCGATGAGCGCATGTCGGCGAAGCGGGCACTGGAGATCGGATTCGTCAGCGAGATCGTGACCCGGGATGGCCTGTGGGATCGAGCGCAGGAACTCGCAGAGCGCATTGCCGCGAAGCCTCCCGCTGCGATCCAGGGCAGCATCCGGGCCATCTGGGAGTCCAAGGATCACGGCCGGTCCGCCGCCCTCGCGACCGGTATGTACTACACCGACCTCGGCAATCCGATCGGCAAGGCTCAGGTCGTGCGCTCCGAGGTGCCGACCCGGAAGTACGAGGTGCGCTGACATGGATTACGGGATGACCCCGGAGCTCGAAGAGTTCCGTGCAGAGGTAAGCGGATTCGTCGCGGCGAACAAGCCGGCGATCACCGTCAAGGCGGGTGTTCGCAGCGCGGAGGGTGCCGAGGAGCTGGCCCTGCTCAAGGAGTGGACGGGAAAGCTGTTCGCGGCCGGGTATGTCGGCGCCGACTGGCCGGAACAATACGGCGGTAAGGGTTCTGCGCATTCGTCGGAGAAGGACGTCGTCGTCGGTGAGGAACTCGCGCGCGGACGCGCGCCAGCCGCCATCCAGGGCGCCGCACATCTCGTGTCGCATGCCCTGATCGATTTCGGCACCGAGGAACAGCGACAGAAGTACCTGCCGGGAATCCGCTCCGGTGAGCTCATCTTCTGTCAGCTCTTCAGCGAGCCGAGTTCGGGCAGCGACCTCGCGTCGCTGCGCACCAAGGCCGTCCCCACCGAAGACGGTGGTTTCAAGGTCACCGGTCAGAAGGTGTGGACCACGAACGGACACTGGGCCGATTACGGCTACCTGCTTGCGCGTACCGATCCGGATGCCCCGAAGCACCGGGGTATCAGTGCATTCATCGTCGACATGCGCCTGCCTGGTGTCGAGGTGCGGCCGTTGCGGGAGATGACCGGTACGTCCGATTTCAACGAGGTGTTCCTCGACAACGTCGAGCTCGGACCGGATGCGTTGATCGGTGAGGTCAACCGCGGCTGGGGAATCGCGAATTCGAGTCTCGGGCACGAGCGCAGTGGAGTGGCGACGAGCGCGGTGCGGTTGCAGCAGAACGTCGAGGCGCTGAAGGATCTGGCGAAGAACGTCACGCGGAACGGACGGCCGGCGATCGAAGACGGTGCCGTGCAGGACCGCATCGGTGAGCTGGCCGCGGCGGTCACGGCCCTCTCTGCTCTGGTGTACGCGAACATCAGCCGGTGGTCACGCAAAACCGAGCGACCGTACGACGCGCCGATGACCAAACTGATGTTCAGCGAGCTCGGCGTGGACATCGCACGTTTCGCTCTCGAGCTCGCCGGCGAGGCCGGGATTCTCGTCGAGGGAGACGCGAACGCGGTCGACCGTGGTCGGTGGCAGGACGAGTTCCTGTACGCGCGGGCGTACACGATCGCGGGCGGAAGCTCGGAGATCATGCGCAACCTCATTGCCGAGCGTGGGCTGGGAATGCCGCGCTGAAGTGTGTCACGTGATCGGGGGAGGGTCCGACGGATCCTCCCCCGCTTCGTCGTGCGAGGACTGCGGGCGTCCCGTTGCGAAACTTGACCCAAACACGATTGACCTAGTTAACTATGTCATCTATCTTGAAGGTAGACGTTTCGCTCCGCGTTGCCGTAATCGGTGCACGGGAGCGTCATGAAACCGGTACCGATGCAGGAAGAACGCGGATTTTTCCCGTCGGCAGAAGTGGGAGGCATCGAATGACGGGTATCAGGGAAGCGGTGGGCTTGCTGTGGTCGGCATCCGACGACGCGAAAATGGTCCAGCAGGGCAAGGTATGGCACACGTGGGGTGAAGTGCGCGTGCTCGCCGAGAAGATCGATGCCGAACTGGCGCGCGTCGGGTGCAGTGAGGGTGCGCGTATCGGCGTCGTGCTGGGGAACCGGATGGAGTCCATCGCATCCTTGATCGCCATCCTCGGCAAGGGTCGCACGATCATCACACTCAACCCCATGCAGCCGACGGCGCGAGTTACCGCAGACGCGGTGGCATCGCTTCCACAGGTCGTGCTCGCACCGCAGAGCGTGTGGGAAGAAACCGAATTCGAGGTCGCAATAGCGGAGGCCGGCATCGTCGGATTCGCGGTCGACGGACTCGACGTCGTGCAGCGAACGGGTGGTCCCGAGGTCACCATCGAGATCGTGAAGGACGAGAAAGACCCCGTTGCGGTCGAGATGTTCACTTCGGGTACCACGGGCCCGCCCAAGCGGGTCCCGTTGACCTGGCGTCAGCTCGAGGCGGCTCTCAAATCTGTCCACAGCCACACCGGTAAAGGTGGCGACGAGCGTGAGCCGCTCACCGGACGCGTTGCCCTCGTGTCGCTCGCGATCGTGCACATCGGCGGCCTGTGGGGTGTCATTCAGGCGCTTGCCGAGGCGCGACCGATCGTCGTGTTGCCGCGGTTCACGGTCGACGGATGGGTCGACGCCGTGCACGAGCACCAGTTGCGTGTCGCGGGTCTCCCGCCGGCCGCGATGCGGTCGGTACTCAACGAGGACGTGCCCAAGGAGAAGCTCGCGAGTCTGCGTGCGGTGACGGCGGGCACGACCTTCGTCAGCCCCGACCTGGCCGACGAGTTCACCGAACGTTACGGGATTCCCGTGATGATCATGTACGGTGCCACGGAATTCGGTGGTGCAGTGGCAGGGTGGACCAAGCCGCTCATCGGCGAATGGTGGGCGCGCAAGCGTGGCAGCATCGGCCGACCCTTCCCCGGCGTGAAGATGCGCACGGTGGACGAGAGTGGAAACGTGCTGCCCGTCGGCACTACCGGCCGCCTGGAAGTTTGCTCCAGTCAGACCGGCACCGGAACCAACCAGTGGGTGCGTACCAGCGATCTGGCTCATCTCGACGACGACAACTTCGTCTACATCGACGGTCGCACCGACGACGCGATCATCCGCGGTGGCTTCAAGGTGCAGCCGGAGACCGTCTGCAATGCGTTGCGTGCGCACAGTTCGGTGCTCGACGCCTCGGTGTACGGGAAAGCCGACGAGCGACTCGGTCAGGTTCCCATCGCGGTGATCGAACTGGTCGACGGGGCCGACCCCGTCGACGAGGCCGAACTCAAGGAGTTCGTCCGCACTCAGCTGACCGGTTACGAAGTGCCGGTCGCCATCCATACAGTGGACGCACTGCCGCGCAGCGTGTCCCTCAAGGTCGACCGGCGACGACTGCTCGAGATGGTCGCCGAACTCGAATCCACGCGGGTCTGACCCCGCAATCGCTCACAAAGAAGGAATGCATCATGACTGCAGTAATCGTGGAGGCAGTGCGCACCCCCGTCGGTAAGCGGAACGGTGGCCTGTCCGGTATTCACCCGGTCGATCTGTCCGCTGTTGTGCTCACTGCGCTCGTCGAGCGCACAGGCATCGACCCGGCCCTCGTCGAGGATGTCATCTGGGGTTGTGTCCAGCAGGTGGGCGAACAGTCGCAGGACATCGCTCGCACCGCGCTGCTCGCAGCCGGATGGCCCGAGACGGTCCCCGGTGTCACCATCGACCGCCAATGCGGATCGTCGCAGCAGGCACTGAACTTCGCTGTCGCGAGTGTCGAGGCCGGTCACTACGACGTCGTCGTCGCCGGTGGCGTCGAGTCGATGTCGCGCGTCCCGATGGGCTCATCCGTGCAGGTCGCCGGCAAGCCTTTCAGTCAGGCGTTCCTCGACCGTTACGACGGTGCTGTACCGAACCAGGGCGTCGGCGCGGAGATGATCGCCGAGAAGTGGGGCATGAGCCGCACCGAGGTCGACGAGTTCTCCGCCCGCTCGCACGCGCGGGCCGCGGCCGCGCAGGACGCGGGGCTGTTCGATGCCCAGATCGTGCCCGTCACGGCGCCGGACGGCACGGTGATCTCGAAGGACGAGGGTATCCGCCGCGGCACCTCGGTCGAGTCTCTCGCAAAGCTCAAGACGGTGTTCAAGGAAGACGGCGTGATCCACGCCGGCAACGCCTCGCAGATCTCCGACGGCGCGTCGGCTCTGCTCATCATGAGCGAGGAGGCGGCAGTGAAGTACGGTCTCACGCCGATTGCCAAGATCCACACAGCGACCGTTATCGGAGCCGACCCGGTCATCATGCTCACCGCGCCGATCCCGGCGACGGCCAAGGCTCTCGAGAAGTCGGGCCTGAGCGTCGACGACATCGGGGTGTTCGAGGTCAACGAGGCGTTCGCCCCCGTGCCCCTCGCATGGCTGAAGGAGATCGCGGCCGATCCCGAGCGCCTCAACCCGAACGGCGGCGCGATCGCCCTCGGCCATCCCCTCGGTGGATCCGGTGGACGCATCCTTGCCGACATGGTTCACCACATGCGGCGCAACAAGATTCGCTACGGACTGCAGACGATGTGCGAGGGTGGCGGTCAGGCCAACGCCACGATCCTCGAGCTCGTCGAGAACTGAGTAGGAGCCGACGATGACTCGGACAACCCAGGCCGGTGCGCTCGTCGAGCGCGTGGGCAACGTCATGGTGATCACGATCAACCGCCCCGAGGCCCGCAATGCGGTGAACTCCTCGGTGAGTATCGGAGTCGGCGGAGCCCTCGAAGAGGCCGCGAATGACCCCGAGGTGCGTGCGATCGTCGTCACCGGTGCGGGCGACAAGTCGTTCTGCGCAGGAGCCGACCTCAAGGCGATCTCGCGCGGCGAAAAGCTGCATGCTCCCGGTCATGAAGATTGGGGCTTCGCGGGCTTCGTCAAGCACTACGTCGACAAGCCCACGATCGCTGCGGTCAACGGGACGGCACTCGGCGGCGGTACCGAACTTGCACTGTCGGCGGACCTCATCGTGGCCGCGGAGAACGCAACCTTCGGGCTGCCCGAGGTCAAGCGCGGTCTGATCGCCGGCGCCGGGGGCGTGTTCCGTCTCCCTGCCCAGATCTCGCAGCGCCTCGCGATGGAGATGATCTTCACAGGAGATCCGATCAGCGCTGCCCGCGCTTTGGAGATCGGTCTGATCAATCAGGTCGCGCCCGAAGGGAAGTCGGTCGAGGTTGCGATCGCGCTCGCGGAGCGTATCGCCGTCAATGCTCCCTTGTCGGTGCAGGCCAGCAAGCGCGTCGCCTATGGCGTCGTCGATGAACAGCGTGCCGAGGAGAATGATCGGTGGGCACTGTCCGCCGCGGAGTGGGATCGCCTTGCGCTGAGTGAAGATGCCAAGGAAGGGCCGCTCGCATTCGCCGAGAAGCGTGAGCCGGTCTGGAAGGCTCGCTGACGCTCGTTTCGTGGCGGTGTAGAAGCCCGGGTCGTCCCGCAGGGGTTCGGCCCGGGCTGCCCCTGGTCGCCATACAAAGCTTACTAAGTAGACCTTGTGTTCCTTGTGCGGTAATCTCGTGGTGAGCATCACAGCGGGTGTTGGTTCCGGCACATGTAGTCCGGAGTACGAAAGGCGGAATCTCCATGACCGATCGGATTCTCGACGGAGTACGTATCGTCGAACTCGCCTCCGGGCTGGCCGTTCCGGTTGCGTCGCGCATGCTCGCAGAGGCGGGTGCCGATGTCATCAAGGTCGAACCTCCGCAGGGTGATCCACTCCGCGAACGTGTTGCCTTCGCTTCCTGGAACCGCAGCAAGCGCAGCGCCGTCCTGGACATCAAGACCGACGACGGTCGCGCGAAGCTGGCCGATCTGCTTGATACGGCCGACATCTTCATTCACGAGTTCACCCCTTCGCGTGCCGCCGAACTCCGCCTCGACGACGCCGCCCTGCGTGAACGTCACCCGCACCTCATCGTCTCTTCGGTCACCGGATATCCCATCGACCATTCCGATCGTGACCGCCCGGCCCACGACCTGCTCGTTCAGGCCCGTTCCGGACTGATGGGAGAACTCTGGGGCTACCGCGAGGGCCCGATTGCCATGCGCTTCCCGCTGCCGAGCTGGGCAGCGGCCTCGCTGGCCGCCGCAGGCATCGTGGCGCGGCTCATTCAACGCGACGGCACCGGCCGCGTCGGTGCGGTGCATACATCACTGCTGCAGGGCATGCTCAACACGGCATCACTCGCCTGGAACAATGCCGAGAACCCGATTCCGCAACTGATCCTCAACAAGTACGAGGCTCCGCCGCAGCTCGCGATGTACCAGTGCAGCGACGGGGTATGGCTGCAGATGATGAACCCCGGCGAACGCATCGATGTGGGGGCGATCCCCCTCGTCAAGGAGGTCGCCACAGAACTCGGTGGCGACCTGAGCGACTTGTCCAGGAACGCAAGCGAGGATCTGCGCATGGTCATTGCGCAGCGCCCGAGCACCGAATGGCTCCCCGTTCTCCGCGCCGCCGATCTCGGAATCGAACCCGCTCTGCAGATGGGTGAGTTGCTGCGCGATCCGCAGGTCACTGCCAACGGGTACGTCGCCGAAGTCGACGACCCGACGTACGGAAAGACGATTCAGGCAGGAAGCCCCTTCGGCATCGATCCCCCGTGTGCTGTCACGCGCCCGGCTCCGTTGCTCGGTGAGCACACGGACGAGGTGTTCGCCGAACTCGGATCTTCGCCTGCAGCGAATGTGATCCGTCCGGACGATGCCGTCGACCCGCGCCCGCTTGCGGGACTGAAGGTCCTCGACCTCGGATCCTTCCTCGCAGGCCCGATGGCGCCGATGCTGATGGCGGACCTCGGTGCCGAAGTCATCAAGGTCGAGCCCGTCGTCGGCGACCGGCTCCGGTACAAGCCCAGCTATTGGGAAGCGTGCTCCCGCAACAAGCGTTCCCTCGCGGTCGACCTGACCACCGAGCAGGGCCAGGCCGTGCTGCACAAGCTCGTCGAATGGGCAGACGTCGTCCACCACAACCAGCGTCCGAAGGCGTCCGCGAAGCTCCACATCGACGAGGCCGGTCTGCGCGCGCTCAAGCCGGATATCGTCTTCGGCTACGTGACCAGCTACGGAGAGAACGGCGATCGCGCCGACAGCCCCGGTTTCGACTCGATCTTCCAGGCGCTCGCAGGCTGGGAGGTCGAGAACGGTGGCATCGGAAACCCGCCGCAGTTCTCCCGCTTCGGTGTCCTCGATGTCCAGACGGCACTCGGCTCGCTCACCGGAACACTGCTCGCGGTGTACCACAAGCAGCGCACCGGGCGCGGAACCAAGGCATCGGGGTCGCTGCTCGCGTCGGCCACCGCGACGCAGAGCGAAACGCTGATCCGCCTCGCCGACAACAGTGTCGCCGAGTATCCGCGGTTCGACGCAACCCAAACCGGTTTCGGCCCGGGCCGCCGCATCTACGAGGTAGCCGACGGTTGGGTCGCGGTCGTTGCCGAAGCCGGCGGCCAGCTCGCCGCGTTGCGCGCGATAGCGGGCGCAGCCGATGACGACGGGATCGAGGCGGGCCTCGCGGCGTTCGAATCCGAGAAGCTTCTGGTCGAACTCGCGTCCGCGGGCATTGCCGCAGAGCCGGTCCGTGAGGAGTACAGCTTCGAGTTCTTCGACGATGAAGCGAACCGCACCGGTCAGCTTATCGCTACTTACGACCACGCACACTTCGGTCGGATGGAACAGCCCGGCGCCTACTGGAATTTCGACGACCTCACGTTGCAGTTCCACCGTGCAGCTCCGGTGATCGGTCAACATACCCGGGAGATTCTCGCCGAACTCGGGCATTCCGAGAGTGAGGTCGAGAAGATGTACGCGGATCGAGTGGCCGGGGGGCCATCGGTGCCGAAGATGTGGGAACACGAGTAGACAGCAGAGGACAACTTCATGGCAGTCGACATCCCGTTCGGGCTCGTGGCCCGCGGCCCGTCCGGCCCCGCGCCGGCCCGCCGCACGGGTTCGGTGCGCCGCACCTCGACGATCGATATGCGCTGGCCGGAGGGGCCCGGAACCCAGTTGCGTCTCACCGGCAGGTCGCGCGACCTGCTGACACCGGACGACGGTGAGCTCGTCGTCCTCGCCGAGGACGCGATGTCGGTGGGGGTGAACTCGCTGACTCGCACGATCGAGGACATCGCCACCGATCCGCCGCGACCTGCGGTGACCGGGATGATCGGTGCGCGTGGTGGTGGAAGTTCGCGCAAGGTACTCGCCGAGGTGCTGCCCGACGAGGCTGCGGCCGGCACCCCGCTGTATCTGATGCTCGACGACATCGCGGGGGCATCGCTGGTTGCCGGATTCGCGTACTCGCGCTGGATGCCGCGCGAACAGTTGCTTGTGGCGATGGCGAACGGCCCGCGTCGCAGCATGGAGGGTATCTGCACAGGGTTCCAGCCGGGCTCGGAGGCGTTGATGCCGGACGGCTCGTCCAGGTGGAATCATCAGGTGCACACGGTCGGACCGCTGCCGCGCGAAGATGATCCGATCGGTTGGCATGAACTCTCGGAGATCACCGAGATCTCGATGCGACGTGCACGCAGGATCGACGTGACGATGGGTGATGTCATCGAGATCGACTCGATGTTCCAGGACTCGTCGACGGTGCCCGAGGGGGGTCGTGTTGCCGTGCACGAGTATCTGGTGAAAGCGACCGCGGATCGTGTGACAGGGGAAATCCTGTCGATGTCGGCGGATCCCCGCGTGCTTCCGTACGACGAGTGCCCGCTGGCTTCTCTGTCCGTCGACCGGATCGTAGGAACCCCGCTTCGCGACCTGAGAGCGGCTGTGCTGGAGATATTTCCCGGCACTGCGGGATGTACGCACCTCAACGACGCCATGCGCGCAATGGCCGAAGTGCCTGTGCTGGTCGACGCGCTTCGAAGCGCAGACAGGTGAATACAACTTAGTAATATAAGTGCTACAGGTTTACCAAGGAAGATGTTAGCCTAGACACATTCCGGTCGCGGGTGTGTCTCCCGGGCCGGGAATATCCGTATCCCCTGAGAAAGGCCGAACATGTTTCGACGGCGCACTCTTCGCCTGGCTGCCGCCGTGGCCGCTGTAGGATTGCTGGCCGCCTGCGGCTCGAGCGAATCCGGTGGTTCCGGCAATTCCGGTGTACCCAACCCCGACGCGACGCTGAGTACGGGCTGGACCACCGGCATCACCAGCCTCGATCCGCATCTGGCGACCAGTGAGATCGCTTCGTTCCGGTTCGGGCTCAACATGATCTACGACCGGCTGTTCACCGTGAAGGCGGACGGCACGGTCGACGGAATGCTCGTCGACAACTTCTCGTACTCCGATGACGGCCTGCAACTCGTGCTCGACCTGCGTGACGATGCGACGTTCCGCGACGGCTCTCCGGTCGACGGCAATGTTGTCAAGGTCAACCTCGACCGTGCCCGCACGCTCGACAGCCCGTCCGTGAAGTCGCGCATGGAGCCGGTCACCGACGTCACCGTCACCGGCCCGTATCAGGTCACGCTGACACTGGCCGAGCCGACCGACACCATGCCGTATGTCATGGCCGAGATGGCCGGCTTCATCATGCATCCGGATCTGATTGCCAACGGCGACCCGGCTACCGAGACCAACGGCTCGGGTGCGTACTCGGTGGAAAGCTTTGCTCCCGGTGAACAGTTGACGATCGTTCGCGACCGAACCGATTACTGGGACACCGAGGCCGCTCAGATCGCGAAGCTCGAATACAAGGCCATCTCCGACACTCAGGCGTTCACGAACGCGATGGCCGGCGCGCAGATCGAGTTGGGCCAGTTCCTGCCGGGCACGGTGACGGCCGTCGAAGACCGCCGCGGACTGACGACGGTCGACGTCCCGACCGGTATCGGCGTGGAACTGTTCCTGAACCGGAATATGGCCCCGCTCGATGATGTCCAGGTTCGCCGGGCGATCAACTACGCCTACGACCGTGACGTGATCGTCGAAGCGCTCTATCCGGGTTCCGAAACGCGCTATCAGTACTCGCGCACCGGCCTTCCGGGCTACGACGCCTCGCTCGACGACACCTACAGCTACGATCCCGAGAAGGCGAAGCAACTGCTTGTCGAGGCCGGTCACCCGGACGGCATCGATCTGGGTGAAGTGATCATCGTGAACGTCATCACACCGGGAGTGGCCGACGTATTGCAGGAGCAGTTTGCAGAAGCAGGCATCAAGATCACGCCGATTGTGAAGGATGGACTCGAGGGCCCGACATCGTTCGGCCGTGGTGAGGCCTCCGCTCTGTTGCACTACTCCCCGCTGGGGACCAGCTTCACGGCCGGGTCTTCCTATCGCTGGGGCCCTCGCCTCAATCCGTCGGGTGTGACGCCGGAGTACGAGCAGATGCTCGCCGACGCAACAGATCCGCGTCGTTCGGAGGAGGAGCGTGAAGCCTCCTCGGTCGAGCTCAACACCTACCTCGTCGACCAGGCGTGGGGCGCACCGCTCGTGTGGATCACCTACCCATGGGTCATGAGCGACAAGGTTGGCAACTTCAGCACCGAGATGGATTACTCCACGACGACCGGTCCCTTCGACCAGCGGTACTTGACCGTGTCCGAGTAGAGCACTCCCGAATCGGAAATACTCCCCTGGCCACAGGCTGGGGGAGTATTTCCGTATCGGTGGAACCGGGTGCGGCAATCGCGACAAGCAGGTGGGCCTGGGCTCTCCACAATCGTGCGGATCCATCTGCGCGGCGCCCTCGACACCCTTCACAACATTGAAATCCAGGTCCGGAGCCTTGTTCAGGCTCCGGACCTGGATTTCAATGTATGGAGAATGGTTCGGCCGAGCGGCTACTTGCCTTCGGTCTCGGCGGTGTGGGCCCGAGCCAGGGCCAATCCCTCGTCGCGAGTCGGGACGGTGGTGTGCCAATTTCCGCACGTGCAGAAGGCGATGTAGTGGTCTTCGGACGGCAGGACGGCCTGTGCGTCGCAGTATCCGGTGGACTCGGCCATCGAGGAGACGAACTCGCCGGGCAGGTCGTAGAGAACGCTGTCGCTCATCGGAGTGCTCTTTCAGGAGGTGAAGTGGGCCGGCCGGCCCGCGATCAATCGATGCGGACCGGCCGATGGATTACTGGAGAACGTCAGACGGCGGCGGTCGCGGGCTTCTCCGTGCCGACAGCAGGAAGCTTGGGGCTGCCCGGGAACAGCTCTTCGAACGTGCCGTGCATGATGCGATCCTTGACCTTCTGGTCGACACTGTCGAACAGGTTGTGCAGGGTCAGCTGCGTGTGGCCGTAGGTGCCCTCCATATGCGGGTAGTCGCTACCCCACATCACGTTGTTGTAACCCATGCCGGTGAGTGCAGCGACAGCCGACTCGTCGTGCTGGAACGACGCGTAGACCTGGGAATAGATGATCTCCTTGGGGCTGCGCTTCAGCTTGGGTCGGACGACCGTCGAGTGCTGGCGGTACCCCTCTTCCATACGATCGGCAACGAACGGCACCCACGTCGCGCCGCCTTCGGAGACCAGAACCTTCAGATTGGGGTGTCGATCGAGCGCACCCGAAGCGACGAGTTTCATTACAGCGCGCTGGCCGCCGAAGGTGGTCTCGGTGTAGTTCAGCACAGCGCCGCCGGGACCGCGATAGGCAATTCCGGACGCGCCACCGGACGCGAAATCGATGGGCTCGGTACCGATGTGGAACGCGATGACCATGCCGATGTCCTCGGCGAGAGCCCAGAAGGGCTCCCACTCGTCGCGGTTGTAGTCCTTCTGCTGCGGGTGCGGGGCGACGGGCATGAAGACGGCCTTGTAGCCGATCTCGCCGCAGCGCTTGAGTTCGTCGCAGGCATCCTGGATGTCGAGTGTCGAGACCTGGGCGGTGGGGACCAATCGCGGCGAGTAGTCCATGATCGTTTCCTTGGCCCAATCGTTGGACACACGCAGTGCCTCACGCAGGACTTCGGGGGTACGGAACGAGCTGGACCACATGCCGAGCGACGGGAAGATGAGCTCGGTCCAGATGCCCTCTTCGTCGAGGTCCTTCAGGCGCAGTTCGACGTTGCTGGCGCCCGGTGCGCGATGGCTCGCAGCGTAGAACTCTTCCTGCGCAATGCTGGGGAGCCGTCGACGGAATGCCTGCCCGTCGACGAAGACGGTCTCCCACTTGCCGTCGGGATCCTTCTCGGAACGGGGGACGAGATCGGCGAGATGCTTGGGCAGGCGTGCGCGCCACAGATCGTCGGGCTCGAGGAAGTGCGAATCACCGGAATTGGCCCACAGCTTCTTGTCGGACACTTGGGTCTCCATTCGTTCGTACGGGGATGGGGCTGGGCACCGAGCGGGCAAATTCATGCTGGTACCGGCCTGTATTGATAGAAATTCTAGAACGACGTTTTAGGATGTACAGTGATTATGGCCACGCAGAGGGTGGGAAGTCAACCCCAGGCGGTGCGACAACGGAGGAACGATGCTGCAGAGCAAGGGGCGCACACGCGCCCGCACCTGGACGAGTACGTCTGCGACGAAGGAGAAGGTCCTCGACGCGGCCGTCGAGGTCTTCGGCGAGCATGGCTTCACTGCGGCGACCATGGCCGAGATCGTCGAGCGCTCGGGCGTCAGCGTCGGCAGCATTTATCACCATTTCGGTGGGAAAACCGAGGTTTTCAACGCGATCTGGGAGGACTTCGTCGGTTTGCTGCGCGGCCGGGTCGACGAAGTTGTGCAGTCAGCCCGGCAGGCCGGGGAAACCGACGGCTTCGAACTGTTCGTCCTCGGAACCCGCGAATATCTCTCGCTGATATGGGAAAACCGTGTGCAGGCCCGCGTCATCGCGATGGGGGACACCCCACCCGGATTCGACGGGCAGCGCCGGAGGGCGAGCCGGGTCGGCGGCGACAGTGAGATCGCGATACTCGGACTCGGACCGACGCGCAGGGAACGGCTGTTCGGTGACTTCCTGCTCGCCATGCGCAACGAGACCACGATCGCGCTGTTCGGCACGAAGACCGAGGCGGATGCGCAAGAGTTGATCGACGAGGCGGAGAAGTACTTCAGGCGATTGCGCGCCGGCGCCTGAGATGAACGGTACGAAAGGCGAGGCAGTGGTCTCGAACCCGCTGCCTCGCCCTTTCGTGCATGGTCTCGCTCAAGCCGAGACGAGCCGGCGCCGGTGGTACGACACCGACCCATCGAGGAGTTCGTCAACCTTGATGCGGCGGATCAGCAGGTGTACGTCGTGCTCCCAGGTGAAGCCAATGCCTCCGTGTACCTGCAGCGCGGTCTGCGCGGTGGCGCTGGCTCCTTCGCCGGTGAACGCTGCCGCCGCGGACACCGAGCGGGTGCGGGCGTCGGCATCGTCGCCGTCGAGGGCAACGGCGGCGGCCCACAGCGCGGCGCGCGAGGCTTCGACGGACAGGGCCATGTTCGCGCAGTGGTGTTTGATCGCCTGGAAGCTCGCGATCGGCTTGTCGAACTGGGTGCGCTGTCCGGCGTATTCGACCGTGACATCGACCAGACGGGCTGCCGCGCCGAGCGCGTCCAGGGCCCGGAATGTGGTGAGCTCGTCGTGCAGGAGCGCGACGGTACCGGGCTGCAGCACCGACCAGTTTCCCTCTTCGAGGATGACGTCGACTTCGGCGACCGACCACGAGCGGGTCAGGTCGAGGGTTTCAAGGGTGCGCACGGTAACCGTATCGACGGGTAGCACGGCGGCGACTTCGGTGCCGGAGTCGGTGGAAACGACGACCAGAACGCTATGCGCGTCGACCAGCCCTGTCGTGGGAGCTGTCGTACCGCTCAGGCGAAGGGTTGTACCATCGACCTGCGCATGCAGTGCGGAGTTCTCGAGGGACGGGAGTGCCGGTACCACGAGCTTGGCGCCGGATTCGGCGTCCTCGAAGACTGGATGGTCGAGCTGTTCGAGGAGGCGCGTTGCGATCGCGAGTTCGGCGACCGGCAGCGGGCTGCCCGCGCGGCCGTGCTCTTCGACGAGCACAGCGAGATCGACGTGTGTGCCGCCCATGTCCTCGGTGAGGAGCCCGATCAGACCGGATTCGGCGAGGTGCTGCACGCCCTCGGGTGTCGTGCGGGCCGGGCCGTCGTCGATCGCAGGGCGCCGCGCTGCGATCGGATCGTTCTTGGTGAGCCAGGCGCGCTCGGCCTCGGCGAGGGCTTCCTGTTCGTCGCTCAGCGCGAAGTCCATGACACTCCTCCAACATCGTGTTTGTTGACGTAGTTAACCACGTCACCTAAGTTTTGGATAGCGCCCGAGACGAGATTTCTGAAAGTCTAGGTTCGTATCGAGCGGTTGTACGAACACGGAGGTGACATGTTCGGGAGCAGCACAGGTGAATCGGTCGGCGAAGGCGCAATCGGGGGTGGCTGGAGTTCGGTGAGCCACCGGGGCTTCGACGCCGGCGTCCACCAGGAGAATCCGCAGCCGTATGCGGCGATGGTCGCGGTGGCTCGGGACATGCTCGACGAACTCGCGGGAGCAAACCCACCCCTCGACGTCGTCGAAAAGGTTTCTGCTCATCTGGCCGATGTGCAGACACTGCTCACGGACCACCAGGTATCCGAGCGTCGTCGTCCGTTCGGCCATCTCGACGTGCCGGGGCGCGCACAATGCATGTCACCGGTGCTTCGGATGCATCGGTGGGAACGCGACGGTGCTGATGGCGTCGTCACATTCGGCAAATACTACCTGGGCGGGAACGGCGCCGCGCACGGCGGCACGATCCCGCTGATGTTCGACGAAGTGCTCGGCCGGCTCGCGAGCACCGACCGCACGCCGTGCCGTACGGCGTATCTGCATGTGGATTTTCGATCGATCACGCCGATCGACGTCGAACTCACTGTCACCGGGCGGTTCGAACGCGAAGAGGGGCGCAAGCGCTATCTGCGCGCTGAACTCCGTCACGATGACGTGGTGTGCGCCGAAGCCGAGGGCCTGTTCATCGAGCTGAAGCCGGGACAACCGTGACGGACGAGGGTGCGTCTCTGGTCGAGGTCACGCGGCACGGGCATGTCCTCGTGGTGGAGATGCGGCGTGCGGACAAGCGCAACGCAATCGACAGGGCAATGGCCGATGCACTCGACCGGGCATTGACGCTTCTCGATGAGGAGGACGACCTGTGGGTCGGAGTTCTTGCGGCGGATGGGCCCGTGTTCAGCGCGGGTAGTGACCTGACGGCCGGGGGCGACTACGTCACCGAAACTGGCGGTGAATACGGAGTGATCCGGCGGCATCGCACGAAGCCGCTCATCGCAGCGGTTGACGGGCCTGCTCTCGGCGGCGGATTCGAGATCGTGCTTGCGTGCGATCTCGTTGTCGCGTCGGATGCGGCGGTGTTCGGACTGCCGGAAGTAGCGATCGGTCTCGTGCCGACGTGCGCTGGGTTGTTTCGTGCGCCGCGGTCGCTGCCGCTCAATCTCGCGCGTGAGCTCGCGCTGACCGGCGATCCCATCTCGTGTTCGCGCGCGTACGCGGCGGGCTTCGTCAACATCCTGGCACCGGCAGGTGAGGCACGGTCGGAGGCGGTGCAACTTGCGAAGCGAATCTGCAAGAACGCTCCCGTTGCAGTGCGGGCATCCCTCGCTGCGGTCAACGAGATGGCCGCCGCCGACGATGAGGCCGGATGGGAGATCACCGACACCGCAAAGCGTACGATCACCGGTTCCGCAGACGCGACCGAAGGCTTGCGGGCGTTTCTCGAGAAGCGTGCGCCGAAGTGGTCTGGACGCTAATTGGCCTGCAACTTAAGTAACGTAGTAAACTATGTGAAATGGTTTGAGTTTCTGGTGAAAGGGTGCACCGATGTCCGGAACCGAGGCGGGTGTGCCCGTTGCCGACGACACCGTCGAACTCACAGAGATCCTTCGAGTCGAACAACTCGACCGCGATCTGTTCCGTGCCTTGCCCGTGCATCACGACGGCAGGCCACTGTTCGGCGGACAGATCGCGGCCCAATGCCTGCTCGCATGCGGTGCGACGGTTCCGGAACACCGGCATCCGCACTCCCTGCACGGCTATTTTCTGCGGCGAGGTGATTCCGCACAGCCCGTGATCTACCGCGTGGACCGCGACCGCGACGGCCGCAGCTATTCCTCACGCCGTGTCGTCGCACTGCAGGACGGTGAGGTGCTCTTCAGCATGGCGGCGTCGTTCCGTGTCGGTACCGACGGCGCAGAACTGGACGGTGAGCAGCCCACGCCGATGCTGCCGCCCGAGGAGTGCCGCGCAATCCCGAGTGGGCTGCCTCTCGACGCGCGGGTCGACAAGTGGCCGAACCGCACACAATTTTTTCCGACGAGATTTCATGTCCGTCCGATCGGCGGATTGCCCACCGACAATGTGCTCGTCCATGCGGCCGCGTTGACGTACATGTCGGACTTCTCGGCAGGACTACCGAAGCTGCTCGGCGGAGAGGTTCTCGGGCCGAGCCTCGACCATGCTCTTTGGTTTCACGATGTGCCGAACTGGGACGGCTGGCTCCGGGTCGACTACGAACCGGGTACCGCCGGTGGCAAGCGCGGCTGGTATTCCGGGGCGATTCGCGACGCGTCGGGTCGCCGCATTGCGAGTCTCGCGCAGGAGATGGTCTATCGCGACGACGATTCCGAAATGACGGCGCCATGAGGGCGACCGTGAGATGAGGGGTATTCGATGAACGAGGTCGACTCAGGTTCCGGCACTCCGGATGCCGTCGAGGTCGCTGCCGACGCAGTCCGTCGGCTCACGGCCGCGATACTCGAGTCCAGAGTGCGCGGCGTCGCCACCCCCGATGTCTCGGAGAAGATTTCCGTTCTCGCGGATCGTCTGGAGGCCGTGGCGGCACACCCGCGCGAATGTGTCACCGGAAAGATCGGTACGCACGAGGGGGCGCTGCAACGCAGCCCTGTGAGCGGCCCGAAGAACCCTGTCGCCATACCACTTCGCTTCGAGCAGTGCGACGACGGATCGTCGCTTGCTCACACCGAGTTTCCCCGGCAATACCAAGGGCCACCCGGGCTCGTTCACGGCGGCGTTTCGGGTCTCGTGCTCGACGTCGCCATGGCGGTCGCGAACAGCGCGGCCGGCCGAGCGGGCGTGACCGCGGAGATGACGCTGCGCTATCTACGGCCGACACCCTTGTATACGGAAGTGACCGTGCGCGGACGGCACGTGCGCGTCGAAGGACGCAAGACCTGGTCGCAAGGAACGCTCGAAGTCGACGGCGAGACGACTGTGGTCTGCGACGGCTTGTTCATCACGAAGGAGCTTGCCCTGTGACCACCGTCGAAGATCGTCCGTTGCCTGCCCCGGAAGCGGAACTCGAGTACGCCGCCGCCCTCGAACGGGACGCCGTCCAGTTGCGCCGAATCGTGGATCTGCTCCAGCGTGTAGACGTCGACGATCCGCTGCTTCTCGACGTAGCCGAGGAACTCGATGCCCTTTCCGAGCATCTGGAGAATCCGGTTGAAACGGTGACCGAAACGATCCGCAACCCCGGTTGGCGCCACGATCCGGTCAGCGGAGTCGAGAACGCGATCGCACCCCCGATCATCCTCGAGTCCCAACCCGACGGAAGCGTAACGGCAGGAGTCGAATTCGGGCTTCCGTATCAGGGGCCAAATTCCTTCGTACACGGCGGAATCTCGGCGATGGTCATGGACCACGTGCTCAGCGCGGCCACCACGCCGAAAGACGGACCCATCTTCACCGCGCAGCTCACCGTCCGGTACCACAGGCCCTTGCCGCTGTTCGTGCCGCTGACTGTCGTGGCACGATTGAAGGAACGTGAGGGACGCAAGATCTGGGCCACCGGCGAAATTGTCGTCGACGGGAAGATCGCGGTGTCGGCCGAGGGCTTGTTCATCCAGCCGCGCCCGAAGGCTGCACGGTAAACGCTCGGGTCGGCCGGTCAGGAGGCAATGTGGTCACGTGGAATATTCCGGATTCCCGGAAAGAGCTGTCGCGCTATTACACCGGTGCCGAGACGTATCTGACGGCCGTCCCCGGCGAGTCCCCGCTCGACGACACCGCGAACCAACTCCGTCGCATCGTCGAGGCGCTCTCCCTCACGACACCGGACGCAGCGCACATACCGCTGACCACCGAGCGACTCCGCGACATCGCCGACGAACTCGAAAGATACGCTGAACCAGCCACAGATCGCTTGCTCGGGATGTGGGAGGGCGACGGAGTCGTCCGCCACGACCCCGTCACCGGACCGGAGAACACACTCGCCCCACCGCTCGTCATGCACGTCGCGGAGGACGGGTGGGTCGAGGGTGAGGTCACGCTCGGTCTGCCGTATCAAGGCCCACCTGCCGCGGTGCACGGCGGCATCTGTGCCGCACTGCTCGATGCCGCGCTCGCCGTCGCCAACCACCGTGCCGGAAACAACGGCATGACCGCCCGACTCGAAATCCGGTACCAGCGTCCGACTCCGCTGTACCGGCCCGTCATAGTGCGCGCGAAGCAGTTGAGGCACGAGGGTCGTAAACGATTCACGGTGGGGGAGATCGTCGTCGACGGTGAGGTCAGCGCCACCGCCGAAGGGCTGTTCATCGCTCGGCGCACTTCCGTGGCAGCCGAATAGCAAGCGGGAGGCAACGTGAAATACATCCGACTCGGCAACAGTGGCCTGCAGGTGTCCCGGCTCGCGCTGGGGTGTATGAGCTACGGCACGCCCGACACCGGTCAGCATTCATGGACTCTCGGCGAGGACGACGCCACGCCGTTCATCCGTACGGCTGTCGAGGCGGGCATCAACTTCTTCGACACCGCGAACAGCTACTCGGGTGGCACCAGTGAAGAGATCCTCGGGCGTGCTCTGAAGGAATACACCAAGCGCGAGAATGTCGTGATCGCGACGAAGGTGTTCGGCCGGGTGCGGTCGGGGCCCAACGGAAGTGGCTTGTCGCGCAAGGCGATCCTGACCGAGGTGGACGCGAGTCTGCGCCGTCTGGGCACCGACTACATCGATCTGTACCAGATTCACCGTTGGGACCCTCGCACCCCGATCGAGGAAACCCTCGAGGCACTGCACGATCTCGTGCGGTCCGGCAAGGTCCGGTACATCGGCGCGTCGTCGATGTACGCGTGGCAGTTCTCCAAAGCGCTGTACACGGCTGACCTGCACCGTTGGACCAGGTTCATCTCGATGCAACCCCACTACAATCTCCTCTACCGCGAGGAGGAGCGCGAGATGCTGCCGCTGTGCGAGGACCAGGGGATCGGAGTGTTGCCGTGGAGTCCGTTGGCCCGTGGCCGTCTGACCCGGTCGTGGAGTACGACCAGCGCGCGCACCGAGAGCGACGAATTCGGCAAGGGTCTGTACGGCGACGACGACAAGCCGATCGTCGATGCAGTCGGCCGCATCGCGGACGAGCGTGGTGTGGAACGAGCACAGGTGGCGCTCGCGTGGGTACTGAGCCGGTCGGCCGTGACAGCGCCCGTCGTCGGCGCCACCAAACCCAAGCACCTCACCGATGCATTGACTGCGCTGGAACTCGAATTGACGGATGAGGAGTGTGCGGCACTCGAATCCCCATACCGACCGCGGCCGGTTGCAGGCTTCGCCTGAGATCGGTCCAGCCACCGTTCGGCGCGCCCTCGACCGAACCTGCAAGGTCAACAGGAACCCATGAGAGGGAAGCGCAGGTCATGAATGTGTCTCTGCGCAGGCCGAATGCGCACCCGGCCTCGACCCGGGGTAATGAGCTGCAGACCGGATAATCACGTCGACGAGAGGTTCGACGTGGGCCGCCGCGTTTCGTCGTGCGTCGTCGCGCTCGTCGGGATGCAACGAGAGAACGTGCATCAACGTGGAGCCGACGAGTGATTGCACGAGCGGGAGTACGGGCACATCGGGTGCAATTTCGCCGCGCTCGGTAGCGCGAGTGAATATCGCGGTGAGTCCGTACCGGACAGCTTGGTTGATCCGTTTCTGAAACGGGTCGATCATTGTGAGGCTCGAGGTGGCGTCGATGGAGATACGAAGTGTCGCCCAACCCACTGGGTCGAGAAAGTGGAGCAGTAGTCGTGCCGCCGCGTCTGTGAGGTCTTCGCGCAAGCTCCCCGAATCAGATGTCGTGGCCAGGGGTACCGCGACGGATTCGACGCTGTCGATGAGCAGTTGTTCCTTCGTTGCCCAGCGCCGGTAGAGCGCAGACTTGCCGACACCGGCGCGGCGCGCGACTCCCTGCATCGTGAACGAGGCCCAGCCGGTTTGGGCGTATTCCTCGAGTGCGGCCCTGATGAGACGCTCGCTGATGTCCGGGTCTCGGGGGCGACCGGTCGGTCTTTGCTGATCCTCGGACATTGCTCCTCGATTCCGGGTGTCGAACTGTGTCCACTCGATCTTTTCATTTCGCGGAGTGGGGCTTCGCACCCTTGCGGACTTCAAGCGTCCGTAATACTGTGTGACGTGCCTAACATCTTGATCTAGGTGATCCTCTGCGTCTTTGTCGAGGCGCGACGTCTCCCTCGTCCCACTTTGCGCGCACGGTCTGCCGGGCGCTTCCCCTCCGAAAGGATTCTCTTGACCGATCTCGAAGGCAGAGTCGCATTCATCACCGGTGTCGCCCGCGGGCAGGGACGCGCGCATGCGGTCAAACTGGCCTCGCTCGGCGCCGACATCATCGGTGTCGACATCTGCAAGGGCATCGACTCGATGGACTATCCCAACGCCTCACGCGACGATCTCGCCGAGACGATCCGGCTCGTCGAGGCCGAGGGTCGTCGAATGGTCGGCCGCGGCGCCGACGTGCGGGATCGTGCCGGGCTGGCCGCGGCGTTCCAGGAGGGCGCCGCGGAATTCGGCCGTGTGGACATCGTGATTGCCAACGCGGGCATCGTGCGCCTGACTCCGTGTGCAGACGAGGAACGCGAAAACCTGTGGCGCGACATCATCGATACCAATCTCACCGGTGCATGGAACACGGTTGAGGTCGCGCTACCTCTCTTGCGTGAAGGTGGACGGGGTGGGTCGATCGTCCTCACGAGTTCGAGCGCCGGACTGAAGGGCACCGCATCCGATCGGGCCGGAGCCCAGGCCTACACCGCCGCGAAGCGGGGTCTGGTCGGGCTGATGCAGTCACTTGCGAATCAGTATGCGCCCGAGTGGATTCGCGTGAACACCATCCACCCCACCGGGGTTGTATCCGGCATGACGATGAACGAAACGATGGAGAAATTGTTCGCCGCTGCAGCCGTGGGCGAGGGTTCGGGGATGGCGACCATGCAGAACGCACTGCCGATCCCGATTCTGCAGGCCGAGGACATTGCCAACTCTGTCGCGTGGCTGGTGTCCGACGAAGCCAAGTTCGTCACCGGTGTCGCACTACCACTCGACGCCGGCTTCAACGTCCGCTAGTACCGCACCCGAATTCCGAACACGACCACAGGAGCGATTATGACTACTGTAGTAACCGATCTCACCCGTCCCGACGTTCATCTGCATATCGGTGCCGACCGGTCGGCCGCAGGATCGGCAGGCACGTTCGATCACGTCAACCCGGTGACCGGCAAGGTCGACAAGACCATTCCGATGGCAGGACCGGTCGAAGTCGATCGGGCTGTGGATGCGGCCGCGGAGGCATTCGAATCGTGGAAGCGCACCGCTCCGGCGGATCGGGCTCGGCTGTTGAATCGATTGGCAGATCTGATCGAGGCCAACGCCGAAGAGTTCGGCCGGCTGGGCGTAATGGACAACGGCACCGCATTGGGGACTGTTACCAACCTCGTGGGGAAGTCGATCGCGTGGACCCGGTACTACGCGGGATGGGCCGACAAGATCACCGCCGAGGTGACATCGACGCTGACCGCAGACGGAGAACTCGGCTACACACTGCGTCAGCCCTACGGAGTGGTGGGCATCATTATCACCTGGAACGGACCGCTGATCTCGTTGGCGATGAAGATCCCGCCCGCGGTCGCGGCCGGCAACACCGTGGTGGTGAAGCCGTCCGAGCTGACTCCGTTCTCGGCGGAACTGTTCGCCGATCTTGTTGTCGAAGCAGGTTTCCCGCCCGGCGTGATCAACATCCTGCCCGGCGACGCCGCGTCCGGTGCTGCGCTCGTCGAGCACCCCCTGGTCAAGAAGATCTCGTTCACCGGTGGTCCAGCCACGGCATCGAAGATTCTCGCGGCCTGCGCGCCGACGATGAAGCCTGCAGTGCTCGAACTCGGCGGCAAGTCCGCCAACATCATTTTCGAGGACGCGGACCTGCAGACCGCGTGTGGTATCGGCACGATGATGTCGGTCGGTGCGATGGCCGGACAGGGCTGTGCATTCCCCACCCGGATGCTCGTGCAGGAGTCGATCTACGAGCAGGTCGTGGCCACCGTCAAGGCCATCGCCGAACAGATCGTCGTCGGTGATCCGTTCGCGGCGGGTACCTTCGCCGGTCCGGTGGTAAACCAGGCTGCATTCGAGCGGATCCAGGGTGTGATCGCCAAAGCGAAGGAAGACGGCGCACGCCTGGTCACCGGTGGTGGACCGGCAGCGCTCGATGGCGATCTCGCGGGCGGGTTCTTCCTGCAGCCGACGGTGTTCGCCGACGTCGACCCACAGTCGGATCTGGCGCAGAACGAGGTGTTCGGGCCGGTGCTCGCGATCATCCCGTTCCGCGACGAGGCGCACGCGGTCGAGATCGCCAACGGCACCCGCTACGGATTGTCCGGTTACGTGCACACCAAGGATCTCAAGCGTGGTCTGCGGGTCGCCGAAGAGTTGGTCACCGGTGAGGTGTTGATCAACGGTGCTGTCAACCTGCCCGTCAACCGCCCGTTCGGTGGCCTCGGGCTCAGCGGTCTCGGTAAGGAAGGCGGTAAGGCCGGCATCGAGGAGTTCCTCTTCACCAAGGGTATCGGCATCGCCTGACTCTCGTGGCCGAGTGCCCGGCTCCCGCACTTCGGGGCCGGACACTCGGCATGCGGCATGGACGTGGTCATCGAGGTACTCGACCGAGCACCTCGGCATCGGATTCTGTCCCGCAGCCTCACGATGGCCGATTCATCCACGTGTGCGGCACTGCCTCTGACCGGGCTTGCTCACCGCACGAGCCACATTCGGACCGAGTACCACTGAGCGGAAACACATGAGAGTGTGCTCGAAGGCCAAGATTGCGTTTGCCGCATGCATGGCCACTGTTCTACTTGCCGGGTGTTCGGGAGCAAGTGGGGCCGAAACGTTCCGGAGAGATCGATCCGAACGGAACAATCAACGTCGCCAACGTTGCAGGAACTCCCACGCTGGATCCGCACGCCACAACCTCCGAGATCGTGTGGATGCTATGCACGATGCCGCTGGTTTACGACCAACTCTTCTCGGTTGATCAGGATGGCAAGCTGGAAGGTCGGCTGGCCGAGAACTGGACTTACAGCAAAGACGGGCTGGGGTTGAACTTCACGTTGCGCGACGACGTGGTTTTCCGGGAGGGTACGAGGCTTGACGCAGCGGTTGTCAAAACCAACCTCGACCGAGCTCGCACTCTGGATACTCCGGTTGTCAAGAAGCGTATGGAGCCCGTGACCGCGGTAGAGGTCGTCGGTCCCTACGAGGTCCGGCTCACTCTGGCGACGCCGACGATTCCCTATGTCCTGGCCGAATGTTCAGGCTTCATCATGCATCCCGACCTGATCGCCAATGGCGATCCCGCTATCGAAACGAACGGCTCGGACGCCTACAGCGTGGCGTCGTTTACGCCTCGCGAGCGCCTCGAGCTCGTCCGAGACCACGACAACTATTGGGATCCGGATGCAGCGCGTGTCGAGACTGTGACGTTCCAGGCCATCAGTGACAAGCAGTCCTATGTCAACGCTGTGGTCGGCGAGCAGGTCGATCTCGGTAATTACCAGAGCTACGGTGATGTCGCGAAGGGGCAAGATCACCTCCAGGTGGTCCAGGTCCCACCGGCACCGGCGTTCAAATCGTGCTCAACTCGTCGATCACCCCGCTCGACAAACTGGAGGTTCGTCAGGCAATCAACCATGCGATCGACCGTGTGCCGCTCGTGGAGGCGCTCATGCCGGGATCGGAGGTGACGCATCAGCATGCGCGTCGTGGATTCCCTGCTTACGAACCGGCTTTGGAGAATGTCTACGAATACGATCCGGAACGAGCGAGGGCTCTGCTCGCCGAAGCGGGTTACTCGAAAGGTATCGACCTGGGTGATCTCCTGGTTTCCCAGGCGATCGTGCCCGGCACATCGGACGCCGTCATCGAACAGCTCGCGGAGGCCGGTATCCGCGTTCGACCGATCGTCATCGATGGTCAGACAATCTCGTCTCAATGGATCGAAGGTCGCAACGCGGCAATGCTGACATTCGCTCAGACCGGCACCGAGTTCAGTGCCGGTGCCGCGACCCGGTGGGGGCCACGATTCCAACCGGGCGGTATGTCGCAGGAGTTCACTACCTTGCTTGCGGATTCGGCGGACAATCGTCTCGACGACGCAAAACGCGCTGCCCGCTATCAGCGGGTCAACAAATACCTGGTCGAAGAAGCGATCGCTGCCCCCCTCGTATGGCTGGACGACCACTGGATCGTCAATACTCGTGTCGGAGGGTTCAGCGCGGAGAGTGATTACGCGGGTACGACCAGCCCGTTGGCGTGGGTGCCCCGCGGGCTGTGGGTAACCGAGTGAGAGCGTGTCCCCTTGGGGGCAAGTACCTGACGAATCATTCACCGAGCCAAGGCAACCGGAGATGGCAGCGATGAAGTTCGTCTACAGCTTCCCTGGTCGCAGTGTCCGTCGCCGAGGCGAGCCTGAGCTTCCTCGGTCTCGGCGTACAGGCCCCGCAGACGTCGTGGGGCTCGATGGTGCGTGAAGCGTTCGACAATGTCTACACCGCCCCCGGCATGAATGTTGCACCCGCCGTCATGATCGTACTCACCGTTCTGGCGTTCTCCACCTTCGGCGATGGACTACGTGATGCCCTCGAAGGTTCCGGCAAAGTCAAGAAGAACTGACTGCGGCCGCACAGGGGGGATCTGGGGTAGTGCGATGAGTGCGATGCTCGAAAGTATCAGTCCGATCCAGACACCCAAGGCCGCGGAGCTCGTGGCGCGGTACGCGCGTAGATACATCATCGACGCCAGGATCGAAGGGGGGACGAGACTGGCGTCCGAAGCCGAGCTGCGTGCGCGATACGCTGTCAGCCGCACCACGATCCGTGAAGCAGTGCGGATTCTGGAGTCAGAGGGCCTGGGTCGAAGTGCATCGCGGTGCGCGGCGCGGGGCGCGGATATGCGTGCCAGGGCCCGAGATCGTCGCGAAGCCGGCATCGCTGCTACTGGCTGTGGGCAAAGTTCCATTGTCGGACGTGATCACCGCGTGCCGGGCGCTCGAGGACAATGCGGTCAGGCGCGCAGTGTCCGAAGAGGGTGGCATCGGGATCCCCGCTCTGCGAGTGGTCCTTGAGCGTGATCTGCCGGATGCGTTTCGGTCCAGATCTCTTACGCGCGGTGCATGGGGATTCCACCGTGCACTCGTCCGGGCGTCGGGTGTCACAACCCTGGCGATGGTGGCCGAAGCCCTGCACTCCATTCTCGAGTCGCATACGGAGGCTGTGTCCGACTCGAGAATGTATGAGGACCCGGATGGATACGAAGCCGGCTACCAGCGCCTTCGGCGGTCATATGGGCGCATGCTCGACGCAGTGGCCTCGGGTGATCCGGGTGATGCTGCGGGGCAATGGAATCGGCATTGGACAGCACTCGAAAGGATCCTGCTCGCAGAGAACAGCGAAGTTACTGTGGCCGAGGTCGTTCGGTCGGCCGGCGAGACTCGACGATAGACCTGTCGTGAACTGAAATCGGCTTCGGATGTGACGATACGGGCAGGTAGCCGCATCCGGCGTCGGATACGGCTACCTGCCTCCGCTCACGGGCGACCTCGATCGCTGTTCAGAGCAGGTGCTCGGGCACACTGACGTGCTTGGCGAGCAGATACTCCCCGACGGCCTTACCCACCTGATCCACCCGCATGTTGCTCGAACCGCCCGTGCCGAGCAGACCCCGCAGGATGAAGTGCACGGCATTCAGGTGTGGGAACTCGTGCCGAACGATGTCGAGTTCCTTCGTCTCGGGTACGAGCTGTCGGAACTCCTCCGACGTGAGGGTTGAGCGCAACCAATCCCACGCTGCCGGATTCGACACCCACACACCAATATTGCTGTTTCCGCCCTTGTCGCCGCTACGGGCATGCGCAATGGTTCCCAGCTCGACACGCCGGTCGTCGAGCGAGACTGTGCGGGACGCGGGTTCGGGATGCGCCAGCTTCTGCGGGGCCTGCGTCGTTGTCGGGGCATCGATGTAAATGGCGGTGCTGTCGTCCAGTACCGCTCGATGCGAGAGCACGGTCGCCGGCAACAGTGCGGGCCAGTAGTCGACGCGGGCCCACGGCTTGGTCACCCGCTGCGCGCCCCCGTCGAGGAAGTAGCCGGGGATGCTGCCGCAGTAGAGGCTGTCGAGCGCTTCCGAGAACTTGGAGCGGCTCAACGGCTCCGGGGTCGATGCCGTGGCCATGACACGCACCGGCACGGTCGCCGCCCACTGGTTCGGTGGATTGTCGGCGGCGACCCCGAGCGGGGTGATCTCCAACCGATCGATGCCGTCGTCCAGGACCGCATCCAATTGTCGGCGGAGCAAGGCGATCTTGTCTTCCACACGCGGAGCGGTGACGAAGACCGTCTGCACCACCTGATAACCGATCTTCGCGAAGATCGCGACCTTGGTTGTCGGAGGCGGCGGCGAGCCGAGGACGGGCTTGATCCGAACCCGGTCGACGCCGGCCTGTTCGATTTCGATCGAGTCGAAATGCACTGTCACGTCCGGGTTCAGGTATCGTGGTCCTTGGATCTCGTACACAAACTGGGCGGTGACGGTGTCGACGGTGACCGCGCCACCGGCCCCTGAGTGCTTGGTGATGACGCTGCTGCCGTCCTCGGCGACCTCGGCAATCGGGTAGCCGGCGTGTTCGACGCCGGGGATCTGCGTGAATCCGGAGAAGTTGGCGCCGGTCGCATGCGGCCCGCACTCGATGACATGACCCGCCGTGACCGCACCTGCCAGCCGGCCCCAGTCCTCCCGGCCCCAGCCGTGCCACCACGCCGACGGGCCGGCGACGAGCGACGCGTCAGATACTCGCCCGGTGACGACGATGCTCGCTCCGGCTTCCAGGGCTGCGGCGATACCCCAGCCGCCCAGATATGCGTTCGCGGAGATCGGCTCGAAGCCCCAGTCGGAGAAGGGGCGTCCGGTGTCGAGATGCTCGAGTTCATGGCCGTTGCTGCGCAACTCGTCGAGGGTGTCGAGAAGGTTGTCGCCGTCGACGTGCGCGACACGTAGATCCGTGCCGCACGCTGCGATGTCGGCCCGCAGTGCGTCGGCCAGACCGGCCGGATTGAACCCACCGGCATTGGCGACGACTTTGAGGCCACGCTCGGCGATCATCGCCAGGTGCGGACGCAAGTGCTCGACGAATGTCTCCGCGTAGCCCTTGGACGGGTCGCGTCGGTAGTGCAGGGCCATCGGTGCCAGGGTGATCTCGGCGAGGTAATCGCCGATCAGGACGTCGACCGGGTCGCCCTCCAGG
Organism: Rhodococcus artemisiae; assembly: GCF_036327795.1. Lineage (NCBI taxonomy): Bacteria > Bacillati > Actinomycetota > Actinomycetes > Mycobacteriales > Nocardiaceae > Rhodococcus > Rhodococcus artemisiae. The sequence continues at coordinate 535,575 of NZ_JAUTXY010000002.1, forward strand.
ACCTCCGCGAGTGCGGTCGGCCGGTCGCCCGAGTAGGCGGAGAAGTTGGCGATGCGGATGGCAGGTCGGCTCATGTGCGCGTCCTTACGTTCGTACTTGCAGTTGCTCCTTCCCCGGACGCTACGGAGCGGTTACTCGCCGCGACCAGGACCGTTGTGTGTGCATGAACATGACCGCAATGGTCATGACCCTTGTAAGGTGGCCGAATGGAGGTTCGGCACCTGCGCTACTTCGTCGCGGTCGCGGAGGAACTCCACTTCGGTCGGGCCGCGCAGCGACTGCACATGGCTGCGCCGCCGCTGAGCCAGCGAATCCGCAGCCTCGAGCGGGAACTCGGCCGTGAACTGTTCCTCCGCAGTCACCATCGGGTGGCGCTGACCGACGCTGGTGAGGCCTTGCTCCCGCTCGCGCGGCAGGCGCTGGAGACATTCGATGTCATTCCGGGGGCTCTCGGGGCGGCGGTGGCGCGCGTAGCCGTCATCGGAATCGCGCCGGACGTGCCGACCGAACTGCGCACCAATTCTCTCGAGCGGATCCGCCGGCACAGCCCTGATCTCCAGGTGCGCATCGAACCGGCGAGTACCGGGCCTCTGTACGAGGCGTTGCGGCGACGCGAGGTCGACCTCGCCTTCGTGCACAGTCCCTCCCGGGACCCGCGGTTTCGTCACCGGAGGCTCCACTCGGAGTCGGCTGTCGTGGCGGTGACGCGGGGGATCGGATTCGATACGCGGACCGAGGTGAGGTTGGAGGAACTCGTCGACCTGCCGTATGCGTCCATACGGCACGATGCCGATTCGGTGCTCTACGGTCGCACCGACGCTTTGCTCACACGAGCCGGGATTCACGCGCGTCTCACCATCGACAGCCACAACCTCGCCGACGTGGCCCAGATCGTTGCGACCGGGCCGGCATTTACATTCGTGGCGGTGTCGTCCGGCCAATCGCACAAGGCGTTTACCGGTGAGCCGGTGGTTCTGTTGCAGCTTGTCGACGCGAACCTGCGGATCAGCACCGACGTTGTGTGGGAAACGGCCCGGGACAAGCCCGGCGACGTGGTTCACGATTTGGTAGCTGCGCTCTCGCTCACCGACGTTTCTTGACAGTTCGCCCGAGGTTGACGTAGTTACCTATCTGAGCAATGGTAGTTGGTGGCGTGGCATCGGACGGCAGACAAGGTGATCAGATGGAACTCGAACGTTTGCTGAATCTCGCAGATGTGGAACGTGCCGCACGGCGGCGGCTTCCTGCTCCGGTGTTCGACGTCATTGCCGGAGGCGCCGGCGACGAACTCACTATTTCGGCAAACTCCCTTGCCTTCGACGAGATCAAGCTTCGGCCACGTAATCTCGTCGACATCGCCGAGGTCGATACCTCGACGACCGTCCTCGGGCAACGCGTGTCGATGCCGGTGCTGCTGGGCCCTGCTGGGTACCAACGTATGGCACACCGCGACGCCGAACTCGCCGTCGCACGAACCGCGGGCAAGGCGGGTACCGCGTTCGCACTCAGTACGGTGAGCAGCTACAAACTCGAGGACGTTGCCGCCGAGGCCACCGGCCCGAAATGGTTTCAGCTGTATTTTCCGCCGGGTGGGCGCAGTCCGGAGAAGGTCATCCGCCGTGCGGCATCCGCAGGATTCGACGCTCTCTGCGTCACGATCGACACCCCCACGAAGGGCCTGCGGGAACGCGATTCCCGTAGCAACTTCTCTGTACCTCTACGGATCTCTCCGAAACTATTGGCGCAAACTGCAATCCGGCCATCGTGGGCCCTGGACTTCGTACGCGGCGGAGTGGGGCGTGGGACTCTCGGATTCAACCGCAAGGTGTTGTCGATGAAGGAAGCCGGGAACGCGCTGTCGAGCGCGCTGCGGCCCGTGACCGAAGACGACATCCGCCTCGTTCGCGAGCTGTGGGACGGGCCGCTGGTGATCAAGGGCGTGCTGCGCGGGGACCAGGCCGCGCGACTCGTGGATTTGGGAGCCGACGGCATTGTCGTGTCCAATCACGGAGGTCGCCAGCTCGATACTGCGACCTCGACGATCGAAGCGTTGCCCGACGTCGTCGAGGCCGTCGCAGGTCGGACCGAGGTCTACCTCGATGGGGGCGTGCGTCGCGGCACCGACGTCGCGAAGGCGCTCGCGCTCGGCGCCCGGGCGGTGCTCATCGGCCGCCCGTATCTGTACGGACTGGCGGTGGGTGGCGAAGCCGGCGTGCGCCGGGTGCTCGACATCATGCAGGACGAGACGGAGAACGCTCTCGGTCTGCTGGGTTACACCAGCGTCGCCGAGGTCGAACGAAGTTGCGTCGTGCTGCCGCATGAGCGTTGGCGGACGCCTTTACAGGCTGTCGTCGCTGCCGTCGACTGAACAGACTCGGCTATGAGTCGGGCCCTATGGCCCTCGAAACGAAGTCGATGATTTGGGCGAAGCCGATGTGGTGGTTCTCGTCGACGGACTCGCGGCGCCGCCTGAAGGAGGCGTTCATGACGATGTCCTGGATGATCGCAGCGTCGGATTCCGGCGTGGAGGTCCGGAACGAGCCGTCTGCTGCACCTTGACGAAGGATGAGGACGAGTGGGTCGCGGTGCCGTGCTGAGATCTGCTCCATAGTGGCCGCATAACCGACTGCGCGGATGATCTCAGGAGAGTCCATAACCTTGACCCGTCGGCGCCGGCGGGGTTCGGATGACAAAGACAGGAAGAACCGAATCCACTCTTCGAGTCCGGCCATCGGCGGGCCCGCCTTGCGTAATCTGTCGGCGAGTTCGTCTGCGGCACGGTTCGTCTCCTCTGTCAGGACTGCCAGGAGTAGATCGTCCTTGGAGCGAAAATGACGATAGAACGACCGTGTCGACAACCCGGCCTGGGCGCAGATGGCGCTGACCGTCACCGGATGGGATTGCTCGAGTGACAGCACGCGGTAGGCAGCTTTGATCATCATCGAGCGTTCCTCGGCCGGTTCGTGAAGGGGCTGCGGACCGGGTCGGCGACGTTGCTGCGGCGGCATGAGGTCTTGTCCTCCAACGGTTTCGGGTTGACAGTCCAATGCTGTGTGATGAACACTACACCGGAAACTGAAAACTCGATTTTCAGTTAGTGCTCTGTCCACTCGCCTCGAAGCGAGCGGATGATCCGGAGGGTTGTGCTGTGAAACGGTTCGAAGAACGCGTGGTGATCGTGACCGGGGCAGCCCGAGGGCTCGGTCGGGACTACGCCCGGTATTTCGCCCAGGACGGCGCCAATGTGGTAGTTGCGGACGTGCGTGACACCCAGTCTGCTGCCGCCGAAGCGTCCCTGGAGGGCCCGCGATGCGTCGGGATCGACGTCGACGTGACCGACCGTAGAAGCGTCGAAGCGATGATCGAAAAGGTGCGGGCAGAATTCGGCCGACTCGACGTCCTGGTCAACAACGCCGGGCTGTGGCGGGGACTCGCCGACGCCGGCTTGCTCGACTGCCCCGACGACCTGTGGGACGCCGCGTGGTCTGTCAATGTCACCGGCACACTGAAATGCTTCCAAGCCGCCGTTCCGGTGATGCGCGAGAAAGGTTTCGGGCGCATCGTCAATGTGTCGTCGATGGCTTCCCGCTCGGGCGGAAACGTATATGGGCTCACCAAGAACTCGGTCGAGCGAATGACCGAGGGCATGGCGCGGGAGGTCGGGGACCACGGCATCACGGTCAATTGCATTGCGCCGGGCATCTCGGCCTTCGAAGCGGCGCAAGGTCAACTCGGCGCTGCCGAGTCGATCGTTGCCGGCAACGCAATCAAAAGAGTCGGCACCAGCCGGGACCTGTACGAGGCGATCGCGTACCTGTGCGGAACGGGCGGTGACTGGATCACCGGTCAGACCGTGCGTATCGACGGCGGCGCAGGCATCGGCTGACAACACCTTTCGTAGCGAGCATCCGAGGAACTGAAATGAATACCACGCAAAAAGGTCGATTCACTTCGCGCGAAACCGATGTGGCTCCGCTTGCAGGCCTCACGGTCATCGATTTCTCGGCGACTTCACCGGGAGCGCAGGTCACTCAGTTCCTCGCCGATGGCGGCGCTGACGTGATCTGCGTCGAGCCGCCCGGTGGAAGCCCGCTCCGCGCACAGCCGGGATGGCCCGGATTGGCGCGCGGCAAACGCAGTATCGTGCTGGATCTGAAAGATGCGAACGACCGTGCCGTCGCCGACGGCCTGATCGCGGGCGCGGACGTCCTGGTCAGCACGTGGCGTCCTCGGACCGCGGAGCGTCTCGGCTTGGATCCCGTTGCTCTCGAGCGGCTCAATCCGCGGCTGGTCAGTGCTTCGATCACCGGCTGGGGGCCTTCCGGGCCGTGGGCCGATCTGAAGGGTTACGAGGGCCTGGTCATGGCCAAACTCGGAACCTTCCACGCCAAGAAGGCGATGGTCGCCCGCCCGGGGCCGGCGTTCGTCTCGGTGCCATACGCCGGCTGGGGTGCTGCACAGACCGCGCTGCACGGAATTCTCGCCGCCCTTCTCGATCGTGAATCCACGGGCCGGGGCCAGAATGTCCAGGCCGACCTGGTCAGGGGTGTCACTGCGCTGGACACGTGGACCTGGTTCACCGAAATGGTCAGTGTGCGGTGGCCCGATGCCTACCAGAGCGTCGACGCATTCGACGAGAACATGGAGCCGCAGGCGTCGTTGATCTATCCGCTGTTGATCGCACCGACGAAGGATGGGCACTGGCTGCAATTCGCGCAGGTCGAGCCACGACTGCTCATCGCCATGCTCGCCGAGTTCGGCTTTTCCGAGATCCTCGCCGACCCGAAGTGGACCGGATTCCCCGCGCTCGAGACGCAAGAGCTGCGAACCGAACTGTGGGAGGCCATGATCCGCAAGGTCGGGGAGCGGACGCTGGCCGAATGGCAACAGGTGCTCGAGACGAATCCCGACATCATGGCGGAAGTCTTCCGCGGCGGGGCCGACATCTTGGGCCATCCGCAACTGGCGTACGACGGTCGCGTCGCGGTATTCGAGGACCGGTCGATTGGCAAGATACGGCAGCCGTCCACACTTGTTCACTGTGAGGAGCAACCGTTGTGCCCACCGCGCCGTGCTCCCGGTGTGGACGAGCATGGCGCAGAACTGCGCGGACGAGCCGACCATGATCGCAACCGTGCTGAGACCGCAGAAAACGCTGCTGCAGAGGAGTTTCCGCTATCGGGGATTACTATCGTGGAGTTCGCGCTGCAGTTCGCGGGCCCGTACGGTACGACGCTGTTGACTGATCTGGGTGCACGGGTAATCAAGGTGGAGAGCCTCGAGGGCGACACGATCCGCAGAGTTGCGCCCTTCCCGGAAGCCGGTGGAGCCAAGGTGATGCAGGGGAAGGAGAGCATCTGCCTGGACCTGAGCACTGACGAGGGCCTGCGCATCGCCCACAGCCTTGTCGAGAAGGCCGACGTCGTGCTGCAAAGTTTCCGAGCCGGAGCCGTGGAGCGTGCCAAGATCGATGCCGAGACGTTGAAGGCAATCAATCCGGATCTGGTTTATCTCAATGCCTCCGGCTACGGCACCAGCGGACCGTTCGGGACCCGGCCCGCATATGCACCGTCGATCGGTGCCGCGTTCGGGTTTGCGTTGACCGATGCGCCCGATGCGGCGGATGCCGCTACCGGCTCGCTCGCCGAGGTCAAGGTCGCGGCAGCCCGACTCAACGCCGCCACAGCGGTTCCTACAATTCAGGCCGATGGAGTCGCAGCCATGGCTGTGGCGTCCGCGATGCTGCTCGGCCTGCTGGCCCGCAAGCGAGGCCGGCCGATGGGCACACTCACCACTACCATGATCGCCTCGGCGAACCACGCCCTGCTCGATCGGGTCATCGACTACCCCGGCAAGCCCGCGCCCCCGACCGTGGATGCCGGTGGCTACGGCTTCTCCGCGCTCTACCGGATGTATCGTGCGGCCGACGGCTGGGTTTTCCTAGCGGCACCACAGGATTCCGAATGGGCCGCGCTGGTGGCGGCAATGGCCGCCAAGGTAGATCTGAAGCTCCCACACTTTGCCACCTCTGTCGCCCGCCACGACAACGACGCGTCTCTCGCCGACGCCCTCGCCGAGGCATTCGCCCGCAAGCCCGCTGCGGAATGGGAGCAGGTGCTGACCCGCGCCGACGTTGGGTGTGTCGAAGTGACCGAAATCCGGCCGGAGCGGCACCTGCAGACAAACGATGCGGCGTCGGCGGAATATTGCACTGCGGCGATGAGTCCCATCTTCGATGAACACCTCCGGATGGGCCCGACCGTTCGGTTCTCACGATCGTCCACACAAGCCGAGGGCGGTTGTATGGCCGGCGATCACACGGACTCGGTCCTCACCGAACTCGGATTCGGTGAAGCAGCTATCACAGATTTGAGGAAACGCAGCGTCGTCGGCTGATGTTTTCTGACACTTTCCACTCGGCGTGAGGGAGCAATCGACAATGGACACCACTGGAAATGCGTTGCCTGTAGCGATCGTGATCGGGGGCAGCGGTGGCATGGGCCAGGCCTGCGCGCGCAGGTTGGCAACCGATCATCTCGTCGTCCTGGCGAACAGGGATGTGGGCAAGAGCGAGGCGGTCGCCCGGGCGTTCGCGGAGGACGGACTCCATGCCGTAGCTATCGCCTGTGATGTCACGCGGCCGGAGTCGGTTGCCGAAATGGTGCGACGTAGTGCCGAACTCGGATCAGTCGATGTGGTTGCGCTCGTCGCGGGTTTGTCGCCGAGTATGGCCGATGGGCGGCGCATCATGCATGTGAATCTGGTCGGCGCCGCGACGGTCGTCGAGGTTGTTCTGCCGGTGATCGCACCGGGTGGCGTGGCGGTTCTCGTGTCGTCGGTCGCCGGGCACAGAGTAGCCGCGGGCTCCGAGGTAACGGCGTTGCTCGACGATCCGTTGGCCGAGTCGTTTCTCGATGATCTCGAAGTGGCGCTCGGCCGGGAGCTGACGGCTATGGAGGGGTACCAGTTCTCCAAGTTCGGGGAGATCCGGATGGCTCGTCGTCTCGTCACCCGGTTCGCGGAGCGTGGTGCGCGCATCGTGTCGCTATCGCCGGGAATTATCGAAACGCCGATGGGGGAACTCGAATTCCGAGAGAACCCGAAGAAGCGCGCACTGTTCCAGCGCAGCCCGCTCGCACGGGTCGGCACCCTCGACGAAATCTGTGACGCGATGGAGTTTCTCTGCTCCGACCGGGCCGCTTTCATCACAGGCACCGACCTGCTCGTCGACGGAGGTCTGACGTCTGCCGTCGAGTTCGACCTTCCGGATCCCTCCGGGAAACCGATCGACGCCACTCTCGTAAGGAATTCGTAACCATGGACACTGTGCAAGGAAAGACCGCCGTCATCACCGGTGGTGCGAGCGGTATCGGCCGGGCAACTGCTCACTCGCTTGCGCGGCGCGGAGCTCAGGTGATCGTCGCCGACATCGACGCCACCGGCGCGGCCGCCGTCGCGAGCGACATCATCGGAAGTGGTGGCAGCGCGACCGGCGTGCGCTGTGACGTCGGCGGTGAGAGTGCATTCGAGGAACTGAAGGCGTTCGCATTGGACGCCTATGGGCGAGTCGACATCGTGATGAACAACGTCGGTGTGCTCACCCGCGGTCTGCCCGACCACATCCCGGTCCACGAGTGGCAGCGGGTTATCAACATCAACCTGTTGTCCGTGGTGCGCAGCAACGACGCCTTTCTGCCGTTGCTCGTCGAACAGGGCAGCGGGCACATCGTCAATACCGCCTCTTTCGCAGGGTTGTACACCTACGCATACGACCGTCTGCCGTACGCAGCAAGCAAGGCAGCGATCGTGCAGATCTCCGAAGGGCTGGCCTTGTACCTGCGACCCAAAGGCATCGGTGTCACTTTGCTGTGCCCGGGACCGGTCCGGACCAACATCGCCGCGTCACTGCCTTCGGGTTTCGGTCCTGCCACCGGAACCCGGGGCCCTGGAACACAGTTCGGATTCCTGGAACCGGAGGTTGTCGGTGAGCAGGTTGCCGACGCAATCGTCGACGGCACCTTCTGGTTGCCGACTGACGCTCAGGTTCGTGACGTCCTCGTGCAACGAGCGTCGGACTGGGACGCCTTCATCGACGAGAAGGCCAGGGAGATCGCGTCCTCGGATTGAGCGGCTCAGCACCGATACAACGCTGAGGAGGGGCCGACCGATGATCGCATCGGTCGGCCCCGCTGCAGGGGTTGTTCGGGGAATGCAGAATCTACACGGGACCCATGCGAATTGCGCCGTCGATCCGGATGGTTTCGCCATTGATCATGGCGTTGTCGACGATCGACAGGGCCAGCTTGGCGTACTCGGCCGGCACGCCCAGGCGCGACGGGTGCGGAACCTGCGATGCAAGAGATTCGCGGACCTTGTCGGAAATGTTGTTCAGGATCGGTGTCTCGAATGTGCCGGGAGCGATCGTGACGACGCGGACCAGTTTGCGTGCCAGGTCGCGTGCTCCGACGAGCGTCAGGCCCACGATGCCCGCCTTCGCAGAGGCGTAGGGCACCTGGCCGATCTGGCCTTCGAAGGCTGCGACGGACGCGGTCATGATGACGACGCCGCGCTCCCCGCCGACCTCCTCGTTCTTGACCATGCGTGCTGCGGCGAGACGCAGCACGTTGAAGCTGCCGACGAGGTTGATGTCGACGACCTCTTGGTAGAGGTCGAGACTGCCGGGAGTGCCGTCCTTCTCGACGAGGCGCAGCTTGCCGCCGCGGCCGGCGCAGTGCACGACGGCGCGCAGTGGAGCCTTCTTTTCGGCCTCGGCGAGGGCGGCGTCGACGGCATCCGAGTCGCGGACGTCCGCGGGTGCGAACGTCGCGAGGTCGCCGAGTTCCTTGGCTACGGTCTCGCCGTCCGAGGTCGGCAGGTCGATGATGACGGTCGGGACGCCTCGCGCGATGAACGCCTCGGCCGTCGCTCGTCCGAGGCCGGAGGCTCCGCCGGTGACCGCGGCGGACGCGTTGGTGAGATCCATGGAAAAGTAACCTTTCGTTCGCAAGAGCAGCGGCGCAGGGCTGTCGACCTGGGTGTGAAACGGCTACCCTTGCCGATAACCTAGTTATACAGGTAATACTTGTTTAGCAGGATTGGTGTGGCACCGGCAACACATCCGTCCGCGAATGACCATGTCGAGTGAAACGGAGCTGAAGTGGACACGATCGACACCGGCCTGGTGATACTCCGAGTGCTACTGGGGTTGACGATGGCCGCCCACGGATACGGCAAGCTCTTCCGCGGTGGCCGCATCCCCGGAACGGCCGGATGGTTCGACAGTATGGGTATGCGACCCGGCAAGGTACATGCGTGGCTTGCCGCCCTTACCGAAGTAGCTGCAGGCCTAGCGCTCGCGCTGGGTCTTCTCACCCCGTTCGCGGCGGCCGGGTTCGTCTCGCTGATGTTCATTGCCGCGTGGACCGTGCACCGAGGTAAGGGCTTCTTCGTGGCTGCCGACGGTTGGGAGTACAACCTCGTACTCGCCGGGGGAGCTGTGGTCGTCGCAATCATGGGCGCCGGCAGCGCGAGCTTCGATCACCTGATCTTCGGCAACAATCTGCTCGACGGTTGGGTCGGCGGCGCAATTGCGCTGATCGGTGGCCTGGCCGCGGCCGGCATCCTGCTCGGGGCGTGCTATCGACCTGCACCGAAGCAGAGCGACGAGGCGGTGACGGTGTCGTGACGATGGATCTGTCGGAACTTCACGCCCGCGAAAGCGTCCGCGACACGGTCGCCCGTTACGCGCATGCAGGTGACGGTGGAAAGCTCACCGAGCTCGCCGAATGCTTCGCCCCGGACGGAACACTCGAAATCAAGGGCCGGTCCACCGCGACGGGCCGGGACGCGATCGTCGACTTGCTCGGCGGAAGCGCGACGTCGGCCGACCCGCCACGCACCACGTCAGGCGCGAAGTTCTTTCAACGACATTTCGTCGCCAATCTGAATTTCGATTCGATCACGCCCGAGCGCATCGAGACGCGTGCCTACTTCGTGGTGTTCGGACCAGACGGTGCCGACCACTGGGGCCGGTACCGGGACGCCTTCGTGCCGGTCGGCGACCGCTGGCTCTTCACGCACCGCTTCGTGGCTGTCGACACGATGGCACCCGGTTCGTTCCTCGCGGCACGATGGTCCCAATGACAGCACGCGGATTTGTCAACCTCCGCGACGTGGGCGGGCTGCCGCTCGTCGGCGGGGGAGTGACCGCACATGGGGTCCTGTACCGCGGCGACGCTCCGTATCCGGGCGACTCGGTGCTTCCCGCGCTCGAATCCTGGCCACCGAGCACCATCATCGACCTGCGCGGTGACACCGAACGTGATCGGTTCGCGTACGGCTGGCCGACCGGCACGGTGGTACACCACATGCCGCTGTTCGATTCGGCAGCACCCGGCGCCCGTCCGGTCGATCTGCAATCGCTCTACACACGCATGCTTCACTACAACGAAACCAGGGTGGGGGAAATCCTCGCGCGCGTCGTCGAACCCGACGGTGCCGTCCTGCTTCACTGCACGGCAGGCAAGGACCGCACGGGCGTCCTCGTCGCGGTGCTGCTGCTTGCGGCGGGTGTCGAGCCGGACGCCGTCGTCGACGACTACGTCCGCAGCGAAGAAGCCTTGTTCGACCTCATGGACCGGTGGCTCGAGGTGGGTGTCCGTACCCGCAACTCCCCACCGCTCGCCGAGCAGTTCCTGCGCGCACCCGCCGACGCGATTGCACCGATTGTCGAGCAACTCACGGCGGCACCCGGGGGACCGGCGCAGTGGATGCTCGACCACGGCGCGAACCCCGACCACCTCGATACATGGCGGGCTCGGATACACAGGGTCGCTGTACCGTTCACCGGCAGCCCGGAAGGACAGAAGTCATGACCTCGACTCGAACCGATGTCGCGGCACCGGCGGTGCTGACCGAACTCCGCGACGGCGTCCTTGCCATCACACTCAACAGACCGCACGCCCGCAACGCGATGAATGCGGACATGGCCGGACAGATCGGCGATGCCCTCGAACGCGCCCACCACGACCCGGAGGTGCGGGTGGTAATCCTCACCGGCGCCGGCGAGCAGGCGTTCTGTGGTGGCGGTGACCTCGTAGCGATGTCCGAAGGGCAGTCCCTCGAACCCTCGGCCCCTGACAAGGAAGCGTGGGGTTTCGGCGGAGTGTGCCGGCACCCCATTGACCAGCCGATCATCGCGGCAGTCAATGGTTTTGCGGTCGGAGGCGGAGCTCAGATCGTCCTTGCATGTGACCTTGTCGTGGCAGCGGAGAGTGCCGTGTTCTCTCTCCCCGAGGTCGGCAACGGCCTCGTTGCCTCCTCCGGCGCGGCAGTGCGGTTGCCTGCGTGGCTGCCTCGGCCGATCGCCATGGAACTCCTGCTGCTGGGCCGCCGTTTCACCGCCGCCGAGGCCCACGCGTGGGGACTCGTCAACCGTGTCGTACCGCCCGGTCGTGCTCTCGACGAAGCGTTCGCGATGGCCGAGATCATCGGCCGGCAGGCCCCGCTCGCTGTGCAGGCCACCAAGCGTGTGGTGGCGGGCATCGTCGACCGCGAGTTCGTCACCGAACATGATGCCTGGGAAAGAAATCTGATCGAGACTGCTGCGAACCGGGCCACAGAGGACGCGAAAGAAGGCCCTCGCGCGTTCGCCGAGAAGCGCCGACCTGTGTGGCTGGGCCGGTAACTCCCACCCCTTTGCGTCTTTCCGTACTACGCCGACCGACCAGAACCGAGGCGCCCGAGATGACAGCACCCGAGATCAGCACCTACGACCCCATTGCGTTACGCGAGTTGTGGTACCGCGAAGGCTTCTACAGCGAGCGCACGTGGCCCGACGTGCTTGCCGAGAGTTGCGTCTCCGGAGCGTCGACGACCGTCGTCTATGCCGGCGCAGAAGGCGCGCAACTCGTGACGACGGTCGGTGAGATACACATGCTCGCCCAGCGGGTTGCTGCCGCGTTGCAGGATCGTGGCATCGCACCCGGTGACGCCGTGGCCGTGCAACTGTCCAACCGTATCGAGGCGTCGATCGCCTACGCAGCAGTGTTGCTCACGGGCGCAGTACTCGTTCCGATCGTGCACATCTACGGACCGAACGAGGTCCGCTTCATCCTCGAACAGTCACGCGCAAAGGTCCTCGTCCAGGCCGACCGCTGGCGTTCGATCGAGTACAGCGACCGTGTCGCCGCGTACTCCGACATCCCTACCCTCGAGCACGTCGTGGTGGTCGGCGATGCCGTACCAGCCGGCGTGTGTGCGTGGGACGAGCTCGTCACCACCACATCGGTGTACACCCCGCCGACCGTTCACTCCGACGACGTCGCACTGCTGATCTACACCTCGGGCACCACGTCTGCTCCCAAGGGTGTACAGCACAGCCACAATTCGCTGCTCGCAGAGCAGCGGTCGGCACCGCAGTACCTGGGCGCGGGGGAGGACGCCGTGCAGCTCGTGTCGTTCCCGCCCGGACACATTGCGGGCGTCGGCAGCGTACTGCGGCCGTTGCTCCACGGCCAGGACACGGTGTACATGGACACGTGGGATCCGTCCCTCGCCGTCGAGCTGATCGCCCGACACCGTGTCACCGCGACGTCGGGCACCCCGTTCCACCTCACCGGAATGCTCGACCTCGGCGACGTCGCCGGAAAGCTCACGACGATGCGTGAGTTCCTCATCGGAGCAGCTACGGTCCCCGAGGACCTGGTCCGCCGTGCAGCAGACGTGGGGATCGGCACCTACCGCTGCTACGGGTCGACCGAACAACCCACCGTTACCGCAGGCTCGGCCACCGACCCGGAGGCCGCGCGCCTCGGTACCGACGGCTCGCCTCTCCCGGGCGTGCGGGTGCGCATTGTCGACGAGGCCGGCGCCGATGTGCCCACCGGCGCGGACGGCGAGGTTGTCACGCGCGGACCCGACCAGTTCGTCGGCTACCGAGATGCGAGTCTGAATGCCTCGGCATTCACCGTCGACGGCTGGATGCGCACCGGCGACCTGGGACATCTCGACGTCGACGGTCGGCTCACGATCACCGACCGCATCAAGGACGTGGTGATCCGTGCGGGTGAAACCATCTCGTCGGGACAGCTCGAGGATGTGCTTGTCACCCACCCGTCGGTGGCCGAGGGCGCAATCGTCGCCGCACCGGACCCCCGATACGGGGAAGTCGTCGCTGCAGTCGTGGTGACTGTGCCCGGCGCAGATATCGATCTGGACAGCATCCGCGAGCACTTCGTGAAATCCGGTCTCGCGAAACAGAAGACCCCGGAGCGATTCGTTCTCGTCGACGCGCTCCCACGTACGGCGCTGGGCAAGATCCGCAAGGCCGACCTGCGCGCCGAGCACTTCCCGAAAGGTGGTATCCGATGACCGTGCGGTGGCAGGACCTACGGGTGCCGGTGATGGCGGCGCCGATGTTCATCGTCTCGAATCTCGACCTGGTGATCGCAGCGTGCCGCGCGGGTGTCATCGGCGCATTCCCCTCCGCGAATCCGCGGGCTCCCGAGACACTCGACGACTGGCTCGGCGCCATCCGCGCCGCCGAGCGCGACAGCATCGATCGTGGTGAGCCGTTCGCGCCGTTCTGCGTGAACTTGCTCGCATCCTCCGCAGTCGACAAAGACAAGCGCGACCGTGCACTCGCAACTGTCGCGAAACACGAAGCACCGCTGATACTCACCAATATGGGCGATCCGCGTGAAGTCGTGGACGCCGCGCACGGATGGGGCGGGACGGTGTTCCATGACGTGACCACCATCCGCCACGCCGAGAAGGCGATCGAGGCCGGTGTCGACGGGCTCATGCTCGTGTGTGCGGGAGCCGGTGGGCACGCCGGCACCTTGTCCCCATTCGCCTTCCTGCCGCAGGTGCGCCGCATCTTCGATGGTCCGATCATGCTGGCCGGTGGTATCGCCGACGGACACGGCATCGCCGCAGCGCTGACGCTCGGGGCCGACCTTGTGGTGATGGGCACCCGGTTCATCGCGACGCGCGAGTCGGGCACCGTCGACGACCACAAGGACATGCTCGTCACTGCACGCAGCGAGGATGTCGTTTTCACCGACGCGATCGCAGGTCTGCCCGCCAGCTTCCTCGCGCCGTCGATGGTGGCGAACGGCCTCGACCCCGCAGACCTGCCGAAACCACTCGCGAAACACCGCCCGAATCTGCCGGCCGGTGTCAAACCGTGGAAGACGGTGTTCAGCGGCGGTCATTCGACCGGGTTGATCCACGATGTCCCGCCCGTGGCGGGCGTGGTCGACCGGCTGGCTCACGAACTCGGCGCGGCTCGTGAGGCGGGCAACTGGCGTACCACCCTCGCAGCAGCAGTGTCACGCGACAAGAACGATCGATCATGACGAGTACTCCTGATTCGCTCACTGTCACCGGCTTCAACGCGCACCTCGGCATGACGCTGGCCGATGTCGGACCCGACCTCGTGACCGCGACGATCGAGATCGACGGGGAACACCTGCAGCCCGCGGGCATCGTCCACGGTGGCGTGTACTGCGCGATCATCGAGACGCTGGCGAGCGTCGGTGGCGGTCAGTATTTCTCGGGCCCCGGCCGCAGCGTAGTCGGGGTGAACAATTCGACGGACTTCATTCGAGCGGTGGGCGCGGGAAGTGTGCTCACCGCAGAGGCGACCCCGATCCACCGCGGTCGGACCCAGCAGCTGTGGCAGGTCGAGATCGTCGGACCCGACAACCGGCTCGTGTCCCGCGGAACCGTCCGGCTGGCGAATCTCGAATCCCGAGAAGATCACCCGAGCAAGGAATCGAGGAATTCATGAGCGACGTGCTATCGATCGAGAATCCGCGGGACGGTGTCAAGATTCTGCGGATGAACCGCCCGGACAAGCTCAATGCATTGGATCTCGACCTTGCAGCTGCATTGCACCGGGAATTCGATGCGCTCGCATCGGATCGCACGACTCGGGTGGTTGTCCTCACCGGAGCCGGTCGCGGCTTCTGTGCGGGCCTCGACCTCGACGGATACGGTGATATTCCCGGTACCGAGGAGTTCGGGGAAGTGCACCGGACGCTGGCACGCCAGCAGGACATCGCTTCGCTCGTGCAGAAGATTCGACGGCTGCCGCAGGTCTTCGTCGCCGCCGTCAACGG
This sequence comes from Rhodococcus artemisiae, assembly GCF_036327795.1. Lineage (NCBI taxonomy): Bacteria > Bacillati > Actinomycetota > Actinomycetes > Mycobacteriales > Nocardiaceae > Rhodococcus > Rhodococcus artemisiae. The sequence continues at coordinate 550,700 of NZ_JAUTXY010000002.1, forward strand.
TCCGGCTGCCGGCGGGGGATTCGCGCTTGTGTGCGCGTCCGACGTACGAATCGCCGCCGAAAGTGCGGTCTTTGCAGTGTCGTTCATCAAGGTCGGGTTCTCCGGTTGCGATATCGGCACCTCATGGTTGTTGCCGCGCATCGTCGGCGCAGGCCGCGCACACGAACTCATGCTCACCGCACGCAAGTTCGGCTCCGACGAAGCCGTGCGGATCGGTCTGCTCGCCGACGTCGTCCCCGATGACGCACTGGCCGGCCGTATCGACACCTGCGTGAGCGATCTGCTCGCGGCACCACCGTTGTCGCTGGCGCTGACCAAGCGCGGCATGTGGCTTTCGCTCGAGATGCCGTCGTTCGACACTGCCGTCGAATTCGAGAACCGGCAGCAGGTTCTGACCTCGGTGACAGCCGACCAGTCGGAAGCGATGACCGCCTTCGTGGAGAAGCGGTCGCCCATCTACGAGAACCGATGAGAGAAGACTCCGTGGGTAACGAGAATCCTGAACGTGAAGCGTCGGTCGTTCTGATCAGCGGGGCGGGCCGCGGAACCGGGCGTGCGATTGCGCTGCGTCTGGCCCGCGAAGGATTCGACGTCGCCGGCTTGTATGCGCGAAATGACGAAGCTGCCGAAAGTACTCGAGCTGAGGTGGAGTCGACCGGTGTGCAGTGCCGAATGTATCGGTGCGACGTCGCGGACGCGGCCGCCGTCGCGGAACAGGTCGAGCAGGTGTCGGCCGATTTCGGCCGCATCGACGCACTGGTCCACAACGCCGGAATCGCCAGCCGAGGAAAGACCGTGGCCGACACGGAACCGGCAGAGATGGCCCGGGTGATCGGCGTGCACGCCTTCGGCGCGTTCCATCTGTTGTCGACAGCGATTCCGATGCTGCGCAAGTCCGAACGGGCGTCAGTGGTGCTGATCTCCAGCACCGCGGCGGCGACGGCGGCGCCGGGTAACGCACCGTACACGATCGGCAAGGTAGCGCTCGAGGCGCTGGGCAGGACGGTTGCGGCCGAAGAGGCCCGCAACGGTATCCGCGTGAACATCGTGGCCCCCGGCCTTATCGCCACCGAAATGGGGGACCGTCTGGCCCGGGCCGTCACTGGCGCCGCAGATGCGGTCGAACTGGACGCGCAGATGCCGTTTGGGCGAGTCACCCGCCCGGAAGACGTTGGGGAAGCGGTGGAGTTCCTGATCTCCGACCGCTCTCGTCAGATCACCGGTCAGCGCATCGAGGTCCACGGCGGCGTTCCGGGAGTGCCGCGGCCGTAGCCGCACGGTGAATCAGACAGCCGCGGTCTCGGGTATTTCCGGGATCGCGGCCAGCAGAGTCCGAGTGTAGGCCTGCTCCGGCTCGGAGAACAGAGCCTCGGTAGGGGCGTGCTCTACGATCTTGCCCGCTCGCATCACCGCAACCGAATGCGCGAGCTTCTCGACGAGGGCAAGGTCGTGGGTGACGAACAGATAGGCCACGCCCCGCTCTTCCTGGAGGTCGAGCAGCAGGTTGATTACTTGTGCCTGAACGGATACATCCAGGGCCGCGACAGGCTCGTCGCACACGATCAACGACGGGTCCGTGCTCAGCGCACGGGCAATCGCCGCACGCTGCAGTTGACCACCGGACAGTCCGGTGGGGTAGCGATCGAGTAGATGCGTGCCGAGGCCGACGCTCTCGAGCAGCGCGGCGGCCCGATCTTTCAACTCGTTCCTAGGGCAGACCCCGTGCACCAAAAGCGGTTCGGCGACTGCCTTCCAGATCCGCATACGTGGGTTGAGGGATGAGAACGGATCCTGGAAGATCATTTGCGCATCGCGTCGGAAATTCCGCAGATCGACGCCACGCAGACTGCTAACATCCTAACCGCGGAACCTGATCTCGCCTGAATCTGCGTCGGTCAGTCGCAAAACGAGACGACCCGTCGTGGATTTACCTGCGCCGGATTCTCCTACCAGAGCGAGGGTTTCACCCTCGATCACGGTGAAGGAAACGTCGTCGACCGCCGGCCGTGATACAGATCCGTGCGGGAATGTCTTCGACAGTGAGTGAACGTCGAGAAGGGGCATGGTGCTCCATCGGGTCAGTGGATGCCAGGGTTGTGTGATGCGTGCAACATAGTATACAAAGTGTCCTAAGTGAAGTTGTAGTTTTGCCGTTCGTTTCGGGACGGCCTCGTGGAGGGACTGCCATGACGGCGATGAACCTGACGGACCTGGCTGCGAACTACGAGGCCAAGCCGGCGGTCGCAATGGCAGGCAGCGGTGCCACGCTGAGTTACCGGGAGCTCGAAGATGCTTCCAACCGCATCGCTCACCTGCTCCGACAGCGCGGACTGCGAGCCGGTGATCACATCGCGATTCTCATGGAGAACTGCCTGGACGTGTTCCCGGTCGTCTGGGCCGCACAGCGAGCCGGGCTTCTCTACACACCCGTCAACTGGCACCTTGCCGACGACGAGGCAGCGTACGTCGTCGAGAATTGCGGTGCGCGTCTACTTGTCCACTCCGAACAGCTCGACCGACTGGCCGCCGTCGTCGCAGCCGAGACTCCTGCAATCGAAGGGCGATTGACCGTGGGGCAGACGTCGCCGAGTGGAGCCGAGCGGGTCGCGGATGCAGTCGTCGACCTTCCGACTACCCCGATCGACGACGAGATCGAAGGGTATTACATGTTCTATTCGTCCGGCACCACCGGAAGGCCCAAGGGAATTCTGCCCGCACTGACCGGCGCATCTTTCGGGACCGGACTGATGATCGACACGACGATGCGCAATGCCTTCGGATTCGGTCCGGATACGGTATATCTGAGTCCCGGTCCCCTCTATCACGCGGCGCCGCTCGGATGGAGCATGGGCACCGTCCGCAACGGAGGCACTGCGATCATCATGGACCGCTTCGACGCCGAGGTTGCGCTGGCCGAGATCGGTGCACAACGCGTGACCCACGCCCAGTTCGTGCCGACGATGTTCGTACGCATGCTCAAGCTGCCGGATGAGACCCGTGTCCGGTACGACGTGTCGAGCCTGCGCGTCGTGGTCCATGCGGCCGCGCCGTGCCCGACCGAGGTGAAGGAGCGCATGATCGACTGGTTCGGCCCGAAAATCCTCGAGTTCTACGCGGGTAGCGAAGGCAACGGGTTCTTCATGATCACCACTCCCGAGTGGCTCGAGCACCGAGGGTCCGTCGGTAGACCGACCCTCGGGGAGGTGCACATCTGCGACGACGACGGAGTCGAACTCGCGCAGGGTGAAGTCGGCACCATCTGGATGAGTGGTACCGCGAAGTTCGAGTACCACGGAGACGCTGACAAGACCGATGGTGCGTACAACGACAAGGGTTGGAGCACGCTCGGTGATCTCGGGCATGTAGACGAGGACGGCTACCTCTATTTGTCGGCTCGACGCACCGACCTGATCCTGTCCGGCGGGGTGAACATCTATCCCCAGGAGATCGAGGACGCGCTGACGATGCACCCGGCGGTTCTCGACGTCGCGGTCGTCGGCGTACCGGACGAGGAGATGGGGCAGCGGGTGCACGCGGTGGTGACCCCGGCCGACGGCATCGCTGCGGACGAGGCCCTTGCTGCCGAGCTGATTACTCATGCGCGGGAAAAACTTGCACATTTCAAGGCGCCCCGGAGTGTCGAGTTCGGTGAGGTGCCGCGCTTGCCGAGCGGCAAGATCCTCAAGCGCGCACTGCTCGCCCGCTACGAGGGCACGGGCGTCGCATGGTAACGGCACACCCACCGCGGGGACGGAACCTGGGCCGCAACGAGTTCGAAGGAGAACCATGGCCGTTCACAGATCACGACGCCTCATCGGGGCGACAGCTCTTGCCGTGACGATGCTCGCCGCAGGCTGCGGATACGGGCCGAACAGTGCGGAGTCGGTGACGAACCAGGCCACTGCGGTTCTCGACCGCGACGCCGGCCTCGTCGCCGCCACCGTCGCGGTGCCGACAGGGTTCGACCCGCATCGCGAACGAACATCGGGTGAACGGGTGTACTACTACCCGGTCTTCGATCGGCTCACACGTGTTGAGACCGGCGGAGTCGTCGTTCCGATGCTCGCGACGTCCTGGGACACCGCGCCGGATGCGATGGCGATGAGGATGTCCCTCCGCGAGGGCGTGGTCTTCCATGACGGCACGCCGTTCGATTCGCGAGCGCTCGTCGAGTCCGTCACCAGGGCGAAAGAACTGCCCGAATCCGTGGTAGCGCCCTTCTTGACGACCCTCGACCGGATCGAAGTCGTCGACGATCACGAGGTGGTGTTCCACTACCGTGAACCCACACCGGATATGCCGACGCTACTCGCCGGCCCGGCGGGCGCGATGATCAGCCCCGCCGCGCTGGCGGACCCGACCCGCGACCTGCGTGTCGATCCGGGCCCCGCCGGCACTGGTCCGTATCTCGTGGAGACGTTCGTACCCAGTCAATCTGTGAGCTACGCGCGCGCGCCGGACGAGAACTGGGACCCGGATGCGGGTGCGCTCGCACACCTCGAGATTCGCTACATCGCAGACGACCGCACCCGCGACTCGGCGATCCGGGCGGGTGAGATCGATGTTTCCTATGTCAACGCCACAGTCGCTCAGGCGGTGCGGCAGGCGCAGCTCGCGGCGCAGGGCAGCACGTTGAAGCTCATCGAGGAACCGACGAATCAGCTGGCAGCATTGTGGCTCAGCTCGACTCGGATGCCCGACCATCGTATGCGTGAAGCTCTCATCCGTGGAATCGACCGTGACGCAATTGCCGAAGGTTACTACCAGGATGTCTGTGCCCCGTCGGCTCAGATGTCACGGGACGGCTTCCCCGGCCACGTCGCCGAGTTCACCGACCCCTATCCGTACGACCCTGACCGCGCGCGTAGACTCGTCGACGAGATCGGCGCAACAACATTCGAGATCACGTACGCCTCGGGCCGAGAGGCACTCCCGGTCATCGCCGCCGACAATCTCGACGACGTCAGCATCGACACCATCCTGCGACCTGGTACGAGCATCGAGGCAATCACGGCATTCCGCACCCATCAAACCGACTCGTTCATGTACTCCATTGCGCCGGAAGGTACCCCGGCCGATACGGTGAAGTGGACCATGGCCGGCTCTCGGCTCTCCTACGATGATCCCGAGCTTGCCGCGCTCGCCGAACAGGCGTCCAGGACGGTCGATCCGCAGGAACGCGAACGCATTAATGCCCAGCTCATCACTGCTCTTGCCGAAGCTGCGATCTTCGTTCCGATCTGCCACTACAACACATACTTCCTCACCGCGTCCGACGTGGTCGGCTTCGACGAGGCGATCAACGGTGAGTCCCAGTTCATGATGGACCTGCGCTACGTCGGGCGGGTCGGAGAGGCGGAGCCGTCGTGACGACACTGCGCCGGGTCGTCATCACGACCCCGGTCCTGTTCCTTCTGGTCACCTTCTCGGTCTTCGCGATGATGGCGGCAGCACCGGGAGACCCTGCTATCGACCTCGCCGGCCAGAACGCCACGGACGAGGACATCGCCCGCGTGCGTGGCGAATTGGGTCTGGATCAACCGTTCTTCATTCGGTACTGGGATTGGCTCTCTTCGGCCCTGACCGGCGATCTGGGCACGTCCTACAGTAGACGACAGCCCGTCACCGAGCTCATCGGTTCGCGACTCGAACCGACCCTGTCGCTTGCGTTGGTCGCGGTTATCATTGCGATCGTTCTGGGTGTGGGTCTGGGCATTGTTGCCACCGTGCGCCCCGGAGGGGTGATCGACCGGATCGTCGGTGTCGTGTCCGCGGCGGGTATCGCACTCCCGCAGTTCTGGGTCGGCATGCTCCTGGTCATGGTGTTCGCCCTGACCCTGCGCACCATGCCTGCCACCGGATACGTTCCGTTGTCCGAGGGCGTGGCCCCGTGGGCAGCGCATGTGGTGTTGCCCGCAGTTGCCTTGGCCATCATGCCTGCCGCCGAACTCGCCCGGCACACCCGAGGCTCGGTACTGGAAGTGCTGGACAAAGACCACATTCTCACCGCGCGAGCAAAGGGCATACCGACCTGGCGGATCTACACGATGCACGTCGTGCGCAATGCGGGCATCCCGATCGTCACTGTTCTGGGCATCCGCATCGCGCAGTTGCTCGGCGGCACGGTCGTCATCGAAACCGTTTTCGGCATCCAAGGTCTCGGAACCTTGACCATCGACTCCGTGCTGGGACGTGACATTCCGACGATTCTCGGGATCGTTGCGCTTGCCGCTGCTGTCGTGCTGGTGATCAATCTGCTCGTCGACCTCTCCTATCGCTTCATCGACCCGAGGACGGTCAACCGTGTCGCTGCATGATGAAAAGGCCCCGGCCTCGATCCCGGTCGCACCTCCGGCATCGGCCGAAGCCGAGAAGCTGCCCGCCGCGGGCGCGAGTATAGTTACCACGACTGTACGTGCGCTGTGTCGAGATCGAGTCACTCTGTGCGCCCTCGTCTTTCTGGGTTTCGTCACGCTCGTGGCGATTGTCGGTCCGCTTGTCGTGGCCACGGATCCCAACACCTTGAACCTGCGGCATGCCCTGGTTTCACCGAACTCCGAATTCTGGCTCGGAACAGATGATCTCGGGCGTGATCAGTTCAGTCGACTGGTCGACGCAACGCGCGTGACCATGATCGCGGCGACAGAAGCTGTGCTCGTGTCGGTGATCATCGGTCTGCCACTGGGGTTGGTATCCGGATACTTCGGGGGGAGGGTCGACGCCGTGCTCGGCCGGCTCAACGATGCGCTGATGAGCGTGCCCGCCCTCCTGCTCGCCGTGACTGTCGTTGCAGTCGTCGGGCCCGGCCTGACGACCGCGATGTTCGCGATCGGTGTGGTGTTCTCACCCTCGATCTTCCGCATCGTCCGCGGTGCCACGATGGCGGTGCGTTCCGAAACTTATGTGGAAGCTGCTGTGGCGATCGGATGCCGGCCGCTGCGCATCATGTTCGTCCATGTGCTGCGTAATACCTTTCCACCGGTGTTGGTTCAGGTCAGCTTGCTCTTCGGCATCGCGATGATCGCCGAGGCGAACCTCAGCTTCCTCGGCTTGGGTGTGACCCCACCGCAGGCGAGTTGGGGATCGTTGCTGCGCACCGCGTTCGACAACTTCTATGCGGCACCGTTCTTGATGTTCGCGCCGGGCTTGGCCATCGCGCTGACGGTTCTGGCGTTCTCCCAGATTGGTGACGGTCTGCGCACCGCCGTCGGCGACACGAAGGGGACACGATGAGTAAGCAGAGCGCTACCGCGGGAGATATCGTTCTCGAAGCGCGCGGCCTCACGATCGAGTTCGGTAACGGACCGAATGTGATCCGACCGGTCGACGGCGTCGGCCTGGTCCTCCGACGCGGTGAAATGCTCGGGCTGGTAGGCGAATCCGGTTCCGGTAAGAGCGTCACATCGCTCGCGATCACAGGCCTGACCGAGTACACCGGTGGCCGCATCGTGTCCGGCAGCGTCCGCCTCGGTGACATCGACGTCCTCGCGCTCACACCCAAGCAGCGCAGCGCAATTCTCGGTCGCGATATCGGCATGATCTTCCAGCAGCCACGCCGCAGTCTGAATCCGACGATGTCGGTCGGGGGACAGATCGCAGAATCGGTGCGGCGTCACCGCGGTGGAAGTCGCAAGGACGCGTGGGCGCGGGCCGTGGAGATGCTCGATCGGGTGCGGATCCCGGATGCGGCGCGGCGTGCGCACGAGATGCCGTTCAGTTTCAGCGGCGGGATGGCGCAGCGCGTGATGATTGCCATGGCGCTGGCATGCGAGCCGTCCGTTCTGGTTGCTGATGAGCCGACGACCGCGCTCGATGCAACGGTGCAGGCCCGTGTGATGGAGTTGCTTGCCGAACTGCAGCACGACCTCGATGTCGCGGTTCTGCTCATTACGCACGATCTGGGCGTCGCGTCGGGGGCGTGTGATCGGATCGCGGTGATGTACTGCGGGCAGATCGTCGAGGAGGGCCCGACGTCAGAGGTACTGGCCGGGGCATCACACCCGTATACGAAAGGCTTGCTGGCCGCGACACCACGTCGCGGTCGTGGCGACAGGCTCGAACCCATCCCCGGCAGCGTGCCGGCTCCGAATGCGGTTCCTGTCGGCTGCCGGTTTCACCCTCGGTGTCCGACGTACACGCCCGGGGCATGCGATACGCATCCTGTTCAGCTCGAACATCGGTACGAGAGACGTGCCGATCGCTGCGTGCATCCTCAGGAAAACCAGGTCGTCTCGCTCGCATGAGGCGTGCGGTGGGTCTGACCGTCGGTGCTGTAGTCGCGGGAAGCCGGCGGGCGCGCGGGAAAAACACGGGACATCGCGCGGGCCGTCGCCGAACCACCTAAATTGATACGCATGGCGATGTGCATGGTCGGGATGGACGACGATGCCACGCTCCGCACGTGGACGACCGGATTGCGTAGATCCGCGCCTCCGGTAGTTCTGCTGCACGGTGGCCCCGGCCTCCCGGACTATCTGCAAGCGGTCGCGCAGATGCTCGACGATGTCACCGTCGTCCACCGCTACGACCAGCGCGGTACGGGCAGGTCGTGCTGGGACGGGCCGCACACCCTCACGCGGCACATTGCCGACCTGAAACTCCTCCTCGACGGGTGGGGTTACGAGCAGGTTGTGCTGGTGGGGCATTCCTACGGCTCGGACCTGGCCAGCTATTTCACGCTCGCGCACCCCGAGCGGGTCGCACGCCTCGTCCACCTGGCCGGACCGTTCACCGGTAACTGGCGTGAGCTCTGCAAGGCGACGGAAGTGTCGCGGCGGACGTACACCCAGCAGTCCAGGTTCGAGATTCTCGACGCCATGGAGGTCCGGTCCGAGGCCGAGGAGATCGAGTTCCTCGCGCTGGCCTGGTTCACCGACCACGCCGACCGACGTCGCGCGTGGCGGTGGGCGCTGGAGGCCGCGCGCATCCGGCGCCCGATCAACTATTCGATGAACAGTCAGTTGAGCGTGGACAAGAAGGCCGACCCCCTCGACGCCCGCCTCGACGAGCTGCGAGAGGTGCTGCCGTCCGGATCGATGATCATCGGCGGTGCAGGAGACCCACGACCGGCTGACGAGCTGACGCGGTTGGGTACCCGCCTCGACTGCGACGTCGCGATCCTTCCGGAAGCGGGGCACTTCCCCTGGCTGGAAGCGCCCGGAAGGTTCAGATCGCTGCTGCGTTCGGCCGTCGAGCAGCCCATCTCCGGATAGTCGGATGGTGCAATGAGCACTACGTGGACAGGTGCGGTCCCGATCGCTCCGTATCGTGGAAGTACCGAACTCTCGGAAACGGCGATAGGTGGGTACACGATGGGTATGTTGAGCAAGGTCCTCAAGACCGGCGTGGCGATCAAGGCGGTCCAGGTCGTCAAACGTGAGGCGTCCAAGCCGGAGAATCAGCGGAAGGCGCAGGAACTGGTGGCGAAGCTGCGTCAGCAACGCCCCGGCCAACGCTGAATGGTCACGCCGGGCGGAGGGGGAGTTCGACGGTGAATCGCGCGCCCTGCCCGGGGCCGTCGCTGTACGCCCGGATCCGACCGTCATGGGCGGCGACGAGCGCGCGGGTGATGGTCAGACCGATACCGCTGCCGCCGTGCACGCGGTCGCGTGCGGTGTCCACCCGGTAGAAGCGGTCGAAGAGATGGTCGAGGTGATCGCGCTCGATGCCGTCTCCGGTGTCGGAGACGATGATCTCCACGTATCCGGCTTCACCCGGTCTGCTCGTGACGGTTACGGCACCTCCTGCCGGAGTGTGCCGTAAGGCGTTGTCGAGGAGGTTTCCCAGTACCTGGCCGAGTCTGTCGGGATCGACCGTCACGGGCGCGGAGTCGTCGAGCCGTGTATGCAAGCCGACGCCCTTGTTCTCGAACTGTTCGCGGACCGCATGGACGGCGGCGGTGACGAGAGCGCCCGTGGTGGTGGGTCTCGGCCGGATCCGGGTGAGGCGTTCTTCGGTGTGGGAGACCGCCGTGATGTCCTGGGCGAGCCGCTCGAGCCGGTGTGTGGCGGTGTGCAGGACGTGCCGAGTGTCGTCGTCGAGGGTGCGGACTCCGTCGTCGAGTGCTTCGAGGTAGGAATCGAGTGTTGCTATGGGCGTGCGCATTTCGTGACCGAGGTCGGCAAGCATGCGGCTGCGGGTGTTCTCCGTGGCCTCGAGGCGGCGGGCGAGTTCGTTGACGCTGACAGCGAGTTCGTCGAATTCTCGACCCAGCCCGGGGCTGTGGACGCGGGTGTCGTAGTGGCCGTCGGCAATGTGTGCGGCCGACGTGGTCACCGCGGTGATAGAGCGTTGGACGCGCCGAGTGAGGTACCAGCTCACGGCCAGCGCCAGTAGTACCGCGATCGCGACCGCCAGTCCCCAGGCGAGGATGATTGCCACGGTGAAGGCCTGCTCGACATGAGATGCTTCGTTCGAATCGTGGTCGATGCCGGCCTGGCCGAGATGATCGTGGAAGATCCCCGGGGCGAGAGCGGACGCGACGAACCACGCGCTGACGGCGCACCCGATTACCACGACGGACAGGGCGATGAGCAGCCGGGTTCCGAAACTCGAGCCGACCGGTGCGCGCTCCGAAGACGAATCATCAACGCCGAAAACAGTATTCAATGTCCTGCTCCCATTCGGTAGCCGACACCGCGGACGGTGCGGACGTAGCGACCACGGGTGGCTTCGTCGCCGAGTTTGCGGCGTAGGTGTCCGATATGGACGTCGACGAGGTGCTCGTCACCGACCCAGTCGGGGCCCCATACCGCGCCGATCAGTTGGGTGCGCGAGACGACGACGCCGGGGTCCCGGGACAGCGCGGCGAGGACATCGAACTCGGTTCGAGTCAAGGATATCTGCGTGCCGCCGACGGTGACCTCGCGCCCGTCGATATCGATGGTCAGGTCGCCGAATGTGCGGATCCGATTATCCCCTGCGGTCTCGATCGGAGGGGCGACCGCACCGCTGGTACGCGGTCTGCGCATCATCGCCTGGATACGGGCCATCAACTCGCGGGGGCTGAACGGTTTCGTCATGTAGTCGTCGGCGCCCACGGACAGACCTATCAGGGTGTCGATTTCCTCGGTGCGGGCAGTGAGCATCACGACGTAGGCATCGGAGAAGGTCCGAACCTGACGACACACCTCGACACCGTCCAAGCGCGGCAGGCCCAGATCGAGGACGAGAACGTCGGGGTCGATCCGGCGGGCAAGCGTGACGGCGTCGACGCCGTCTCCGGTGATCGTGGCCTCGAATCCGTCGCGTTCGAGATACGACCCGATCAGATCCGCCAACGCAGTCTCATCTTCGACAACCATCGCTCGCAACCCGGTGGGAGGACGACTCTCGGGTAATGCATCACCGGCGGTCCCGGCTGTGTGAGAGGGGGGAGTCACGCATCCATCCTTACGGGAGGGCTTTCCTGCCGTCACATCGGTTTCGGTTCTTGATCGAACCTTCATGAAAGCACCACACGAATCCGGGGGAAGTGAGGCGAGAGTGGGGGACATGTTCGAGAGACGAATGCCTGTGTACAAGAAGACCCTCGCCGTCGGGGTTACCGCGTTGGGCGTGGTGTTCGCCGCAGCGGGGTGCGGCGACGCCGACACCGAAGCCTCCTCGAGCATTGCGACGTCGAGCGTCACGTCGCCGGTCGCCTCCTCCGCCGACGATGCGGCGGCTCACGACGAGGCCGACGTGATGTTCGCGCAGATGATGCTCCCGCACCACGCGCAGGCGATCGAGATGAGCAATATGCTGCTGGGTAAAGAGGACATCCCAGCGTCCGTGGCTGCCCTTGCCGAGCAGATCAAGGCAGCACAGGGCCCGGAGATCGAACAGCTCGAGTCCTGGCTCGAGCAGTGGGGGCAGCCCACTTACATGTCCGACGACATGCCCGCGATGAACCACGACATGCACGACGCGGACGGCGGCACAGAATCGATGGAAGGAATGCTGAGCGAGGCGGACATGCAGGCGCTGTCCGAAGCTCAGGGCACCGAGGCCGCCCGTCTCTACCTGACCGGGATGATCGAGCACCACGATGGTGCGGTCGACATGGCGCAGACCGAGATCGAGCACGGGCAATTCCCCGACGCAGTGGCGATGGCCCGCACCATCGTCGACACTCAGCAGCAGGAGATCGAGACCATGCGCGAACTGCTGACCACCCTGTAAAGGAAAGGCATGCAGGTGGAGGAGAGTTCCCCCGCTGCGACGCACGCCCACCGGTGCTCCCCTTCGACACATCACGGGCGGATGTGCTGACCCTACAGACCACGGGCTTCCTCGAGTTTCCGGATCAAGGTCGCCGCATCGAACGGGCCGGTGTGCAGGGTGAGATCCGAACCGGTGGCGCCTACGTAGAACGTCGGGGTCCCGTGCACATCGCTGGATGCGGCATCGAGGTCGTCGTCTTCCACCCGGTGGCGGTACCGCCCCAGCCGCAGGTCGTCCGCGAACCGCTCCATGTCGAGCCCCAACTGCTCAGCGTGTGCGTAGATTTCGACTTCGGTGAGGGCATCGCTGTTGACGAAGAGATGATCGTGCATGTCCCAGAACCGGTCTTGCGCGGCTGCGGCTTCTGCGGCCTCGGCTGCGAAACGCGCATGTGGATGCGCCTCGTCGAGTGGCAGGTGCCGGAAGACATAGCGGAGTTCATCGCCGAAGTGCCCGTGCACCTCTCTGATGCTTCCAGTGGCTTTGCTGCAGAACGGGCACTCGAAGTCGCCGTACTCGACGAGTGTGAGCGGTGCGTCCACCGGTCCGCGCAGGTGATCTCTGTCCGGGTCGACCGGCCGCAACAATACGAGTCCGGTGACGCCCTCCGACGGGTGGCGGCGATCCGCGAGCCTGAACAACACCCAGCCCAGCCCGGTCGCGAAAACGGCTGCGACGAGCACGCCGATGCGGGCATCGTTGGCGGCGTCCGGAGATTCCAGGGCCAGATCCACGATGAACAGAGAGATGGTGAAACCGATCCCGGCGAGGGCGGCGCCCCCACTGACCTGCGACAGCGTGAGGCCCGGCTGGAGGCTGCCTGGGCGCAGCCGGGAGAACGCGGCGGTGGCGGCGGTGATGCCGACCAGTTTTCCCACCACCAAACCGAGAATGACGCCCCATGTGATCGGCGACCGGATCGCGTCGCTCACGGTCTGGCCGGTGACCACGACTCCGGCGTTGGCGAGTGCGAAGATCGGTACCACGAGAAACGCGGTGTACGGCTGATAGAACCGCGACAGCCGCTCGTTGACGGAGACCGCCCGGAGCACGCTGAGCTGCGCGGCGCGCGCATAGTCGGAGTTGGGCGATTGACGGAAAGCCCGCGTGAGCTCACCCGCGCGTTCCACCTCGCTGCGTCTCGGCGGGTAGACGGGAAGGATCAGCGCGATCAGCACCCCGGCGAGGGTGGGATGCACGCCCGATTCGTAGAACGCCACCCAGGTCCCCGCCGCAACGATGAAGTAGGCGATGCCACGCCACACCTCGAGCCGGCGGAACTGCAGGATGAGGAGCAGTCCCACCCCACCCAGCAGCAGATAGCCCAGCCGCAGCTCGTCGGTGTAGAAGAAGGCGATGATCGCGAGTGCGCCGATATCATCGGCTACCGCGAGTGTCAGGATGAACACGCGCAGTCGGGCGGGGCACCGAGGTCCGACCAATGCGAGTGCGCCCAACACGAATGCCGTATCGGTGGAGACCACCACGCCCCACGCACCGGCGGCCTCCCCGCTCGGGTTGAGCAGGAGGAAGAGCGCAGCGGGCAACGCCAGACCGGCGATCGCGGCAACCAGAGGGACCGCGGCCCGCGTGCGGTCGGTGAGTTCTCCTATCGTGAGTTCGCGTTTCACCTCGAGACCGACGACGAAGAAGAACAAGGTCATCACTGCGTCGTTGACCCAGTGTTTCAAGTCGAGACTGATGCCGTAGTCGCCGATCCGAATGGTCAGTGGAGTGTGCCAGAACGCCTCGTACGAGTCGCCCACGTTGGCCCAGACCAGCGCCACCACGGTGGCCATGAGCAGAAATCCGGCCGCCAGTTTGTCGTCGTCAGTGCCATCACGAATCCCGGAGAGGAGCAGCGATACCCGGCGAAGGTTCCCAGGATGCTCGTCGACCGCCATGTGCCTCGCTCCGAAGTCCGCTCTCAGTCGTCCGTCGACGAGCCTATCCCCGAAGCAGGCACCTATCCGGGCGAGCTGGAGCCTTCCTGCGAGACTTGCGTCGTGAGTGATCTCCATCCAGATGTCGAACCTTACGAGTCCGGCCACCTCGATGTCTCGGACGGCAACTCCTTGTATTGGGAGACTGTCGGAAATCCCACCGGCCTTCCGGTGGTCTACCTGCACGGCGGGCCGGGGTCCGGTTGCACCCTCGGTGCGCGGAGGTACTTCGATCCGGCGGTGTTTCGTGCGGTGCTGTTCGATCAGCGTGGTTGTGGGCGCAGTACGCCTCGCGTCGATGATCCATCGGTCGATCTGTCGACGAACACGACCGAGAATCTCATCGCCGACATCGAACGGCTCCGGAACCACCTCGGGATCGACGGGTGGATTGTCGCCGGCGTGTCCTGGGGTGTCACGCTCGGCTTGGCCTACGCCCAGGCCCACCCCGATCGTGTGCTCGGTATGGCCTTGGGTGCGATCACCTCGGGTTCTGCCAAGGAGATCGACTGGATCACCCGCGATATGCGTCGAGTCTTTCCGCGTGAGTGGGAGCGGTTCATCGAGCCGGTGCCGGAGAACGAGCGCGATGGAAATATTGCGGCCGCATATGCACGACTGCTCGCTCATCCTGCCCGTGACGTTCGTGAGCATGCTGCGCTGCGATGGTGCGAGTGGGAAGACACCCACGTTTCGTTGATGCCCGGCTGGGTTCCACAGCCCCGGTATCAGGACCCCGTCTTCCGAATAGTGTTCGCGCGACTGGTCACTCACTATTGGGGCCACGACTGCTTCCTCGTGGATCAGACGTTGTACGACGGGATGGGAGAGTTGGCCGATGTGCCTGCCGTACTCGTCCACGGGAAGTACGACGTGTCCGGCCCGCTCGACACCGCGTGGGAGCTGCACAGGCGGTGGGCGGGCAGCCGGCTCGTCGTCGTCGACGACGCCGGTCATGGTGGTGGTGGCTTCACCAGGCACTTCGTCGACGCCATCAACTCCTTCGCTGAGGGTGGGAGCAGATCAGAGACCATGCACCGATGCGCTATCAGTGCGCGACATCCGGGCAGCGGCGATCTCGGCCCGGTGTTCCACGACCCAATCGGCCAGTGCTGACAGGGGCACCAGCAGGGTCCTTCCGAGCGGTGTGAGGCTGTACTCGACACTCGGGGGCACAGTGGCAAACACCTCTCGGTGGACCAATCCGTCGGCTTCCAGACCGCGGAGAGTGCGGGTGAGCATGCGTTGGCTGATGGTCTCGATCGCGCGATGCAATTCGTTGAACCGGTAGGCGCGCTTACCCAGCAGCACGATTACCAAGACCGACCATTTGTCGCCGACTCGGCGCAGAACATCGGTCACCGGGCACTGCTCGTATTCCTCAGCCGGGACGGGGTCGGGCAGCTGGGCACTCACCATCGAGGGCACATCGGTGTGCGTACCGGACATCGAACTGCCTCCTTCCGCGCACGCGTGTGGTTACCGATGATGGTAGTGCGCACCGAGAGTAACTACCGAAGGAGTGATCATGCCGGAACCGGATCCGACCTGTTCGCGCGTGATCGTCATCAGTGGCGGCACCGACGGGATGGGCCGGGCCCTGGCCCTCGCCCGGGCCGGTCGAGGCGACACCGTTGTCGCCTTGGGCAGCAACCTGGACAAGGGCAGACGGTTGCTCGCCGACGCAGACAAGAGCAGCGTTGCAGGCCGGGTCGAGTTCATCCGGGTCGATCTGTCCAGCGTCGGTCAGACGCGGGCCGCTATCGGTGAGATCATCGCACGCCACGATGTGATCGACGCGCTGGTGCTGTTCGCGAACCGGCAGGCTCCCGAACGAACCACCACCGCGGAGGGATTCGAGCAAACCTTCGCTCTGTACTACCTGAGCCGATACATCCTCGGCTACGGACTCCTCTCGCTCCTGCGTCGCAGTGAAGCCGGCGTGATCGTCAATGTCGCGGGTGTAGGGATGGTGAAGGGAAAGATCCACTGGGACGACCTGCAACTCGAGAACGACTACGGCATGGTGGCCGCGCAACTCCAGGCCGGCCGCGCAAACGACCTGCTCGGTGTCGCGTTCGCGGAACAACCCGACAATCCGGTCCGCTACGTGCTCTACCACCCTGGCTTCACGAGGAGCGGAGACCTCAGCCCCCTCCCCGCTGTGCTGCGCGCATCCCTCAGCGTCGCCGCCCGCCTGGCGGCCCGTCCGATCGCCGAGTCCATCGCTCCCATACACGAATTCATCGACACCCCACCGTCCGCACCGCTCACTGCGATCGACCGCGGCAAGCCCGTCCCCCTCACCCTCCGAACCCTCGACCCCGCCAACGCCAGACACCTTGCCGAAGCGACGAGTTCCCTCCTCGAAACAGTGGATCGGGCACGTCCGTGAGGAGGACCGGGTCGAATGGCCCCTGTCCTACAGTTCCGCGAACCCATTGCCGATCAGTGCCACGCCCAGAATCAGCAGTACCGCCGCCGTGATCGCCACGTTGTGCCGCATCATCCATCGATCGACCGCGGCGAGAGTGCGCTCGGCGCGGCTCGCCAGTACGACTCGAATCACGGCCGGAGCTGCCACGCCCAAGCTCGCCACGATCGCAAAGGCAACCACGGCCACCAGCTGCTCGAGCACCTGTGCAGTCGCGTACGCGATGACCGCTGCGCCTGCTGCGACCAGGGCGATGTTCTTCGGGTTCGCTGCGGCAAGTAGAAAACCCAGACCCACCGCCCGTCGAGCGGTCATGGATTCCGCGGTCGCCATCCACCCGGGCACGGTGGATTCCTCGTCGGACCGCGGCCGAGTGAACCACTTCCTGAGGGCTATCAGGACCAGCACGATCCCGAGTACGAGCTTGACGCCACCGGCCCACCAGGTGGGTTCGTCGGACATGGCGATTACATCCGCCAGTGTGATCACGGTTGCGCCTACGACGAGGAGCCCTGCAATCCAGCCACCGATGAAGGCGTACGACACCTTCGTCGACCGCTTGGTAATCAGTACCAGCGACAGCATCAGCATCGGCAGTGTCGCCAGCAGCAGTCCGACCGCGATGGGCAGTGACTGGCCGATCGCGCTGGTCACGAGTTGCTTCTCGGAGAAATGAGCATCGGCGAATAGTATCGGAGTGCGGTACCGAAGGCCTGGCTCGGTGCGCGAAACCATCGCGGGACACCAGGTTCGGAATCAGAGGAGGACGTCCGCGACCTTGCGCGCGGTGACCTTCGCGAGGTCGACGAAGAATGGAACCCGCTCGTCGATCATCAGCTCGACAGGGCCGCGGAGCCCGAGTGCGAATCGGACCTGTCCTGATTCGTCACCGATCGGTACGCCGATGGTGCGGAATCCGTGCACGAGCTCTTCGTCATTGAACGCGTATCCGCGTTCCCGTGTTCGGGTGAGTTCTTTTCCGAGCTCCACCGGCCCGGAGATCGAACGTGCGGTGCCACTGTTGTACGGAAGTCGGGCCAACTCGTCCTCGCCGGCCTGCGCCCAGGCCAACAACGCCTTACCCAGTGCGCTCGCGTGCAGGGGAAGTCGAAGGCCTTGCAGTTCATGCCCGTCGGCTTCGCGCCAGCTGCTGGTTCCCAGTAGGACGACATCGTTTCCGTGTCGAGTTGCGATGGACGCTTTCGCGCCCGTGATCGTGGCCAGCTCTTCGAGATGTGGTTCAGCGAGGTGGATGCGGTGCTGTCGATAGGCGATCCGGCCGTACTCGGCCAGTGCTGTGCCCAGTCGGTATCGGCTGGGAGAGTCCACCTTGTCCAAGAAGTCCGCTCCGACGAGTGCGGAGAGCAGACGGTGGGTGGTGCTCACCGGCAAGTCCAGTCGCCGGGCGATCTCGGAGACGCCGAGATCTTCGCCGTTGCGGAAGCACGCGAGGACGGACAGAGCGCGCGTGACGGACTGCAGTTGGCCGTTGGCCGAGGAAGTGGGCTCCACGTCGTGACGCTAACACGGAGGATGGCCGATCGGCGCCCAGCTATTCCGCATCATGGAAAACGATTGTTCAGCAGATGTGAACTGCATCTCTGTCGTATGGCGAGATCTATCAGCTGATATCTGCAAATTCTGCTGTTTCCCGGTGGGTGAACATACACCCTGTTCCTACGTCAAGCTTTCCGATCAACGGAAAGGTAAGGGTGGGCATCTCCAACTGAGCCGCCTAGTTTCGCTAGGTACCAGCCCTCTCTCGAATAGGAGCCAAGACCGATGCGTCTCCATCGCCGACCACTCCGAGTGCATGCTGCGCTCGCGATCCTCCCCGTCGTCGCGTTGGTTGCTGCCGCGTGCGGCTCCGGCGGAGAAAGTGTGGACGAGTCCGTGGCGGGCGGTGAACCCACCTTCATTCTCAAGGTCACCGACGGAGGAAACTCCGGCCCGCTCGCAGTGGCCAAGCGTGACGGTACCTTCGACGAAGCCCTCGCCCCGTTGGGCGCGAAGGTCGAGTGGGTCAACGCTCCGCCTTCATTCAGTGCGAATCTCAAGTTGTTCAACGCCGGCGAGCTCGACGTCTCGGGTGGCGCCTACAGTCCGGTCGTCGGAGCGCTCTCGAAGGACGTCGGTGTTCGAATCATCGCCGTAGCCGATCCGGTGGATCAGGATCAGGCCGGCATCATTGCCAGACCGGACTCGGGTATTGCGGAGGTCAAGGACCTCGTCGGCAAGCGAATCGCCGTCAACCCGGCTGCGAAGGGTGAGTACATCACTCTGAAAGCGCTGGAACAGGCCGGTATTCCGTTCGATCAGGTCGAGCGGGTGCCGCTGCAGATATCGGATGCAGCCTCGGCCTTCTCCACCGGTCAGGTCGACGCGTGGGCGTCGTTCAACGACCCGTATGCAGAAGCCAAGGCGCGCGGGGCTATCGAAATCGCGACCGAGGCCACCGTCGGCTCGACCGACAACACAATCGTCGCGTTTCGCACCGAAGTGCTCGAGACGCGGCCCGACATCGCCGCGAAGTATCTCGAGACACTTCAGCAACTGACCGAGCGTCAGCAGGCCGACCCCGAGGACTTCGAGAACGTGTTCGAGGAAGCTGGTCCGCGGGCATTGTCCGGCGAACGACTCGACCGCGCAATCGATCTCGGACGTCGGGCGACAGTACCGCACTACCCGACTGCCCAGGATGCAGCCAACCTCCAGGAAGTTGCGGACCTGTTCTACGAGAATGGAGTGATCACCCGGGCAATCACGGCGGACGACGTCTTCTACCCGCTCGAGGAAAAGCTCGCCGCCGCCGAGAACCAGTCCGCACCGACTCCCGGGAGCTGAGATGGTCATCGTGACGACGCCGCGCACGAACGGCGGGCCCGACCAGAGGCCGGGGGGACCCACCCTCGAAGTACCGCGATACCGATCGGGTCGAGGCAGGCCGCGCTGGGTCTCCATTCCGTTACGATTCCTTGTGCCGGCACTCCTCGTAGTGGTGTGGTGGATCGGTTCGGCGACCGGTGCGATTCCCGAGGAGATCCTCGCCGGGCCGCCGAAGGTGTGGACGGCCTTTGCCGAGCTGTACCAGACCGGACAACTCCTCGATTTCTCGATCGCGTCGTTCAAGCGGGCTGCTCTCGGCGTGCTGTTCGGCGTCGTGATCGGGTTGGTGCTGGGAGTCATTTCCGGGTTGTCCAGCCTCGGTGAGGAACTCGTGGATTCCACGATGCAGATCACCCGTGCGGTTCCATTCCTCGCGTTGGTCCCCTTGTTCATCGCGTGGTTCGGAATCGACGAGACATTCAAGGTGCTGCTCATCGCGGTTGCCACCGTTGCACCCATGTACGCCTACACCTATCTCGGCGTCCGAAACGTCGATCGCAAGATGGTCGAAGCAGCGCGCAGCTTCGGATTGACGGGCTCACGTCTGGTGTTCGAGGTGATCCTCCCGTCGGCACTTCCCGGGGTGTTGATGGCTCTGCGGATCTGCCTGTCCATCTCGATCACCGGTCTGATCGCAGCCGAGCAGGTGGGAACCAGGGAGGGAATCGGATACCTGGTGACTCTTGCGCAGGAATACAACCGCACCGACTACATGGTGCTGTGCGTGGTGCTGTACGCAGTGTTGGGCCTCATCTTCGACGGGGCGGTTCGAATCATCGAACGGTTCTCGATGCCGTGGCGCGGACAGGTGGCGGCCCGATGAGCCCCGAAGCCGCCCTCCCGCCGTTGTCCACACGCACACAGAGCCCGGTATCGGCAACCGCTCGCAGAGAGGGCGAACCGGTCGCGGTGTCGATCACCGGGCTTCACAAGAAGTTCGGCGACAAGGTTGTTCTCGATGGGATCGACCTCGAGATCCGCCGCGGCGAATTCGTCGTGCTCCTCGGTCCGTCCGGAACGGGGAAGACCACCCTGCTGCGGCTACTGACCGGTCTCGAGAAACCGGACAGCGGAGAGGTTCTCGTGCCCTCACGTCGAACAACCGTCTACCAGGAGCCGCGACTGATCCCGTCGAAGCGTGTACTCGGCAACGTCGCCGTAGGGCAGCGCCGCACCGGCGAGACGAAAGAACGCGCAACCCGTGCGCTGGCCGAGGTCAACCTCGCGGGCAAAGCCCGACAGTGGCCTGCGACCTTGTCGGGTGGCGAAGCGCAGCGGGTGGCGCTGGCTCGCGCGCTGGTTCGCGAACCGGAACTGCTACTGCTCGACGAACCGTTCGCGGCTCTCGACGCGCTGACCCGACTACAGATGCAGGATCTGGTCGGTGACCTCGTCGCGCGACACCGGCCGGCAGTCCTCCTGGTAACCCACGACGTCGACGAAGCGGTACGGCTTGCCGACCGGGTGCTGATCCTCGACAAGGGTCGGTTCGCCGTCGATACCGACATCGACCTTGCCCGCCCACGGGACCGCACCGATCCGGAATCCTTGCGCTACCGAGCAGCCTTCTTGGCCGAGCTGGGTGTCGGTCGCACACTCCCCACCACAACCACCTGAAGGAGCACGCGATGACCGCTGTATCCAACACCGTCCTCGACACCCTCTGGTACACGCGTTGTCCCGTGCCTACCGCGAGCGGCTTGGCCCACAGCCTCGGCTGGCTCGGCGAGACCGCCTCCGAAGCGGGGGTCGGGCTGGGGGTGTTGCAGGATGCCGGCCCCGAGCTGGCGCCCCGACACTTCGACCATCAGTTGCTGGGCCTGATCCGCGAGGGCGGTAATGTGCCCGCGCTCGCTGCACGGGCCGAAGGCTCGCCCACCAGGCTGATCGGCCTGACCTGGATCGACGAGGCACAAGCGATCCTGGTGGCACCCGACTCACCTGTTTCCGAGCCGGGTGCTCTGGCCGGGCTGCGGATTGCAGTTCCCGCATGGGCGGAGGACAGAGCACGCAGCTTCCCCCGCGCGATGGCCCTGCACGGATTCGCGAGCGCACTTGCGCTCGGCAGGCTCACCTTGGCCGACGTCCGGCCCGTCGAGGTCGCCGTCGAACGCAATCCGCAAGTACGGGGTGAGGCCGCCACGGGTCGAAGGGTCGCCACCTGGGGAGTTGACGCGCTGCTTGCGGGTGACGTCGATGCGATCTATGTCAAGGGTGCTCGTGCTCAGGAGGTGGCCCGCGAACACGGACTGCGTGTCGCAGTGGATCTGGACGCCACCGGGTCGAAGCGCTCGCGGGTCAACAATGGAACCCCGCGCCCGATCACAGTGCATGCGGACCTGCTGGAATCTCGCCCCGACCTGGTCGTCGGTTTCCTGACTCAGACGCTGCGGGCCGCAGACTGGGCCGCAGGCAACCTCGAGGAGGTCCGCGGCGTACTGGCCCGGGAAACCTTCTCCGGTGCAGAGGGAGTCGAGGCAGCATACGGCAACACTTTCCACCGTGGACTGCACCCGACGCTGTCCGACGAGCGAATCGAACTGCTCGACGTCCAGAAACAGTTCCTCTACACCCACGGCTTCCTTGCCACCGACTTCGATCTCGCATCGTGGGTTGCCCGGGAACCACTGCAGCAAGCGAGTGCGCAGCTCGCCGCCGAACGGAAGGTGCCATCGTGACCGAGTTCCTCTGGGAGCTGCCGACTCGAGGAGACGGGCGTCACGTCGACTCCGTCTCCGAGCACCGCAGCGGATTCGATTTCCTCGATCAGGTCATCCTTGCAGCCGAACTGTCGGGACTCGACGGTGTCGTCGCTCCCTACGATCCGGAAGGGGAAGAGTCGTGGGTGGTGGCCGGCTCGGCTCTGCGGCAGACTCGACACCTACGAGTCGGTGTCGAATTCCATCCTGCGTTCGGGACACCCGTGTATGCGGCCAAGCTGTCCGCAACCCTGCAACGACTCTCGAACGGCCGACTGGACTGGCGGTTGCGCGTCGAAACCGACGCCGCCGACACCGTCGCACGCGGTGACCGGGTCGCCGGCGCTGATCGTTATCGACGGGCAGCCGAATTCCTCACTGTGGCACGGGGAGTATGGAACGACGAGCCCGTGTTGCCCGGACGGTTCGGGGGTACCGGTTTCGAGTTCGACGGCGAATACTATGACGTTGTCGATGGCGGATTCCGTGGCATTCTGTCGGGCCTGCCCTTTCCTGTCGTCTACCTTTCGGGCAATTCGCGCGACGCGATCGAGTTGTCGGCCGAGCATGGCGATGTGCACGTATTCGACGAGACCGCAGAAGGGGTGGACGGTGCGGTGACAGCCTTGCAGGATTCGGCGAACAGATTCGGGCGTACCG
Source organism: Rhodococcus artemisiae (assembly GCF_036327795.1). NCBI lineage: Bacteria > Bacillati > Actinomycetota > Actinomycetes > Mycobacteriales > Nocardiaceae > Rhodococcus > Rhodococcus artemisiae. Next base: position 573,526 of record NZ_JAUTXY010000002.1, read on the forward strand.
TGCGCGTGGGACTTGCATTACCGGTCATCGCCCGTGAGACAGAGGATGAGGCATGGGCGCGGGTACTGCGCCAGTGGCATGAGGTGCACCCGCAGGGTGCCGACACCGAGATCCGGGCGCTTGCGCTCGACGGCGCTCGCTGGTCGGGCTTCGACCGGATCGGCTACAGCCGTTCGGTCGGACTGGTAGGGAGTTATGAACAAGTGGCGCAGTCGCTCTCGGACTACCGGGCGCGCGGAATCGAGATATTCGAGCTGACAGGGCACCCGCACATCGAGGAACTGCACCGAGCGGGGGAACATCTGCTTCATCTAGTCGACCCTGCCGGTCGCACTCTTGTAGGACAGGAGGATCACGCGTGAGCACCGACTTCTACTGGCGCATCGGCATGGAGGGAGACCATGCGTCGTTGCGTACACCACGTCGCTACAACCGTGGTCATGCCGGTGGCCATGGCCCGGGCAACATCGCACCTGCGATCCGCGGCGGCAGGCTGGACGGCTACAGCTACATCGACCATATGGCTGCGGTTGTGAAGGCGTCGGAGTCCGCAGGATTCGTCGGTGGTCTCCTGCCGTCCTTCCCGGTCACCGAAGACCCGTGGGCGACCGCGTCCGCGCTCGCACGAGAGAGCGATACGTACCGCTTCATGGTGGCATTCCAACCGGGCTTTCTGCATCCATTGCAGGCCGCCCGGATGTCGGCAAGCCTCCAGCGTGCCACCGGAGGACGTCTGGTCTACAACATCATCAGTGGCGGCGGTGGAGCACCACAATTGTGGTGGGGCGACAAAGTGCATCACGATGAACGCTATGCGCGAACCTCGGAATTCCTCGATGTTCTGCGCGGAGTGTGGGATGGCGCGCCCTTCGATTACGACGGACAGTTCTTCAGGACCGAGGGTGCATCGCTGCCACCGTTGCTGACGGGCCAGCCCTTCCCCGAGGTGTACTTCTCAGGGTCGTCCGGCGCCGCCGTGGACGCTGCGGGAAGACACTCCGACTACTACCTGTCCTGGCTCGAACCGTTCGACGACCTTCGCACGAAGTTCGACGGAGTCCGTGCGCATTCCGGGAAATCCGGCCGCACACCGAAGTTCGCTGTCCGGATCGATATCGTTGCGCGGCACACCGAAGAAGCTGCGTGGGCGGAGATCGAGAAGGGGTGGGCCTTCGTCGACCGTGAGGCAGCCAACCGGGCGGCGCAGGGCGACTCCGTAGGTGCCGCACGCATCAAAGGCTGGGTGCCGGAGACCATTACCGGCTATCGCGACCTCGAAGTCCAACCCAACGTGTGGTGCGGATTCAGCCTCATTCGTGGCGGACCGGCGTTCGGCATCGTGGGTAGTTACGAGCAGGTAGCCGAACGTCTCGACCAACTGATCGACCTCGGCGTGGATGCGTTCATTCTCGCCGGTAACCCCCACCTCGAAGAGGCCTACCGCGTGGGTGAGGAAGTGCTGCCGTTGCTGCGTCGCACCACGCCCACACCGGTTCGTACGCTTCCCGCCCGATAGGAGAATCAATATGACCAGCACCGAAACCCGCGTCGATCCTACTGTCGAGGCCTTCGTCGACGAGGCTCGTCGAGCAGCCGATACCGCCTTCCGGGTGTTCCGTGAAACCGGAACAGTGTCCGCGAACGGCACCGTGAACTTCGTCGAACGGGTGCCCGGTGAAGAGTTGGCCGTCGCACTCAACGAGCCAGGTCCATGGGTAGACGACCGCAGGGCGAAGCCGATCCTCGCGACGTTCGACGGAAAGGTACTGGCCGGTGACGGTCCGGCGGGATTCGTCACCGGGTACGCCGAAGTGTTCCGCAAGCATCCCGAGATCACTTCGATCGTGCACGTACACACGCCGTGGTTGGGCGGGTGGGCACAGACCCACCGCACACTGCGTATCAAGTACGCGGCCTCGCAACGCTTGACACTCTCACGCGACATCCCCGCGCACATCGACCGTAGTCAGGCACCCGGCGACTTCATCCTCGACCGCCTCGTGGACGATCCGGATCTGGTCGCGATCTTCGAGGCCAACGGCGGCGTCAACGTGATCGGCCGGTCGGGCCTGCTCGACCTCGCCAAGTTCGTGGTCCTGCTCGAAGAGGGCGCGCAGTACCAGGCGCTCGGTGAACTCGTCGGTGGCTCTGTCGACTTCGACTCGACAAACCTCGTGGCGCAGTGGAGCCGCAGTGGATTGCTCGATGAAGCCCGCCGTCGAGGACTCGTCTGAGATATCGCCGATAAGGAGCCTCCCCAATGACTATTCGTATCGGGTACTTCCCGAACAACAACTCCCTGTTCGTGCTGCGCCACAACGGTCTCCTCGAACGGTATCTCCCGGACGTCGAGTGGGTGGACCTGCGCGAGCTGTCGGCTCCGCCTCGGGTCGATCCTCGTCAGGGGCTGCCGACCCTGCACTCGGACTGGTTGTTCGAGGACGGGGGATACGACTTCATCGGCACAGGATTCACCCCGCCGATCACCGGCCTGGGTCAAGGGCGCGACCTGGTGTACGTCGGTATCTCCGGACCTCGAGTCGAGAACGGGCGGCTGGTGAGCCTCGAGAGTTCAGGTATCGGCAACGTCGCTGATCTGCGCGGCAAGCGGGTCGGGATCGCGCACGGATCGTGGCAGACCACACTTGCCCTGCTCGCACTCGATCGCGACGGGCTGCGCTGGGATGACATCGTTCCGGTCGATGTCGACGTGAATGACGGCGGTGCTGCCCTGGTGCGCGGAGATCTCGACGCGTGGGTCGGTGCCTACCCGGGGCTGGCGGAGGTCGAAGCGGCAGCGCAGTTGCGCACCCTGGTCGACACCGAAGGGCTCTTCAGCCACCCATCGCTGTGGTTCGTCCGACGCGAGTTCGCCGAGAATCACCGCCCGGAGCTCGAAGCGATCATCACAGCCCTGCAGGAATCGGATGCGTGGATCGTCGCCAACCCGCGCGAAGCAGCACGTTACTTCGTCGACGATGCAGAACGCCGTGGCGGCACCGCTGATCTCGATCGCTGGGAAGCGGCGCTGCGCGGCCGCCCCTTCGGGATCGGCACGGTCACCGATGACTTTCTCGACGAGCAGCAGCGTTCGGCCAACCTGCTGTACGCCAACGGCTTGCTGCCTAGGGAGATCGATGTGCGCGACGCAGTACTGCCGTGGATCGGCGAGGTTGTGGAGGCACGTCGTTCGGCCACGGTGGTCTGAGAAGAAGGTTGCCTGCGTCAGACCCGCACTGCCCTGGACCGTGAACACCATGACCGCACCGGAATTGTCCGGTGCGGTCATGGTGATTTCGACGTGCCCCTCGCGTGCGGTTACCTCGGATCCCGAGGGCGGGGATCATCTGGCGGCCATCGCCGCGAGACGGATGTCACGGGTGCGTTCTTGGTGCGTGATCATCAATGTCCGCGCCCTCTCACCATCGCCGTCGACGACTGCGTCGTGGATGTCCCGATGCTCGGCCTCGATCTGAGCAAGGTTCGTCTGGGCCTTCGACTCCTCGGCGTCATACACAGCGAGCTGCGCATCGAGTCTTTCCATCAGTTCGACAATCGTCGGGTTGTGCGCGGCGATGCGCAGGGCACTGTGCCAGTCGTTGTGTAGCCGTAGTGCGGTCTCGGGTTCGGCTGCGGCGACAGCGCGGTCGAACAGACCGATCAGGCGAGCCAAGTCGAACTCGGATCGCCGGGTCGCCGCGGCGAATGCCGCGGCGGAATCCAGTGCGATCCGGGTGTCGCAGATTGCTAGCACCTCGTCCTCGGTACGCACCCGCACTACATAGCCGCGGCTGACCTTGGTGACCAGGCCGTCGAACTCGAGCCGCTGCAGTGCCTCACGGACAGGCGTTCGTGACATACCGAGATCCTCGCCTACGGCGGCCGGAACCAGCAGTGCACCGGGCGGACAGCGACCGCCGGTGATCCGTTCGCGTAACTGGACATACGGCGATCTGTCGTGTGGCACTGTGGCCCCCTCATGGCGTCCGGAGATATCAGTCGAACACACGACTACCAGGGAAGTTGCGATCGCGCAAGAGTTTGAATCCATGTGTATACAACTGTCTTTATTTGGATGCATATGGATATACGGTGCTTCTCGCACGCAGCACGCGAGGAGAACGATGAACACCACATCCCCTGTCTTGATGGCATCCGACAATGTCTGACGCCACGCTCACCGCGCCGAAGGTGGCTCCACCGTCCGACCGGTCGGTGAACCGCGGGCGATCCGTGCGGTCACCGCGCGCGACTTCTCTCTTGCCCTGGGTGGTGCCGGTTCTGGTGCTCCTCGGTTGGCAGTGGGCGTCGTCGACGGGCGTGATCTCGTCGGCGATCCTGCCGCCGCCGAGCAAGGTCTTCGACACTGCCGCCGATCTCTGGAATACCGGCGAACTGCAGACCCATCTCTTGGTGAGCGTCCGCAGGATCGTCATCGGCTTCGCCGTGGGTGCGGCGATCGGGCTGGCTCTCGGGTTCGCGGTCGGGCTCTCGAAGGTCGCGGAAGGCCTGGTCGACCGGACGCTGCAGATGATGCGCGCACTTCCGCATCTCGCACTGGTTCCGTTGCTCATCGCGGCCTTCGGAATCGGTGAATTGCCGAAGGTCGTGCTCGTCACCCTCGGCGTCATCTTTCCTGTGTACTTGAACACCGTCGCGGGTATCCGCACGGTCGACCCGAAGCTCGTTCAGCTCGGGCAATCCTATGGACTCGGCCGAGGAGAACGGATTCGGCAGGTCATCGTCCCGGGCGCGATGCCGATGATCCTCACCGGCATCCGCTACGCACTCGGCGTCGCCTGGCTGACCCTCGTCGTCGCCGAGACCATCGCCACCAGCGAGGGCATCGGGTACCTGGCACAGAACGGTCGTGAGTTGCTCCGCAACGACCGGATCGTCCTCGCGATCATCCTGTACGCCCTCGCGGGTCTGCTGGCCGACCAGATCACCCGCATGATCGAGGCCCGCGTACTGCGGTGGAACCCGAATTACCAGAAAGGGGGTCACTGATGCCCAGTGACGCGCTCGTCGGTCTCGAGCTGCTCGGTGTCGGGCACCGGTACCGCGACAAGCAGGTTCTAGACCGCATCGACCTGTCGATCGCTCCGGGAGAGTTCGTCACCTTCCTCGGTCCCAGCGGCGTCGGTAAATCCACCCTGCTCCGCATTCTTGCCGGACTGGAGGCGCCCACAGACGGGCGAGTGGAGTCGACCGCCCACCGGGACGTCGTGTCACGCATGATGTTCCAGGAGGATCGCCTGCTTCCGTGGCGCAACATCCTCGACAACGTTCAGCTCGGCACCCGAGGCCGTAGGGGCGAGGCCGTGGAGCTGCTGCGTGAGGTCGGACTCGCGGGACGCGAAAAGGACTGGCCGTCAGAGCTGTCCGGAGGGCAACGGCAGCGAGTTGCGCTGGCACGTGCCTTACTGCATCAGCCCGACGTACTGCTTCTGGACGAACCGTTCGGCGCACTCGACGCCATCACCCGCGTGACGATGCAACTACTGCTCGAACGCGTCCTCGAAGAGCATCCGCGGACTGTCTTGCTCGTCACTCACGATGTCGAAGAGGCCCTCGTACTGTCCGACCGGGTGCTTCTGCTGACCGAGCAGGGCATCACCCGAGAACTGCGGATCGACCAAGCCCGACCCCGTCATCGTGGCGACGGCCGGCTCGCCGGTTGGAAGGAGGAGTTCCTCGACGGACTTCTCGAGGCCGATCGAGCTCTGCACTCCTGATCCACCACATTCCTTGTCCACTGCAGGAAGGGTTCACTACCAAATGTCTCCCCTGACCACCCCCACGCTGAATCGGCGTGGATTCCTCAAGGCCACCGGCGCCGGTGTGCTCGGCCTCTCCGGGCTCTCCCTCGTGGGCTGTGGCTCCGACGGCGCTGCGTCAGACCAGCCCGGAACCCTTGCCGAGGTACGGTACGCGCTGATCGGTGACGGGAACGCCGAGCCGGGCACTGTGCTGCGCAATGGACTCGGTGGTTTCGATCTCGGCGGGGACCTCGGTGGACTTCCGGTGCAGTGGCCGTCCGGGTTCCCGGCGTCACTGCCGGTGATGGAGGCGATCAAGTCGGGCAGCGTCGACTTCTCGTTCGCCACCGCGACCGCGGTGATCTACGCGATCGGGGGCGACGTGCCGATCGTGCCGCTGGTGGCCTACCCGCTGCCGAGCAACGAGGTCGACGTCCTCGTACCGCAGGGCTCACCCATCCGCACGGCTGCGGATCTCCAGGGTCGCAGGGTTGCCGATCACCGCGGTACCACGGGGACGTACAGCCTCGTCAAGTACCTCGAGTCCGCCGGCCTGACCATGGATGACATCGAGTACGTCAACCTCGCCGCCGCGGACGCGGAGGCCGCGTTCGCGCAGGGTGAGGTGGATGCCTGGATCACCTGGCAGCCGACGGCGGAACTGGCGAAGCGCAAGCACAACGCCGCGACCCTGCCCGATGTGAAGACCTACGATTACGCCTTCTTCGTCGCGAGCGAGTCGTTCGCGAACAACCACCCCGACGCGGCGGCGACATTGGTTCGGAACGTACGTGATGCACAACGCTGGGTCGAAGCGAACCCGGAGGCCGCGGTCGCAGAGTTCACCCGCCTCGGCGGTTTCGGGGGCAGCGACCTCGAAGCTCAGGTGTACCTCGATCTCGTGAAGTCGAACCGACTCTCCTATTCCGGTGCGGGGCAGTTCACCTCGGTCAACGCCGACGCGATTTCGGGTACCCAGGACTTGGCGGACAACTTCCACCGACTAGGCATCTACCCCGATCAGGTCGACGTGACGTCGTGGCTTCAGGATTCACGATTCGACTCGATCAAATCCGTCATCGACCAGGAACTCGCGAAGTAGGTATCAGCGCTCTCATGTCCGAATCCCAGATGCATCTCGCCGCATTCGTCACTGCCGGACCAGGCCGTCCCGGCGGCTGGCGGTATCCCGCCTCGGTTCCCGGTTGGCTGTCCGCGGACTACTACCAGAACATCGCCCGCACCCTCGAGGACGGCCGATTCGACCTGGCGTTCTTCCCTGACATCGTGTCCGTCCCGGACCGGTTCGGGTCGAGTACGGACAGTCAGCTGCGCAACGGCGCCCTCGGATCCTTGCGTCTCGATCCGTTGCATGTGCTGTCGTCGATGGGTGCGGTCACCCGGCACCTCGGGCTCGCAGCGACCGTCTCGACCACGTACGCGCAGCCGTTCACCGTGGCCCGCTCCTTCGCGAGCCTCGACCACCTCACGGCAGGTCGTGCGGCGTGGAATGTCGTGACGTCTTTCCAGGAGTCCGAGGCGAAGAACTTCAATCGGGACGAGCAGTTCCCACGTGAGAGGCGCTACGCTCGCGCCGACGAGTTCCTGGAGGTGGCCGCGAAGCTGTGGGACAGCTGGGACGATGATGCGCTCGTCCTCGACACTGTGGAACCGCTGTTCGCCGACCCGGCCAAAGTGCACGCGATCGAGCACAAGGGAGAGTGGTTCACTGTTCAGGGACCGCTCAATGTCCCTCGTTCTCCGCAGGGCTACCCAGTGATCATTCAGGCTGGTGCTTCCGCCAAGGGCAAGGACTTCGCTGCGCGGTGGTCGGATGTGATCTTCTGCAGCCATGCCTCCCTCGAATCCGCCCAGGACTTCTACCGCGAGATCAAGGAGCGGGCTGCGGTGCATGGCCGCGATCCCAACCAGGTGAAGATCTTGCCGTCGATCGCTCCCGTCGTCGGTGCCACGACCGTAGAGGCACAGCAGAAGTTCGAGCAGCTGTTCGATCTCGTTCCCCCACTCGGTGGGTTGTCTACTCTCGCTTACCACTTGGACGTGGATCTTTCGACGTTCCCGCTCGACGAGCGCCTGCCCGATGTCGAGGTTCCCGGTGTAGAGGGCCACTACCGTGAGGTGCGCGAGATCACCGAACGCGAAGGTCTGACGCTGCGCGAGCTGGGTAAGCAATACGGCGGCCGTGTCGAAGGCGGATTCATCGGTACTGCACACGAAGTCGCGGACGGTCTCCAGGAGTGGTTCAGTGAGGGTGCTTGCGATGGGTTCATGGTGCAGGCCCCATATCAACCGGGCGGGTTCGAGGACTTCACCCGTCAGGTGGTTCCCGAGCTGCAGAAGCGTGGGTTGTTCCGCACCGAGTACGAGGGCGCGACACTCCGTGAGAATCTCGGACTGGAGCGATCCGCGGTCGGTGAGTGGAGCAACCGGATCCCCAAGTCTGCGAGCAACGTCGAATGAGCACCGCAACTGTCCCCGTAACCAACGTTGCAACGGTCTCCGGCCACACCATCGTAGGTGTGCCCGGGCGATTCGTGATCGACGCTCGCGCGAATCACCTGGTCACCGACTCGAGGTTCGGGCCGGGGGAGTCGATTCAGGCCGGCGAGCTGCTCCTCTCCGCACTGGTGTCCTGCGCCATGGCGAATTTCGAAGCGAACGCGCTGGATCAGGGTCTGCCCGTCACCGGCATCACAGTCGAAGCCGAGCATGCCCGCGGAGTCGAGGACCCGACGCGGTACGACTTCACCCGCGTCGCCATCACAGTGCGTGGAATCGATCAAGCGGCAGCCGACGCTCTCGGTGAGCGGTTCGTCGCGACCTGCCCGATCTACAACACGATCCGGCGAGGTGGCGGAATCGAGCTCGGTGTGGTGGCCGCCTGATCACACTCACCGGCCGAGCAGGACAGTCGGGCGATTCACCACGGACCCTCTGCTTCGTATCGACGGACTCATCCGAATTCACGCCGCGTCAGGGCGATCTCTCGGCGTCTCCCACTCCTTCGCGTATGCGTCGACGTACTCCTGCCCTGTTCGGGCGCAGAGTTCGAGCATCAACACGTCCGTGGCGGCTCGTGCACCTGCCGCTCCGGCGCCGCGGTACGGCGTCAAGTCCAGTGGTTCGAGGATCTCCACCGAGACTCTGCGGCGCCACCACGAAATGGAGCGATCCGGCCGGGTCCCCGTAATTGCCACTGGCACAATCGGAGTTCCCGTCTCCAGGGCGACCCGGGCAGCTCCGGTCCGTCCTCGATAGAGGCGACCGTCGGGTGACCGCGTGCCTTCCGGGTGGATGCCCCACGCTCCGCCCTGCTCGACGATTCGGGTCGCAGTCTCGAGTGCGGGGGCTGCCGTGGATCCTCCTCGTCGATCCACCGGAATCTGACCCATGGCCGAGAAGAACCACCCCTGGAGGCCTCCGACGACGCCGCCTCTGTCGAAGTACTCGCGCTTCGCCAGGAAAGTGATCTGCCGCCGGGCGGCCAGCGTCAGGTAGAACGAGTCGAGTACTGCGAGGTGGTTGGCTGCCACGATGATCGGTCCGTGGCGCGGGATGTTCTCCCGACCCACGATCTTCGGACGTCCCAGTAGATGCAGGGCAGGCCCGATCAAGGCGTGCCGGCACAGCCGGTAGAAGCACGCACTCCAGAAACGCATAGACAGTGTCTACACCAAGATGGGAGACACTGTCTACGTGAAGACGGAGGATACGAGATCGGCCCTGGTGAGGGCGGGCATCGAGTTGATGGAAGAGACAGGGTCGGCAGAGATCGGTCTGCGAGAGATCGCGCGGCGAGCAGGTGTCTCCCACGGCGCGCCGCGTCGATGGTTCCCCACGCACAGGAGTCTGCTCGCGGCGATCGCCGAGGTCGGCTTGAATGACCTCTCGGCGGTGCTCGCCGCGGCGGCGGGAACAGACGGCAACCTTGCCCCACTGGCCGTTGCCTATGTCGACTTCGCCCGCCGCCGGCCGGCGATGTTCACCCTGATCTTCCGGCACGACCTGCTCGAAGGCTCCGGTTCCGAGCTGCGGACCGTGTCGCAACCGCTGTTCACATGGCTGGTCACGATGGTCGAGCAATCGGCAGACGTGGAAGACGCGGCACAGAGCGCGGCGGCGTTGTGGGTCGGGGTCCACGGGATCGCCGTGCTCTCGTCGACGGGCTCGCTGGGTCTTGCAGCATCGAACGTGAACGAGACCGAACTGATCGACCGCGTCGTACGCGACAGTCTCCGCTGAGCCGAACTTCTGACCACACCGAGTGCCCGGGTAGCGTTCGTGCCTATGAGCACCCTTCAGGAAGTCGGCGACCGCGAGTCGTGGAGATGCTGGTTGTGCGACGAACCGGTGGATTCCGATATGTCGGTCAACGACCCGCGTGGCCCCAGCATCGACAGCATCAATACCGCCAAGAAGGGCGCCAAGGGCAAGGGCGGGGTCGAGCGGCTCGCGCACCGCGCCTGCAACACCAGAAAGGGTGCCGTGAAGCCGGTCGTACCGTGGCCCGATCAGCTGTTCGTCGTCGATCCCGCACCCATCATCGGCGTGGTCGAACAGCTGAGACGGAAGGGCGGGCGCGTTGCCGTCGCCCGATGCCCCGCCGAGTCCGATGCCGAGGACGCTTCCGCGTGGTTGCTCGACAGACTGTCGCGCTTGGAACCGGACATGCGGTTCGACACCCAGATCGATGCCGGCGGCGGCGGATTCCTCCTGGTGCTGAGGGCGTAGCGCAGCGACACCTACTGCCGACCGGATCGTCCTTCCAGCACCGCGACGACTGCCTTGGCTCGGGAAATCCAGTCCGCGACCGTCGCTCCGGATGCATTCGTCGGAAGCTGGGCCAGACGTAGCGTCAGTGTGTGGTTACCGTCCCGGTTGCGGACGGGCAGCACGACAGACCCCACGTTGTAGCGACACTCGGGTTCGAGTTCCCGCGGACGGTAGTCGACCGTTGATTCGACGATCGATGCCCGAATGTCACGCTCCTGCAAGGGTGTCAGGCGCCCGCACTCGTATCGGCGCGTGGCCTCGCACATAGTGTCGTAAGCAGCGATCCCCTCCTGTGGAAGCAGCGACAGCACGTATCCGTGGGTGCGGAGGAACATGATCCGCTGCCGGTAGTGCCCTTTCACGGATTCGTCGACGCCGTGGGCCTTGGCCAGCCATTGCTCCTGCTCGTCGTCGGCCCGGTCGAAGACCACGCTGTCGCCGATGGGCGGCACGATCGGTATTCGTCGTGCCAGGCCGTTCTCCCGGTCGATCGCGGGCCCGACGGCGGACAGGACCGTAGCCATCTCGTCCCTGCTGATTGCTGTGTAGAGGATGACTTCGCATCCGACGGCCCGGGCAAGGGCCTCGACGTCGGGGCGTGCGATCTCCGCGTCGTGGATCTCGTCCATGATCTCGTGGTCCATCCGGGCCATCAGGGATGTGCTGACGAAACTGCCGTAGCCGCCCTGGAAATAAATCAGTGGCACAACAGGATTGGTGACTGCCATGTCGTTCACACTGCAGAGGATGATCCAATGGTCACCGGCGTCCAGTGTGTTCGTGATGCGGGCATCGATCCACGCGACGGACTGTTCGAGCACGGGGTCGCCGGAAGGTGAGCCGAACCAGTCGATGCCGTCGAACTTGTTCTCCCAACGTCGTGCGATCGTGGAGACCAGGTCTTCCTGCTCGCCGCCGAGAATATTGATGCATACCGAATCGCATCGGCGGAGCTTGTCGAACGACTTGGACGTCTTCATCGGCATGAAGGAGACCAGGGGAGGCTCGAGAGACACCGAGCTGAATGTGCCGACGACGAGAGCGAGCAGCTCGCCGTCGTCCGCGCGCCCCGTGACTACCGCGACGCCGGTGGGGTAGTGGCCCATCACCTCGCGGAACAGGCCCTGATCGATGTCGATGTCGATGTCGATGGTGGTGTCGGTGGACATGAGCGCCCTCCTTGCTCGGGGAAGTTTACTTGCTGTAGCCGGCCTGGAGCTTGCGTCCGAGGGCCTCGGGGCGGAGGAACAGGATGCACAGCACACCGCCGACGAGGAGGACGACACCGGTGATCGTGAATGCCTGATGCACACCGGCGGCCATGTTGTTCGCCATCTCGGGAGTGAGTTCCGATCCGGATGGCGGCGAGACATAGCCGGCTCGGGTCATCAGCCATCCGACGAGCGTGGGGGAGATGATCGCTCCCACCGAGGCGACACCACCGAGCGTGGCCATCATGATGGGTCGCTGCTTCTTGCCCACGGAGAACGCCAACGCTGACGCGGTCATCGGGTAGGCGAGGCTGCAACCGGCTGCGATGCAGAGCAGCGCCACAGCGAAGACACCCGATGCTGTCTGGACGAGGATGAAGCAGACACCGGCGACGAGTGCCGCGATCCCGAAGGGGATAGCGATGGAGCGGTGCGAATCGAACCCCTTCTGCATCAGCCGATGGCCGAGGAATCCGAGGAGCAGCAGCACGGCCGCGCCCAGGATCCACGGAATGGTCGTGACCGTTCCGACCTGGGGCAAGGAAAGCCCGACGACGGTGCCGAGGTACTGCGGAAGCCACGTCGTCACGAAACCCTGGACCCAGAAGTTGGAGCCGCCGCCGATGACCGCGGCGAGGAAGGTCAGGCTGGCGAATGCGCGCCAGAGAGCGATGGGTTTCTGCTTGTCGACGTCCTCGGTGTCCATCTCGGCGGTGGTCTCGGCGGGCACACCGTCCTCGCCGTGTTTTCCATGACCCGAGTAGGGGCCGTCGCCGGCGAGCAACACCCATGCGATCACCCAGACGAATCCGACGATACCGAGGACACCGAAGGCCCAGCGCCAGCCCCATTCGCCGATGACCCACGCCAGCGCGGGCGCGGCGAGAACGGGACCGAGGGTGGAGCCGGCAGCCACGAGATTCGACGGCAGAGCACGGCGACGCGGCTCGAACCATGAGTGGACCGAGGTGAGCGACATCGCCGTGGCCGGCCCTTCGGCGCCGCCGAGAACGATGCGGGTGACGAGCAGGATCGCGGCACCGCCACCGAGCAGCATGGGGAACTGCATGACCGCCCACACGACGCCCATCGTGAGGATGATCCACCGCACCGAGAACTTCGCTGCGAGAAAGCCGGTCACGACGGACACCACAGCGTACAGGAAGAAGAAGGCGCTGCCGATGAAGCCGAATTCGACTGCGGAGATACCCAGATCGGGAATCGCCTCGGACGCAACCAGACCCAGCACTGCCTTGTCGGCGAACGCGACGATCTGGAACAGGACGAGCAGTGCTGTGATGAGCCAGGCCTTGCGGTTCATTCTGCCGAAATCGATCTTCTTCGATGTCTCCGGTCGGGGAGAATCGATGATCTTGTCCGGCGCCACGGACGAAGCCATGTGCAGCCGCCTTTCTTGTGGGCTGGGAATGGGCGTGGTGCGTGCGGGAAGTGTTGGACGGGCACCATCGGACCGACGGTGTGGAAAACATATTTGCCGTTTCCTCGCTCGGGTAGGAGGGAAACCTTTACTGTCGGCGACTGCGCTCACTGGGCAGAATGGTGAGGTCAGCGAACGTAGGAGGAAGATGTGAACGCGCCCGCGGTTGGATTCTCGGTTTCGGATCAAGTGCGGTCGATCGGAGCGGGCGCGACGACGGCGACGGAGCTCGTCTCGCAGGTCAGAGAGGTGATCGAGGCCAGGGAGCCGGAGCTCGAGGCGTGGGTGCAACTCTCGTCGACGGCGGCCGCCGAGGCCGCGGACATCGACAACGACCCACGCGACCTCCCCCTGCGCGGTGTCTCCGTCGGCGTGAAAGACCTCATCGATGTCGCGGGTATGCCCACGCGTGCCGGCTCGTCCGTCACTCCTTCCTCTGCGGCCACTTCCGATGCGCCCTGCGTTGCCCGGCTTCGGGCGCTCGGCGCTGTCGTCCAGGGCAAGACCGTGACGACGGAGTTCGGCTACTTCCGTCCCGGCCCCACCCGTAACCCGCGCGCACTCGATCACACGCCGGGTGGGTCGTCGAGCGGTTCCGCGGCAGCGGTGGGTGCAGGCACTGTGCCGCTGGCTCTCGGCACGCAGACTGCAGGATCTTTGACTCGCCCCGCGTCGTACTGCGGTGCAGCGGGAATGGTCCTTCCGCACGGCAGCACCGATATGTCGGGAATCATCGGCCTGAGCGACTCACTCGATTCCCTGGGGTTTCTGACCCGCACTGTCGCCGACCTCCGGTACGTGCACGATGCGTTCCTCGGTGCGCAATCGAGCGATCCATTCGGCAGCGCTACAAGCGTGTTCGTCTGGGGTGGTAGCTACCTCGACTATCTGGACCCCGCGATGATTGCACTGCTGGGCCGAATCCCCGCCCTCCTGGGCGATCTGGGGTTCCGGTCGGAGCCACTCGACTGGGACGATCACGTCAGGACGCTCGCGGATGATCACCTCACGGTGATGGGCTATGAGGCCGCGCGGGAGCGTGCCGGTGAGTTCGACGAGCACCGTGACGAGCTGAGCCCTCAGATTCGGGACCTGCTGCAGCAGGGCCGCGAGATTTCCGGTTCTGCATATTCTGCCGCCCTGATCCGTCGCGATCGCTCGCGCGAACTTCTGCGCGAGATCCTCGACGGTCCGGCTGTGATCGTCGGCCCCGCCGCGACCGGTCCGGCACCGAGGGGGTTGTCTGCGACCGGCTCACCGATTCTGAGCCGCCCGTGGCAGCTGCTCGGCGTGCCCGTGGTGGTTGTGCCGGGCGCCCGCACGGTGCAGGGGCTCCCGCTGGGGCTGCAGGTGATCGGATCGGCAGGCGACGAGGGGTATCTGTTCGACGTGGGGGAGAAACTCGAGGTGGCACTCCGTGATCTGCCGCCGGTGGCCGGATGACGATGACTGCACCACTGAAAATTCGGGGAAACGCAGTGATTTCGGGAGGCACAGTGAATTCGGGCGACACAGGGATTTCGGGCGACACAGGGATTTCAGGAGATACCGGGATGCTGACACCTCGACCGGTCAACCATCATCGGATGTTCCTCACCTGCTACGAGGACACCTTCAACTACGGGTGGCATCACGTCGACCTGTTCGTGCACGACGAGTACGGCCGCGAGGTCAATTGGGTGCACTGGACGGTGGAGGCGGACGGTCCGGAAGCTGCCGACGAGTCGGTGCGCGGGGAGGAACCACTGCTGAGGCGCACCACGCCGTGGGAGCCCCAACTCAGTGCGGTGGGAGCGCGGTACTGGACCGCTGAGGCCGGGTGGGGAGACAGCACCGGGTCGGAAGACAACGTCGGGGTGGGAGGCGACGCCTGATGACCACCGCGCGCGCCACCGAAGATGCGCCGGAGACAACGGTGTACGTCGTCGACGACGACCCTGCGCTGTGCGATTCCGTCGACTGGATTCTCGAGAGCATCGGTATCAAGCCGGTGATCTGCCACAGTGCTGATGCCTTCCTCGACGTGTACGACGGTTCGACACCGGCCTGCATCGTGCTCGATGTGCGGATGCCCGGAATGAGCGGGACGCGGCTACAGGAGAAAATCAACGAATTCGCCCCGCACGTCGTGATCATCTTCGTCTCTGCACACGGCGACATCAGGATGTCCGTCGGGGCGCTGCAGAAGGGGGCGATGGACTTCCTCGAGAAGCCATACGACCCGCAGCGACTGCTCGACGCCGTGCAGTCCGGTGCGGAGAGAGCCAGAAGCCGTTTCGCCGAGCATGTCTCGCGTACGGTCGTGCAGGAGAAGCTCGAGTGCCTGACTCCGAGGGAGCGGCAGATCCTTGCCCTGGTCGTCGAAGGGCTACCCAGTCAGAACATTGCCCGCAGGCTGGGCATGAGCGTGAAGACGGTCGATGTCCATCGCGCCCGAATCAAGAGCAAGACCGATTCCGACAGCATCGGAACCTTCGTCCGGGACCTCCTCCGGTACGGAGTGGAAGTCCCGGACGCCGATCGGTAACAGTTCGATCAGTAGTAGTCCAGCACGAGCCGGGGGCTCTTCGTGCGCGACACGCATACCGCCATGACCTCACCCGATTCCTTCTCGGCCTTGGTGAGCACGTTGTCGCGGTGCTCGGGCGACCCTTCCAGTACCTGCATGATGCAGGTCCCGCAGATCCCTTCCTGGCAGGAGGTGTCGACGTCGCAGCCGTTCTCCTGGAGCACCTCGACGATGCTCTTGTCGGCGGGAATCTCGTAGGTCTCGCCTTCCAATTCAACTTCGAAGGCCGCGTTCTCGGACGCGTCGGGCTGTTCGGCGGCATGGAAGTTCTCCAGGTGGACGGCATCGGGCGGAACATGCCGGCCCGCGACCGCGACGACCTTGTCCATGAATCCGTCCGGTCCGCACGTGTAGACGTGCGTACCTGCCGGCAATGTCGTGAAGGCCGCGTCGAGTACCTGCTCCTGGCTGTCGCGGGAAACTCCGATGTGTGCGTGGAGCTTCTCGGGGCAGCGGTCGTTCAGCAACGGCAGGAACGCCGCTTCGGCTTCGGTGCGGGCGAAGTAGTGCAGCTCGAAGCTGAGGTCGTGGACATCCATGTAGCGGGCCATGCTCAGCATCGGGGTGATGCCGATGCCTGCGGCGACGAGTACGTGGTGTCGTGCGTCGGTTGCGATGCCGAGGAGGTTCCGGGGCTCGCTGATGCGGAGTCTGTCGCCGACCGCGAGTTCGTGCAGGGCGGCAGACCCGCCGCGGGAGTTCGCCTCACGTTTGACGGCGAAGGCGAACGAGTCCGCGGAGTCAGGGGTGCTGCAGAGCGAGTACTGGCGGGTGATGGCCGTCGGCCCTTCCACGTCGATGTGCGCACCCGGAAGATATGTACCCAGCGGCGACCCGTCGGGCTTCTCCAACCTGATCGACTTGATGGTCGGAGTTTCCTGGGTGATATCGGAGACGATGACGTCGATGAGTGCCATGTCCGTTCCTCCTTGTGTAGCAACAGTGGAAGGGGAGGACGTCAGCGGACGTACAGTCCGCCGTTGACGTCCCAGCAAGCGCCGGTGACGAAGAAGGCGTCGTCGGAGGTCAGCAACGCGACCGTGTCGGCGATGAACGACGGGCTTCCGAGGCGCCCCACAGGGATCCCCGCGATGATGCCTTCGAGCTTGTCTGCGGGCACCGTCCTGCGCACCACGGGCAGGTCGTGCGGGCCGGGGGAGACGGCGTTCACCGTCACGCCCCGGCTCGCCAGCTCACGTGCGAACACCTTGGTGGTGGTGAGGATGGCGCCCTTGGACGCGGCGTAGTGGCCGCCGGTGGCCGTGCCGCCGTTCTGGCCCGCGAGTGACGCCATGTTGACTATCCGTCCGAAACCCTTGTCGGCCATGGCAGCCCCGAACACCTGGCATCCGAAGAAGATGCTGTTGACATTTGTGTTCAGGACGCTGGTGAAATCGTCCTCGGCGAGCGTCATCAGGTCGGCGGCCTGGGTGACCGCGGCATTGTTGACGAGGATCGTGGGCGTGCCCCAGAACTCTTCGCACACCGCGAGTCCCTCCTCGAACCCGGCCTTGTGGCCGACGTCGAGTTCGACCCCGCGCGCGGTGGATCCGTCTGCGGACAATTCCGATGCGAGCGCGTCGACCGCGCCGCCGTCGAGGTCGGCAAGCAGGACACGCCGGCCGTCGGTGTGCAGTTTCCGGGCGATGACGGCGCCCATTCCGCCGGCGGCGCCCGTGACGACCGCGATGCCGTTGGTGGTCATACCAGCTCCTTACAGCAGGTAACCGGAGGCGCTGACCGCGTCCTCGCTGTCGACGAGACGGATCACCTTGAGGGAGATCTTGTCGTCACCCTCGTCGTCCAAGACGACGGTGTGCGTCAGGTTCGCGCCGAGTGTCAGGAACTCGTTCCGCTTGAACGCGTTGAGAATCTGGGCCGAGCGAACGGTGACGGAGGTGTCGGTGAGCTCGCGCACGGTGAAGCGGGAGATGACCCGGACCGTGCGTGCCGCCGCCACCGCAGACGGCGAATAGCCCTGCAGCATGCGCTCGACGCGAAGCCGCCGCATGCGCTTGTCGTCGTACACCAGGTTGAGCGACGACCCGAAATCGTCGGTATCCGGGTCGATCGGGACGACGTAGTGGGCATCGTCGGAGTACATCTGCTCCCACGACTTGTAGTCCTTGTCGTCGAGCGCTTCGGCTTCCTTCCAGATGAGCTCGATCGCGCGCAGGACGCGGGGGTCCGTCAGGGTGAGGTCAGTCATCGCTCATCAACTTCTTCCACATTGCGTAGGCCTCACGCATTCCCGTTTCGTCGGTGACATGTGAAGTGGGCCAGCCTTCTTCGGTGAGATATTCGCGTCCCTCGCCGCGGTTGACGAGGATCGGCATGTTGGGATTGCCGCCGGCGCCGATCTGCACCCGGGTCCAGCCTTCGGCATCGTCGGGGCTACCGAAACCGAACGGTCCCTGGAAATGTTCGTGGATTCGCAGCCGCTCCCGGTTGACGCTCTCGGGTCCGCCGTCCATGCCGATGGCCATGTGCCAGATCTCGGTTTCGTCGACGGAAATGGGGATGAGCACGCGGAAGAACGACGACGACATCGCCACGTTCGGGAACGTGTTGAGGTTGAATCCGCATCCGTGCATCGAGCGCATGTAGCGGCGGATCTGCTCGGGACTTTCACCGGCTTCTGCGAGTTCGTCGACGAGATGCTGGAATCGAGGCTGGATCTCTTCGGTGCCGTCGTCGATGTCGAGGTCCATGTGGGCGGCCGCCATGATGGCGACACTGTGCCCGTTGCCGAGCGAGTGTGTTTCAGCGCTCGGATCGTCCATGAACGACATCATGTTCGCGGTTTCCGCATCGACCGAGGCCATCCACGACTTGTGGACCATCGGGAAGTGGTAGCCGTCGGTGGTGTTCTCGAGCTGGATCTTCCAGTTCCCCTTGAATCGGAACTTGTGTACGCCGATGACCTTCGTCGGTGAACCGTTGCTCTGTTTGAAGAACCGCTCCATCCAGATCTTGGCGTCGCCCAGGAAATCCTCGAGCGGCTCGGCGTCCTGGTTGAACGTCGCCCAGATCATCCCCATGTAGCTCTCGGTGCGGAGGGTCTGGAGCGGGTAGTCCTTCTTGTCGATGACACCCTCGTACCCGTCCGGGTACGGGATGCCGCGCAGGCGACCGTCGAGTGCGTACGACCAGTTGTGGTAGGGACAGGTGAAACCGTTCGCCTTGCCGCTGCGCTGGTCGCACACGGTCGCGCCGCGATGCCGGCACCGGTTGAGCAGCGTGTTGAAATTGCCTTTGCGATCGCGGGTGACGATCACCGGCTGATCGCCCACCTGCGTGGTCTTGAACGATCCGGCCTCGGGGATCTCGCTCTCGTGCGCGACCCACACCCACGTGCGGTAGAAGATCTTCTCCATCTCCACGCGGAAGATTTCCGGATCGGTGTAGAGTCGGCCGGCGACACGATCGGTGCCGACGAGGTCGCCGTAATTCTCTTGGATCGAATGCTCGACCGTTGTCATGGTGCTCTTCTTTCGGAATTCGTGTCGTGCGGGCGTCCGCATCAGTGCAGGTGGGCCATTGCTTCGGTGGGCAGCGGTGTCGCGAACATCCGCTGCGTACGGAACCGGCTCATCCGGGCGGTGGGATGGGGAATTTGTTCGATCTCGAAGTCGATTTCGAGTCGGGCGCACAACAACTCGGCGGTTCCGTCCGTGTGGAGCGAAAGTTGCTGCATGATCCAGCGGCCCCGAACGCTGTCACTCTCGACCCGGATCTGCTCGCTGCCGAGGAGATGAGCATTGCGGACGAAGTGTTCTGCCGGTGGAAGATACCGAGAGACGAGCGCAACCACCTCGGCGCGGCCTCGGGCGATTCCGAACTTGCCGGCGTACTCAGGGCCTACCCCTTCCCAGGTCGCGTCCGCGGTGAACAGCAGTCCGATCTGGTCGGTGCTCTCCAATGGCCCGGGCACGTCGCACAGGTCCATGTAGCGGGTCAGGCAGTCGCGGACGGCGTCCTTCGCTTCAAGGACTGCCAGACGGCGTTCGAGGGCGGTCATCGGATCACAATTCCACGTCGTCCCGAATGGTCAGCTCACGACCCATCCGCGCTTCGATCTTGAAGTACTTCCACAGTGCGTATTCGCCGATCATGGTGGTGCGCAGCAGGTTGCAGGCGTCTTTCACCGTCTGCTGATCCCGAGCATCGGCGAGGACGTAGCAGGTCCACGGCCACCCATCGGACGGCCCGACCATGTGGGCGTCGTCATCGAACGTGCCGATGATGTCGATGCCGTCCATGTTCTTCAGGTTCGACAGCATGGTGGAAATGCCGACCCAGACCGGGCCGATCTCCGCCTTGGGCAGATCGAAGAAATTCTGGTTGTTGCCGATGCAGAACAGTGTGCGCAACGGTTCGGCCATGACGGCGTCCTTTCGGTTGAGGTGCGAGCCCGGTCAGGGGAAACTGGGGATACCGGCGTCGAGCCCGAGCAGAATCGAACCGGCGGCCTCGAAGGTGTTGGTCTGGAGCATCGCGTGCTGGGCAGGAACGAGCGCGTCCTGCAGATATCTCTGGAGCGGATGGCTCTCGTAGATCGCGCCGGTGCCCGCGAGATCGAATGCGGTGAGCACCACATCGCGGCCTACATGCGCGGCCTGGGTTGCACCCAATCGGAGCAATGCCTTGTGTTCGTCGGTGATGGCGGCGCCCGATACGGCGAGCTCCCAGACCTCGTCGGTGACCTCGTAGAAGAACGCCCGCGCCGAGCGTAGATCGGCCTCGGCCTTCGCGAGGCCCGTCTTGTATGCGGGCCGGTTCCCCTTGGCTGTGCCGCCGGTGATGCTGGAACGGGCCGAACCCACCTCACGCACGTAGTCGAGGGCGCCGCGTGCCGCCCCGAGTGTCACCACCGCAAGGACCTGTGCCGCGTACGGGAGCATCGGGTAGCGGGTGATCGGCTCGTCCACCTGCGGGACTCCGCCACGCACGAAGGTCATCTCTTCGGGCACGAAGAGCCTGTCTGCGCGGACGGCGTGGGAGCCGGTGGCCTTCATTCCGGCAACATCCCAGTTCTCCACGATCTCCACGTCGGCCGGATCCACGAGTGCGGTGAGAGGCATCCCGTTGGAATCCGGCCCACCGGCGAGGCCGATGCCGAGAATGTCGGCACCGCGGCATCCGCTGGCGAACTGCCAGAGTCCACTGCACAGGTAACCGCCCTCCACCTTCTCGGCCTCCTGCATCGGGAACAGGCCACCGGCGTAGGCGAGATCCGGCCCATCGGCGTAGATCTTCGCCTGCGTCGCGACCGGCAGAGCAGAGAAATAGACCAGAGACGACCCGAAGCTGGCGACCCAGCCCGTGGCAGGGTCCACCGCGGAGATTCGCTCGACGAGCTTCATGAACGACGACGGATCCATCGGTTCACCACCGAACTGCGCCGGTGTCGACGCCCGATACATCCCGGCCTGCTTGAGCAGGGCAATGTAATCGGGCGGGACGAAGTGTTGCTTGTTGAACTCGTCGCGTCGGTCGCGCAGGACTTCGAGCGCATCGTCGAATGCACGGTCCCGAGCCGCGCCCACAGGCTCGGCCGCGATCCGTTCGGTCGTGCTGGGGATCGTCATGTCGTCTCCGTTCGCTCGTGTTCGCGCTGATGAACACGCTATGGACGAGGCGGCTACGGCGGTATCGGGGTTTTCTCCCGAGGTCATAAAGTAATTACCGATGGCGGTGGTGACGGACTGCGTTCCATGATGGACCGTCCTGTTCTCGGAGGTGCTGATCGATGTTCCCGACCCGACGCGACTTCCAGGCGATGGCGGAACACACTCGGACGGGCATCCTGATTCACGAGGCCGCGTCGAAGAACATTCTGTGGGCGAATCCTGCAGCGTGCCGGATGTTCGGATTCACGCTCGAAGAGTTGCGTCCGCTCAAGGCGCACCACATGAGCAGCCAGGAACGGCAGTACCGTCGAGCGCTCGGTGTTGCGTGGCTGCAGTCCGCCGTCGTCCACGGGTCGAGCCGCCGGCAGTGGAAGTATCGGACCAAGGCCGGCGTCGATTTCCTCACCGATGCCACCGCGTCGCACATACAGTTCCAGGATGGCCCGGTGGTGATGGTCGAGTTCCGCAACATCTCCGAGGAGGTCGAGATCCAGCAGGAACTCAGCTGGGTGTCGCAGTCCTTGCAGCGGATCATGACACACACGTCGGCAGGAATCCTGGTGCTCGACGACGACAATTGCATAGAGGACATCTCTCCGCTCGCCGCGCGACTGTTCGATTCCACACCCGATCGGCTGACGGGTGTCCATCTCGAAGACCTGGGCCGGTGCGACCCAGCGCTGAACTCCGAACAGGTGGTGGCCAAACTCGCGTCCGGACACGGATCCGTCAAGATCACGCAGAAGATCACGAAGGCGGACGGGAGCATCACGTGGCTGGCCGGTGAGCTCGAGGACGTCGTGCACGACGGCATCGTCTCGCGCGTGCTGGCCTTCCGGGACGTCACCGAACGCGTCGAACTGGAACTGCGGCACGAGTACCAGGAGGCCAATCTCCAGTATCTGAGCCGCTACAACGCGATGGGCGACATGGCGATGATTCTGGCCCACGAGCTCGGACAGCCCCTCGCTGCGTCGTCGAACTATCTGAGCGGACTGAAGGCGCGTGTCGCGGGAGGAACCCTCGACCGCGAGCAGCTCTCGTACGGATTGGATATGGCAGAGAGACAATTGAGCCGCGCCGCGGAGATCGTGGCGTCCGTCAAACGGTATGTGCGACGTATCGAATCGACAATGTCTGCACTGGATCTCAACGAGGTGGTCGACGAGAGCCTGTATTTCGTGCGGCTGCGTGCGGCCGAGCGCGGTATCCGCGTCGATGTGCATTCCGCGCCGGAACCCCTGCCGGTCCAGGGCGAGAGTGTGCTGATCGGACAGGTGATCATCAACCTGTGCTTCAACGCGATCGACGAGATCGTGCTGCCGAACACTGAGGTCAAAGTACTGACGGTGAGCACGTCGCGCGACGGGGAGTGGGCCTGTGTCTCGGTCGCGGACCGAGGTCGGGGGATGGAGAGCGCACCCGAGAACCGCCTGGCGTCAGGAGTGTTCTCGGCGAAACAGGATGGGTCGGGGCTCGGGTTGATTCTGTCGGAACACATCGTCGAACGGCATGGCGGCGACATCCGGTTCCTTGCGAACGAACCGCGCGGCACCGAGGTGCGGTTGCGTCTGCCGATCACGAGGGCGAGTCGGTGACTCATGTTCGGCTGCGGCCTGCTCGGCCGGCCGGATTCCGGGCCGGTGCGTATCGGGAAGTCGACATGGCTGGGATGATCTGTCGCCATGGTTCAACGAGTCGATACCGGAACGGAGTGTGTCGTATGGGTGTTCCCGAGCAGATGACGGCGGTGCGGATCGGGGAGCACGGCGGTCCCGAGGTACTGGAGGTGGCCGGTGTCCCAGTGCCGGTGCCGGAAGCGGGGGAAGTGCTGGTCGAGGTTCGAGCGGTGGCGCTCAACAACACCGATCTGTGGACACGGGAAGGTTCCTACGGGGCGCCCGGCAACCCGGACGCACTGTCGGGCTGGCGGGGTCCCATCGACTTCCCGCGAATCCAGGGCGCCGACGTGGCCGGTGTGGTCGTTTCGGTCGGGCCAGGTGGAGACACGGGCCTGGTTGGTCGCAGGGTGGTGGTCGACCCGGCGATCTACGACGCAGAGGGCCCCGATGCGAACCCGGTCGGATTGATGGGTAGCGAGCGCGACGGCGGATATGCCGAGTACGTCACTGCGCCGACTTACCAGGTGCACGATGTCACCGGCTCGCCGCTCTCGGACGCTCAGCTCTGCGCCCTGCCCACGGCCTACGGCACCGCGCTGGGCATGATCGAGCGAGGTGGTGTCACCGACAGCGACACCGTCGTGGTGACCGGCGCGTCCGGAGGTGTGGGTCTGGCGCTCGTGCAACTCGCACATGCTCGCGGCGCGCGGGTGCTCGCGGTCAGTAGCGGATCCAAGCTCGAGTCCGTACAGCGAGCGGGGGCCCATGAGGTCATCGACCGCGCCGATGACGTTGCCGCGCAGGTCCGTGCTGCCTCGGGTGATGGCGTCGACGTGGTGCTCGATGTCGTGGCAGGAGACTTCTTGGGTGAGGGACTTCCACTGCTTCGTGAAGGCGGCAGATGGGTTGTCGCTGGTGCGCTCGGCGGACACACCGTCGCTTTCGACGTGCGTCGTCTCTATCTTCACAATGCCCGGATCATCGGTTCCAGCATGCACACTCCCACCCACTTCGCGATGTTGATGGACATCGCCCGACAGGGTCGAGTCCGTCCCGTCATCGCGAAGACATTTTCATTGGACGAGGCGGCCCAAGCCCAGGAAGAACTCGGCCGACGCAGGCACGTCGGCAAACTTGTGATGTATCCCCGGCCGGCGGGCTCCCTCGACCGCGTGTGAGTATGCCGATATGCCGGATCTGTTGCGCGAACTCCGGCGCCGTTGCGCGGCGGGGCCCGATGTTCTGAATCGGGCATTTTCGACGAGAGGTGAACAGATGTGCGCCGGGCGCAGTATTCGGGTGATTTTCGGGTATCAGGTCTGTAGCCGGGGCGTTTACGGCCGAAGACGCTCCGGTCAGGGTTGGCCGGTTCAGCAGCGCAGCCGGCCTCACCCGTCCTGCGATGTCCTTCCCTGAGTCTGGGCTGACCTGCCCGGATGTCGTTGTTGTACTCGGCACCTGCCTGCCGAGTGGACGTTGCGGCGCGAGGAACCGCTTTACGGCACCTAGCTAGATTGCTAGCATGCTTCCCTGTGGGTGACGTCAAGCAGTTCAACGTGTACTTGCCGGTCGATCTGATCAAGCAGGTCAAGCATCGCGCCATCGAGGATGAAATGTCCTTGTCCGCGTTGGTCACCGAGGCTCTGCGGGCCTACCTCGACACCCACGAGTAGTTCTCGTGTTCCTCCGGAAGGGAGAGAGAAATGGCAACCGATGGCATCGAGGCCGTGTTTCTGACGACCCACAACTGGGGCAAGTCGGCGAAGTTCTTCCAGGAGCTGGGTTTCACCCTGGAGTTCGAGACCGATCATGCATCCGGGCAGCTCCGCGCGAACGACGGTCCTTACAGGTTCATCGCCGAGGTTCCCGAGACCGAGCAGCCACAGACTCGGCTTGTTCTGAGAGTGCCTGATGCTCATGCATTTCGTCCGGATCCCGTCGTCGATGTGGTCACGCCGTTCGAGGACACCCACTTCGGAACTCGTGAGATGACCGTTCGTGATCCCGACGGACGTATCTGGAGCATCCAAGCTCCCGGCACCGGGCGACACAGTGAGGCGGATCATCATGGCCAATGAGCAGATCGAGACGCCGGAGAATACGGCCGAACGTGTCGCGCTGTGGCGTGCGATGCACGTAAGGGTGGATCCCCCGCCGCATGTACTCGAAGATGAGGTCGGCCTGCAGCTTCTTGCGCCTGACAACGACTGGTCGAGGCGCCCGGACATGGACCCGCAGACGACCGGCGGTTTCCGGGCCGCCATCGTTGCTCGCGCTCGATTCATCGAGGATCTCGTGATCGAGCAGGCGGAACTCGGCGTGACCCAGTACGTGATCCTGGGCGCAGGCCTGGACACGTTCGCCCAGCGCAGGCCGGATGTTGCCGCGAAGCTGCAGGTGTTCGAGATCGATCGGCCCCGCAGGCGTGGAAGCATCGGCGCCTGATCGAACTCGGGTACGGCGTTCCGGACTGGCTTCACCTCGTGCCGGTCGACTTCGAGGACGACGAAAGCTGGCGGGAGAAGCTGTCCGACGCAGGCTTCGACCCGAATCTTCCGGCGATCGTCGTCTCCACAGGTGTGTCGCACTATCTGACCAGGGACGCCACCGCGGCGACGCTTCGTCAGGTCGCCGGGCTCGCGGCCGGGTCGACGCTGGCAATGACCTTCCTGTTACCCGCCGAGTCGGTCGACGAGACCGACCGCGGCGGCCTCGACACGAGCAAAAAGGGGGCCGAGGCCTCCGGAACTCCGTTCGTCAGCTTCTACACCCCCTCCGAAATATTGGCTCTCGCGGGGGATTCGGGCCTCACTGATGTCCGTCACGTCGCAGGAACATCGCTTGCTGCACGCTACTTCGCCGACCGGGCCGACAGCCTGCGCCCGTCGAGCGGGGAAGACATTCTGGTGGCCACCCTGTGACGGCCGCTCTCATCGTGAGCGGGTGAACCCGTCGTCTCATCCGTCGAACCCGGCTCCGCGGAAGCGACGGACGAACCAATGGGGATTCGTTGAACCTCCAGGGAGCGAGTGTTACTGTCTCGCGTGTAGATACCGAGAGGTGATGTGTAAATAACACAACATCGCGGCTCGCTCGGCCGATGAACGGAGTGACCATGCCGCTTGCCCTCTGCGCTTCGTCGCACTCGCCGCTGATCGGCCTGCACGACCCTGCGGCGGACATTGCGGACGAGGTGCACGCCCAGCTCGCAGGGGCACGTGCCTTCGTGGAGGAATTCGATCCCGAACTCGTGCTGGTCTTCGCCCCCGACCACTACAACGGATTCCTGTACGAGCTGATGCCGTCGTTCTGCGTAGGTGCGGCAGCCACATCCGTGGGCGACTACGGGTTGCCGAAGGGTCCGCTACCCGTCGACCGCGACGCCGCCTATGCCCTTGCGCGGCATGCACTCGAGTCGGGCGTCGATGTGGCGCTGTCCGAGGCGATGCAGGTCGACCACGGCTTCGTTCAGCCGCTGCTGTTCCTGTTCGGTTCTGTGGAGAAGCTTCCACCCCTGGTGCCGGTGTTCATCAACTGTGTGGCCGAGCCGCTCGGCCCCGCAAGTCGAGCGCGTCTGCTGGGGGAGGCTGCAGGACGAGCGCTGGCGGAGTCGGGGAAGCGAGTGCTGATCGTCGGGTCGGGTGGCCTCTCGCACGACCCGCCGGTGCCCCGCATGGAAAGCGCTACTCCGGAAGTGGCCGAACGAATTACACACGGGCGCAATCCCACGGCCGAGCAGCGTCGGGTTCGGGAATCTCGCACGGTCGCCGCGGCGGGCGAGTTTGCGTCGGGATCAACCGACTTCCACGACCTCAACCCCGAGTTCGATGCCTTCGTGCTCGACGCGTTCGAGTCGGGCGACACCACTGCGTTCGACGAGAGATCGACCGACTGGTTCGTCGAGGAGGGCGGCCATTCCGCCCATGAGATCCGCACATGGATCGCCGCCTACGGCGCGTTGTCCACGCAGGGCGACTACGAGATGACACGCCGTTACTACCGACCGATAAAAGAGTGGTTTGCCGGATTCGCCGTCACCACTGCACTACCGAAGGCCACTGCACTACCGAAGGCCACTGCACTACCGAAGGCCACTGCACTACCGAAGGCCACTGCACAACCGAAGGAGTTGGCTGCGCAATGACGATCTGGGACGATCTCGGCACGGTGGCGCACACGATCGAGTACCGCGAGATCGACGGATGGCGGACCCGCGTGCTGCGCGCGGGTTCCGGGCCTGCGCTGGTGCTCATGCACGGCACGGGCGGGCATCTGGAAGCGTTCTCGCGGAACATTCCTGCGCTTTCCGAGCATTTCACCGTCATCGCCTACGACTTCCCTGGGCAGGGCTACACGACCCCGACCGAGCGCGATCTAGAGATCGACGCCTACGTCGGGCATCTCGCCGCGCTACTCGATGATCTGGATCTGGATCGCGTGCACCTGTCCGGCGAGTCGCTCGGGGGTTGGGTAGCAATCAAATTCGCTGTCGAGTACCCCGAACGACTGGACCGTGTCGTGCTCAACACGCCCGGCGGAACCATGGCTGCACCGGAGGTGATGGCGCGGATCAGGGACTTGAGCCAGGCCGCCGCCGACGACCCTTCGGAGGAACGCATCCGGGCGCGTCTCGAGTGGCTCATGGCCGACCCTTCGAGTGTCACAGACGAACTCGTCGGGTGCCGACGCGCGATCTATTCGCGACCCGGGTTCGCCGAGTCGATGCGGCACGTCCTCTGCCTGCAGGATCCCGAGGTACGGCGGCGCAACATGGTCACCGACGCCGACCTGGCCGCAGTGGCGGCACCCGCACTGGTGATCTGGACCAGCGACGACCCGTCCGGGCCCGCGGGGGCGGGCATGGACATGGCCGACAAGATGCCGAACGGGAAGTTCCTCTTCATCGACGGAGCTGGACACTGGCCGCAGTGGGAGCAGCAGGAGATCTGCGACAAGGCTGTGATCGGGTTTCTCTGCGGCGACGCATGACGGTGCTCAGCCCTCGAGAACTGCCGATGCGATCTCCTGTGCTGCCCGCACGACTTCCGGTGCAGCCGCGGCCAGCTGGTTTTCGCGATGGCTCATGAGCGTCAGGCACGCCGCGGGGTGTGAGTTCGCGATCGGGGCCGCGACCGCGTAGGCACCGGACTCGACCTCACCCGAGCTCGTGGCGTATCCGCGCCGCCGTGCCTCGACGACCGATTCGGGCTCGCCCGGAAGTGCCGGGCCCGCTGCCAGTAGCGCGTAAGCGGCGGCGCCGCGGTCCAGCGGCGTCCGCATTCCGGCGCGGAAAGCGATGTGCTGGAGCACCGTCACGGGCTCCACCACCTCGATCGAGACTGCTTCGTCGCCCTCGACGACGAATAGGTGCACGGTGCAACCGGCCTGGTCGGCGAGGCGCCGCATCACCGGGGTGGCGATCTCGCGCAGCGCCGGTAGGTAGGACGTCGAGAGGGCTGCGAGGAGCGCTCCGGGGCGGTAGCTGCCGTCGGATCCGTGCGTCACGAAGCCGAAGTCGCGCAATGTCTGCAGGATTCGGTACGCGATCGAGCGGTGGACGTCCAGTTCAGCGGCGAGACGCTGAACGGTCATGCCGTCGGGGGAGTCCACGACGGCGAGCAGCGCGGTGAGTCCGCGAGCCAGCGTCCGGCTGCCGACCTGGGGTGCAGGCTGCTGGCGCCCGTTCGACGTCGTCATTCAGCGCACGCCCGTGAGCGAAAAGTACAACATGAAGCTCATTATATGCACTTCGGCTGCGGTAGCGGTGTTGACACTATAGCTCCGCATTCGACATAGTACGTGTGGATATAGAAGCTCGGTGTTCTATAAATACAACACACTGATGCAAGGGAGTGCCCGTGACCGACGGTCGAGAACGATCCGCTTCGGAGCCTGCTGCCGTCGATGTACTCATCGTGGGGGCCGGGCCCGTGGGGCTCACCTTGGCGAACATCCTGGGGGCCCGAGGTCTGCAGGTTCTCATCGCGGAGGAGCGAGACGTCCTCATCGACTACCCGCGTGGCGTGGGACTGGACGATGAGTCCATGCGCGCCTTCCAAGGCATCGGTCTGGCAAGAAACGTTGAACAGCACCTCATTCCGAATCAGATTTTGAGATTCGTCAACGGCGATGGCGAGCTTCTCGCGGAGATGGCGCCGAGTCAGGCACAGTTCGGCTGGCCGCGCCGCAACGGGTTCGTCCAGCCACTCGTGGATGCCGAACTCCTCGAAGGCCTCGCGCGTTTCGACACCGTCGAGGTGTGCTGGTCCACCCCGATGCAGTCCCTGAGAGAAGACGGGGACGGTGTCGTCGTCGAACTCCGCGACCGGGGCGCACCTCGCGAGGTGTGCGCGCGATACGTGGTCGGATGCGACGGCGGCAAGAGCCGAACCCGCCACATCATCGGGACCGCGTTCGACGGTGTCACGTCGTCCACCCGTTGGCTGGTTGTCGACCTCGCGCACGATCCCCTCGGCTCGCCGAACAGCTACGTCGGCGCCGACCCCGAGCGGCCCTACGCGTCCATTTCCATCGCCCACGGCATCCGGCGCTTCGAGTTCATGCTCATGGACGACGAGCACGACAGCGAGGTCGACGACATCGGCTTCGTGCGCACACTCCTCGGCCTGCACATCCCGCGCCCGGAGGACGCAGAGATCATCGCCTACCGCATCTACACCCATCACTCGCGGATCGCGGGCGAGTTCGGCCGCGGTCGCATCTTCATCGCGGGCGACGCCGCCCACCTCATGCCCGTCTGGCAAGGGCAGGGGTACAACAGCGGCGTGCGCGACGCGGTCAACCTCGGCTGGAAGCTGGCCGCGGTGTGCTCCGGGCAGGCCGACCCCGACCTGCTGACCACCTACGATGCAGAGCGACGCGGACATGCCCGGGCCATGATCGATCTGTCGACCATGGTCGGGCGGGTGATCTCGGTGCGTGACAAGCGTCTTGCCTGGCTTCGCGACCGTGTGCTTCGCTCGGCGTCGGCGCTCCCCACTCTCGAGCGCTACATCCTCGAGATGCGGTTCAAGCCGATGCCGCGATACGAGACCGGTGCGGTGGTACCTCTCCCCGGCAAGGACTCGCCGGTCGGCCGGATGTTCATTCAGCCCGAGGTCGTCACCGAGAACGGTCGGTGCCGGCTCGACGAGGCGCTCGGAAGCTGGTTCGCGGTGCTCTGCTGGAACAACGACCCCACCGCAGTACTCGACAAGCCCAGCGTGGAGGCGTGGCGCAAGATCGGTGCGAGGCTCGTCGCTGTCGTTCCGGCCGCCCAGGTAGGGCGGACCTCGTACGGAGACGACGTGACCGTGGTCGGCGACCCGGGGCAGCTCAAGGCATGGTTCGACGTCCACCGCGAGTCCGTCCTGTTCCTGCGACCCGATCGCTTCGTTGCTGCTGCCGGCATCGCGCAGGATGCGAGTCTGTTGTCGACTCGGCTGCTGAGTGCCCTGCGCATGGAGAAGTACGTCGCCGACAGCCCCTCGGATACCACCGCAGGCTGACGAGCGCCGACACTTCGCTGGAGAGTCCGACTATTTGCTTGACGATGACACCTGTGCTGAGGAACAGTGTCCAATGACAAGACACATCGTCCAGCGAACTGGGTTGGCTGCTGATCCGACGGGCGTGAGGAATCTCGAATGTACAAAGGTCAGGACAGTCGGATCGAAGAGCTTCCGCTCGAGGGCTTCGTCGTCGTCGATCTGTCCGTCGGCGTTGCCGGCGGTTACGGGACGAGGCTCCTGGCCGACGGTGGTGCCACGGTCCTGAAAGTGGAAGCCACGGAAGGCGACCCGTTGCGTCGCTGGTCCGGCTCGGGCGCTGAGATCGGGGACGAGGAGAGCGGTCCGTTCTTCCAGTTCCTGGCGGGCGGCAAGGAAAGCCTTGTCCTCGATCCAGGATCCGCGGACGTCGCAATGCAGGTCGGTCGGCTGCTGGCGAGTGCCGATGCGCTGATCTGGTCGGCCGATTCCCCGTTCGCGAACATCGCCGAGCTGCATCCGAAGCGGTTGGAAGCCGACCACCCGCACCTCGTCATCGTGGCGATCAGCCCGTTCGGACTCGAAGGTCCGTGGAGCGGCAGGGCTGCAACCGAATTCACGCTTCAAGCGTGGTCCGGTGCGATCGTCGGTCTGGGCCGTGGCGCGCCCGATCGTGCGCCTGTCCAGGTGGGCGGCCGGGTGGGGCAATTCGTGACCGGCACTTACACCGCCATCGCGGCACTGACCGGACGTGTGAATTCGCGCCTCACGGGTCGCGGGTGCCTCATCGACCTGTCGATGCTCGAATCGATCGTGTTGAGTCTGACGTATTACCCCGTCACCTACCACGATGTGATGGAGCGGCCGTGGCGCACCGAACGCGCGCTGGTGCTCCCAGGCGTGCAGCAGGCTGCCGATGGTCTGGTCGGAATGGCCTGCGGGACGCTGCAGCAGCGCCAGGACCTCTACGTGATGATGGACCACGCGGAGTGGATCGAGGACGACGCCATCATGTCCCGTCCGGCAGAGGTGGCGCCCCTGATTGCCGAATGGGTAGCCGAACGCACCGTCGACGAGATCCGAGAACTGGGGATCGCCTTCCGAATCCCGCACGCTCCCGTCGCAGATCCCAGCAACGTCGCCACGCTCGACCATTTCGAAGCGCGCAATGTGTTCGTCGAGAATCCGTACGGGAAGTTCCTGCAGCCTCGTCGACCCTTCCAGGTGTCGTCGTTCACTTGGGCTGCGCCGCAACCGTCTCCAGCTCTCGGCGCACACCACGACCCGTTCGGCCCTGTGCGCACGCACAACGACGGCGGCAGTGGCACCTTGCCGTTCGCCGGGTTGCGGGTGCTCGACATGACGGCCTTCTGGGCCGGTCCCACCGCGACCCACCTGCTCGCCCTGCTCGGCGCCGACGTCATTCATCTCGAGTCCGTGGTGCGCCCGGACGGCGGTCGGCTCGTCGGTGGAGTGTCGGGCGACGTCGACATGTGGTGGGAGCGTTCACCCATTCACCTCGGTGGAAACGCAAACAAGAAGAGCGTCACGCTCGACTTCACCACCGACGAGGGGCGCGTACTGCTCGAGCGTCTCATCGAAACGTGCGACGTGCTCGTGGAGAACTTCACGCCGCGGGTGCTCGATCAGGCCGGACTGGACTACGAGCGAGTGAAGGAGATCAGACCCGACATCGTGATGGTGCGCATGCCGGGCTTCGGGCTCGACGGCCCCTGGCGCGACATCGCCGCCTTTGCCTACGCGATCGAGGATGCCGCGGGCCTGACCTGGATGACGGGCTATCCCGACCGGAACCCGCTCGAACCCTCCTGCATCGGCGACCCGAACGCCGGCATGCACGCGGTGTACGGCCTGTTGCTCGCGCTCGAGCACCGTGCGGCCACAGGCGAAGGTGCGCTTGTCGAAGCGTCCATGATCGATGCGGCACTGAGCATCACCGCCGAGCAGATCATCGAATACACCGCGACCGGATCGATCCTGACGCGACAGGGAAACCGAGGGCCGGACGCCGCTCCGCAAGGGCTGTACCGGACGAAGGACGTCGACGAGTTCGGCCGCCTCGACAGCTGGGTCGCGCTCGCCGTCGAGAACGACGCACAATGGTGTTCACTTGTGGATGCGTTGAGCGAGGTCCCCGAGTTCCGGGATTCGCGTTTCGCGTCCGCTGCCGGGCGTCTCGAATATCACGACGAGATCGACAAACTGATGCAGGCCTGGTGCGAGGGCCGGGAGTCCGAGCGCATCGTCGACCTGCTGTGGAGCGCCGGTGTCCCCGTAGCGAAGATGATGCAGCCGCATCGCCAGACCGAGATAGAGCAGCTCAACGCGCGAAAGTTCTTCGAGGACATGGAACATCCTGTCGCCGGCCGGTATCGGCAGAGCACGCTGCCGTTCACCATGACCGGACTCCCCGAGCGGCTGACACAGCACCCGGCACCGCTGCTCGGGCAACACAACGAGGACGAGCTGAAAGCGCTGGGAGTCACCGACGACGACCTGCGTGTATTGGAAGAAAACGGAGTGATCGGCCGGGCTCCCGCTCGGTAACCAAGTACTGAACTCGAGGAGCACACATGTCGAACAGCGAACCGCCGTCGGCCGAAGAGATCATTCTCTACGAGAAGGATCCGGCTTCGAAGATCGCGACCATCACGTTCAACCGGCCCGACCGCCTGAACGCCCCCACCGTCGAAGCGCGACTGCGCTACGCCGACCTGCTGCATCGAGCGAGCATCGACGACGACGTGAAGGTTCTGGTGGTGCGGGCCGAGGGCGACGATTTCGGAAGCGGGGTCGACCTGCCGGACTTCATGGCCGGGGTCGAGGGCGGCGACTCCGCGGAGCGGCTCAAGGAGTTCAGGATCGACGACCCCGACGTCGTCTATCCGCCGAAGGACTCGTACCGCAACATGGGCAACTACGGTCCGTGGTTCGCCGACGCCCAGTCCGGATGCCGGAGCCTGCAGGAGTTCAACAAGATCAGCATCGTCGAGGTCAAGGGTTACTGCTACGGGTGGCATTTCTACCAGGCCGCCGACGCCGATCTCGTAATCGCCTCCGACGACGCGTTGTTCGGGCACGCCGCGTTCCGATATGTCGGCTGGGGCCCGCGCATGTGGACGTGGGCGATGACGATGGGAATCCGGCGGTTCCAGGAGATGGTGTTCACCGGCCGACCGTTCACCGCCGACGAGATGTACGAGTGCGGCTTCCTCAACAAGGTCGTGGCCCGCGACGACCTCGAGGATGAGGTTCAGACCTACGCGAAGGCGTGCGCGCGCAACCGCCCGACCGACACCGTCGTCATCCAGAAGATGTTCTTCAGAATGATGAAGCAGCATCAGGGCGAGTACATGGGCAGTCTCCTCACCGGTATGGTCGAGTCCATGGGGCGGCTCGTCCGCCCGGACGAGCATGAGTTCCATCTCGACGCCGAGATGATGGAGGCGGGGCTGACCAATTCAGTGAAGGCGAACGACGAGAATTTTCCCCCCGAGTTCCGGCTCAGCAAGGCCGCACGGCTGCGCCCCTAGCCACTGTTGCGGTCCCAGTTAGGATCACCGACTCATGAGCACTACTCCACGACTGTCCATGCGGGAGCGTCAACGCAACCTGACCCGGCAGAGCATCCTCGATGCCTCCCTGGAGGCGTTCGCAGAGCGCGGATACTTCGCGACCACGGTCGACGACATCGTGCAGCGGGCCGGGATCGGGCGGGCAACCTTCTACCTGCACTTCGACGGCAAGGCCACCGTGCTGCGAAACCTCCGCGACGCGCGGATGGTCGAGTGGCAGACCCAGGACGGCTTCAACTGGGGGCACGGGCAGGAAGCATCGGTGCGGAAGTTCTTCGAGCGGATGGTCGACTTCTATCTGGAGGCGCCGATCCTGTACAAGACGCTGCACGAGGCGCGCGCGGCCGATCCGGAGTTCGCCGCAGAGCACATGCGGACCATGGAGGAACTGGTCGTCGAATGGTCACGTACCAAGACGTCGGCCACCAGGGAGCAATTGCGTCTCAGTGCCGCGATGCTCTACTCGATGCTCGACTACTTCATGCATCTCTGGCTGATCCAGGGGTGGGAGATCGAGCGTGAACGCGCGATCGACGCGATGTCGGACGCGCTGCTGGCCGCGATGCGCTGAGTTCAGCCGCCGGTCTCGAAGGCCCTGCGCAGGGCAGCGTAGACGTCGTCGAGGAAACGCTGGGTCTGTCGTGTACGAGGGCGGGCGACGAACCCGCCGTGGATCACCCCGGGGTAGACATGAAGTTCGACCGGAGTCCCGGCCCGGGACAGTTGCGCGGCATAGTGCAGGTTGGAATCGAGCAACGCGTCCACGTCGCCGATACCGATGAATGCGGGTGCGGTGCCGCGCAAGTCGTCGGGTGTCGCTCGTCCGGGTGCGGCTGTCGCCGGGGGGACCGTGCCGTGGAGTTCGCCGAGATAGGCCTGCCACGAGTGACGTTCTGCTTCGAGTCGCCACAGACCCCAATGTCCGGCACCGCCCTCGAGCGCCCGGAGGGAGCCGTGCTCACGGTCGTCGAGCATCGGATAGACCAAGAGCTGGAGCGCGGGCTGGGGCAGGCCCACCTCGGTGAGGCGGATGCACAACGCGGCGGCGAGCCCGGCGCCGGCGCTTGCGCCGCCGATGACCAGTCGAGACGGGTCGACACCGAGCGCGTCGGAGTGGGTGAGGATGTGGCGCCAGACCGTCTCTGCATCGTCGAGCGCTGCGGGGTAGGGATTCTCGGGAGCCAGGCGGTAGTCGACCGATACGATCGCGCAACCGAGTTCGGTGGCGATGAGATCGAGCCGATCGTCGTTCTCGTCGAGCCCTCCCATGATGAAGGCGCCGCCGTGGAAGTAGACGATGGCAGGGAGGGGGCCTGTGGCCCCCCTAGGCCGGTACCAGCGGACGGGTATGCCCGGTCGTTCCTCGGTGCCGAGGACGACGTCGTCGATCCGCTCGACTCGCTCGTTCGCCGGGGTCGGAGGGGGAGTGACCTTGGCATAGCTCGCGCGAATGGTGTCGATGCTCGTGGTGTCCCACCGGGTCAGGTGATCGAGCTGCGCGAGTGTCGCCGGTTCGACCCTGCGGTGGACAGCGACGGCGGGCTCGGTGGGGCCCGCGAACTCCGGGAGTGCCGCGATGCGAGCGTGCAGATCGTTCTCGGTGGAGTGGAACGTCTCGACGAGGATCGGGGGTTCCTTCCGAACCCGGACCCGTTCGGCGAGTTCGGCGGCACGGGGCTGCGTTTCCGGCGTATCGAGAACGGCGATGCGGCCCGGATCGACATCGAAGAGATCGGTGGCCACCGAGCGGGCCCACTGCAAGGCGCGATCACTGTCGTCGAGCGCACTGCCGGAACGGATGGGGACCTCGACGATCACCAGTCCGTCGGCGGCGAGCTCGCGACAGGTGTTCCAGTGGTCGCGGCTCAGGATCAGCACCAGGAATCGGCTGGTGGAAGCGTGTGGCGACGCAAGAGTGCGGACGATCAGCCCGGCCCCCACGTCGTGGGAGTCGCTGCCCGTCATCACTACCTCCGTCTCATATAGTGCACAAATATGTGCAGAAAATACACTCTGACGGTAGCTGATCGTGTTGGGCGCCACAAGGTTCCGCTCCGAACCCTTGACTAGGTGCGACCCGCTCGACCAGTATGTGTGTATATAGAACCAAACTGTTCGATAAATACACAAGCCTTCGGATCATGCATCACACCGAGAAGGAGCCGCACCCATGGCGGAAGCTTGGCGCAACTCAGCCCCTGAGATCGACACTCCGAATGCGGCACAGGTCTTCACGGCCTGGCTCGCGGAATTCGCGTCCGCGCTCGAGAAGGGCTCGGAGGTCGAACTGGAGGCATGCCTGCACCCCGACGCCACGTGGCGCGACTTCATGGCCTTCCCGTGGGACTTCCACCACGCCGTAGGCGGTGCGCACACCGCCGGTCGTCTGATCGAGCTCACCAAGGAATGGAGCGCGTCCGGCTTCGCTGTGAATGCCGAGCAGGAGCCCTTCGCCTCCGGCGACGACATCATGGGGTTCTTCGACTTCACGACCAACGACCGGATCGATCGCGGATTCGCGCGACTCGTGCGCGACGGTTCGCGCTTCGTTGCGTTCACGCTGCAGACCCAGGTCGAAGCGCTCGAAGCATTCCCGGAGGGAACCCGTCACCGTCGTCCCGAAGGAAAGGTCTACGGCGTCGTCCCGGGCCGCACGCGCTGGGCCGACGACCGGCGAGGCGAGACGTCGTTCGAGGACCGCGACCCCACCGTGCTCGTGCTCGGCGCCGGCCACAACGGCCTGGCTCTCGCAGCGAGGCTGGGTGCCCTCGACGTCGACACGCTCGTGATCGACCGGGAGGCACGCATCGGCGACACGTGGCGCAAACGCTACGCCTCGCTTGCATTGCACAGCACCGTCTACGGCGACCACTTGCCGTATCTCCCGCTTCCTGCCACGTGGCCGGCGCACACTCCGAAGGACAAGTTCGCGAACTGGCTCGAAACATACGCCACCACACTCGATCTCAATGTGTGGACGAGCACGACGTTCCTCAGCGGCCACTACGACGAGAAAACCGAGCGCTGGACGGTCCGCGTGCAGCTGGGCGACGGCTCGATCCGCGACCTGCACCCGCGGCACTTCATCGTCGCGGGCGGTATGTTCGGCTCGCCGCGTATTCCCGAGATCGAGGGACTCCAGGAATACCGCGGTGTCGCAGTGCACTCCGACGAATTCCAGGACGGCGACCGCTATGCCGGCAAGAAGACGCTCGTCATCGGCTCGGGGGTCAGCGGTCACGAACTGGCGCACGACCTCTGGGAACACGACGCCGACGTCACAATGGTGCAGCGCACCTCGACCTACGTCGTCACCTACCCGAGCTACCACAGGTACTGGTCGACGCTGTTCACCGAAGACATGACGCTGACGCCGGACTTCGCCGACCAGATGACCTATGCCCTGCCCAACGAGCGGGTCGACGCGTTCAACAAGGAACTCGTGCAACTCGCGAAGGCGGCCGACAAGGAACTGCTCGACGCACTCGAATCCCAGGGGTTCAAGCTCAACTGGGGCCCGGACGGTACAGGGATCATCGGTGCGCACATGTCCGGCAAGGACAGCTACCAGATCGACATCGGCGCATCCCAGTTGATCGCCGACGGCCGAGTCCGCCTGAAGCAGGGCGTCGAGGTCGCGGAGATCAAGGACGGCACAACGGTGGTATTCACCGACGGGTCGGAGATGCACGACGTCGAGTTGATCGTCTTCGCGACCGGCTATCACCAGTTCTGGGGCCATCTGAAGCCGGTCCTCGGCTCCGCCGCAGCGAAGATCGACAAAGCGTACGGTCGCGCCGCCGACGGCGAGTACGCGAACACCTGGCGCCGATCGGCGCAGCCCGGGCTCTGGTTCGGCACCGGATTCATCCGGATGGCGCGTTTCTACACCCGATTCACCGCCTTGCTGATCAAGGCGATCGAGGAGGGCATCGAGCCTATGGACCCGGAGGCCCGCAAGGCGTAGAGCCCGACCCGAACTTCGGTGTTCTCGACAGCGATATACGCCGTTGGGAACACCGAAGTTCATCGTCCGCGCAATGCGCCTCGCTGGATCTTGCCGGTCGCGGTCTTCGGGAGCGCATCGAGCACGTGGACCACGCGGGGACGCTTGTAGGCAGCGAGGCGCTCGCCCGCGAACTCGACCAGTTCGACCGGGTCGGTCGCCTTGCCTTCTCGCAGTGAGACATACGCGACCACCGCTTCACCGCGGTAGTCGTCGGGTGTCCCCACCACCGCGACTTCGAGAACCGACGGGTGCTCGTACAACACGTCTTCCACCTCACGCGGCCACACCTTGTAGCCCGACGTGTTGATCTGATCCTTGATGCGATCGACGAGATAGACCCAGCCTTCGTCGTCGATGATGGCGACGTCGCCGGTGTGCAGACGCCCACCGGGAAGTGTGCGCTCCGTGGCTTCCTCGTTCTGCCAATAGCCGGGAATCACCTGCGGCGCGGTGACGACGAGTTCGCCCTCCTCACCTGGTGGCTGTGGCCTGCCCTGGGCGTCGACCGTGATGACCTCGACGCAGCGTGTCGCCACGCCGACGGACAGCGTCCCGCTCGGCCCGTGCACGGGAGCCGCCACACCCGGCGGCACCGCGATACCCCCGCCCGTCGTCTCGGTCATCCCCCAGATGTTGTGGAGGTAGACGCCGAACCGGTCGCGGAAGGCGTCGATCGTC
The DNA here is from genome assembly GCF_036327795.1 of Rhodococcus artemisiae. NCBI lineage: Bacteria > Bacillati > Actinomycetota > Actinomycetes > Mycobacteriales > Nocardiaceae > Rhodococcus > Rhodococcus artemisiae. The sequence goes on from NZ_JAUTXY010000002.1 coordinate 612,325, forward strand.
GCCGGTGGGATCGGGGCTCCGCCGGAGTAGACACGCTTCGCACTCGCGAAATGGTCGGCGCCCGCATCGGGCACGCCGAAGAACGCATTGAACGCGGTGATCGAGCCGACTGTCGTGGTGACCTCGTGCTCGTGGATCGTGTCGAGTGCGACCGACGCCTCGAACCGTCCGCTCATGCTCAGTGTCACGTCGTTCAGCAACGCGATCCCGGCGTTGAGCGAGAGTCCGGTGATGTGGAACATCGGAGCGATCGCGTAGGAGACATCGCCGGCTGCCAGCCGGATCCACTCGGCGTATCCCGAGACAGCGCAGAGGAAATTTCGGTGGGTGTTGAGCGCGCCTTTGGGCGGTCCGGTCGTGCCGGAGGTGTAGGTGATGAAGGCGATGTCGTCGCCGTCATGCATGATCCGAGCCGGACGCTGACCGCGTCGTGCAGCGAGGATCGTGGTGAGGTCGCCGTCAGGGGAGGGCGCGGGGTCCGGTTCGGTGAATACCCGAGGGTCATCCCGCGTTTGGAAATCCCGCGACGACGCAGAGAGCAGCCACCGGACCGGGGTTCCCGCCAGCGCGCTGCGCGTCGCCTCGTCGGTACCACGCGCGACGATGATCCCCGTCGTGCCGGAATCCTCGACCAGACGCCGCAATTCGTCCCCGCGGTACATCGGGTTGAGCGGCACGGCGATTGCCCCGGACTTCCACACGGCCAGCAGAGCAAGTGGGTAGTAGGGGATGTTCTGTAGGTAGATGCCGATCCGGTCGCCCGAGCGCACACCCCGAGCTTGCAGCTCGGTGGCCAGCGCGTCGGTCAGCTTATCGAGGGTGGCGGCGTCGATCGTGCCGTCGAAGTATCGGATCGCCGCGCGGCTCGGGCGGGCGGCGACCCGCTCGCGCCATGCCTCGACGATCGAGCCGGACATGCTCATCGGTCTGCGCCGACTGCGTGCCGTCCTGCGATCCAGGCGAATGTCATTCCGGGACCGAGCGTTCCGCCTGGGCCCCCGTACGACGCGCCGGTCGGCGACGAGACGTTGCCCGCCGCATACAAACCGCCGATCACCTCGCCGTCGAGATCGATGACGCGGGCATACTCGTCGACCTTCGGTCCGCCCTTGGTACCGATGACGCCGGCGGTCAATTCCATGGCGTAGAACGGACCGTCCGTGATCGGTCCGAGCGTGCCTTCGATACTCCCCTTCTTGTAGGGATCGCCCCACCACCGGTCGTGAGCGCTCTCTCCTCGGCCGAAGTGCGGGTCCTTACCTGCGGCGACGTTCGCGTTCCACTGGTCGACGGTTCGCTCGAGTTCGTCGCCGGGGATGCCGAGCGCCAGCGCGAGGTCGCGGAGGGTGGGTGCCTCCACCAGCCACGGGGGTGTGGTGCCTGTGTAGGGGCGACCGGTCGATCCGTAGGTGGTGAGGTAGGTGTGGTCGAAGATCAGCCACGCGGGCAGGTTGGCGTACCGGAACGCAGTGACGTCCTCCTGATGGAAGGCGCCCACGACCGAGTTGTAGCTGACGGCCTCGTTGGTGAAGCGTCGACCGGTGCGGTTCACCATGATGCTGCGTGGCCGCGTGCGGTCGCCGTTGATCATCTCGAGGTTCATCGAGTTGATGCCCTCGGGGAGTTCGGTGATGGGGATCCACCAGGCTTCGCGCATGTTCTGGAGTGCAGCTCCGGCACGCATCGCCATGCGCAGGCCATCACCGGTGTTCGTGGGAATCGAGGCGGGTTTCGTGACGTGGCCGCGCAGAAATGCGGTGCGGTATTCCTCGTTCCACTCGAATCCGCCGGTGGCCAGGATGACAGCGCGTGTGGCCTGGAAGGTTCGACGTCCGGCGGCGGTCTCGACGACCACACCGGTCGCGCGGCCGTCCTCGATGATCAGATCGTGTGCCGCTGCGGACACCTCGATCGTGACGCCCACGCGGAGACACGCGTTCAGGAGGTGGCCGACCAGGCCTCCGCCCATGCCGCGCAGGTCTTCGGCCTCGCGATGTGCTTTCTCCTCGTCGGTGGGAGCCTTGGGGACGGCGCAGCCGATCGCGGTCTCGTCCATTCGCAGGTAGGGAGAGTAGTAGGGGGTCACCTCGACCTTGTCCTGCCACTCCCCCAGGGTGGGGAAGGGAAACAGTTCCTGCCCGAGTGTTCGGCCGCCGTCGGGCTTACCGCCGGGATTCGACGGGTGGTAATCGGGTAGGCCGGGCACGGCGAAGAACTCGACCCCACCGTCGTCGGCAAGTGCGCGCACCATCTTCGGCCCGGCGTCCACGAAGGCACGCGCCAGGCGTTCGTCGAGGATGCCGCGACCGAGTGACATCAGGTAGGTCATCGCATCCTCGACGCTGTCGCTCGCGCCGATGTCCGCCATGTACGGGTTGTTCGGGATCCAGACGTGGCCTCCGGACCACGCGGTCGTCCCGCCGACCCGGTCGTTCTTCTCGAGGACCGCAACTCGCGCGCCTTCGTGTGCTGCAGCGAATGCGGCGGTGAGTCCTGCGGCGCCGCTGCCGAGGACGATGACATCGTATGTTTCGGATTCTGACACTCCGGCCTCCGGTTCGAGTGGGCTCTTGTGGGGTGGTGTGATCCCGCTTACCATAGCGAACGTGCATCAATAGAGACCAGGTGTTCACTATATACAACAAGCGCGGGGCGAGATGGTGGAGCGAATGCCAATGCAGGAGACGTACGACGTAATCGTTCTCGGGTCGGGAGCCGCCGGCCTCACCGCCGCGCTCGCCGCCGCGCTCGAGGGTGTCGACGTCGCGGTGTTCGAGAAGGCCGAGCTGATCGGCGGCACCACCGCCCTGTCCGGTGCGGGGATCTGGGTTCCCGGCAACCCGGTCGCGGCGGAGAAAGGCGTCGAGGATTCCCTGGAGGAGGGCATCGCCTATCTGTCGAGCCTGTCCAACGGGATGATCCTGCCGGAGCTGGCCGAGGCGTTGATCGCCGGCGGTCCCGGATTCGTCGACTTCCTCCACGAGCACACCGACCTACGACTCCAGCTTGTCGAGGGATATCCCGACTACCATCCCGAACATCCCGGCGGGAAACCCGGCGGTGGCCGGACGCTCGAGCCCGGGCTGTTCTCCTTCGCCGGGATCGAGGAGTGGATCGACCGTATTGCCGGCGACATCCAACGCATCGTGCTGGCCGAGATGCCACTCGGTGGCGGAACGGGAGTCGTCGCGCCCGAGACGCTCGCTACTCGCGCGGAAGCCGAGGAAGAAGGGCTGGGTCGCGCGCTGGTCGGTGGCCTCCTGAAGGCGTGCCTCCAGCGCGGGGTCGACGTCCACGCCGGGACCCGGGCGCTGCGGCTGTGCACCGATGAGGATGTCGTCGACGGTGTCGAGGTCGAGACCGGCGACGGAGTGAAAACCATTGGATCCTCCGCGGTTGTGCTCGCCACCGGAGGGTTCGAGTACGACCCGGATCTGGTGCGCGATTTCCTGCGCGGACCGCTGACGCGACCCATCGGTGCGCCGACGAACACCGGTGACGGCCTCCGGATGGCCATGAGAGTTGGTGCCCGACTGGGCAATATGCGTGAGGCGTGGTGGTCGCCGTCGGTACCCTGCCCGGGCACCCGGCGCGACGGGGCTCCGGTTGCGATGCTGTCGTCGCGTGAGCGGGCGCTACCCGGCTCGATCATGGTCAACCGCTACGGCCGCCGCTTCGCCAACGAGGCGGCGAACTACAATGCCTTCGGTGGTGCCTTCCATCATCTCGACGAGTCGCGACTCGAATACCCGAATCTCCCGGCGTACATGATCTTCGATCAGTCCACCGTCGACCGGTTCGGTGTATTCGGCGCTCGCCCGGGTGACCCGGTACCCGAGTGGGTCGTCCGGGCATCGTCCATATCAGAACTGGCTGCAGCACTCGATCTTCCGGTCGACTCGGTGACGGACACCGTCGCGCGCTTCAACGATCATGCGGCGCACGGCGTGGATCCGGACTTTTCGCGGGGCAGCAGTGCGTTCGATCGATTCCCCGGTGGGAGGATGGGCGATCCGGATTCTTCTGGTGCCACACTCGGTCCGGTCGAAACGGCACCGTTCTATGCCGTCGAGGTGATCAGTTCGGCGCTCGGCACGAAAGGTGGGCCCCGCACTGACGTCGAAGGGCGGGTTCTCGATGTCGACGGCGACGTGATCGAGGGGTTGTATGCCGCGGGCAACGTCATGGCCAACCCGAGTGGGATGGTCTACGGCGGTGCAGGTGCCACACTCGCGGTCGCAGGAGTGTGGGGAATCGCTGCAGGTCGTGCTGCTGTCGCGGACCGGGTCCCGGCACGTCCCGAAGCGATGCAGACCTGGGCGGACGCATAGGCAAGCCAATTCATCCAAAAGATGGACGCATCGTCTATTGACTTGCCGAACCATCCATCTATAGCGTGTGACTGGGATTACAGGACGACTCTCGATGCCACCTCTGATCTGAAGGACGGCCCATGGCGACTCGGCGCTATCTCCACCTGAACCTCGTCGGCAACGACATCAATCTCCACATGGGGGCTCCCTCTTACGAACAGAAGCACCACGCCGACTCGGCGCTCGTCGACCCGTTCGAGCGGCTGATGACTTACGGCCATCTCGGCGACGAGGGTCTCTTCACCGCGATCTTCCTCGGCGACGTACCCGGCATGCCGAACTCACCCGCCTTCGACGGCGGGCCCGCCGAACCGATCACTGCGCTGACCGCGATGGCCCGCGAGACCGAGCACGTCGGTCTCATCGCCACCGCGTCGACGACGTTCTATGATCCGTACACACTCGCCCGTCTCATCGCCTCGCTCGATCAGGCATCCGACGGCCGGGCCGGACTCAATGCAGTCACCACCGTCGGAGATGCACTCGCGCTGAACTACAGCAAGACCGGTCACCCCGACCGCGAGACACGGTACCGCCGCGCAACGGAATTCCTCGACGTGACCGAAGCTCTCTGGGCGAATCGTGAGGTGCGCAGAGACCCCGACGGCGTCACGCGGTATTACGCCTCGCCGATCAACCACAAGGGCGAATCCTTCAGTGTTATCGGACCGCTCAACGTCGCGCCGAGCCGCCAGGGTCGGCCGTTGGTCGCGCAGGCGGGTGGGTCCGGGCCCGGAATCAAGGTCGCCGCACGGCACGCCGACATGGTGTTCACGGCCGCATCCAGCAGGGAGCGTGCAGCGGCATACCGGGAGGACCTCGACAAGGCGCTCGCCGACGCGGGTCGCCCCGTCGGAAGCGTCCCGGCCGTCCCCGGCCTCATCCCCTACGTCGCGCGTACCGCGAAGGAGGCCGAAGAGCAGATGCTCGCTCTGGACGAGTTCGTTCCGTGGGAGCTCCTCGCGCCGAAGGTGCTGGTGCAATTCGGGTTGGAGCCGATTTCGTTCGACAGCGTCGAAGACCGGTTCCCGTTCGAGAAGATGCCGAAGCCGGCAGACGTCGAGTCGACCATCAAGAGCACATTCGGGAACTACGTGGGTCTCTACGACTGGATCGAGGCGCGTCCCGGCGCCACCGTCCGTGAGGTCACAGCGCAGTCGCTCGGTCGGGGCGGCGCCCAGCATCGCAAGTTCGTCGGCTCGTACGACGACATCGTCGACGATTTCGAGGCATGGTTCGGCGACGGCAATGTCGGAGGCTTCAACCTCATGTTCCCCGTCGGCCCGGCGTCGATCCGTGAATTCATCGATGAGGTGATTCCGCGCATGATCGACCGCGGGATATACCGATCCACCCCCGACGACCGGCCGCTGCGAGAACGCTTCGCATGAGCAGCAACCTGCCGAGAGGCGAAAGGAACCGAGCATGCCGGAGACGTTGACGCCGCCGGGACCGAAACCCGAAGGCTTCGACCCGGATTGGGTGCGGGCCAAACATGCCTACGAGCGGGCCAAGCGGCTCAGGCGCGACGGCATCGAGCAGTTCGTCGAAGTCACTGCCGAGTTCTCGCACTGGGAGGACGATCCCTACGTCGAACGCACCTCGCGCGATCCGGTGAACGACGAGGTCGAGATCCTGATGATCGGTGCCGGCCTCGGCAGTCTGATCGCCGCGGCACGGATGCGTGAGGCGGGCCTCGACGGTATCAGGCTGCTCGACCGGGCAGGCGGCGTCGGCGGAACCTGGTACTGGAACCGCTATCCTGGCATCCAGTGCGACATCGAGTCCTACATCTACATGCCGCTCCTGGAGGAGCTGGGCTACATCCCCACTCAGAAGTACGCGTACGGCGCGGAGATCCGTGAGCACCTCACGGCGATCGCGCACAAGTACGACCTCGTGCGCGACGCGCTCTTCCACACCACTGTCACCGAGATGGTCTGGGACGAGGCGAGCGAACGTTGGATCGTGCACACCGATCGCGGCGACCGCATCCGCGCCCGGATCGTGGTGGTCTCGCCGGGCTCGCTCGTACGTCCGAAACTGCCCGGTATTCCCGGCATCAACGAGTTCGAAGGACACACCTTCCACACCGGCCGATGGGACTACAGCTACACCGGAGGAGACGAGTCCGGTGAGCTGACCGGCCTGCAGGACAAGTCCGTGGGCGTCGTCGGCACCGGTGCGACCGGCCTGCAGGTGGTTCCTCACCTCGGTCGATGGGCCGAGCAGCTCTACGTGTTCCAACGGACGCCGAACGCCGTCGACGAACGGGGCAACAAGCCGACCGATCCCGACTGGGCCGCGACTCTCGAGCCCGGATGGCAGCGCGAACGAATGGAGAACTTCACCCGTTACACCGCGGGCATGGAAAGCCACACCGACCTCGTCGACGACGGCTGGACCCGCGTGGCATCCGAGGTCACCAAGACCGCGATCCAGCAGGAGAACGAACGCCGCGGCGCACCGATGACCCCCGAGGAGATCGGCGAGTTCTTGTTCGAGGCCGATTACAGATCGATGGAGCGGGTGCGCGCCAGGATCGACTCCATCGTCACCGACAAGGCCACCGCCGAGGCACTCAAGCCCTGGTACAAGCGGCTCTGCAAGCGCGTCGGGTTCCACGACGACTTCCTGCCCACGTTCAACCGCGACAACGTCGAGCTCGTCGACACCGACGGGCGCGGCATCGAGCGGCTGACGCGCGACGGGGTCGTTGTCGGAGGCACGGAATACAAGGTCGACGCGTTGATCTTCGCAACGGGATACGACGTCAGCAGCAGCTACACCCGCCGTGCCGGATTCGACATCATCGGTCGCGACGGCATCCACCTGAGCGACAAATGGAAGAGCGGACCACGTACCTTCCACGGTCTGCAGTCCAACGGATTCCCCAACTGCTTCTTCCTCGGGTACACGCAGACCGGTATCGCGAACAACTACACGCACACCGCAGAGGAGCGCGCCCGCCACCTCGTTTACCTGCTTCAGCAGCGCGTCGAGCGGGGCGCCACCACGATCGAGGCCGACCTCGAAGCCGAGGACGGCTGGGTCTCCACCATGAAGGAACTCTCCAAGCCTGGGCAGGCCTTCTACGCGGACTGCACCCCCAGCTACCTCGACAACGAGGGCGACAGCGGCAATCCCGACGGACTCGTCGCAGCCAACTACGGCGGTGGCCCGATCCAGTTCTTCGAATTGCTGGCCCGATGGCGGGACAGCGGACAGATGGACGGCGTCACGCTTTCGTAGCGTCCTTGGTCCCCAGTCACGGTTACGGAGTGAATTGTCAATGAAAGTCGAGATCATCGAAGAGCGATGCGTCTCTGCCGGCCAGTGCGCCGCGATCGCACCCGAGGTGTTCGACCAGCGTGACGAAGACGGCGTCGTGGTCCTGATGGACCCGAGGCCGTCTGAGGAACACTGGGATTCGGTTCGTCAGGCAGCAACATCGTGCCCCGCGGTCGCCATCGCATTCGAGGAGTGAAGGACATATGACAGAGAATTCCACGACCGGCGTCGACGAGGCCGTTCTGAGCTTCCCCGTCGAACGTGACGCACGCTGCCCCTTCGACGTCCCCGCTGCACTCATCGACTCGGCGGCCCATCAGCCTCTGAGACGAGCACGCATCTGGGACGGCAGCACACCGTGGCTGGTCACGGGCAACGCCGAATTGCGGGTGTTGGCACTGGATCCGCGCATCAGCACCGACGATCGTCTGACGGGTTTCCCGCACTGGAATGCCGGCCGGGCGGCCATCGCTCCGATACGGCCCGACAGCATCTTCAACACCGACGGCCCCGGGCATCTGCGACTACGTCGCATGATGACACGCACCTTCTCGTACAAGCGCGTCGAAGCTCAACGCGAGAAGATCCAGCAGGTGACCGACAAGCTCATCGACGACATGCTTGCCGGGCCGAATCCGGTCGACCTGGTACCGGCATTCGGTCTTCCGCTTCCGTCGTTCATGATCTGTGAACTGCTCGGAGTTCCCTACGACAATCATGATTTCTTCCAGGAGCACGCCTCGGCGGCGATGGATCGCTATGCCACACCGGAACTGCAGGAGCGGCTGTTCACGGCGATGCGTGGTTACATGCGCGAGGTCATCGAAGAGCGGCTCGCCTCGAAGGAGGAATCGACCGGCGTCATTGCGGAATTCGCCGACAACATTCGTGCCGGCGACATGACGATCGACGAGGGCGTCGCACTGGCAAACGGCCTGCTGTCCGCCGGTCACGAGACCAGCGCGGGCATCATTTCACTCGGGACCCTGGCGCTTCTGCAGAATCCCGAGCAGCTCGAGTTCCTTCGCAACAACGACGATCCCAAGGCCATCGCCAACGCGGTCGAAGAACTCCTGCGGTACCTGAGCATTGTGCACAACGGACAGCGCCGGATTGCTCTGGAGGACATCGAGATCAGCGACATCGTGATCCGAGCCGGCGAAGGTGTCATTCTCGACTACTCCGCGGGCAGCTGGGATGCGCGGACTTTCGACGAGCCTCGGCAGTTCGATGTGGCTCGGGTGGCGAACAAGCATCTTGCCTTCGGATTTGGCCCGCACGGGTGCATCGGCCAGCAGCTCGCCCGCGTCGAACTTCAGGTCGCGTTCTCCACGCTTATCCGCCGAATCCCGACCCTGAAGCTCGCCGTCCCGCTCGAACAGATCGAGTTCAAACACGACCGGCTCGCCTACGGTGTCTACTCCCTGCCCGTGAGTTGGTGATGGGCAGGGAGTCTCGACTTCAGCTCTGACCCGGCGTCGTCATCGTGCTGCCCGCGGCTGTGCCGCCGTCGACACGGAGGACGGCGCCGGTGACGTAGCGGGCGCGGTCGCTTGCCAGGTAGACGGCGGCTTCGGCGGCGTCGTCTACCGTCCCTTCGCGGTTGAGAGGCCTCTTCTTCGACTGTGTGGAGCGCACACTGGAGATCATCGCGTCGCGCTCCTCACCCTCGAGTTCGGTCGTCGACGACTCCAGCAATGTTGTCGGGATGCTGCCCGGTGCAAGGCAGTTCACGCGGATACCGTGGACGCCGAGGTCGATGGCTGCCGACTTGGTGAAGTGGATGACCGCGGCCTTCGACGCCCGGTAGGTGATCACTCCGCGGCCGGCCATGATGCCGCCGATCGAGGACGTGTTGATGATCGCGCCGCCACCGTTCTCGGCCATGTACTTTGCTGCTGCTTGCGTCCCCACCATCACCGCGCGCAGATTGATTGCGAAGATCTTGTCGAAGGCTTCGAGGTCGTCGTCGAGGAAACTGGCGTAGATCGGTCCGGAAATGCCGGCGTTGTTGACCAGCACGTCGAGGCCTCCGAATGTTTGTACCGCGAAGTCCACCAGTGCTCGTACCTCGCCGATGTCGGATACGTCGGTTTCCCGGAACACTGCGGACGCGTCGAGCGAGTCGGCCAGAGCCTTACCTTCGTCGCGGTTCACATCGGCAATCACCACCCGGGCGCCCTCGCGGACGAAATGTTCGACCGTCGCTCGACCTATTCCAGTGGCTCCACCTGTGACGATGGCGATCTTTCCGGTGAGTTCTGAAGACATGTAAGCACTCTCGCATCTCGGACGGTTCGACATTCATTGCATCCAACTACTGGACGCATTGTCTATGAAGAAACGTTCTCTGCCAAGGATGCACCGTAGAGGGCGGGTTGCGACGGCCGATGATGAGGGCACACTGGTAGTCGACCGACGCCGGGATGCCGAACAGGGGAGGACGCATGATCGGAGATAGGTGGGGAGTCACCGACGAGGAGGTCGCGCGCCGTTACCCGTGCGACGACATCGTCCCGGCGCCGAGCCTGTCGGCATGGCGAGGCGTCACCGTGAATGCGCGGCCCGAGGCGGTGTGGCCGTGGGTAATGCAGATCCAGTGGGCGCCGTACGCGTACGACTGGATCGACAGTCTCGGGAAACGCTCACCGCAGCGGTTGCTGGGCTTCCCGCAACCGGTACCCGGCGACCACTTCACCAGCACGGCGGGCCGTCCCCAAGGGCGGGTGTTGTCGATCGAGACGCAGGTGCACTACACGGGCCGCATCATGGGCGGTGTCCTGTCGTACGTTCTCGTGCCCGTCGGTGACGACACCACTCGATTGCTGTTGAAAGTTGTTGTGAGCGGGTATCGATGGCTTGCGCCGGCGGTCTCTGTCGGCGATCTCGTGATGGCACGACGCCAACTGCTCAATCTCAGGCGGCTCGCGGAGAGCGATCCGTCGTGATGCGGTTGCACGCTCGGGTCTTCGACACTCACCGAGCTGGGTGGGTGTGCTTCAAGATCGTGGACGTCGAGCAACGACGGCGAAGGTGAGGGGAATCCGCGGCGACCCCTCGGGAAGCGCCCATCCCTGGTCGCAAGGGGTGAGTTCGGCGAAGGCCGGCCAATCCATGTGGGGAAACTCGGCGAGGGTTTCGATCGTGAGCCCGGCGTCGCGCAGTGAACCGACAACCTCGCTCAGGCTGTGACGCCACTCGTGGTTGGTGACGTGCTCGACCTCTCGCGGGCCGTCTGTGTAGGTGCCGGAGTCTTCGTAGGTACGAACGCCTCCGCCGCTGAGATAGTCGTCCGTGATCTCCCAGGGTTCGAATGCCATTGCTCCGAGGATGGGGTGATCGTCGCGGATCATGAATATGCCGCCCGGTTCGAGGAGGTCGTGGATGGACTGGGCCCACGCCCTGAGTTCCGGGAGCCAGACAATCGTTCCTGCACTGGTCACGACCACGGCGAAGCGGCGATCGATCAGTGACGAGGCATGACGGGCGTCGCCCTCTACCCATGTGATGCCGTGGCCATCGACGCCGGCGATCCGCGTTGCGTGGCGCAGTGAGTTGGGTGAGAAGTCGAGGCCGTGAACGTCGGCGGCGCCGAGTCGTGCCCACGAGACGGTGTCGATGCCGATGTGGCACTGTAAGTGAAGCAGCGAAAGATCTGTGACACCGGATTCCGGCAAGTGGGGTGCCAGCACCGAGAGGTCGTTGCGAACCACGCCGGAAATCCGCGTCGAATCGGCCAGGAAACCGTCGACGTCGTACATCTGCGACCGCACATGGATGTCGGCACGATCGTCCCAGTTCGCCTGGTTACTGGCAATGGCTTCCGCTTCGCTCACGGCCTGTCCCTTCGCGGTGTCGGATGACGCACGTTTGTATCACACCTCAATGGTGCGAGCGATTGTATTTGTCCTGCGTCCCGGTCGCGCCGACGGTTTTCATCTTATCGACGAGGGTGTCCGGGAGTGGCCGGACGTTCAGGAGTGTGGTCCGCGGCTGGATGCTGGGCTATTTTGCGGGTCATGTTTCGGTGCGGTGACGCGGTCGTCGACGACCTAGTTTGCCGAAGACGCCTCGGCGAGAGGGCTTCTTCGCCTTGGCTTCTGCACACTCCGTGGTGCGCGCTTCCTCAGATCGCGCCGCTTTGCGATCGGCCCATGCAGTCACTGTGGCTTCAGTGTCACGTGGCATGGTGATCAGCGGTGGTCCTGATGGCAGTTGGTAGCGAGCGTGCATCACCCGTTTGTTGAACTGGTCGATCTCGTGTCGAACGGCCTTCTCGTTCGATAGCTGATCGAGTTGCTCGTCCAGGGCGGCGTCATCTTTGCGCAACTGAATGGAGGGGGGCAGGAAAGCGAGCCCTTCACGTTTCATGAAGCTCTTGAGCCACCAATCTGGGTCATCGGCATCGGACAGATCGAGTGGTTTACCGCTGCCGGGAAGGTCGTCGAAATCGCCCCGTTCGATCGCCTTTCGAATGTGCATGTCGGCGAGCAGTGCGATCGCCGTCTCGGAGTCGATCGCGAAAGCAGAGGGGTTGGAGAACGAGAGGGGCAGCGCGTGCTCATGCATCATCAGCACTCCATGTCGTGAAACTATTTGGGTCACGTGTATTATGTCATGCGTATTGCCAAAGTGAGGGGTTCGAGCGTCGAAGCATCCTCGCGGCGTGCTGCTTGCCGCAGGAGGCACTGATTGATGGGAACATGTGTTCGACTCGAGGTAGTGTGTGGAACGCGCGGGCCGGTGAGGCGCCATGCCTGGGAAGCATCGGCCCGCGTCCAACTCGGCCGCAGTCAACTGCCTCATCGACGGAACTCCGATGCAGCAGTGCGGCTACACAGGAATGGACTACGACTCGATGCCGGTCATCGGGAGCTGACTTCCGCCTTATCTGTGAGCCAGGTGCTTCAGGCCTGGCTCATATGCCACTCGAGCGATTGACCCGATTCTCATAGGTGACCGAAATGTCGGTCGGTGCATCGATATTTCGTGCACCAACCGTCGTTTGGAACCCTTATGCCGCGTCATTTCGCAGCGACCGGGGGCGTCGTCACCGACGCGAGCCGAGTGCACCTTTGATGATCTCCGCACTGGGCACATGCAATGCGTCGGCCGCTCGCTTGCCTGTCTCGATGAGGTAGCGGTCGACGAGGCGGTTGCCCACCGCATACCCTGCTCCCATGGGAACACCGACCGGTTCGGCGCCGAACCGGGCCGCGGCATCATCCCCGATGACCCACGCGGCGAAGTTCTCCATACCCGAGACGTTCAGTGCCGACACGATCTTCTCGAACGCTGCATCGTCGTCGAGGTGGGGAACGCCGAACGGTGTGTATCCGAGTGAGTCGCCGTACAGCTGACGGGCGAAGGCGTCGGCGAGGCCTTCCGAGACAATATGTTCGCCGACGACGACGGACGTGGGATCCCACACGACCCCACCGGGCGCGTACCGGAGGTTGTGGTTGAGTTCGTGCACGGCAGAGGCCTCCAGTCGGGCCAGGTTCTCGTCGGTCGGCCAGAGGGTGAGCGAGATGTAGCCCGTGGCGCTGCCGTTTCCGCTGAGTCCGCGCGCCGAGCTCATGAAGTAGTCGTCGTCGGGGTCTCCGAGGACGAGCAGGAACGAGATATCCGGAACCTGCAGATCCGGGGTGGCGAGGGTCTGCACGGCGACCGCATCGACTAGTGCGCGCTCGATCCGATTCCAGGCGTCCGCGGCCACCAGGCGGCCGAGAGCTCGACGTGTTTCGTCCACACAGCGATCGATCGGGAAGCCCATGCTCATGGTGTGCATGGCGAAGAGGTCGACGTCGCCGGGGAGGTAGCGGAACATTCCTTCCATCGGCGAAAGTAGTACACGCACGAGGTCGGGGCGTGCCGGTTCGTCGGCGGTCAGTACGGCATTCATCTCGGTGGCGGTGTCGAGCACTGTGATCGTCATGTCGACGACGGTAGATCCTCACGTTGCGTGAGGTTCAAGTTCGGCGACGGAGTGACGAATCCTCGCAAACCCTTCCCCTGATGTGAAACGTGTTCTAGATTCTGGGGGAGGGGTTCGTCGGAGTGGAGGTATGCACAGTGGAGTTCAACCTTGCTGATGTCTTCGAGACGACCGCGTCCGCGGTACCGGACCGGATCGCACTCACCTACGAAGATCTGAATCTCACGTATGCCGAGCTGGACGCGGAAGCGAACCGCGCCGGACAGCTCTTCGCGCGGGCGGGAATCTCCAAGGACGATCACGTCGCAGTGTTTCTCAAGAATTGCGTCGAGCATGTCACCAGCATCCTCGGCCTCATCAAGATCCGTGCCGTGCCGATCAACGTCAACTACCGCTATACGCCCACCGAACTCGAATACATCTTCGTCAACTCCGATTCGGTGGCGGTGGTCGTCGAACTTCCCGAACATCAGCAGGTCCTCGCGTCGTTGCTCGACGGCTGCCCGCTGATCCGCACGGTCTTCGTCGTCGGCGACACGACCGACGAGTTGAAGCGGGCAGCCGAACAGCGATCCGTCGCCGTGATCTCCTTCGCCGACGCACATGATCTGCCGTCGACCGCAGAGTTCCCGGAGCGCTCGGGTGACGACCTGTACCTGCTCTACACGGGCGGAACCACCGGATACCCGAAGGGTGTGATGTGGCGGCACGACGACTTCTTCCGCAAGCCGCTCTCCGGAGGCAACCCCTACGGTGATGAGCCGCGGAAGGATCTTGCCGAAGTGGCCGCGGGAGCGAAGGAATTCCCCGGTCTCTCGTTCCTCATCGCGGCACCCCTCATGCACGGTGCAGCCCTGTACTCACTGTTCACGTTCTTCACGCTCGGGGCCCGGGTCGTCCTGAGGCGCGATTTCGACCCGAAGACGGTCGTCGAGGCCGTCGAGAACGACAAGGTGCAGGTGATCCTCATCGTCGGCGACGGCATGGGTTTGCCCCTGGTCGACGAGATGGAACGACGGAAGGACGACGCCGACCTCAGTTCGCTGTTCTCCATCACTTCGGGTGGCGCCATCTGGTCGACGAGTGTGCGCGACCGCATGCTCGCCGTGAAGCCGGACCTGTTGCTACGCGACAACTTCGGTGCCTCCGAAACCGGCAACGACGGCGCGTTCAATGTCGACGAAGACGGCAACCTGCGGATGCCGCCGAGTCCCAACATGATTCTCGTCGACGAGCGCCTCGAACCCGTACCTCCAGGATCCGACGACGTCGGCTACATCGCCCGTATCGGCAACGTGCCGCTCGGTTACTACAAGGACGAAGGGAAGACCGCCCGGACCTTCCCGACTCGCGCCGACGGTACCCGCCTGTCGATCCTCGGTGATATGGGTCGGGTCGAGGCAGACGGCACCATCGTCTTCCTCGGTCGCGGCTCGCAGTGCATCAACACCGGTGGCGAGAAGGTCTTTGCCGAGGAAGTCGAGTCGGCACTCCATGCGCACCCGTCGGTCTCCGACGCTCTCGTTGTGCCGGTTCCGCACGAACGGATGGGTCAGGCAGTCGCGGCCGTCATCGCCATCTACCCGGACGCCGGCGAGCTGACTCTCGAAGCGGTTCAAGAACATTGCCGCAAGTCATTGGCAGGATACAAGATCCCGCGCTCGATCGTCGTGGTCGACGAGGTGAAGCGAACCCCCGCTGGCAAGGCCGACTACCGATGGGCCGCCGCTCAGGCTGCGCAGTAGGCGACAAGAACGAACTCCACGGGCAGATACGACCTCTTCTCGAGGGGCGTATCTGCCCGTGGTGTAACCGGATTCTGATTCGCCGCGAGTCAGAACTGGGCGCGGCGGGCGCGACGCTCCGCTTCTGCGAGGGCACGCCGGACAACGCCGGACAGTGCGACGAACGACTCCAGCTGACTGGATTCCACACCCTTGACGTCGTCGAGCACGGCTTCGATCGACTCGCTCTCGCTGCGGAGCTCAGTGGCGAGAGCGCACTGCTCGCTCAATGACTTCAGTTCGGCCACAGACCAACTCGCGTCGATGAGCCGGTAGTCGCTGCGTTCCTTCAATCGAACCCCGCGGGATGCGAGGAAGCGTCGAAGTGCCTCGTTGACCTCGACGGAGCGGTCGGTGACCTCGATCCACCTCTGCATCGCGTCGAGCTGCGAGCGCTCGCTACGACGCCTGCCCGATCCGAACAGTGACAGCTTCATTCGCGATATCCCCCTTTTACTGGGAATCATCGTAACGGCAACGGTGCGATCGTGTAGGCGATTCGGCCGAGGCATTCGGATCTGTGAATGGAATCGCCTCAGCCGGTAACTCGGTCGAGTTCGGGACCGGGCTGGACGGGCGCCGCCGCGATGCGGCGGGGATCGTCGTCGGGGAGCGATTCGATCAGGATGCGTCGCGGGTGCGCCGCAGAGCCCGTCGTCAGATACTTCTGACCAGGACGCACGCGTCGGGCCTCGTCGGCTATCTCGTCCGTGACCAGAGGAGCAGTGGGTTCGTCGAGTGCGTCGCGCATGATCCGTCGTGGGTCGTACTGTTTCAGGTCCAATGAGGTCGCGAGCCCCATTTCACGTTCGGCGCTTCCGCGCGTCGATTCGACGAAGTCGCGCAGTGCCCGAACAGTGCGGGCGAGCTGATGGGCGTAGACGGGCAGCCGTTGCGGACCGAGCACGACGCCCGCGATGATGGCGACGAGGAACAGTTTCTCGAAGGTCAGGCCGAACATGGTGTGGATTCCTCATTTCGGGACGCTCTCCTGTCATGCAGCGTCGTGATGACGAGTGCGGCGCCGAACAATACCGACATCGGCAACGCGACCAAGAACATGGACAGGACGTCGGCGGCCGGCGTTACCAGGGCACTGAACAGCGTGATGACGACGACGATTACACGCCAGCTGCCACGGAGCTTGGCTGCGGAGACGATCCCGATGTAGTTCAACATCACCAGGAACACCGGCAGGACGAAGGCAATCCCCGTCGCCAGAACAACTTTCATCACGAAGTCCACGTAGTACGACGCGTTGAGAATCGTGCTGTCCTGGTCGGACGAGAACGCGGTGAGCACGCTCACCATCCGGGGGAAGATCAGGAAGCCGAAGGCACAACCGGCAGCGAAGAGCGGGGCGGCCGCCGCAGAGAACCCGACGACGTACTTCTTCTCCCTGCGCGTCAGACCGGGGGTGACGTAGGCGAAGAGCTCTCGCAGCCAGATCGGACTGGACAGGATCACGCCTGAGAACAGCGCGATCTTCAGCTGGAGGTCGAACGCACCGGTCACGGTGTCGTAGTTGAGGCTGGCCTCCCGGGAGAGCGCCAGCTGCTCGACAGGTTCGCGCAGGACGTCGAGGATCTGATCAGAGAGAGCGAAGCCGACGATCACGCCGATGAGCAGCGACACCGCCGCGCGAACCCCGCGACGTCGCGCTTCGCGCAGGTGTCCGGCGAGCGGCATCGTGCCTCGCGCGGCGGTGGTCGCGGTCATGATGCGGGTCGGTACGGAACCTGAGTGAGGTCCGCGGTCTGCGCGTCGGTGGTCGGCTCGTCACTCACCTCGTCCTTGAGGATGCGCATCGACTGGCCGACGCTCTTGGCGAGCGCCGGAAGCTTGGTGGAGCCGAAGACGAGGAGGACGATCGCGAGGATGATGAGAGCATGCCAGCCCGTGAGGTTGTTCAACATGATGTTGTCCTTGTGTGTTGGGTGAGTGTGTGTCGGGTGAGTGATCAGTTGGGGGTGCCCGAGCCCATGCCCGGCATGGCTCCACGGGGAGGTTCGCCGCCCATCGGTGCTCCCGCTGGGGGCGCGCCGCCACCGCTGAGGGTGGGTTCGGTCGTCGTGTCGACCGCGACGGCCAGCGACCCGACGTATCCGGAATCGGTATTGCCGGAGAACGTCCCCATCTGCAGGTCGTATCCGTCGCCGAAGACGTTGTCGTTGTCGAGGCTTCCGATCTGTGCCAGATTCTCGGCCGACCCCGAATAGGTATCGAGCCGGTAGACCTCGTCGAGCATGTCCTGGGGAAACGCGATCTGAGAGGTCGCGATCGCGTTCTCGACGTCGGTCGCGGAGGCGACGTCGGGGTAGACCTCGAAGTGAATGTGGGTCCAGCGGCCTGTGTAGCAGCCGGGCACGATCGTCTCGAAGGTTGCTTTGCCGTCGGCGTCGGCCACCTGGATCCCGCGTAGGTAGGTCTCGTCTTCGACACCGTCGGTGTACATCGAGTACCGGCCCTGCGCGTCGCACTGCCAGGCGTACACGGCGACGCCTTCGAACGGGGTGTTGTCATCCGCCATGTCGGTGACCGTGAAGGTGAGGGAAAGGGGAACACCGTCGGCGGTGGTGCCGCCGTCGAGGCTCGACGTGATCTCGCTGCGGACGATTCCGGATTCCTCGAGCACGTTGACCCCGTTCGTGCCGTCGGCCGGATAGGGGCCGTTGGTTTCGTCGGGGATTTCGCCGGCGGGTGTGCTCACCGTGGCGGCAGTGCTGTCGATGCTCGAGGAACACGCGGCCAGTGCCAGTGCGCCGGCTCCGGCACCGACGACGCTCAGCACGCGGCGGCGGGTGACCAGGGTTGCGATATCGAAGCCTGCACCCTGATCGACGACGTCCTCTGTGGGGCGGTCGAGTAGGCGGCCTTGGTATGCGGGTCCGACCGGTGTATCGGTGGGTTCGGGAGCGCGGCTCATGTTGTCTCCTCCGTGCGTCGCTCAGTGGTTCAGTGATAACCACAGTCCCAGCCGACGCAGGGGGAACCCTGTGCCGTCGCTGGGTGTTTGCTGTGAACGATGCGGAGCGGAGAAGTGGGGGCGGGTGGCTGTCGGGGGCAGGAGTTACGGGCCGGGCACCAGTACCGCGGTCAACGCAACTTCCACCGGTGCCCCACCTGGGAGTGTGTACACCCCGATTGCACTGCGCGCGGGTAGGTCGTCCGGGCCGAGTTCCGAGGCAATCATCTCGGACGCTCCATCCGCCACTGCCGACAACGCAGTGAAATCAGCGCTTGCTGCCACGTACACGACCATCTCGACCGGGCGAAAGCGGTGACCGGCAGGCACCACCGACCGAACCGCTGCCAGTGCATTGCGTGCACCCAGAGCCGCGGCTGCTCGAGCCTGGGCCACAGTCACCTCAGCGCCGACACTCCCGGTGACGGTGAGTACGCCGTCGACGCGGGGCGTCATCCCCGCTGTGCGGACGGTATCGCCGGCGAGTACCGCAGTGACGTAACGTCCTTGCGGTACAGGGGTTTCGAGCTCACTCGACACCGAGCACCACCCCTTCCTGTCGAGGATCGCTCCCACCGCTCATCACGCCCTGCGTCGTAGACACGACTTGCGCACTGCCCTCGGCGCCGAAGGCGTCGAGCACGTTGACCTGGTGGCCCATGTCCGACAGCGATCGCAGTACCTCACGGTCGACGCGTCCTTCGATACGCAGCTCGGGGGTATCGCCGAGTGTGTTTGCATCGGATCCGGGATACACCGTGAACCGAGGCGCCTCCACCGCCTCCTGCGGATCGAGTCCGTGGTCCAGGAGATGGGACAGGAGTTGCATGTTCCACTGCACCTGGCCGTCACCACCGGGGGTGTTGCCGACATGCATGAGTTCGCCGTCGCTGCCGGTGACGATCCAGGCGTTGAGTGTGTGCAGGGGTTTGCGTCGCGGCGACACCTCGTTGGGGTGGCCGTCGATCAGGTATGCCCCCCGACCGAGACGGTTGTTGAGCACCACACCGGTTCCGGGCACCGTGAACTTCGCGCCGAACGTGAACGCGAGGGAATGGATGAAGGAGACGGCTCGGCCCTCGGCGTCGACGGCGACGAAGGACGTTGTGTCTCCGCCGGACACGGCGAATGCACCCGCAGGCTCCCGGGCCTCGAGCCGAGTCCGTCCGTCGGCGATGTTCATTGCGGACAGCGCTTGTTCGAAACCGTCATTGCCCGAACCACACCACCGCAATCGATCTTCGAACGACAGAGCCGCGGCACGTGCCATGCGGTCGATCGCCGGAGCGCTCAGCCACGGTATCGCGCCGAGCTCTCCGTCACACAACGCGGCCTGCTGCAACACCATCCATCCCGGTGTCGGCAGCGGAGTCTGGTGTACGGTCGCTCCCGCGTAACTCCCGGTCAGTGCGGACTCGACGGGAACCGAAGCACCCGCGACCCATTCGTCGCCTGTGAACGGCGCGCCGGAATCCTGCAACGCCGCGACACAGTGCTCGGCAATTGCCCCGCCATAGAACGAAGAAGGATCCGATGCGAGAGCACGAATGGTGCGCGCCAGGTCGACTTGCGGAAGCCGATCACCCACGCTCGGAACGGCACCCGTCGGTGTGTACACCGAGGCGAGCCCGGCGTCGGAGCGGATGGCGTGGAGTGCCGCCTGCACGTCGGCGCGTGTCTTCGCGGAACACGGCAGTCCGCGTTCGGCGATACGCGCGGCAGGCTCCCACAGATCCGCCAGCGGCATGCTCGCCCCGCGCTCGTGTAGTGCCGCGAGTGCGGCGGGCGCGCCCGGCACGGCGACGGCGAGAGCGCCGTCCAGCGGGATCGCAGAGAGTCCCCGGTCCCGGTAGAAGTCCGGAGTACCACCGTCGGGTCCGTAGCCGCTGCCGTTGACTGTCCAGACCGAATCGTCCGGGTCGCGCACCACGGCGAATGCGTCGCCGCCGATCCCGCATTGTCCGGGCAGTGTCAGCCAGGTGACCGCCGCCATGGCGAGCGCCGCGTCGACCGCGTTACCACCGTCGGCCAGTACTCGCGCTCCTGCCTGGCTCGAGAGTGGGTGACTCGACGCCACCATTCCGCCGGTCGCAAGAGTGGCGGGACGTCGCGCGCTCATGCCGTCCTCATCCTGCGCCGGCGCGGGCCTTCCGGGGGCTCGCTCGGGTCGATGCCGACGAAGATCTCGCCGTCGTGCTCCTCACACGGGTAGGTCTTGATCGGCTCGGTCGCAGGCGGACAGATCGGCTCGCCGGTTTCGAGGTCGAAAGCGCTGCCATGGCAGGAACATCCGATACCATCCTGTACGAGCTTGCCGGACGACAACAGGCAGTCGAGGTGGGAACAGTAGTTGGACGTCG
Organism: Rhodococcus artemisiae; assembly: GCF_036327795.1. Lineage (NCBI taxonomy): Bacteria > Bacillati > Actinomycetota > Actinomycetes > Mycobacteriales > Nocardiaceae > Rhodococcus > Rhodococcus artemisiae. The sequence goes on from NZ_JAUTXY010000002.1 coordinate 633,036, forward strand.
CATACGCTTTGCCGTCCAGCCGTGAGATCGCGAATTCGTAGTCGTCGGCGTAGAACCGGCGAACGATGCCTTCGGTCACCTGCCCGGAACGGGCCACTCGCTTGAACTCCATGGTCTTCCTCCAGGTAGGTGAAGCTGTCATGCCTCGGGCGACAGGTACACGGTCTTCTCGGATTGGTAGAACTGCATGAGGGTCGGTCCGGCCTGTTCCTTGAACGTCTGGGTGCTCGACTGCTTGTAGCCGCCGAACGGCGCGTTCATGGCCATCCCGGTGGTGGGCTGGTTGACCTTGACGAGACCGGTCCGGGAACCAGCGATGAACCGATGGGCGTCCGACAGGTTCTTCGTCACGATCGAGGCACTGAGCCCGAATGCGGTGTCGTTCGCGAGGACAAGGGCGTCGTCGAACGACGTGGCGCGCTGGAATGCGAGTACGGGACCGAAGATCTCGTCCGTCAGCAGTCGCGTACCGGGGGTGGTGTGGGCGAAGACCGTGGGCCGCACGAACAGTCCACCGATGCGCTCCCCACCGCACACGAGTCGCGCACCGTCGTCGACACCGATTGCGACGTACTCGAGATACTTGTCGAGTTGAGCCTCGGAGGCGAGTGGGCCCATGGATACGCCCTGGTCCGAGCCCGGCCCGACTGTGAGTGCTTCGGTCCGCGCGACCACTCTGTCGAGCAGCGCATCGTGGATCTCGTCGACCGCGATGACGCGGCTGGTGCCCGTGCAGGCTTGTCCGGACAAGCCGAACGCGCCCTTGACGATGAGCGCCGCGGCGGCGTCGATGTCGGCATCGGCGAGTACGACGACGGGATTCTTTCCGCCCATCTCCAACTGCACGCGGCGTTCGGGGCCGATGCCGCGGTGGATTGCCCTGCCGACCTCGGTGGAGCCGGTGAATGTCACTGCCGCAACGCGTTCGTCGCCGACCACGGCGGCACCGGCCTTGCCGTCGCCCTGGACGAGCGCGATCGCACCTGGAGGCAATCCTCCGGCGAGCAATGCTTCGACGAGGCGTTGGCCCATGAGCGGGGTGATTTCGGACGGCTTGAACAGCACCGTATTTCCGGCCGCAAGCGCGGGCCCGAGCTTGCGGGACGGAATGTTCAGCGGGAAGTTCCACGGAGTGATCGCACCGACGATCCCGATGGGCTCGCGCACCGTGTACACCGTGGTGGGACCACCGCCGGGGTAGACCGTGCCCGTCGCACGGTGGGCCTCGCCGGCGTAGAAGCGGAGGTTCATCGGCGTGCGGCTCACCTCCATCGACGCTTCGGCGTGGGTCTTGCCCTCTTCGCGGATCAGCTCCTCGACGAGTGTGTCCGCGTGCGCCGCGAGGTGATCGGCGGCGGCCTCGAGGATGGCGGCGCGCCGTTCCGGTGGTGTGGCCGCCCACGCGGGGGCAGCCTTGTCGAGGGCATCGACGGCGTTCTGCACGTCGATGGCATCCGAATCGGGGAATGTTCCGATCAGATCGGTATCATCTGCGGGATTACGTCGTGCGAAGACCCTTCCTGAGTTGGCCGGTACCCAGTTGCTGTCGATGAAGTTCGACCCGGTGATCGTCATGCCTGCTCCAACTCCTCGTACATTTCCCACAGATCGGCGTCTTCGTCGGCGAGTAGTGCAGCATCGACACGCTTCCCGACCAGTTCGCGGGCGGCCATGATGTCTTCGCCTCGATCCATCGCGAATGCGGCGGTGAGTGTCTCGCCCGCAAGATAGAAGACGGAGAACTCGCCGGTGTCGATGTCGCCGCGCACAACGAAGTCTGTTGCACCGGAGGCTGTACCCGCGAATTGGATGTTCGTGTCGTATTGATCGGACCAGAACCAGTGCGGGTCGTCGGAGAGGGTGTCGCGTCCGACGAGCGCGTTCGCCACCACACCCGCCTGCCGGTTGGCATTGTCGAAATGCTCGACGCGGATGTGCCTGCCCACGCGCGGTGAGTATCGACTGGCGACGTCGCCCGCGGCATACACGTGGGGCACCGAGGTACGACCGACTGCGTCGACCACGATCCCGCCGTCGACGGCCAATCCGCTTGCCGCGGCGACCTCGACGTTCGGGACGATGCCGATCCCGACCACCACGGCGTCCGCTTCGACGACGTCTCCGGTCGTTGTCGTGATCCGGACTCCGCGATCGGAGGTGTCGACCGCGGTGACGCCCGTGCCGGTGCGTAGATCGACGCCGCCGCGGCGATGCAGATCCGCGCAGTAGCCGCCGACCTGCCGGCCGAGGACGTTGCCGAGCAGGTGCTCGGCTTGCTCGATCACCGTGACGTTCACCCCGAGGGAACGGGCGGTCGCGGCAATCTCGAGCCCGATGAATCCGCCGCCGACGATGGCGAGTGAAGAGTCGGGGGTGAGCCGCGCGGCGAGCGCCTGCGCGTCGTCGAGGGTGCGAAGGTAATGGACCAGGTCGGTGCGAGTGCCCTTTGCAGGGACAGCGCGTGGGCGGCCGCCGGTCGCGAGGACGACGGCATCGGCGGCGACGCTTCCACCATCGAATTCGACGGTGCCTGTGGCGGTGTCGACTCGTCGGACCGCGACACCCGTACGGATGTCGACGTCGTTGGTCTCGAGCCACTTCGGAGTCAGGAGCGATAGGGAGTCCACCCCTTCACGTCCTGCGAGAAACTCCTTCGAGAGCGGCGGGCGCTGGTACGGTGCGTGTAGTTCGTCGCCGAGCAGGACGATCCTGCCGTCGAACCCGCGGCGGCGGAGGGTACGGGCGGCGACTGCGGCGACCTGGCCGGCGCCGACCGTGACAACGGTGCGGATTGTCATGAAGCACACTCTCTTCCGGACACCTCGCGCGGTGTGGGATCGATGTGGACGGTGTCGCCGTCGACGTGGACGGCGTACGTCGGCTGGCAGAGGTCCTGGTCTTCCTCGTACCCGGTGTCGAGGTCGAACCGCCATTGATGGCCCGGGCAGATGACACGGCCGTGCAGCAGCGTGCCCTTTGCGAGGGAACGGTCCTGGTGGACGCACAGATCGGCGAAGGCGTAGATTCGGTCGTTCGCGTGGAACAGCGCGATCGCCACGCCGTCTACTTCCACGCGTAGCTTGCGGCGCCGAGTCACCTCTTTGACGGTGGCGACAGCGACCCACGTCTGTGGGGTGGACATGATTACTCCTTCGCTCGTGTGCTGCGGGGGCGGGAGCCCGGTCGTGCTCCCGCCCCACGCTCGTCGGGGTCAGGCCGACGCCAGCTCCAGGTCGGGCGCGACGTAGCTGTCGTACAGACCCTTGGTGTACGAGAAGCGCATCTCTGCACCCCACCGCACGAGCTGCAGGCAACGTTGCTGCAGCGCAGGAGTATCGGCGCAGTCGAGCACGATCTGATAGCCGCGCTCGCCGTGGACGACGTCGGAGGTGATGTGCAGATCGAAGAACTCGATCTCGTCCTCGGTGAACCCGTACACCTCGCGAAGCGGGATGATCTGCTTCTTGTAGATGCTCGGCACCTGGGATTCGAGACCGACGACGAGTGCGGCAGTGGCGACCACGAAATGTTCGCGCTGGGAGACCGCGTAGCACCAGGCCTGAAGGCCGCGGGTGACGGCATTCATGTTGTTCGGGTCTTCGATGCGTTCCTTGGTGGTGCCGCAGGCCTCGGCGAACTTGATGAGGAGATCGGTGTGCCGGATGTCGGCGAGTTCCTCCTCGTACATGTTCTGGAGGGTGAAGTCCTTGGCGTCGGTGTAGTGGTCGGGGGTGTTGGAGTAGATGTTGGCGAGGTAGTCGGCGAACGGGCCGACGTAGTGGTAGTGGTTTTCGGCCCACCGGGCGAAGTGGTGCTTCTCGAGCTTGCCTTCGGCCCACGCCTTGCTGAACGATGCGTCCTTGGCCTCGCGGCCCTTGATTGCGTTTTCGAGTGCGGCGCGGAACTCGTCGCGTCCGAGCAGTTCGGTCATGAGATGTACCTTTCACGTTGATCGTGCGGGCGATGCCGGGCTTGGGTACGTCCGCGGGCGTTGCGGTCCGAAAAGTGCCTGATGGCAGGTTGTTTCGGTGTCATCGAGCCTAGGGTTCGGGTGTGGCCTGCTGCCACGGTCACAATGACCGGAGAATGCGGCCCGCCAGGGTCGATGTGCACGAGTCAGTGGTGTGCACGAGTCAGTGGTGTGCAGGAGTCAGGGGTGTGCAGGAATCAGTGGTGTGCAGGAGTCAGGGGGCGGGTGCCGAGACGAGCGCCTCGAACTCGGCGAGCATTGCGGCGCCGACCGCCTTGTCCTGTTCACCGTTCCCGCCGCTGATGCCCACGGCGCCGACGATCTGGCCGTCGTGGACGAGGGGGAATCCGCCGACGAAAACAGCGAACTTGCCGGGCAGCATGTGGCTGATTCCGAAGGCCTCGTTGCCTGGGAGTGCGGGCCCGTTGGGTGGTTCGTTGAACAGGTGGGTGGCGCGCTCGTGGCCCGCAGCGGTGTAGGCCTTGGCGATGGCGATATCGACGCCGGTCAGTCGTGCTCCGGGAATCCGGTGCAGTGCAATGACATTTGCGCTCTCATCGCAGACGCACAGTGTCTGCTTGACGCCGAGTTCCTCGGCCTTGGCGCGCCCGGCGGCGAGCAGGGGGAGTGCGTCGTCGAGGTCGATCCGATGAATTCGATGCATTGGTTCCCACTTTCGAAGTCGGGGGCTGTGGGCTCATTTCTAACAGTGCGACGACTCGACAGGGATGGACAAAGTAACTCTGCTTATCGATCTACTATGGACATAGTGCACATTCGTGAGGGGCTTATGGCTCTGGTATCTGATGTAGGAAGTACATGACGTTCCGCTTTCGTGTGGCGTCGCCGTCCGAGGGAAGCAGGTTGCTGTGGAACCGAGTCCGCGCCTGACCGTCCGTGGTCTTCTCGACGAACACCTCATGGAAGGTGCTCGGGTCGCGCCCGACAACGCTGATCTCGACCGTGCCCTCACGTGGGTGCTGCCACTCGGCGAGGTCGTGGGCCGCTACGACGATCTGTCCGGCGTCGCCGTATACACCCGACCGGAGGCGCTCGCTGCCAACGCGCAGGCCGTATCGGCGATCGCTGCCCGTGGCGCCGCAGCGCTCATCGTCGACGGCGCAGCGCCGACGTCCGACGCCGCATGGCCCCCGGGCCTACCCGTGATCGAACTCGACCTCCCGGTCGGATTCGCTGCGCTCAACAGGCTTCTCGCAGAACGGTCACTGACACAGGAAGTGCACGTGATGCGCTATTCCGCACTTGTGCACTCCACTCTCGCCGGCCTCCTGCATCGAGGTGCCGGCCTTGCGCTGTTGATCAAGGAGGTGTCGTCGCTCGCGCAGCATCCCGCGCTCGTGCTCGACGCCCGCGGCCAGGTCGTAGCACATCACGGCATAGATCGGGCGGTCGTCGACGAGATTACGGAGCACCTCCAGGGTCCCCTCGCCGCCGCGCCGACGGCGAGCCGGCAGCAGCATCACGACACCCGCGTCGTGGAGCAGACCGCCGGAGGGGTGCGCTGGACGTGCACTGCCGGCGCGATCCGCCTCGGCAAGAGGTTCGAAGGGTGGGTGGTGATTCTCGCCCCAGGCCCCGCACCTGGCCCGCACGATCTCGCTCAGCACGCGGTGGTGACCGAGCAGGCATCCGCGATCATCGGTTCCGAGATGCTGCGCCAGAGCAGCGTGGACGAGGCCGAGGAACGCGCGCGCGGTGATTTCGTCCAGGCGCTCGTCCACGGCAGCTTCTCCAGTCGCCACGATATGCAGGCCCGCGCCGAGTATCACGACATCGACCTCACCTCGACATTCGCCGTGTTCGTCGCGCCCGGGTACAGCGGGAATCCCTCCGCGCCGGGCGGTGAGGGTCCGGGTGGATTGCTGCGACTCGCCCGGTACGCGGCCAGCGTTCTGCCGCACCCCTCCGTCCGGTCGTATGTCACCGTGATCGGTGACGCACTTGTGGTGGTGCGGTCACTCCGATATCGCGATGCCCCCGACATCGAAGCGGAGATCGACGAATTCGCGGAGGCCGTGTCGGCGGACCTGTCGCGGCGTCGAGGCCGGCCGGTACCTGTCGCACACGGAGTGCCCGCCGTCGGCGCCGATCAGATCCGCGAGAGTTACCGCCAGGCCCGGGTGGCGCTCGGGATCGGGCAGCGGATGGACATGTCGGGCTCGGTGTCGTACCACGACCTGCGCGGATACGGTGTCCTCGAGCTCGTCGCCGACACCGACCGCAGCCGACGTTTCGTCGACGACGTGCTCGGCACCCTCCGGCCGGGAACCGACCTCCACGACACGCTCGTCGCGTATCTCGGCGCCGGCGGCAACGTCAACGCTGCCGCACGCGAACTCAACGTGCACCGCAACACGATGCTCTCGAAGCTCGACCGGATCTCGCGGGCGATGTCGATGGACGTACGGGTGCCGGAGAATCAATTCACTGCCTGGCTCGCCATCCGGCTCGAATTGCTCGATCGACTGCATACCTCGGTGGATCGCGAGATCAACTACCGCTGAGCGTGTCTGCGTCGGTGCCGCCCGCCGGTGGCGATACTGCAGCGTCTTCGGGATCGCGTCCGAGGAATGAAGCTCCGAGCCCGATGCACACGACGGCCACGCATGCGACGAAGACGACTCCCACCGACCACGCGGAGAGCGCGATCGTCACCCATGCCGCGCCCACCGCGGAGCCTCCGAAGCGGATGAGATTGAAGACGCCGAGGCCGGTGCCCTGTGCACCGGCGGGGGAGCGCGTCGATCCGGCCGCGGCCGGTGTCTGCACTGCGGCGATGCCCGCTCCGGTCGCCGCGAGAACACACGCGACAAGCCACAGGTTCGGTTCGTCGTTCGACAGAACGACCGCGAGCGCACCCTGAGTCACCACCAGGACGGCCAGACCGAACCGCAGCACACGTCGCCCGCCGATCCGATCCGTTGTCCGGCCCACCAGCGGTGCGAGAGCCGCCATGACCGCCGGGAGTGCGAACAGGACCATGCCCGCAGTCGCGGTGGATTCACCCGTCGCCGTCAATCTGAGAGGTACGGCAAGCAGGGCAGTGCCGAGACAGAACATCTGCGCGAACGCGGCGACCGCGCTCCGAGCGAATCGAGTCTCGACGAGCAGTCGCACATCGACGAACGGCACAGGGGTGCGCAGACAGTGCGCGACGAACCATCCGAGGACGCAGGCGGATGCCGCCAGCACCACCGGAGGAACAGCCGGCGCGACACCGGACTGACCGAACATGCTCAAGCCCAACACGATTCCCGCAGAACCAACCGTGAGTGTCGTAGCTCCGAGCACGTCGAGTCGAATGGGCCGACCAGGGAACGCCGGTATCCATCGCAGTGTTCCGGCGAATCCGATCAGCGCAATCGGGATCAGAGGGACGAATACCCACCGCCAACCCCAACTACCGGCCACGAACCCACCGAGCGACGGTCCGATCGCCTGCCCGATCCCGTTGACGGTCGCCCACGCGCCCACGGCACGCGCACGGCGTTGCGAGTCGAACAGCCACGCGATCAGTCCCATCACCGCGGGAGCGAACGCTGCGGCCGAGAGTCCACCGAGTGCGCGCCAGGCGATGAGCACTTCGAGGGTGGGGGCCGTGGCTGCACCTGCCGCACACACCGCGGTACCGAGGAGTGCACCGCAGTACACCCGCCTGCGCCCGAAGCGATCGCCGATGTACCCCGCGAGCGGCATCGCCGCCGCGAAAGTGAGGAGGAATGCGACGGCGAGCAGCGCGCCGTCTTCCAGCGACGCGTCGAAATCCGAGAGGATCCGGACAAGCGGAACGTTGATGATGTTGTTGCTCAGCGTTCCGACGAGCGTGCCGGCGAGAAGCGCGGACAGCGCCAGGGGGGTGCCGGTGCCGGACGCGTCCGGAGACGCGGCAGGCACGTGTGTGGAGGTGGTCATCGAGCTCCTGAGCCAGTCGAACTGCACGGCGCTGTGCGAGCCGTCGGTCCACTTTCTCACCGCACATCGAGCGCGTGCATCAGTGTCGCGGGGGCAAAGAGCACATCCTCAGGCGGCCGGATGTGGGCACTGTGCACAGTGCGCGGTGGAAAACCCTGGCCGCGCGTGTGTCGACACATGTTCGTAGCAATTTGTCACATACACGCGACCCGATGACACGAAATCGCAAAAGTGGAACACACTGCACACGTAACGTCCTGGCCACTGTGCATGGTTCTCGTTGACCAAGCACGGAGGAACGCGGAAAGTTCCACCAACAGCCCTCCGCTCCGCTCTCCTGTTGAAGGACATGCCTTGGACGTACAACTCACCGCCGCCCACTGGGTCTACCTGGTCGGCATACTCGTCATCCTGGCCACCATGGCGCTACGGAAGAACATCGTCGTTCCCGCCGTCATCGCAACGTTCCTGACCGCATTGGTCTTCTCCGGAAGCATCGTCACCGGACTGTCCGCCATCTTCAACGCCAGTCTGGTGGCGGCGAAGGAACTGTTCAACATCTTCCTCATCATCGCGATGGTCACCGCGATGCTCGGCGCGCTACGCCAGCTCGGCGCCGACCGGATGATGGTCGCGCCGTTCCGCCGCGTCATGCGAGCCGGAACCAGCAGTTTCCTGGTTCTCGCTGCCGTCACCTACGTGATCTCGCTGTTCTTCTGGCCGACTCCCGCTGTCCCGTTGGTCGGCGCGGTACTCATCCCCGTCGCGATCCGGGCAGGGCTGTCGCCGCTGTCGGTGGGCATGGTCATCGCGATCTGCGGCCAGGGAATGGCGTTGTCGTCGGACTACATCATCAAGGTTGCACCGGGCATCTCCGCGTCCGCGGCGGGTGTCGACCCCGATGCGGTGGCGGACAAAGCACTCGTGTTGTCGCTCATCGTCGGTGGCACCGCCCTTGTGCTCACGTACCTCATGCAGAAGAAGACCTGGCGTACGCCGTCTCCCGAGCTGCTCATCGAATGGGAAGCCGAGGCCGATCGGGGAATCGGCGAATCACGTTCCGGGGGTGATGATTCTTCGGGTGGGGGTGGAGGATCGAAGCCGGTGCCGACGGGTCCGGCCGGCGGGCCCACCGGTGGCGGTACGTCGGCAACCGCGGCGACCGCTGTGCTTGCCCCTGCGGCGAGCCCGTTCCCGGGTGAGGTTGCCGAGGCGGAGAAGGAACGTCGGGGCACCGCAAAGGCTTTCGCGATGCTTGTCCCTCTCGCGTACCTCGCGTTCATCGTCTATCTGATGCTGGGAAAGTTCACCGAGGTCGTGCCGCCACTGCAGGGTGGCGACGCCGCGGCGATCGTGGGTGGCATTGCGGCACTGGTCTTGTTCGCTGCTGCGGCATCGACCGATGGGGGCGGCTTCCTCGAGACGACTTCGGACCACCTCGTCGACGGACTGGTGTTCGCGTTCAAGGCCATGGGTGTTGTGCTGCCCATCGCCGGGTTCTTCTTCATCGGCAATGCCGACTTCGCCGGTGCGATTCTCGGTGTTCCCGACAGTGGCGCTGCACCTGCGATCCTGTTCGACCTGGTCACCGCAGTGCAGACACACCTGCCACAGAACGCGTTCATCACATCGTTCGGGATCCTGCTCATCGGCCTCGTCGCAGGGTTGGACGGCTCCGGATTCAGTGGCCTGCCGCTCACGGGTGCGTTGTCGGGTGCGCTCGGTCCCGCGGTAGACGTCGACCCGGCGACGCTCGCCGCGATCGGACAGATGGGCAACATCTGGTCGGGCGGCGGTGTGATCATCGCGTGGTCGTCGCTCGTCGCGGTCGCGGGGTTCGCTCGCGTGCCTGTCCTCGATCTCGCCCGGAAGTGTTTCATCCCGGTGATTTCCGGACTCGTCCTGTCGACGATCTTCGCGGTGCTCGTGTTCTAGGGGCTACCACCGACCTCCGGGGAGGAACGGAAGAAGCAGCACCGTGTTTTCGGCACGGTGCTGCTTCGCTTCTGCTGGTCCGTGAGGAGTCGCCACATTCGACATTTGCGGTCGCATTCATGAACCATCCTTCGGCGCAGTCCGTGCCGGCGATCCTAGAATCGCCGACAATTCCTACACATCCGGGAATTCCCTCAGGTCAACCCTGAAACACGATTGTCGCCGGCAGTTGCTCGAGGGAACTGGCCGAGCCGATCCACGTTCGCCAAGATCACCGCGCGCAGTTCGCGCTCCGGCTCGCTCAGTACGCTTCGCCGCGAGACGAGGACGAATTCGAGCTCGCCGGCATCCGGCAGGCGACGACCACCCGTCAGTACCTGTTCGAGTCCGGACGGCGGAAGCCGGCGGGCATGGAGAACCACGCCGAGTCCGGCCAGGGCGGCGGCACGTAGACCGTTCAAACTGTCCGCAACGCAAGTGATACGAGCGCCGAGCCCTTCGCGTTGTAGTACGTCGAGTGCGATTTCACGGGTCAGGGACGGCGGGGGATAGGTCACCAGCGGCACCGGACCGGTCGGTTCGAGTACGAAGTCCGGGGCGGCGAGAAACACCAGTCGATCACGGAAGATCAACTCGCCGTGTCGTTCCCCGGGCCGGCGTTTGCCGAACATCAGATCGAGTTCGCCGTCGTCGAGTTTCCGATGGAGATCTTCGCTCAGGGCGACGGTGAGTTCGAAATCGATTCGGGGGTGACTGCGCCGGAACTCGGCGAGTATCAAAGGCAGGTCGTGCAGAACCAGGTCTTCCGAGGCTCCGAATCGGAGCCGGCCACTGACTCCCGATTCCTCGAAGTACCGCTGTGCGGTCTCGTGCCGGTCGAGGATCTCGCGAGCGAACCCGACCATGACGCTGCCATCTGCCGTCAGCTCGACCGAGTGGGTGTCCCGGAGGAACAGCCGGCGACCGACTGCCTGTTCGAGCTTGGCGACGTGCTGACTGACCGTCGATTGACGGAGGTCGAGTCGCCGAGCGGCGGCACTGAAATTCCGATCGCGTTCGACAGCGAGGAAAGTTCGCAGGTGGATGGGATCGAACATCCTCGCATTCAATCACGTTTCGTGATGACTGTAACCATGGTGATCGACTTCCGCGGATGCAGGCCGGTGGATTAACGTCGAACCATGCTCACGAAGGTCCCCCTGCTGAACCGGCTCGACCCCTTCCTGGTCGGCATCCTCGTCACGGTCGGCGTAGCCGCGCTGCTACCCGCCGACGGCGTGGTCCTGAGCGGATTCAGCTGGGCGTCCAAGATCGCGATCGGACTGCTCTTCTTCCTCTACGGCGCGAAACTGTCGACGAGGGAGGCCGTCGACGGGCTCAAGCATTGGCGTTTGCACGTGACCATCCTCGTCACGACGTTCGTCGTCTTCCCCGTTCTGGGTATCGCTGCGAAACTGCTCGTACCGTGGTTCCTCAACGACCCGCTCTACCTCGGAGTGTTGTATCTCTGCGTGCTCCCGTCGACAGTGCAGTCGGCGATCGCACTCGTGTCGGTTGCGCGCGGAAACATCCCGGGGGCGATCGTGAGTGCCTCCGCGTCGAGCCTGCTCGGGATCGTGCTCACGCCGTTGTTGGTCGCGGCCCTGATGACCTCTCAGGGCGTGACCATGAGCGCGGGGGCGGTGATCGATATCGTGGTCATGCTGCTCGTTCCGTTCGTGGCGGGGCAGGTGGCTCGCCGCTGGATCGGTGCGTGGATCAAGGAGCACAGCAGTCCTCTCAAGATCGTCGACCGAGGCTCGATCATGCTCGTCGTGTACGTCGCGTTCAGTCGCGGTATGAACGAGGGAATCTGGTCGAGCATCTCGATCCCTCGATTGCTCGCCCTCGTGGTGACGTGCTGCGTGCTCCTCGCGATCGTTCTTGCCTTGACCTGGTACATGGCGCCTCGACTCGGATTCGACGCCGAAGACCGCGCGACGATCCTGTTCTGCGGGTCGACAAAGTCGCTCGCGACCGGTCTGCCGATGGCGACGGTGCTGTTCGCGGGCCAGCCGATCGGACTGATCGTGTTGCCACTCATGCTGTTCCACCAGCTCCAGTTGCTTGTCTGCGCTGCGATTGCCGGTCGGCTGGCCAAGCCTGCTCCCGAGGTCCCGGCCGCGGTGTGACGGAGGGTGCCGGGCGGGCTGTGGCGAAGCGGCGAAGCTCGCCTGCGACATCCGGCCCGCTGGGGGTGTAGATGATCTCGCCGTACCCCCTGCCGGCGATCTTCTGCAGCTGACGACCTACTTCTTTCGCGTCGGCAACAATGGTCTTGACGTCGTCGTATGCGGGATTGCTGCCCTGGGCTCCGGTTGCCTCTGCGGTGGCCTGTTCGAGTACCTGTCGATCGCGATCAGTGAGGTGGGTGGCGTGGCCCTCGTAGATCCAGAGATGCCTTTCGCTTTCCGGTCCGAGATCCTCGAGCGACTTCCGCCAGCTCGCACCGCCCGGTATCGAGTCGACGGCGTCGGCGCCGCCCCATGCGTAAGCGCTGTGCCAATCGACAGCCTTCCATGGTCCGATCGCCTCACGGACACGTTCGGAATCCGGATCCTCTCCCTCCGAAAGAACCGTGCCGGAAACGAGGATCGAGGCGGGAAGCCCGGTGTTGGGAGGTCCGATCACTCCGTCGGCGACCTCTGCAGCGAGGGATGTTCCCTTTGGGCCGAATGCACTCAGCCACAGTGGCACCTCGACGGGGCGGTCGGCAGTGAGCTCGTCGAAGTGCATCATCCGAACCGCTTTGTTGTCGACAGTTGCAGTTCCCCCGGCGAGCAGCGTGCGAAGTGCGGTGAGGTAATCGCCGAGCGCCGTGATGGTCATGGGTCGCTGCCCGACCGCGAGGCGGGCGGTGAAGCCGGTGCCGAAGCAGGGGCGGAACCGATTTCCGGACACTCGGGCCACGGTGGCGATCGCCGATGCCATCGCCATCACTGACCGTTGCTGGGGGATGAGAACTGCTGTACCGAGGCTGATTCGGTTGGTGCGCTCCGCGGCGAGTGCGAGGTGCACGAAGGGATCTTCCCAAAGTGGGGCCGAATCGAAAATCCACACGCGTGCGTAGCCGAGTGATTCGGCCAGCACTGCCAGGCCCGCGAAATCCGGTCCTGGAGGCAGGCCACACGACAGTTCGAACTCGTCCACGATTCTTCAACTCCCTAGGTGCATCACAACGACCTTCTCGTCGCGGGGGCGCGGTTGTGTAAAACGGTGATGGGGCAATAGTTTCAGTGGTCGTACACCACCAGTCCGCGAATGTTCTTGCCCTCGCGGAGGTCCGCTACGGCTTGGTTGATGTCTTCGAGCTTGTACGTCGTGGTGACGAGTTCGTCGAGCTCGAGGGAGCCGCGCATGTAGAGGTCGAGCAGAAGTGGGATGTCGTTTCGGGGTGCGCAGGACCCGAACAGTGCTCCCTGCAGTCGTTTTCCTGACATCGTCAAGGTGAGGAGATCAAGACTTATCTCCGTCTGGAGTGCTGGTGCAGCCGACGTGCAGACGATGACTCCGCCCTTGCGGACCAGTGCCTGCATTCCCTGGATGAGTTTGCCGTCGCCGACGCCCACGGTGATGATCGAGCGGTCGGCGAGCCGGCCATTCGTGATGCTCTCGACGAGGTCGAGTGCCTCTTGCGCGTTCGCGGCGGTGTGAGTGGCGCCGAAGTCGTATGCCTTCTCCCGTTTGAATTCAACAGGGTCGACGGCAACGATCTGCGAGGCACCTGCAAACTTCGCGCCCTGGACCGCATTCATGCCGACACCACCGACACCGAAGACGACCACCGTGTCGCCGATCTGTGTCTCTGCCGCGTAAACCGCCGATCCCCATCCGGTCGGGACACCACAGCCGACAAGTGCAGCCTTGTCGAGCGGAATGGCCTTGTCGATCTTGATGACAGAATCGACAGGTGCCACGACGTATGGGCTGAAGGTGCCCAGGAAGCACATGGCGCCTACGCCTTTCCCGCGGGCGTGGATCCGGTGGGTGCCGTCGAGTGTGACTCCGCCGAGCACTCCGGCGCCCAGATCGCAGAGGTTCTGGTCGCCCGCCACACAGGGAATGCATTTGCCGCAGGCGGGGAGGAATGAGAAGACGACGTGGTCCCCGACCTCCAGATCGGTCACTCCGGGGCCGACCTGTTCGATCACGCCGGCACCTTCGTGGCCGCCGAGTATGGGAGCCCAGTCGATCGGGATATCACCGGTGTCGACGTGGTCGTCCGAATGGCAGATGCCAGTTGCGGCCAAGCGGACCAGGACCTCACGTTCCTGGGGATCGTCCAGTTCGATCTCTTCGACGGTCCATCCGGAGTTCGTGCCGGGCTCCCACAGGAGCGCCCCTTCGGTCTTCATGTGCACTCCTTGATCGAGAGTTGCGATACTGACTTTTCTAACATTGCAATGATTGGAAGTACAGGGGAACGGCAGGGGACGCTGGATCCCTCGCCCGGAGGGCCGGGTCGGCCTGGGATGCGGCGGAGCTCATCTCGCGACAGTGCGGAATACCTACGGGTACCGTCTCGTGAATGACCAACTTGGACCACGGAGACCCAGGCGACGCTCCCACTGTGCCGCCGCCGTTGACGGAGATCGTGAACGCAACCCGGCCCTCTGCTGCCGAGGAAGCGCGGACGGTCGCGGAGTCGACGAACATGGGCACTCTCGCAACCCTCACCAAGGAGGGCGATCCTTGGGCGTCGTTCGTGACGTATGGGCTGGTCGGAGGCTCGCCGGTGCTGTGCGTGTCGCACATGGCCGAGCACGGGCGCAATCTGGCCCGCGATCCCCGCGCGAGCATCGCGGTCGTGGCTCCAGGCCCGCAGTCCGACCCGCTGGCCAGTACCCGCATTACTCTCGCCGGATATGTCGAGCGTCCTGAGGGTGACGAGGTCGCCGCCGCGCGCGAGGCGCATCTGGCCGCTGTCCCCGCGGCACGCATCTACATCGACTTCAGCGATTTCTCGCTCTGGGTGCTTCGGGTTCAGCGCGTGCGCTGGGTCGGCGGGTACGGGCGGATGGATTCGGCCACGGCCGAGGCCTACGCCGAAGCGTTGCCGGATCCGGTCGCCCCGTCGGCCGGTCGCGCGATCGCCCATCTCAACGACGACCACGCCGACGCACTGCTGGCGATGGCCCAGAAGCTGGGCGGGTTCCCGGACGCCACGGAGGCCGCGTGTGTCGGAGCCGACCGGTACGGCCTCGATCTGGACGTCACCACGCCGCGCGGTCGAGCCATGACGCGCGCCGGGTACCTGTCGCCGCTCAATTCTGCCGACGAGTTACGCGCGGCCACAGTTGCTTTGGCTCGCGCGGCGCACTCGTCGTAGCCAGGATGAATGTCCGCCGGCTCGTCGCGGAGGCTCGCGTGGCCAGGCTCGCCACAGCTGACGGGTCGGGCGTGCCACATCTGGTACCTATCGTGTTCGCGCTCGACGGCGATGCGATCCACACCTGCGTCGACGACAAGCCGAAGACGACCCGACGGTTGCGACGGTTGGCCGACATCGCCGAGAATCCGCGGGTGAGTGTGCTCGTCGATCACTACGACGATGACTGGACGCAGCTGTGGTGGGTTCGCGTCGACGGTGTCGCCACTGTTCACAACGCGGACACGGATGCCGGCGCGACCGGACTCGACGCGCTGACTCGCAAGTACGCGCAGTATCAGGTGCAGCGTCCGACGGGGCCGGTGATCACCATCGACCGGCTGAGCTGGCGATCGTGGTCGGCGTGAGCCACGACGACGGCCACCGATCCAGCGCAGCGCCGCGGCGGGGGATCGGGGGAGCTCCACTCGGTCGGTATACCGGTCGCATGCGTGTCGGAATCGTGGGTTTGTCGCGGGGTCTGTACATGGCCGAATTGGCACACCGGATCGGGATCGAGGTGATCGCACTCTGTGATCGTGACTCCGAACGTATGGGCGCTGCACACGCGGAATTTCCGGAGGCCCGGGCGACAACGGACTGGTCCGAATTGCTCGATGTGGGCCTCGACGGCGTCATATTGGCGAATGATTTCGACGCACACGCGGCATTGGCCATCGCGTTTCTGGACCACGGGATTCATGTGTTGTCGGAGACGGCGGCCTGTGCGTCGGAGGAAGAGGGGCGGCGGCTCATCGCTGCGGCCGAGCGGTCCACGGCAACCTATTCGTTCGCGGAGAACTACGTCTTCCATCCCCACACCCGGATTCTTCGGAAGTCGGTGGATTCTGGCGAGTTGGGCGCAATCACGTTGGTGGAAGCCGACTATCTGCACAGTCTGTCTCCCGAAGACACGGCAGCCCTCATCGGCGATCCAGCACACTGGCGTGGCCGCATACCGCCGACCGTTTACTGCACGCACACCGTCTCACCGCTGCTCGACCTCACGGGAGCGTGGCCGGTGGAGGCCAGCGCCTTCCCCGTCGGTCCGGGCGACAACCGCCCCGCCGCCGTTGTTCTGACGATCAGGCTCTCCGACGGCACGCTGGCCCTGACTCGTCACGGTTTCCTCGCCGGAGAAACGGGAAGCCATTGGAGCTGGGTGTCTGTGCGCGGTTCCCACGGTCTGGCCGAATCCGACCGCGCCACAGGCGAAGATGCCTGGTCGGTGCGAGTGCGCCTGGAAGGCTGGGCGCAGGCGGACGGGCAGACACGCGAGGAAATCCGCGTACCGGGCCCCTACCTCGTGAACAACGAACCGATCGACCGCATGGCCGAGGGCACTGTCATGGTGCTCGAAGGATTCCGTGCCACCGTGGAACACGGCGCGCCCCCGCTGATCCCGGTGCGTCCCGCCGTCGCAGCATCACTGGTGGGTGTGGCGGGTGCGGAATCGCTCCTGACGGGTTCCGGACCCGTTCGAGTTCCGGATGTGTCCGTCCAGGCTCCGTGTTTCAGGAGGTGAGGAACTTCCACCGAACTGACCCACGAAAATCCACGCCGCTGCGAAGATACGAAGGTCTCGGAAATGAACGACCCGATCGCATTGCCGATCCTGTTGATCGGCTACGGGCCCGTCGCGCAGCAGTACGCTGCCACTGTCCGCGCACGACATGACGAATTCAGGTTTCGGTACGGGGTGGAACCGCGTGTCGTCGCGATTCGGGGGCGGACCCGGCAGGTTCTGCTGCCGGACGGGAAAGCTCCGCCCGCCCGAGGTGCGTGGACTGCACGCACGCCATTGGCCGAGCTGTTGACGCTGGCCTCGCCCCTCGTCGTCGCGCAGGCGGTTCCCTCCCATCCGGCTGGGGCGGCAGAGGCGTTGAGTGACGGTCTCACAGCACTGTCCCACGGCGCTCATCTGGTGACAGCAACGAAGTCACCTCTGATGACCGGATGGTCGCGACTGCGCGACACGGCACTCGAACATGGTCGCGGGGTCCGTGTGTCTGGTGCAACCGGTGCGGCGCTGCCTGCCGGCGACATCGCACGCGCCGGCTTGCGCGGTTTCGACGTCCGTACCATCCGTGGGTGTGTGAACGGCACTGCAGGGTTCGTGCTCGATCAGCTCGGCGACGGTGTCACTCTCTCCGATGCCATCGCGATGGCCCAGAGTCGAGGCATCGCTGAGGCAGATCCGTCGGCGGATCTTTCCGGAGCCGACGCAGCAACGAAGCTGTGCCTGCTGGCCGGTCTGCATTGGGGATGGGACGTCGGCGCGTGCACCGTCGAAGCAGAGCCGATCACCGTCGACACCGCGGCTCGTGCCGTGCGTGTGAACGAACGCGGTGCGGTTCTGCGGCACGTCGGATCCGCGAGCCTCGATGATCCGGGCCGTGTCGTCGTGGCACTGCGCGAGTTCTCACGATCAGAGCCGCCCTTCGGAGTCTTGATCGGCCCGGAGAAGGCGGTCACGTTCGGGTGCGGCGACGCGGGCGACATCACTGTCTCCGGTGGCCGTTCGAGCCCGCTCGGCGCAGCGTTGTCCATGGTCAAGGACACATTGTCGCTGGTGATCGACCCTTCGCCCGGACTCGGTTGAGTGCTACGCCGCCGTTCCCTCGTCAGCACCGATGGCGACGCAGCCGGTCCTCCGGTTCCACGGACCGAGCATGTGGCCTGCACTCAGCGCTTCGTCTCGTATCTGGTCAGGACCACGCCGTCGGGGAATGTCTGCGTCTCCAGCAGGTTCAGGTCCACCCAGCTGTCCAGCGTGGTGAAGAACGGCGTTCCGCCGCCCACGAGGATCGGATAGGTGGCGATCACATACTCGTCGATCAACCCGGCCCGCATGGCTGCACCGGCGAGCGTCGCGCCGCCGATGGTCATGGGGCCGCCATCCTCGGCCGCGAGTCGGGTGATCTCGGCAATCGCGTCGCCGTTGACCAGGCGGGTGTTCCAGTCGACCTTGTCGATCGTCGAGGAGAACACCACCTTCGGTGTCTCCCGCCAGTTCCGTGCGAACTCGATCTCCGCTTGGGTGGCGTCGGGCTGCTGGTCACCGGTCGGCCAGTAGGAACTCATCGTCTCCCACAGCTTGCGCCCGTACAGCGTCAGGCTGCTCGCCCGCTCGAGGTCGAGCCACCACTGGAACAGCTCGTCGCTCGGCGGCCCGCCCCAGCTGATGTCGTCGCCGGCCGCGCTGACGTAGCCATCCAAGCTCAGATTCATGCCGTAGGTAAGTTTCCGCATGGTGCCGCCCTTCCGTGAGTGGGTCTCGGTCGTATAGACCGGCGCGCCGCGGGAAAATCATCTCGAGTGAACACCGGATGGGGAACAGCCGATTCTGAACCTGGACTCCTACGCGGCTCTCGCGTAGAGAAGCGGTATGGATTCGCACATCGCCGACGAGTTCGCCCTGCTGCCGGAAAACGCCGCCGAATTGGGGCTCGAGCTTCCTTCCCGGCCCTCTGCGCGGCGGGTACGCACCGATCACGACGAGGGGCACGTCAGCGCGATCAAGTGGGGAGACGAATCGCCGCGAGCCGTCTTCCTCCACGGCGGAGCGCAGAACGCGCATACCTGGGATTCGGTGGTTCTTGCGCTCGGCGTGCCCGCGCTGGCCGTGGATCTTCCCGGTCACGGCCACTCGTCGTGGCGCGATGACGGCGACTACAGCCCGTGGCCGAACGCCGACGCCGTCGCCGCTGCCGTCCGAGAGTGGGCATCGGAGGCGGATGTTGTGGTCGGGATGTCGCTCGGCGGATTGACCGCGATCAGGCTTGCCGCCGTCGCGCCCGAACTGGTGCGCCGCATGGTGCTCGTCGACGTCACCCCGGCCTCGATCCAGCGGCATCAGGCCATGACGCAGGACCAGCGCGGCACCGTCGCGCTCGCCTCCGGCCCGGCCGTGTTCGACACCTTCGACGAGATCGTCGCGCTCACGACGGCGGCGGCACCGCACCGAAGCGCGTCGTCGATCCGTCGCGGTGTCATCCACAACACTCGGAAACGCGCCGACGGCCGCTGGGAATGGCGCTACGACCGGATGCGGGTGCTGCGCGACTTCACGCTGTTGTGGGACGAGCTCGACCGAATCGACGTGCCCGTGACTCTGGTGCGTGGTGGCGCGTCGGCGTTCGTCACCGAGGAGGACGTCGACGAAGCGCGACGACGTGTCGCGGATCTGAAAGTGCATGTGGTGCCAGGGTCCGGACACTCGGTGCAAAGCGATGCGCCACTGGAACTTACAGAGACACTTCGAGCGTCGCTCTGACTCTTTTTGTTGGCATCGGATCTTGCGGAAGGTGATCATCCCGGCGAGACAGGACGGCTGCCCCTACCCCTCGGGACTCCGGATACAGCAGTGTGTCCGCAGGGTTCGGAGACGGAGCAGGATCGAGAATCGAAGGGGCAACAATGAACACTCCGCGTATCAGGGAACAAACACCACCGGTCAAGTTGCCGCCCGGGCAAACCGTGCCGAGTGCGTTGTGGGCGTGGACGGGTGCTGTCGCCGGGTTCGCCGGGATGGTGGGGATCCAGGCCAGCATGGCGATGGGTGCTGCCTATGACGAGGACAATGCCGGCAACGCCGTCGCTATCACCGCCGCGTTCGCCGAGCAACGTACCGCGATGCTCGCGATGCACCTGAGTCTCACCGTCTCGACGCTCCTCCTCCTGATCTTCGCAGCCGGTCTGTACCGGCAGTTGCGAGCGTCGCTACCGGAGTTCAGTATTCTGCCGAGCGTCGCCGCGCTCGGCCTGGTACTCACCTCGGCGGGGACCCTGCTCGGGACGGGCCTCGACACCGAGTTGCTGTTCGGTCTGTCCGACACCGACAAGATGGTGCCGGAGGTCGCGGTGTTCGCCTCGCACTGGATGGGCACGATTCCCTGGCTCTGGGTGGGGGCGGGTCTGAGCGGACTTGTGGTTGCGGTTGCCGCACTGCGTCACCGCGCGGTGCCCCGGTGGCTGGGATGGACGAGTCTCGTGCTCGGCGGCCTGACGACCCTGTTCGGAATCTCACCGCTCCAGTACATGGCAGGGTTCGTCGGTCCGGTATGGGTCCTGGTGGCGGGCATCGGTTTCGCGCTCTCTGCTCGAGGAAACCGATAGCGCGACGCCCGGTGGTCCGCGGGTGCATACTCACTCCACGATGAACGACGCCTCGACCACCGAGAAAGCAGCGGGCACCGGAGCGCCGGTGCCCGCCGCCATCGTTGCCGTCACCTCGTGGCTGCTCGCTGCCGCAGCCGTCGTCGTGTTCGTCGCTGCACGTCCCGGCCTCGATTCGAACCAGCTCTTCTTCCTCGTCGACGTTGTGGGCGCGGCTGTCTACGGGACCGTTGCGGGGGTCGTCCTCGCACGCCGGGTGCACCCGGTGCCGATCTTGCTCGGTGTCGCCTCGATCGGTGTAGGTACCGCTGCCCTGTCCTACAGCTGGACCGAGTTGGCGTCAGTCCGGCCGGAACTCCCACTGGGATTCATCGCGCCTCTCCAGAACACCGCGTGGATACCGGGCACTCTCGCGCTGTTCCTGGTGGTGCCGTGGCTCATTCGCGACCAGGCCACCGACACCGTCACCAGGATCGGGGTAGTGACCGGAACCGCCGTCACGATGTGGTTCTTCTGGGCACGTACCTACACCGAAATCCAGGACATCTGGTTTGTCGGCCCCGTCGTCGCCGCAGGATTCGCGACCGCGGGGCACGTCGCGTGGCGGTGGCGCCGGGGTCCGGTGGACGAGCGTGCAGGAATGGGGTGGCTCGCGCTCGGCAGCGCGCTGATGGCCGCCGCGTACATTCCGCTCGCGGTGCCAGGTGTGCCCTGGATGCTCACGCCCCTACTGCATCTCGCGACCCAGGCGTTCTACCCGGTGGCGATCCTCGCGGTGGTGCTGCGTCAACGACTGTGGGGGCTCGATCTCGCGGTGAGCCGTGCGGCGCTCGCGGGTAGCCTCGCCGCCGTTCTCGCTGCCGGGTATGTGGTGGTGGCCGTCGCGGTGTCGCTGATACTGCCGACGGACAATTCCGTCGTCGCACAGGCCGTGGCGGCAACGGCCGTGGCGCTTGCCGTGCAGCCCGTCCGCTCGTCGTTGACCCACCGAGTGCATCGCCTGGTCTACGGTGACGGCGCCGATCCCGCCCGCGCCGTGCGGATCCTGGGTCGGCACTTCGCGGGCGCCGAGTCCCCCGAGGTTCTGCTCGGTGAACTCGCCGCCGGTATCGGAGCCGCGCTGCGCCTCGAATCCGTGGCGGTGCGCCGTGGGAATGAAGTGATCGCTCGCTGGGGCGAACCCTCGGGGCCTGTCGAGGAGGTGCCGTTGCGCGACGGCGCACTCGCTGTCACTGCGCCACCCGGCGAAACGCTCGGCACCCGCAGTCGCGGGGCGCTCTCCGAACTGGCATCGGTGATCGAAGCCGGTCTGGTGGTGCTGCGGTCGGCCGAAGAACTCGAGACTGCGCGTCGACGCCTGACGGACGCGCGCCTCGAGGAACGTCGCACCATCCGCCGTGAACTGCACGATGGGCTCGGTCCTTCCCTCGCGGGTGTCCGACTGGGTTTGCAGGGTGCCCGGAACCTGATCGACACCGATTCCGCTGCCGCCGGTGATCTCGTCGACGAATTGTTGCGTGAGCTCGACCGGCAGGTCGATGGAGTGCGTGAATTGTCGCGCGACCTGCTCCCGCCGGTACTCGACGAACTCGGACTCACCCCTGCACTGAGCGAGCTCGCCGCGAATCACGCGCGAGGTGGGTTCCACGTCGAGCTCGATGCCGACATTCCAGCGGACATGGCGGAACCCCTCGCTGTCGCCGCGTACGGAATCGCGTCCGAAGCGATCCTCAATGCACGCCGTCACTCCGGCGCGGGAGGGTGCCGAGTGCGGATCGCCGGCGACGGGAATGTTCTCGCCCTCGACATCTTCGATGAGGGAACAGGACTCGGGTCGGACACGCGCGCCGGAGTGGGAACGCAGAGTATGCGTGAGCGGGCCAGGGGGGCCGGTGGCACGCTCCGGATCGACAGCGGCGAGTATCGCGGCACTGTCGTGCGGGCCCGGCTACCCTGGTGCGGGCGATGAACAACAGCGAGAGGATCCGAGTCGCTGTCGTCGACGACCATCCGGTCTTCCGGCTGGGCATGGCGGCATTGCTCGGCACACTCGACAGCATCGACGTCGTATGTGAGGCCAGCTCTGTCCGAGAGGCCCTCGATGTGGTCACCGCCGACGTCGACGTCGTGCTCATGGACATCGAACTGGGCGACGGGTCCGGCATCGACGCGACCCGCAGCATCGTCGAGAAGTTCCCCGAGACTCGTATTCTCGTCGTGACGATGCACGAGGACGAGGACACGCTCGTCGCCTCGATACGCGCGGGGGCTCGGGGATATCTGGTCAAGGGCGCCGACCCGTCGGGTGTCGAGAGGGCGATCCGCGCGGTCGCGGACGGCGAGATGATTGTGGGCGCAGCAGTTGCGGCGAAGGCACTCGGCGCTATGGCCGCGTCGCGAGTCCTGGCTCCGACGGTGTTCCCGCAACTGACCGGCAGGGAACGCGAGATCCTCGATCTGGTGGCGAGGGGACTCGACAACGCGACGATCTCCCGTCGTCTCGTGCTCACCCAGAAGACCGTGCGGAACCACGTGTCGAACATCTTCGGGAAGATCGGTGCAGCGGATCGCGCGAGTGCAATCGTGCGGGCGCGGGAAGCGGGGCTGGGCAGAGAAGGCTTCTGAAGTGCCCTGGGTATCGGACTCACCCCGCGGGCGCTCAGGACGGTCGGTTACTTCTGTGCCAGTTGTGCTGCGGGCTTTTCTGCCCACGCTGTTTCGACAATTTCGCTCAGTGCTTCGCCCTTCGCGAATCCGTAGTAGGCAGAGAATTGGACGACGATCTCGTCCATTTCGACCTTGGTGATGTCACCGGAGTGGAGTGCGGCTCCGACGTGGCTTCTCATGGGAGTGATGGCGTCGTTGAAAGACACGCAGGCGACCGTGATGATTCGACGCTCGCGACGGGTCAGGCCGGGGCGCTGCCAGACGTGTCCGAAGACGAAGTTGAGGATGCCCGCGTGCCGATACGGCGTGTTGTGCGGGGGTGCCGGAATGAGGTTGACGTCAGCGAACTCCTGCGCGCCGGCCTCGAAGCGCTCGTCCCATTCGGATGAGCCGAGAGTGTTGTGCGACAACGTGGGCCAGGGGGCGGGTTCCTCTCCGCGGTCGCGGTGGATCTGTGTCCATTGCCGCATGACGGCGCCTTCCAGATGTGAGGCCTTCGGCCACCCGCTGTACACGGCGAAATGGAGAACGAATTCGAGCATTTCTTCCAGTTGGATGTCGCCACTTTCGAGTGCGGCGCGCACATATGCCTCGATGGGGCCGGGCGCGTCTGCGCCGGCGACGCAGGCCAAGGCAACCCACCGCCGGTCTTTGCGGCTCAATCCGGGCCGCGACCACACCTCGCCGAAAACGAAGTCGCGTGAAACTTGTTGGAAGGGCGTGCTGATCTCGGTGGGTTCACGGTGCAGCACGGCACGGAAGGTCTCGTCGGCGTTGTTGTTGCTCATGGTCGAGTTCCTGTCGTTCTGGATGGAGTGGCGCCTGATGTTCAGGAGAGGTTCAGTGCGACGCGGATCGAATCGCGTTGAGAGGTGCGTTCGGCCAACAGTGAGAAAGCGTCGGCGAACCCGTCGAGGGAGAAGCTGTCGCCCAAGAGGTCGGCGGTGGGGATCTTCCCAGCGTTGATGAGGTCGACTGCTCGCTCTGTGTCGAGGCCTGCGCCTGGGTGCAGGGTGATTCTTCTGGTGGGAATCCAGTCCGGATGGAATCCCACCAGCGGCCCGTCCTTCATTCCCGCCACAACCACATGACCGCCTTTGCGTACAAGGTCCATGGCGAGGTTGACCGTCACCGAGCTCCCCGAGGCGGCATCGATGACGACATCGGCCATCTGCCCGTTGGTGATCTCACGAACGCGATCGACGGCATCGTCGTTCTCGACGTCGATCGTGTGGTCTGCACCGACCCGCAGCGCATGGTCGAGGCGAAAGTGGTCCCGCGCGGTCCCCGTCACGACAATTGTCGAGGCACCGGCAGCGCGTGCGGCCACGATGGTGGCCATACCCATGTGGCCAGGACCCTCGACGACGACGATATCGCTTTGTCGAACCGGTGCCACCCACGTTACGGCGCAGCTCAGCGGTTCGAAGAACGTCAGTTCGTCGGCGGGACGATCTTCACGCAGCCGGTAGACCTTCGAGCCCGGCAGCAACTCGAGATGCTCGGCGAACCCGCCGTACAGCCCTGATCCTTCGTGTATCGAGAAGTCGTGGCCGTAGATCCGGTTGCCCTCGGGTGTGATCAGCAGTTCGCGCACAGCGACCCGGTCGCCCTCGTCGACACCCCATTCGGCGGCGGTAGCCGGCCGAATCTTGTCGATACGGCCCACGATCTCGTGGCCGGGGACGGACGGGAAGGCACCTCCCCAGGAGGTGTGGATGTTGCCACGAAAATGATCGACATCGCTGTGGCACAGTCCTGTTGCTTCGACCCGCAGCACTGCGCCGTCGGTGGGCGGGTCGGGCTCCGCGAATTCGCGCTCTTCCCACGTCTTATCGCCGGAGAAAACGATGGCTCGGCTCATTGCTACACCTCTCGGGTGGTGCACTTGCGGGTCTGATCACACGCTCGAACGCGCCTTGGTGGCGATCTATGAAGCGCTCGATCTCGCTCAGTAGACTGAATAATAAGTCCTAAGACTTAGGTTGTCGAGAGATGGTTACATTTGATGCATGTCAGAACAGCGGGGACACCCCATCGCTCTGTCGCCGAAGCAGCAGTTGGTGCTCACGGCTGAGCGCCTTTACGCTCTCCACGGACTTGACGGAGTCCCCCTTCGCCACATCGGTGTCGCTGCCGGCATGGCGAACAAATCTGCAGTGCAGTACCACTTCGGCAGCAAAGAGAATCTGATCCAGGCCATCCTGATCAACCGGATCGACGGCCTGACGCATCGTCGTGAGCTCCTCGAGGCACGGTTGTCGGACGGCAACCTGCGACAGATCCTCGAAGCGCACCACCTCCCGCTGATCGAGCTCGCAGAAGATGAGGATTGCTACTACCTGCCGTTCCTGGAACTCCTCCTGCGGGAAAGTCACCCGATGGACGATCTGACCGAACGTCACCGTGAGTCCAAGCGCAGTTATTACGCCCAGTTGGATCTGCTCCTCGACCACATACCGCAACCTCTTCGCGACATGCGGATGCATCAGGCATCGGCGGTGTGCGTGCACATCTCCGCCGACCGGCATCGGATGCGCATGCACGGGGTTACTGTGGCCCCGTACGTCCTGCACGTGAGCCAACTCCTGGACCTTCTCGTCAGTATCCTGACGACGCGTCCTTCGGAGGAAACGCTCGCGGCTCTCGAAAGCTCACCCCGGGAGGCACCGGTCTTCCGAGAGCTTCCCTGAGCTCGAGGAGTCGACCGGTGCCGAGGGCGCCTGCAACGCGAGCCCCTGCGGCCGCCGCGTCGGTATAGTCTTGGCTATGGGCAAATTCAAGGATGCTGTCAATGGGATTCTGAAGCGCCGGAAACGGAATCCGGACCCCGAGCCCAAGCAACTCGATCGATGGGCCAACGAGGGCGGGGCGCTTCCGCCGACACCGCGCGGGGATTCGGAATCCCGCTGAGTCGACATCGCGGCTTTCGAACGAACGTGTATTCCGATCTCATTCGTTCAACCTTCCGTGTGGGTGTATGAAACTCGTTGAGTGCAAGGTGCTTTACGACGCGATGTGATCGCGTGTCAACTCTTCACGACTGCCTTCGCATATGCCTTCCTTGTCGACCTCGACCTGGGGCCGCGCCCGACTGCGAGCTCCCGAGATCGGTATCGCTGATCACACGGTTACGACGATCTTTCCGATCTGATCGCCGGTTTCGAGGTGGCGGTGTGCTCGGGCGATATCGTCGAGGGTGAAGACCGAGTCGATCGTGGGTTGCAGTGTGCCGCTTCGTGCTCCGGCGGAAAGGAATGCCGCGATACGCCTGGTCGTGTCGGGGTCGAGAAGCAGTTCGAATCCCACGTAGCGGTGGATGGTCAGAGGGCCGGTCATCGGGAACGGCGCAGGGCGCGGATCGAGCCAGCCGACGGCGACCAGCGTGCCACCCGGCCGGGCGGTCTGTGCAAGGTCGGACAACCCCGGGCCCATGACGGAGTCCAGGATGATGTCCGCACCGACGCTGCCGGTGAGACGCCGGACCGATTCCTGAAGGTCGTCCTCGTCGGTCACGATGACGGCGGATGCTCCCGCCGCGAGCAGTGCATCCCTCTTCGTCGCCCGGCGAGTGATGGCAATCGGTACGGCCCCGATCTGATTGGCTACCTGAATCGCTGCGAGTCCGACTCCACTGGAGGCGGCGGTGATCAGGACATGGTCGGCGGGTCGCATATGTGCCTTCTCGATGAGGGCACCGTAGGCGGTGGACCCCGCGACCCAGAGCGCGGCAGAGTGGACGGCATCGAGGCTGTCCGGCCGGGCAATGACAGCGTGTGCGGGCACAGTGGTGTAGTCGGCGTAAGTACCATTCAGGTCCGAAGCCGGGAGTGCGGTGACGATCACCGCATCACCGACGCGAAACTCTTCGACGCCCTCTCCGACAGCGTCGATGGTGCCGGTGCCCTCGCAGCCGATGCGGGCGTGTGGCAGGTGGATTGGCCTCGGGTACGTGCCCTCCCTCATCATCTGGTCGAGTCGATTGAGGCCGATGGCTTCCATCTTGATCCGCACTTCACCCGCAGCAGGTTCGTCGACGATCCGCAGGACGTCCGGGTCGCCGGTTCGATCGAAAATGACAACTCGTGGCATGGGTCAGCTCCAATGAATGCGATGTATGTCGACAGCGGCCGGTCCGTGTGAACCGACGTGAACAACGCTACGAAGCTGCTGGTTACCTCTTGGTACCTTCGAATCATGGACCCATCGGTTTCGGATGCGCGGCTCGTCGACTGCCCGGCCCGGTTGGCTGTCGAAATCATCGCGGACAAGTGGTCGGTGCTCGTGATTTTCGCGCTGAGTGAGCGGCCCCGGCGGCACGGCGAGCTGATCGCGATGATCGGGGGTGTCTCGCGCAAAGTACTCACTCAGACACTGCGAAAACTGCAGGGTTACGGTCTCGTGTACCGAGCCGAGACAACGTCGCAAGTGGAGTACCGGCTGTCCGAGCTCGGCTCCACGCTGATAGACCCGATCGAGATGCTGAACCGGTGGGGGCGGGAATACAGCGAATCGGTGGCCGATTTCCAAGAGGGGCGCACGACCTCGATGTGAGCTGTCGATCGTCAGGTGCCCGAAGTATCTCGCGCAGGGAATCGGCGAGAGAGGCTGGACTCGGCGACCACGAGAGTGACTTCGACGTGGTCGAGGGTGGCAGTCTTCTTGCGTAGAACCCTGGTGAGTTGAGCGTTGGTGAAGTCGTCGATGCTGCGCGAGCCCTCACATGCATGACCGGCCGAGGCGGCGCGCCGTGCACCGCCCCGCCGCGCCCTGCGGTGGCACTCCGGAAGAGAAGACAATTCCGTCCTCGGCGCACCCGCAGGCGCTGGTCGTCTTCCGTGTATCAAATCCGTACTGTGGGGTCGATACATGCTGTATGGGAGTAACAAGCGGTTCGTCCGGTATGTCTACCAGCGTGGAGGCTGATCTTTCGGTGTTGTCGTTCGAGTCGACCGTGCCGCGTCGGTATGTCCACCGCCAGTCCGTATCGGAAGTCTTCCTCACCGATTGCGTCACCGATTCGGAACCTGATCGGTTCGTTCTGGGTGCGCAGTGGCCACGTGCTCACGCCTTCTACCGCGGGCAGGCCGGCCGGTACGACCCGATGCTCCTCGCAGAGACTCTACGTCAATGCGTGATCTACTTGGCGCACACTCACTATCGGGTCTCGCTCCGGCAGCATTTCGTAATGCAGACGATCGAAATCGATGCTGAGCTGGATCGGCTCGGGATCGGTGCGGGTGCCGCCGAGGTCGCCGTCACTGTTGTGGTGTCGGACGTGCGGCGGCGTGGCTCGCAGGTCACGGGCCTCAACGCGGCCTTGACCTTCGAGGTCGCCGGCCGCCGAGTCGGATCAGGCTACGGCCGGGCTGCGGTGCTCACCGCTGTCGAGTACGAGACCGCTCGATGGGGTGTGGCCGGGCCGAGGGCGATCGGATCCGTGCAGGATGGTGTGCCTCTCGATGCAGCTGCGGTAGGGGTGCCCGGCAGCGGGGATGTTGTTATCGGAGCGACGGCACGACGGGGACGATGGCAGGTGCTGCCGGATCTGTCCCACCCGGTGCTGTTCGATCATCCGTCCGATCATCTGCCGGGCATGCTCATGCTCGAGGCTGCCCGTCAGGCGTCGCGAGCGGAATTCGGACTTCCGGATGTGGATATGGTGTCGATGAGCGTGCAGTTTCACCGGTTCGTGGAACTCGACTGTCGAGCCGAGATGGTTGTCTCGGACATCGATGGCGAGCCTGGGCGCGTACACGTCGTACTCGAGCAGTATGGAGCGTCGATGGCCTCAGCGACTCTGTTGTTGGAGTCCGCAACCGGTGCACGTCCGATGCCCAGGGCCCGGCACGGTGCATAGGGTTATGTCAGGCCAGCGCTGGATCGCGGATCCAGCGGGCGAGTCGGATCCTGTCGCTGTCGGGCCGGCGGTCGGGTGTCACGATGCCCGGCAACAGAAATTGCCACATCTGATCGATTCGCTGTTCGAGATCGGCCCGTCGATCGAGCACATTCGAGACTGTCTGTACCCCGGTGAACGCGGAGATCACGAACCGGGCCAGCACCGGTGGTTCGATCGTGGGGAGAAGGTCTCCCTCCGCGATTGCCGTCTCGACGAGATGTCGGCAGGCTTCGATCCAGTCCTGATACGGCCCCGGCTTGCCCGGTGTGGTGCCCGCGCTGAATTCGAGAGTCAGCCGGATGCCCGCCCGGACGATCGGATCCTCGACGATCTGTCGGCCCATTTCGTGGCAGAGCATGACGATCTGCTCGAGCGCCGAGGCATCGGTGGTGGCGATGGCTTCCACTGCGGCGATGGAAATGGTGTGTTGCCGATCCACTACCGCTTGTGCGAGGTCGTCCTTCGACTTGAAGTGGAAGTACAGGGCGCCTTTGGTGAGTCCGCTGCTCGCTTCGACGATCTCTCCGAGGCTGGCACGCTCGAACCCCAGTCGATCGAATGTCGCCGCTGCTGCGCTGACGATCTGCTGCCGGGTTGCTACTGCGCGGGCTTGCTTTGCCACACCGCGTGTCCCTTTCTCGATGATGTCCCGATAGGAGAGTTGTGACGAACCCTGACAATCGGCCTCCCCCGAAGCGCACCGTACCAGTCTGCCTGACCGAGACCGCAGGCCATACATCGAGGTCGGCCTCGACCATGCGCGTCGCGATTGTGGGCGCGAGCGGCTTCCTCGGTGGGGCCGTGCTGGACGCGCTGCTGAACCTGGGCGTCACGTGTACGGCGGTATCGCGCCGTCCGCCTACGGGGCCGTCGATGCGGGCCGTGGCTGCGGACCTGCTCGATCCCGCGGCCCTGACCGCCGCTCTTGCCGGTGTGGACGCGATAGTGCACGCCGCCTCGTACACCGGCTCCGACGACGCCCGGTGCGAGCAGATCAACGTCCTCGGTACCCGGAACCTGCTGGCGGCTGCCGCTGGGCACGGCATCGACCACGTTCTCTACCTCAGCACTATCGGTGTCTACGGTCCCGGCCCACACCGGAACATCGTAGAGGGAGAACTTGCACCGAACCCGGTCACTGCGCTGAGTGCGAGTCGCCTCGCCGCCGAGAATCTCGTGCGCGAGCACGGCGGGCTCGTGTTACGTCCCGGATTCGTCCACGGCCCGCGGGACCGGTGGTTCTTGCCCGGGCTTGCTCACATCGTGTCCACCCTCGGCGCCTGGATCGACGACGGTGCTGCACGGCAGTCGGTGATCTCGCATCGTGACGTCGGGCGGCTCACCGCAGTGCTTGCGGCGCGTGCCCTCCCCGATGAGTTGCGTGCAAGCATGCTTCATCTCGCCGACCCGACTCCGGTCAGCGTCCACGACCTCGTCCTCACCGCTGCGTCGCAGGGGTTGCTCACGGCGCCGACCACCTCGATCGGCTACGAAGAGGCGCTGAAACGAGGTCGAGAGCGTGGACTCTCGGAACGTCACGTCGACCTGGTCGGGCACGATCATCATTACGCCAGCACCCGCATCTGGGCGCATGCTGCGTTGGACGTCAGTAGCCGGTCGTAGCCCCGGCGACCGTCCCCGGCCGTTCCGGTGACAACGACCGTTGTCTGCTACGGCTCACACGGGAGGGTGTTTGCTCTGCCGCGAATGGGGTAACCTCTAGCCACCGAGCAATACCGGTCGATTGGTATCGTTTGCCGGGGAGGGCATCGATGCGTTGGGAAATGCCGTATTCGAGCGCATCGACGGGTTTGGGGGTGGACGGCAGAGAGACCAGTGATGGTGAGGCTTCTTCGGGGGGTCCTCACCATCACTGGCCTGATGGGTTCCGTCGGCGTGCGGCGCCGACGGAACCGATTGCCCGCGCACAGGGGGGGAGGCGCGGGCCGGGCCCCCGGTGGGGGGAGCACGGGGGCCAAGAACACCCTATGGGAAATCTCGACCTCGTGGGGAACCAGGATGTCGTATGCCTGCAGTGCGGTGTCTCGAAAGTGACGGGGGTGTCTTGGTGATGCCCGTGTGCCGATCGTTCTGGTCGCGGGTTTCGGAGATCACCCCGGTTTTCTCATGCCCGCTCGATCACGTCGTGGTTGATGCGTCGGCCCGCCCGACCCACACTCAACGGTTGTTCAGGAACGCATCGTGGTCGGCATGGGCGCGTCGGATGAGGTCCACCAGCCCGGCCTCCTCCCGAGCTTCCTGCCGGTACTTCGGTGCGAGCTTCTTCACCTGTTCCTCTTTGGTTATCAACTTGGCGTAGATGCGCTCGCGCTCTTCCTTGCTCGACGTGTAGTCCAGGTCGGCGTAGTTGGTGGCGTGACGTCTCGCGCCGGCGATGGCGGACTGCGCCTTACCTCGCTCACTGGTCAGCGAGGCGATGACGGTGACAACGAGCACGGCGAGGATGACGGCCAGCGATGTCCCTGTCTCGATTTCCACCACGTGCACCGGCTCGCCATGGTTGACGAACGGCAGATTGTTCTCATGGAGCGCGTGCAGGATCAGTTTCACGCCGATGAAACCGAGGATGGCGGCGAGTCCGAATGACAGATAGATGAGGCGGTCGAGCAGCCCGTCGAGGAGGAAGTACAGCTGACGAAGACCCATCAGCGAGAAGGCGGTGGCCGTGAACACGATGAACACGTTCTGGGTCAATCCGAAGATCGCGGGGATGGAGTCGAGTGCGAACAACAGGTCGGTGCCGCCGATGGCGACCATGACGAGCAACATCGGTGTCAGGGCCCGCTTGCCGTTTTCGATGGTGAACAGCTTGTCGCCGTCGTAATGCTCGCTGGTGTGGAGGAACCGCTTGGCGATTCGGATGATGAAATTGTCTGCCGAATGCGACTCCTCGGTTTCGGGCCGCAGCATGTTTCCGGCGGTGACAAGAAGGATCAGACCGAATATGTAGAAGACCCAGGCGAACGAATTGATCAGTGTCGCACCGAGAAAGATGAACGCGGTTCGGGCGAAGAGTGAGAACACGATGCCGAACAGAAGCACCTTCTGCTGGTCTTCCCGTGGCACCCGGAAACTCGACATGATGATCAGGAAGACGAAGAGGTTGTCCACCGACAACGCCTTCTCCGTCACGTAACCCGCGAAGTACTCCGATCCCATGGAAGTGCCACCGACGATGAATACCACGACGCCGAAGAGGATGGCCAGGCCCACGTAGATGGACGACCAGATCGCCGATTCCTTCAATGTGGGCGTATGGGCCTTGCGGACGTGAGCGAAGTAGTCGAAGGCGAGCAGGCCGACGATCACTGCGATGGTCAACCCCCAGGCAAGGGGAGTTACGTGCATTGTTCGCCTTCGGTCGAATGGACGGGTAGTTCGTCAGCCTAATGGCCGCTGGGGGCGTGATCCTGCGATTCGCGATGTAGACACCACGAATTCGAGTATCTGTGCAATTCGCGGAGTGCCGGTCGAGTCGGGCGAGCTCCAGCGCGCGCGGGTAGCGCCGGACCGGTGACTGCTCCAGACGAAGACGGGGCCGCCCGACCCGCGCTGTTCGTTCGAATCGCCGTCGTGTTCGCAAGCGTGACCGCCATCTGGATGCTCCTCAGCTCCGGTGTGTCCGCAATCCTCGGCGACGACTACTCGCGCGGCGCGCACGTGGTCCGGGCGATCGGAGCAACGGTCTTGACGGGGGTTAGCGCCATTCGCTTTCGCGTTTGTGGTCGTCACTGCGCTGCGCCGTAGCGGCCGCGGCGGCTGTCCTCACGCTCGGCACTACGCTTCACGCTGAATTGCTCGGAGGTGAATTCCCACGAGCACCTGTGTTCTTGCGCTGGTTGGCTTTGAAACGTGCCTTCTTCTGACGATTCCCGCATGTGTTCATGTCGCACCATTTGCGGCTGCGACTCTGGCTGGTGTCGAAGAAGGCGGCTCGGCAGGTCGGCGATGCGCACAAGGCCAGTCTTCCGTCTCGCTCGCCCGCGATGATGCTGATCGCGTCGGCTGCGATCACGCCCAACGCATCTTCTACGCGGGACGCTGAGCTGAGTCGCCATCGTCGAGTGTGCTCGAGTGTCAGGATGGCCGACGCCCGACCCTCAATGCTGCAGTCGTTGATGACGTGGACAGCAGACTCAGGGAGAGCGTCTTGGAGTGCGGTCGCTGTCGCGGCGGCGTGAATCGATTCCCTCAGCGCCCACGCGAGTTCGAGCTGTGCGGTGGTGCAGTAGTCCACGGTGAGGCCGTTCACTGCCAGCCAGTCGATGAGTCGCTGCGGCGTGGGGATGCGCTCGACAGCGTCGCCGCGACGCTCCGTCAGAGTCGCCGCGAAGCTGGTTGCCAGCACATTGCCGAGGCGAAAGTCGGGGAACTCGGCAGGCATGGAACCACCTTAGCAGGTTGCGTTCGGTCGCCAGCAGGGGTAGAACCGTCTTAGATGGTTCTCAGGAGTCGTAGCCGGTGCCGCGACGTTCAAGGAGGTCTGATGTCCCGTCCGAACAGTGACGTGCACGCATTCGAAGCTCACGCAACCGACGCCGACCTCGACGATCTTCGAGCGCGACTGGCGGCGGCGCGGCTACCGGAGGCCGAGACGGTCTATCGCGCCGCACCCGACCCTCGCCGATGGGAACAGGGCGTTCCCCTGGCCGACCTCGTCGACGTCGTGAACTACTGGCGCACCGGATACGACTGGCGGTCGTTCGAAGAGCGCCTCAACCGTATCGGCCAGTTCCGCACGACAATCGAGGATCTGGGAATCCACTTCCTACACCGCCGATCCGCGCGACCGGATGCCACTCCGCTGATCTTGACGCACGGGTGGCCGGGCAGCATTGCCGAGTTCATCGACGTAGTAGACGAGTTGGCGGACCCGAAGGCTGACGACGCGGCGGCGTTCCACGTCGTGGTGCCGTCGCTGCCGGGGTTCGGTTACAGCGACAAGCCGGCCACCATCGGGTGGGGAACCGAAAAGATCGCTGCCGCATGGGTGGAACTGATGCGAAGGCTCGGCTACAGCCGGTTCGTAGCCCACGGCGGAGACTGGGGAGGCAATATCACCACCGTCCTCGGCGGCAGGTATCCCGCCAACCTTTTCGGTATTCACACCACTTTCGCGGAAGCGCCGCCCGGGCTGACAACGGATGGGCTGACAGCGGTCGAGCGTCGGTGGACCGAGGAAACCCGCGATTTCTGGCGCCACCGTGCGGCATACGCGAAGCAGCAGGCAACCCGACCGCAGACCATCGGTTACTCGCTCGTCGACTCACCGGTCGGGCTTCTTGCCTGGATCCTCGACAAGTTCGCAGAGTGGACAGACACCGAAGACAGTCCGTTCGAGGCGATCTCCATGGACAGAATCCTCGACGACGTCACCTTGTACTGGCTCACGCGAACCGGCGCGTCGGCCGCTCGCATCTACTACGAAAGCCACAACTCGCTGGACCCGGATCTTCGGGTCGACGTCCCGTCGGCAATCACTATGTATCCCCGCGACATCGAAAAGAGTCCGCGCCCCTGGGCGCAGGAGCGGTACCGGCGGATCGTCCGATGGCAGTCTCCCGAAACCGGGGGACATTTCCCGTCGCTGGAGGTTCCCGAGTACTTCGTCAAGGATCTGCAAGAAGGTCTCGCGGCTGTGCTTGCCGCTGGTCGGTGAATGTGGACCGGTCTGTTCGCGGCCGAAGGCATGCGGACGGTCTCGGCGTCGACGAACTATAGCGACCGTCGAGCTTGCCTGGTCGGGATTCGTTCGATGAATCGAGAGATGATGAAGACTCGTTTGGTTGCTGCCGGTTTCGCCGCTGCGCTGACCATGCTCGTTGCCCCCACAGTCGCGTCGGCAGGCGGATGACATCGAGCGGTGAGTTCTGGTTCGCAGGTGGCGCCGTAGCAGACCCGCAATGACGCCATCAGGAGGCGGCTACGGCGTGGTGGTCAACTCCCGCCGCTTGGTCAGCGGGGTCACCGAGAACCAGCGGCGGCAGCTTCGGGTGAGTGTGCTCTGTTCCGAGTAGCCGAGTTGCTGGGCGATCGTTGCCAACGGCACGGAACGGTTCGCCAGCAAACGGAGGGCCGTGTCGCGGCGGGCGTGGTCGACGAGAGTCTCGAAGATCATATCCGACTCTGCGAGTCGCCGTTGGAGCGCGCGCGGATGCATCATCATCAGTTCGGCTACTCTCTCGAGCTGTGCTGCCCCGGCCGGCAATGCGCGCATGACTACAGAGGACACCACGTCGGTGAACGACGTGTCTCGGTCGCGGCCCGCCATGAATCGAATGGCGAGGTCATGCGCCAGCGGATCGATACTGGGAAGCCGTCGCTGTAGGAGCCCCCGCGGGAAGAGCAGCAGATTTGCGGGCGCATCGAACTCCACGGGGCAATCGAAATAAGTTGCGTATACCTCGGTGGGGGAGATCGCAGGGTGCGCGAACACGACGCGGGTCGGTCGGAAGTCTTCTCCTCCGAGCATCTTGAACGTGGACAAGGTAACGCCGAGTGCGAGTTCGGTGATGTGATCGCGGCAGGGTAGGCGCCGCGGCAGAGTCCGGAACTCGTAGGCGACGTGGGTGTCGTTTACTTTCAGATGTGTAGTCATGGCCGGGCTGTAGACATGGGTGAAGTTGGTGATCTCGCGGAGAGCATCTCCGAGTGTCTCTGCGTTTCGGGCCACGATCGCGAGCGGCCCGAGGATATCGGGATTCTGACGTGCAGCAAGGCGGAGGGCGAAATCCGGCGTCGCGAACTCGCGTGCGCACAGGCCGAGTAGCGCTGCCAATGAGCTGAACGGGACGAATTGGTCGTCCTTACCGACGACTGTCGGGTCGATACCGATACGCGCGAACACATCGACAGGGTCGCCGTTCAGTTCGCTGATGAGCTCGGGGGCCTGCGTGAGCGACGATGCGCTGATCAGATCGGCCATGTGTCGAAATGTAAAAACATTGTCGTGAGATGTCAATCTTTTACCGAGCGTTCAGTGTGACGATAGGCACATCCGGTTACGGATCCCGCCGTACACAACTCGGTTTCGACGAGGAGATCTGATGACTACCAACACTTTCGATCCTGTCCGCACGTCATTGTTCATCGGAGGTAAGTGGAGGAACCCGTCGACCACGGCCACGATCCCAGTGATCTCGCCGCTGACAGAGCAACAGATCGGCAGCGTTCCCGAAGCCTCCACCGTCGATGTCGACGACGCCGTGACCGCAGCAAGCGATGCATTCCGCAGTTCGCAGTGGCGAGCGCTGAGCAACGCCGACCGCGCCGGGTGTCTCCGCCGGTTCGCCGACGCACTCGAGGCCCGGGCCGAGGAGCGCTCCGCCGCCGTCACGCGTGAGAACGGGATGCCCATCGAACTCGCACGGTTCGCCGAGGGTGCAGCCCCTGTCCAACTGCTCCGCTATTACGCGGACCTCACCGAAGCTACATCTTCCGAAGAGCGCCGGACCAGTCAACCGATGCCGGGTACGACACTGGTCCGCAGAGAACCGATCGGTGTCGTTGCTGCTATCGCCCCGTGGAACTTCCCCGCCATTCTCTCGATGTTCAAGATCGCCCCGGCCCTGGCCGCCGGATGCACAGTTGTGCTCAAACCGTCGCCGGAAACCACCCTGGACTCCTACATCCTCGCGGAAGCCGCCGTCGAGGCCGGTCTGCCCCCGGGCGTGCTCAACATCGTCAACGGCGGCACCGACATCGGCCAGTATCTGGTGGCTCACCCCGGAATCGACAAGGTTGCCTTCACCGGATCGACAGCCGCTGGTCGACACATCGGTCGGGTGTGCGGCGAGATGATCCGCCCGGTCACTCTCGAGCTCGGTGGCAAGTCGGCCGCAATCGTTCTCGACGATGCCGACATCGATCGGACCGTGACGGGTCTGGCGACCGCGTCGCTGCTCAACGCCGGGCAGACCTGCTACATGTCGACACGGATCTTGGTGCCGGAGAACAAGTACTCGACCTACCTCGAAGCAATCACGGCCATGGCATCCGGCCTTCCGATCGGTGATCCACTCGATCCGAATACCTTTGTCGGGCCGCTCGTCAGCGACCGCCAACGTCGGCGCGTGCTTTCCCTCATCGACCAGGGCCGCGCCGAGGGTGGCACCATCACCACCGGTGGAGGTCGCCCCGACGGTATCGACCAGGGGTTCTTCGTATCGCCGACAGTGTTCGGCGATGTCGACAACGCCAGCACCATAGCCCGTGAAGAGGTATTCGGCCCCGTTGTCACTGTCCTGACCTATGACTCGGTCGACGATGCAATCGCGCTGGCGAACGACTCTGCCTACGGGCTCGGCGGCACTGTATGGACCAGTGACGACGAGCGCGGGCTCGACGTCGCGCGCCGCGTGGACACCGGCTCATTCGGGGTGAACACGTTCAACCTCGACTGGGGCTCGCCGTTCGGCGGTGTCAAGGCAAGCGGCATCGGCCGAGAGCTCGGACCCGAAGGCCTTGCCGCGTATCAGCGAACGAAGTCGATCTTCTTGACCTCCTGATTCGGCGCCAGACTGCCGAGTTTCCCCCGGCTCACCCCTCCTCTGCTCTGTCTACTTCTGTCGAAAGGCAGGTTCACATGTCCGAATCCGGCGTGGCCGCCGCTCGCGCGCTGTCCCACCTCACCGTCGAGATGCTTCCGAAACTGTCAGCGGACGACTGGTCCGCCGACAGCGCCTGTCACGGATGGCGCGTCCACGATGTCATCAGCCACATGGGGTTCTTTTTCAACTTCATCGCCGATCCGCATCTCGTCCTCCCCGAGAATCCCAGCGGCATGAGTGAACGACTCAACGACGCCGCAGTGCGCGAACGTGCCGACTGGTCGACCACGAAAGTGATCGACTACTACCAGGAACAGTCGACCGCGGGGTTGGCCACCCTCGAAGCTCTGCAGAGCGAGGAGATGCGAGATGTGCCAGTGGAGATGCTCGACCTCGGTACATACCGGATGGCACAGCTCAGCGATGCCGTCGCATTCGATCATCTCGTCCACCTGACCTCGGATCTCCTCGCTCCGTGTGGGCCTCTGGCCGGCGAAGATTCCCTCGGCGACGCATTCGACGCTGCGAATGCGATCGATCCTGCGATCGACTGGATGATCGCGGGCCTACCGCAGATGTGCGGTGGGGGCATCTCTTCGGTACTGGAACGTCCCGTCGGTCTCGAGTTGGTCGGATCGACCGAGCGACGCTTCGTGATCGACCTCGACCCGGACAACAAGTCGGTCATCGTCGCCGAGACCGACGACCTTCCCGATGACGTTGCGACCTCCGACGCACGCGCCTTCCTGCGCTGGGGCACTACCCGTTCGGCCTGGCGTTCAGTGGTCGGCATCTCTGGTGAACGCGGTCATCTCGCCGCTGTCCTGGATGCCGTCGACATCGTGTGATTTCTGCTCATCTCATTTTTCCCTACGCGAACACATCATTCGAGGAGTCATTGTGTCTCAGCACCTTCAAGACAAGGTTGTCATGGTCACCGGCGCCGGTAGCGGCTTCGGCAAGCTCATCTCCGAGAAGTGCGCTGCCGGCGGCGCGAAAGTCGTCGGCATCGACATCAACGGCGACGCCCTCAACGAAGTCTTCGACGGCATCCGCGCGAACGGCCACGAGGGCAGCTACCAGGTTGCCGACGTCACCGACTACGACCAAGTTGCCGCAGCCGTCCGCCACGCCGTCGACACCTACGGAGCGGTCGATGTACTCGTCAACAACGCCGGCGTCATGCCGCTGGCCTACTTTGCCGACCATGAACGGGCATTGACCAAGTGGCACAAGGCAATCGACATCAACATCAAAGGCGTCGTCAACGGTATCTCCGCGGTCTACGACCAGATGATCTCTCGAGGGCGTGGACAGGTCGTGAACATCTCATCGATCTACGGCAACGCCGGGATCGCAGGCTCGGGTGTCTACAGCGCGACCAAGGCCGCGGTCACGGCGTTGTCCGATTCGTTGCGTATCGAGTCCAAGGGGAAGATCAAAGTGACGACCGTCAAGCCGACCGGGATCACCGGCACGAATCTCGCGAGCTGGATTGTCAACGAGTCCGCTATCTTCGGTCTCGTCGGGCAACGCGCTGAGCAATACGCCGCACACGTTGCAGACCTGACCGATGGCACGTTGGCGCCCGAGTTGTCCGACATCGATTCGGTCAAGTACTGGCTCATTACCCCCGACGATCTCGCGAACGCCGTAGTGCATGTCATCGACCAGCCGTGGGGTATCAGTCTGTCCGATGTCACCGTGCGTGCCAGCGGCGAAGACTACTTGTACTGAACAACCGTGTGCTCGCTCGAATTCTGTGGATTCAAGGAGCTTCCACGTCGAGCACCCACGTGACACCGAAGCGGTCGGTGAGCATGCCGAAGCCGGGGCTCCAGGCAGACTCGGCGAGCTGCTCGACGATGTCGGCGCCGTTCGACAGTGCGTCCCAGTACTTCCTGATCTCGTCGAGAGTCTCTCCGCGGACCGACTGGAAGAACGCCCGGTCCGTGAAGGTGACGCCGTTCTCGCGGCTGGTGGTGCCGGCGGTGGCGGTGATGTCGGCGTCGTCCCGTCCTGGGATGTCGTACGCCATGAGGCGGAAGCCGTCTTCGTTCGCGACCTGACCGAATACCACCTTGTCGGCGCCGGGGAGATCTTTCGGCATGCCGACGTCGCCATAGGTGGAGACGAACACGTGCCCGCCGAAGACTGATCGGTAGAAGTCGAGTGCCTGCCGGGCGGTTCCTCGAAAGTTGAGGTGAGTGGTGGTCTTGATACCCATGTTTTGTCCTTCCGGTCGCGGTTTCCGAGCGGCGGCGAACTGCCGCGAGCACAGGATCACGTGGGTACAGGACGGGGAAGGTCCTCTATTCGGAGCAGACTCGTTTCATGGTTGGAAGTTCATCTCGGATGCTGGCGCTGCTGTCGTTGCTGCAGACGAGGCGCACTTGGCCCGGGCATCTGTTGGCCGAGAGGCTGGGGGTGACGCCTCGCACGGTGCGGCGAGACGTCGACCGATTGCGCGATCTGGGATACGACGTCGACTCGACGAAGGGGCCGGACGGCGGTTACCGGCTCGTTGCCGGATCGGAGCTCCCTCCCCTGTTGTTCGACGATGAACAGGCCGTGGCGATCGCCGTCGCGCTGCAGGGCGCGCCTTCCAGTGGCATCGATCTCGGCGATGCTGCGACTCGAGCATTGGCGACGGTCCGCCAGGTCATGCCGTCGCGGCTCCGCCACAGGCTGGATGGCATCCGTTTCACCGGTTCCGAGTCGCCGTCCCAGGTGGACCCGAAGATTCTGGAGACCGTGAGTGCTGCGGTTCGAGATCGGCGCATTCTGCGTTTCGACTACGGCGATACAGAGGGGCCGCCGCGTCGTGTCGAACCGCACGCAGTCGTCGCGAGAAGGGGCCATTGGTATCTCATCGGCTGGGATCTCGATCGAGACGACTGGCGGATTCTCCGCCTGGACCGCCTTGTTCCTCGGATACCCGGCGGCGGCCCGTTCACTCCCCGCCCCCTTCCTGCACCGGATGCGCGCTCGTTCCTCGAGGCGCGGTCGAAGGGCTCGGAGGCGGGGGATCAGTGGCCGTGCACTGGCGAAGTCGTCATCGACCTACCGGCGACCGAAGTCGTCCGATGGGTCAGCGATGGTGTGGTGGAAGAGATCGGCGAACGGTCGTGTCGGATCGTTGTCGGGTCATGGTCGTGGACGGGGCTTCTCGCGTTCGTCTTGCGTTTCGATGCCCCATTCACTGTCGTCGGCCCCGAGCCACTGCGGTCCGCTGCCGGTGTGCTCGCAACGCGGCTCGACGCGGCGTCGGTGGCGCTTCCGAAATGATGCTGGAATGAGGTCGGTAACTGACCGCAATGGGTGGGAGGGTGCTCTTATGAAAGAGCAGAGTCTGCGGGCACAATTGATCGTCCCCGATGTGGCCGCGTGGCGAGCGTGGCTGGATGAGAACGAAGGCTCGTCCGACGGGGTGCGGTTGGTCCTGGCAAAGAAGGGCACCACAGAACCGACGACGCTGTCCTATGCCGAGGCGTTGAAGGAAGCTCTCTGCAGCGGCTGGATCGACGGACGCCGCAATGCGTTGGATGACTCCACCTTTCAGCAACTCTTCACTCCGCGTCGAGCCCGTTCGATCTGGTCGCGACGAAACGTCGACTTCGTTGCCGATCTGATCGCGTCGGGGAGAATGCGAGCCCGTGGACTTTCCGAGGTGGAACGAGCGAAAGCCGACGGTCGCTGGGAGCGGGCATACCCCGGTCCGGCGGCGGCGGAGGTGCCCGCCGACCTCGTAGCAGCACTGGAGCGATCCCCGATTGCATCGATGAGGTTCGCCGAATTGGATCGCGGTCGGCGCTACATGATCATCCACCAGATCATCACCGCACCCAGCGCTTCGAGCCGCGCCAGTCGCATCGTCAAGTTCATTGCCCGAGTTGAGCAGGACGAATGAGTTGTCCGGCGTTTCTCTGCGCAGCCGCCATGCGCCTATTCGGGGATACGGCAGGCGATGCCGTCGAGGAAGATCTCGATTCCATGGGAGAAGACGTCATCAGCGGTGGCCGCGAGATACTCGTGACCGGCGACCCGGAAGGCGCCGAAGTGTTCGAGGTCAAGGCCTTCGAGCAGGAGCGTGAAACCGTCGGATCTGCTGGCGCCGTGCGCGCCTCGTCCGACGTCGCTCCGTTGGATACTCGCCGCGCCCGCGACGAACTGGATCATGCTGCTGGTGGCATACGCGGCATACGAGGCTTCGAGCCCGGCATCGAGCAGTAGTCGGAGAGCGGAATCGATGACGCGCAGGGTGTTGGGTCCGTACCCCCCGAAGTTCCGGCCCGCCGACGACGGTAGCGGTTGGGAAACCATCACGCGTCTCATCTCCTGCATCAATGCTTCGAGATCGGCGCGCCAGCCGTGTCCAGTGGACACGATGCGGATTTCTCCCATGACGTGATCTGCGATGAGCGCGATCAACTCGTCGCGACTGGCGATGTATCGATACAGGGATGCACTTCGAGTGTCGAGACGTGCTGCAACCTCACGCACAGTGAGCGCCTCGACGCCGTCCTCACGCAGTACATCCAGGGCGGCGTCGACGATGCGTTCGGTGGACAGCCCTCCGGGGCGTGGCCGGCGTCGACTCTCGGTCGATGCCCTCTCGGCCCACCACAGGGCCGACCCCGGCTCCGCTTCGTCGCCGCTCCTGACCGGGACGGACGTGCCGCCGTGAGGCCGTCGATCCCTCAGCGCGCTCACTTCCCGACCATCCTCCGAGCGACCCTCCCGAACATCGCTACTCGGCATCTCAATCCACCTCCGCACCTTCGGCGCCCACCCCTTGACAGTATGCGATCAATGATCGCATACTTCGAAATCATAAAATGCGATCGTTGATCGCATCTCTTCGCGGTCTGCGCGGCCGTCGAGAATGCAGGCCACGAACAGGAGGGGTTCCCGTGACCAGAGTCATGCAGGGTGTGAGGATTCTCGAAGTTGCCGAACATACCTTTGTGCCTGCTGCATCCGCACTGCTCGCCGATTGGGGCGCAGATGTGATCAAGGTCGAGCACGTTGCGCGGGGAGACGCCATGCGGGGTCTTGCGTCGTCCGGAATCGCGGTAGTGCCTGATGACGTGCATGTACTGTTCGAACACTCGAACCGTGGAAAGCGCAGCATCGGACTGGATCTCACATCCGAGATCGGGCACGAAATCCTCTGTCGGCTCGCCGCGACCGCGGACGTCTTCCTCACCAACAAACTGCCGAGCGTCCGCGCCAAGTTGAAGATCGACGTCGCCGATATCCGGAAGCACAATCCGCAGATCATCTACGTCCGGGGGACCGGACAAGGAGAACGCGGACCGGACGCGGACCGTGGCGCGTACGACTCCCTCGCATTCTGGGCACGCGCAGGCGTCGCTGCCGGGGTGATGCGGCCCGAATACGGCGAAGTCCCGGTGCCGCCGGCACCCGGATTCGGCGACTCGATCGGCGGCATGACGATAGCCGGCGGGATCTCGAGTGCTTTGTTCCACCGCGAGCGCACAGGTGAGGCCACCACCGTCGACGTTTCGCTGATGGGCACAGCGATGTGGTCGATGGGGCAGGCATTGGCGCTGTCGCTGCAGCTGAACACGCCCTGGACCCCGCCTCCTGCCGGAACCCGGTCGAATCCTCTGACGGGCCAATACGCCACCCGGGACGGACGATGGCTCTCGTTCACCTGCCTGCAGGCTGGTCGATACTGGTCATCGATGTGCAAGGTGATCGGCCGTCCGGAGATGGCCGACGATCCGCGCTTCATCGACCATGGCGCTCTGATGGCGCACTGTGGTGAGGCGATCGCTATCCTGCGCGATGCGTTCGCCGAGCGATCACTGGCCGAGTGGCGGGAGCGACTTGCCGATTTCACCGGCCAATGGTGTGTCGTTCAGGACACATTGGAGGCCGTTGCCGATCCCCAGACCGACGCCAACGGATATATCCAGCAGTGTGCGACGTCCGAGGGAGTCCCGTTCCGGCTGGCGGCTGCACCCGTGCAGTTCGACGAATGCGCATCGGCCCCTCGTCGTGCCCCGGAGTTCAACGAGCACTGCGAGGACGTCCTCGGCGAGCTCGGCTTCAGCGTGGACGACATGCTCGATCTCAAGATCCGGGGCGTAGTGACATGAACCGGGCACTGTTCCGGCAGGCCCGGTGCTCCGCACCCTCGCGTA
Organism: Rhodococcus artemisiae; assembly: GCF_036327795.1. Classification (NCBI taxonomy): domain Bacteria; kingdom Bacillati; phylum Actinomycetota; class Actinomycetes; order Mycobacteriales; family Nocardiaceae; genus Rhodococcus; species Rhodococcus artemisiae. Next base: position 676,711 of record NZ_JAUTXY010000002.1, read on the forward strand.
GAACACAGGAGAGGAAACCATGACATTGTTCGATGCCTTCCGTTTCGATGGCAAGAGAGTTCTCGTGGTCGGCGGTGCCAGTGGTATGGGCGCCGCTGCAGCAGAACTCGCGCTCAGTGCGGGGGCGGAGGTCATCGTGGCCGACTGTGCGCCGATCGCCACCCCCGGCGTGAAGGCAGTACCGCTGGACCTGACCGACATCGCTTCCATCGAGGCCGGGATCGCACAGATCGGCGGCCACGTCGATGTGGTGCTCGCTGCGGCGGGCGTCGCGAACGGCACGCCACACCTCGAACGCGTCAATTTCCTCGGGCATCGTCTCGTCATCGAACGCCTGCTGGACTCCGACATGCTCCGCAGCGGCTCCGCGATATGTTTCATCTCTTCCGCCGCAGGACTGGGCTGGGAATCGAACCTCCCAGCGCTGCAGGAGTTCCTGTCGATCGATGACTACACCGAGGCGTCCGCGTGGGCAGTAGCACACGACAAAGCCGAATACATGTTCAGCAAACAGGCGGTGTGCGCCTATGTAGCATCACAGGCGTTCCCCTTACGCAAGAAGGGGATCCGCATCAACGCGATCTGTCCTGGCCCCACCGACACTCCGCTTGCCCGGGCGAATGCGGAGACGTGGCTCGGTTTCGGATCCGACTACCGCGCGGAGGCCGGAATCGACCCCGCCGCCCCGATCGAACAGGCCTACCCACTGCTGTTCCTGTGCAGCGACGCAGCGTCGGCGATCAGCGGTATCACTCTGACCGCAGACTCGGGCTACTTCAGTTCGGGCTTGTCCGGTTCCTACCCCGCTGCGACGCCCACAGTCGGCTTTTTCATGGGCCGATGACGTCGTCGACCTGTCGCTCTCGAGAGCTGATCGACCAAAGCCGCTCACGAACAGACATATCCGTTCACATGAAAGGTAACCCGTGCAGCAACAGCGCCGAGGACGCAGAATTGCCATGCTCCCGGAGGAGGTCGACGCGTTTCTGAACGAAGAGCGCACATGCCGTGTGGCGACCTCCGGGCAGGCCGGCCCACACTTGAGCGCCTTGTGGTTCGTCTGGGACGGCTCGGCGCTCTGGCTCAATTCCGTGGTGAAGAGCCAGCGGTGGACCGATCTCGAGCGCAACCCTCAGGGTGCAGTCCTGATCGACGCAGGCCACGAGTTCAACGAACTGCGGGGAGTGGAGATCCGAGGCCGGTTCGACGTCGTCGGCGATGTGCCCCGCTCCGGGGCCCCCGATCCCGAATTGGCCGCACCGGAGCAACTGTTCGCCCGCAAGTACACCGGCCGTGACGAGATGCATTTCGACGGTCGTCATGCGTGGCTACGGCTTACCCCGCAGAAGATCACGAGCTGGGACTTCCGGAAGATGTGACCGCGCACCACTGTTCCAGGACCCCATACAGGATAGGAGCTTCCGTGAATGTGGACGACATGATCCTGGTGAGCATCGATGACCACGTGGTCGAGCCTCCCGAGATGTTCGACGCCCACCTGCCCGCAAAGTGGGCCGAGTATGCGCCCCGCATCGTCACTGACGACCACGGAGTGGACCGGTGGCTGTATCGCGGCCGTCAGGTCGGTGTCACCGGGTTGAACGCTGTCGTGTCCTGGCCTCCCGAGGAATGGGATCACGATCCCGCGGGATATGCCGAGATGCGCCCGGGCGTATACGACATTCACGCACGGGTGAAGGACATGAACGTCAACGGAATCCTGGCCTCGATGTGCTTTCCGACGTTCACCGGTTTCAGCGCCGGGCATCTGAGCCATTTCCGAGACGACATCACCGTCCGAGTGATCCAGGCGTACAACGACTGGCACATCGATGAATGGGCGGCCACCTACCCGGGGCGTTTCATTCCCCTCGCAATCCTGCCGCTCTGGGACCCGGAACTCGCGGTCGCCGAGATCGAACGGGTCGTTGCGAAGGGGTGCCACTCCGTGACGATGGCCGAACAACCCCACGTCGCGGGATTGCCCAGCTATCACGACATCGAGTTCTGGAGTCCGGTGTTCCAGGCTCTGTCCGACAACGATGTGGTGATGAACCTGCACATCGGTCAGGGGTTCGGGGCCTTGAGCCTCGCCGAGGACGCCCCGATCGACAACTTGATGGTGTTGGCGCCGAGCATCTCGATGATCGCCATCCAAGATCTTCTGTGGGGGCCCGCACTGCGCAAATTCCCGAAGCTGAAAGTGGCGTTGTCCGAGGGCGGTGTCGGCTGGATTCCGTTCTTTCTCGACCGCTCCGACCGCCACTACACGAATCAACGGTGGCTGCGCCGCGATTTCGGCCGCAAGATGCCCAGCGACGTGTTCCGCGAGCATGTCATCGCCTGCTACGTCACCGACAAGACCTCACTGAAGCTTCGGCATGAGATCGGCATCGACAACATCGCCTGGGAATGCGATTATCCGCACGCCGATTCGTTGTGGCCGGACGCACCGGAATTCGTTCTCCGAGAGCTCGAGTCGGCAGGAGCCGACGACTCGGACATCGACAAGATCACGTGGCAGAACGCATGCAGATTTCTCAACTGGGACCCGTTCGCCGTGGTTCCCGAAGCCGACGCCACTGTCGGCGCCCTACGCGCTCGAGCGCAGGACGTCGACACCTCGATCCGGTCGAGAAAGGAATGGGCGGCGTTGTACGAGAGGGAGCCCAGGCGTCGGCCGAGCACCGCAGCGGGCGCGTCACCGCAGGCCTGACCTCATTCGAGCCCCTTCGGGCAAGTGCGGATTGACGAATGAATAGACAAGAGTCAATATAGACAGATGTCGAATCAGAGTCCGAGCGGGGACGCGCCGTGCTGCCCGCCCCTGTCGCGCGGGCCCCTCACGTCGGATCGGGCCACCGATCTGGCCCGCATGTTCAAGGCCCTCGGTGATCCGGTACGGCTGCGCATGTTGAGTCTGATTGCCAGCCACGAGGGTGGGGAAAGCTGTGTGTGCGACATCAGCCCCGCCTTCGACCTGTCGCAGCCCACCGTCTCGCACCACCTCAAGGTGCTGCGTGAAGCCGGATTGCTCGACTGTGAGCGCCGGGGCACCTGGGTGTACTACCGGGTGATCCCCGCAGCTCTCGAACAGCTCTCGGCAGTGCTCGCCACCGAATCCGGGGTCCTGCCCGCATCGGCCTGCACTCCGACTGCCGCACTCTCGGAAGCCCTCTCGTGACCGCCACGACCGAACACCGGTCGGTCGCCGGGAAGATGTCGGTGCTCGACCGGTTCCTTGCCGTGTGGATCGGCATCGCGATGGTCGTTGGTCTCCTGCTCGGCCGCATGATTCCCGGACTCGGCGACGCGTTGAGCGTCATCGAGATCGACAGCATCTCGCTGCCCATCGCACTGGGTCTGTTGATCATGATGTATCCGGTGCTGGCGAAGGTGCGCTACGACCGCCTCGACACCGTCACGGGCGATCGTAAGCTGCTGATCTCCTCGCTGGTCCTGAATTGGGTTCTCGGCCCGGCGCTGATGTTCGCCCTCGCGTGGCTGCTGCTGCCCGACCTGCCCGAATACCGCACGGGTCTGATCATCGTCGGCCTTGCCCGCTGCATCGCGATGGTCGTCATCTGGAACGACCTCGCGTGTGGTGACCGCGAAGCCGCCGCTGTGCTGGTTGCGATCAACTCCGTCTTCCAGGTGATCATGTTCGCGGTACTCGGCTGGTTCTACCTGTCGATCCTGCCCGGCCGGCTCGGACTCGAGCAGGCGACTCTCGATGTCTCGCCGTGGCAGATCGCCAAGTCGGTTCTCATCTTCCTCGGTATCCCTCTGCTCGCCGGCTTCCTGACCCGTCACTTCGGCGAAAAAGCCAAGGGCCGTGCATGGTACGAGGAGACGTTCCTGCCCAGGATCGGACCATGGGCACTGTACGGGCTGTTGTTCACCATCGTGATCCTGTTCGCGCTCCAAGGTGAGCAGATCACCTCGCAGCCGTGGGACGTCGTACGGATCGCGCTGCCGCTGCTTGCATATTTCGTCCTCATGTGGGGCGGCGGTTTCGTGTTCGGGGCGGCAATCGGACTCGGATACGAGCGCACCACCACCTTGGCGTTCACCGCCGCGGGCAACAACTTCGAACTGGCCATCGCCGTGGCAATCGGCACTTTCGGGGTCGCATCCGGGCAGGCGCTGGCCGGTGTCGTCGGCCCACTCATCGAGGTGCCCGTCCTTGTCGCGCTGATCTACGTCTCGCTTGCACTACGCAAACGTTTCACCCGCTCGCCCGACGCTGTTGCGTCGTGAGGGTGGGGACTCGACGCCGTGCAGGCCTCCGACGTGGTGATCACCATGGGTTGCGGAGATTCGTGCCAAGTGTTCCCGGGTAAGTCCTACCGGGATTGGGTGCTCGAAGACCCGGCCGGCCGAGACGGCGATTCTGTGCGGTCGATCCGCGATGAGATCCAGGCCGAGGTCGAAGCCCTGATCGCCGATCCGGTCCCCGACCACGCGCCGACAAGCGCGACGGTCACGCGTCCGGTCTAGGCAGTGTTTCAAAAGTGATCTTGAACCGCGTTCCCGCCGGAAGGGGTGTCGCAGTCGTTGAGTGAGTGAGGTCTCCGGTATCTGGGTTTAGCGACCAAGCAAAACCTGAAGATCTCGGAGACC